>NZ_JAIVFW010000015.1 GCF_020829595.1 Nostoc sp. CHAB 5844
TAGCAGAATATTTAAGAATAGAAAAAGAGCATCCAGAACAATTACAGGTATGGTTTTGGGATGAGAGTGGCTTTAGTTTAAGAGTGATCAGAAGAAAAACATGGTGTAAAAAAGGTAACTCCAAAAACGTGAGAGGAGACAGAAAAAAAGGAAGAGTTAATGTGATGGGAGGATTCAGGTATTCAGATAAGAAAAGATTTGTAGAATTTCTCGATAAAGGCAATGCAAACAATTTTTACAAAGTTCTAAAAATCTTTTATGAAGAAATAGTTTGTGAATGGGTAGAAGCTGGTAATCAAGCCAAAGATTTTGCGGAGAAAGGAGCAAAGATAGTGCTCATTCTTGATCATGCAAGTTTTCCCAAAAAAGAAGAGTATATCAATAAAATTGCAGCAGAAATGCCGAATATTCATTTAGAGTTCTTCCCGGAATATAGCCCAGATTACAACTTAATTGAATTGGTCTGGCACTCGACAAAAGAATATGTTGCTAATCGGCTATTTAAATCAATTGAAGAGCTAGAATATTTATTACATCAACTTTTAAATGAAGGAGAGTTAATTATTAAATGGGGACGAAAACTCAAAAATAAAGGTGACGCTGTTATCACAATTTAAATACACAACAGCTTATCTTCAATATTAATAAATTTAGTAATAAAATGAAGTAGGGGATTAGATGACATCTTTATTAAATCAGTAATTTTATTTTCAAGATTTTTTGTTTTTTATATTCTCAATTAATTCTGTATTGCCTTCAAATCTTAGGCTTATGGCACTAACTCCTGTATTTTTATTAATGGTTATTTTATTTATTCATGTTATTTTAATATAACTACTCTTGAAGAGCCAAAAACTATAACGTCCTACAATACAGCTCAGTTAAGATCCCCCCGCCTACGGCGACCCCCTTCAAAAGGGGGTAAACGAGAATTATCAGCCTTTTGAAGGGGGGTTGGGGGATCTTCAAAAGATTAAAGCGTTAACTGAACTGTATTGATTTATATTCTCGTTCCGCAACGTTATCCTACAGAAAAGACGACTCGAAAACCGCAAATCCTTAAACCGCCGTCTGATTCATTCCAACTGCGGCTGGCGCTGCGGCACAGTTCTGCACCAAAATTCCACGAACCACCGCGCAACAGGCGACGATGGCTATCACCGCCATCTTCCCAAACTCGTCCATCTGAAGGTGCGCTTTGGTAATTGTTGTGCCAAGGATCGGCACACCATTCCCAAACTAACCCGTGCATATCGTACAATCCAAAGGCGTTGGCTACCTGAAAACTGCCGACATCGGTGGTTTCTTTACGATATCTGGTTTTTGCTTCCATCAAATAGGTATCGCTGTCGCTGTAGTTGACTAATTCTGTGGTGATTTTTTCGCCAAAGTGAAAGGATGTGGTGGTGCCGGCGCGACAAGCATATTCCCATTCGCTTTCACTGGGGAGGCGATATTCTCGTCCGGTTTTTTGGGAGAGTCGAAGGCAAAATTCTACAACTTCGTGCCAAGAAACGTTTTCTACTGGGCGATTAAGTCCTTTAAATTTGGAAGGGTAGGGATTTAAGGTTTGTTTGACTTTGGGTAAGGCGGTGACAGCACGCCACTGTGCTTGGGTTATCGGATATTTACCCATAAAAAAGAGTGCGATCGCAACTCGATGTTGAGGGCGTTCGTCGGCATCGCCTTCAAAGTTGGGTGAACCCATTAAATATGTACCACCAGGAATCGCCACCATTTCTAGAGTTACGTCTTTAGTTAATTCTTCCACAAAAAATTCGGCTGTGGCGCGATCGCGACTGACTTCTCTACCGCCTGTATCTACTGTTACTACGTCAAATTCACAAGTTTGTAAGGGAGGTAATGGTCTAATGATTTTTGGTTGCGTTGGTAATCGCAGTAATGTCGGTTGAGTTATTTGTGGTTCAATAATAACTGTTTTAGCTGATGTTAAATCATTGAGAACTTCTGTTGCTGATTGATAGCGATCGCTTGCTAAATGTTGCAGTAATTTATCTAAAATTTTAATTAAATCTTCACTAATAAAAATCCCCTGTTTTTCTACATATTCCTGCCATAACCACTGTCCATTCATGGCATCATAAAGGGGATCTTTTATTTGTCCGTAAGCATCTTGGATGGGCAAGCATTGCGTTAGCAAACGCACGCAAGTTACACCTAAAGCATATAAATCACTGGCAGGACAAGCAAAACCAGCCATCTGCTCATTCGGAGCGTAACCCATTGTATAAATTACTGTAGCTTGTCTGGCTATGCTGGTTTGAGTTACTTGTTTTGCACCACCAAAATCAATTAATACTAATTTGCCATCAGTCTCCCGCCGGATAATGTTGTCTGGTTTGATATCCCGATGCACAACATTACATGCATGAATAAAATCTAATACTGGTAATAAATCAGTTAATATTTGGCGAATTTTCTCTTCGGTAAAATGTTGCTCTTGAACTTCTTCTAAGAGGGTTCTACCTTGGATGAATTCTTGTACTAAATATAAACTAGAACCCTGAGCAAAGTAAGCTAATAATCTGGGAATTTGGCTATGATTTTCTCCTAGTTCATACAATCGAAATGCTTCGTCTTTGAAGAATTCTGCTGCTTTAGTACGCTGTCCGGTTCCTTGAATTTGGGGAAAGAACTGCTTGATGACGCAAGGTGCATCTAGTCTATCAGCATCTTCGGCTGCGTAAGTTTTGCTAAATCCGCCTTCGCCTAATAGTCTAATGACGCGGTAACGGTTTCTTAGCAGTTTACCAAAACTGCTTTGTCCGCAACTTATGCAAAATCTATTGCCGTCAGCATTGAAGGGATTTGAACAATTGGGATTTTGGCAGATTTGCATAACGAGGAGGAAGTAGCATCTTGTCCAAAGTTAGTCCCAATATTATCGAATTGAAACCCGATTTCTAGACAAATAAATATAGGACTTACGTAAATGTCATAATTTCTAGTTGAGGCTGTCAATTGTCAATAGTCAATAGTCTAAAAAAGCCTTGTTCTGAGCGTAACCGAAGGGTTAATTTTTGACTATTAACTTTGGACTTTCAACAACCATAACCTTGACTTATTGTGCTAGTTATACCAATTCTCTGTGAAGCTGCACATTATTTTCACCCCTGCCAATCTCCCCTTAACAAGGGGAGATTGGCAGGCGGTGGGGTTCTTTCTATGCGTCTTCATATGGTATTACGTAAGTCCTAAAATATAAACTAGCTTTTATCTGTATATATCAGCACGACAAAATACAGACAAGAATAATTTATTTATTTGTCTCTTTGTGTTGGGTACTGTTTAATTTTGAGAATGAATGATAACACTAATTTCCATTCCATCAGGAATGATAGGACGTAAATCTTGTTATTGTCAAGGGTATTTGATGATAGATGTAAGTACAAATTAACTCTGAATAGATTTTGTAATAATTGATATATTGTGGTTGATTTATAAAGTTAAATTCATATACATTTTTTAGCTCTCCGATTTCTTGAATAATTCAAAGAGCTATTTGTACAGCAACTACTTTCGCTCTCCCAAAATCCGCATTAATTCTGCTACAAAAGCAACAATTGACGATATTGTAATCAGCAAGATACTGAGAGCATTAATATCAGGTTTAACACCAGTTCTAATGCGACTAAAAATTTCCATTGGCAAAGTGTTATAACCGCTACCAGCGGTAAAACTGGCAATGAGAAAATCATCTAAGCTGAGAACAAAAGCCAGCAGACAACCAGCAACTATTCCAGGCATTAATTGCGGTAGTAATACTTTAATAAAGGCTTGTACTGGTGTAGCGCCTAAATCTAATGCTGCTTCTTCTAAATGCGGATCTAAGTTATTTAGTCGTGAAGCAACAACTAATCCTACGTAGGCTAGGCAAAATACCACATGCGCTGCGACAATTGTCCATAAACTCAAAGGAATAGCAAAGGTGGCGAGAAAAACGAGAGTGGCAACTGCAATCGCAATATCAGGAATAATTAAAGGTAAGTAAGCCACACCACGATACAAACTCTTAAGCGGAAATTTATAACGCGCCAATCCCACCGCCATTAATGTTCCCAACACTGCTGAAATTCCCACAGCGCCAAAGGCAACTATCAAACTATTGTTCAAAGCGGATAAAATGCGATCGTCGCTGAATAGTTTGCGATACCAATCGAGAGTAAATCCTTGCCAAGTTGCACTATATGGGGACTGGTTAAAACTATAAAAGCCTAGTACTAGTATAGGTAAATACATAAAAATAAACATTATTACTGGCAAAACCGCCTGCCATGCGACACGCGGTTTTTTTTGTCCTGAATGAATATTCATATTGAGAGTTTAGTAATTTTCTATATTTCTCTAGTGTATCTAATTTAACTCAAAAGTCAAAAAAGGCGTTTCAGGCGGTAAGGGTATAGGGTGTGAAGCTAATTTTTCCTGTTGATCCTTAAACCCATCTCAAAATCACTTAGTCAATGCGCCAAGTTTACCTCTTGAGGAGAGGATAATTTCTCTATAAAGGTAGACAACTTATTGATAAGTTAAAGCTTAATATTTTAATGAGGTTATTTAGAAAATTGGTTTTTAAACCGAGTTGATAGTGCTAGAAAAAAAGTGCTGAGTTACAACCAAAGTGGGTTATTATCACTCAAAACTCATCACTATTGAAGGAAAAACAGTTGTGAAGCAAAAAGCAAACACTATTAATTCAAAATTTATCTTTTAGGAGGTTTGATATGAGAATAGCGCAAGTATCACCACTATGGGAAAGAGTACCACCCCCAGCATATGGGGGCATAGAGTTAGTAGTGGGGTTACTGACAGATGAATTAGTCCGACGCGGACATGAAGTTACTCTATTCGCTTCAGGCGATTCTATCAGTTTAGCCAAGCTAGAATCAGTCCATCCTCGTGCTTTACGACTCGATAAGGATATCAAAGAATATAACATTTATGAAATGTTGCATTTAGCTTCTGTCTACGAACGGGCAGATGAATTTGATATTATTCACTCTCACATGGGCTGTGCTGCACTGCCTTATGCAAATCTTGTCAATACTCCTACAGTTCATACTTTGCACGGGATTTTTACACCCGATAATCAAAAGATGTTTCAACACGCGAAACGTCAACCTTTTGTCAGTATTTCCAATGCCCAACGAGAAAAATCATTAGGATTGAATTATACAGACACAGTTTACAACGGTATAGATGTTAGTAGTTACAAGTTTCATCCCGAACCCGAAGAACCCCCTTATTTAGCATTTTTAGGTCGGATATCCCCAGAGAAGGGAGCGCATTTAGCAATAGCAATTGCCAAACAATCTGGTTGGCATTTAAAAATGGCTGGTAAGGTGGATGTTGTTGATGTAGAGTATTTTGAACAAGAAATTAAACCTTTAATTGATGGTGAACAAATTGAATATTTAGGTGAAGCGAATCATCAACAAAAAAATACTTTAATGGGAGGTGCAGTAGCAACATTATTCCCTATTACTTGGCGAGAACCTTTTGGTTTGGTGATGGTGGAATCAATGGCAGCAGGCACACCAGTTATTGCAATGAAATTAGGTTCTACAACTGAAGTAATTGCCCACGGTAAGACGGGTTTTCTCTGTAATAATGTGGCAGAGTGTGTCAATGCTATTAACAAAGTAGCCGATTTAGACCGATATGCTTGTCGTCAGCATGTTCAAGATAATTTTAGCTTTCAGAGCATGACTGATGGTTATGAAGAAGTTTATCGGCAACTTCTGCAACAGAAATTTGCCAAAAATGGACACGTTCGCAGTAGTTTAACTTCAGGGATGGTCAAGAGATAAATAATCTCTTCTTGGTGAGGATGCGAATATATAAAAAAATCGCATCCTTATTTTGAAGAATGCGTTCTCCGAAGGGTTGACGCAGCTATCGCCTGTCTATTTTAAACTCAAAAAGTTCATTATCTGGCTTGTTTAATGAAAACTACTTGACAATCTTCACCGCCATATTTTTCACAGGTTTCTACTGCAAATCTTTCAGCAAGAGATTGGTCTGTCCCCCAGCCTGTGCCATAACTACCATCAGAACCAACGGCTAAGGCTCCCCAAGCGTTTTTAAACCACAATGGTACTGTACAATCTTTAGCTCTACTTTCACGGCGACAGTTATTTAAGGCAGCATTTACTGCTGCTTGCTTTGTTTTGGCAATTCCTGATGAGTAAACTTGAGTAGAAGAAGAGTAAGCAATTGCTCCAAATACATTTCTGGTAGAGCCAGCCTGAGCAGTCTGGGTGATTACTGGTAATATAGATACAACTGCGATCGCTGTTAATAAGCTTTTCTTAAAACCTACTTTTATCATATTATTAATTCCGAATAATATTAGGGTTTGACAACACACTTTTGTGTGTTGCAACTATTATTCGCTAAGGTAATTAATTTTAGGATTCGCGTTTATACTAGTTTTTGATGAAGATATACTTCATAAATATCCCCGACTTCTCAAAGAGGTCGGGGATATTGTTCTTCACGAAAAATGAGAAAAATTATCAATCTTTACCGTTTACAAAACATTACAGACTTCAGTTTAATGCCAATAGATTATAATTCCTGAAGTTTGCTGCGAATTGTTTCGATTCTTTTGCGGTTAACACCTAAATCACTTTGCCCTAAACGAGAGGCTGAACGCACTTGAATAACATTAGCGTTGCGGTCTAGATAAAACTCTACATCATCAACAAATCCCATCAAAGCACTTTTAAATTCTGCATATAGGTAGTCCTGATTTTCGGTAATAATTGTAGTTCTGGGTAATGATTGAATAATACTTTTGAGATTGGCGATCGCTTGTTCTGGAGTAGTATTAAAAGTTAGCGGTGCGATTCGGTGAACTGCATCTGTACTTTGGCTAGATACACAATTAGGTGAATTAGGACAAGCTGCTAATTTACCATCACACACACCCAAGTTATTTGGTCGTTTACCTGCAAAAATCATAGTTTTATTAGCTGATAGAGAAATACCTTTTACATACTTAATTTACACACAGTAATTAAAACTTTTTTATTTATGACTGTTCTTATACCGCAACTATCTAGTTATATCATGTCCGGGTAATTAGTTATAATTCCCGAATCTATGCAGAGAACCCAAAAACCCCTCCCCCCTGCCCCTCTGCACCTGAAGCTGCCTTAATGATAAGTCTTTCACCGGACATGATATTAATGGTGTTTACTTTAGTCTCTAACTCCAAGAAAGCTGAGAGCCTAAAAGCGTTTTGCCAAGCACAAATCCTGTTCTGAGCAACTGGTGTTCAGGTATTGTAGTCTCAAAAAATATAATTATTTCTCAGGATACATATACTAACTTATCCACATTAAATAAACTTTAAAAAATATATAAAGAAACTTATAATAATTTCCATTTATAGGCAACTATAAACACCATAAATCAAGTATTTTGTCAAGTACAAATGGTAACAAAAACCTGATTATAAACAGTTTTTAAAGTAAAAAAATATAAAGAAATTTAAATAAAAATTGCAAATATTGCTTGATTAAAGTTGTTTGTTATAAGTTTTCTTATGAACTCGGTGCAAAACCTCTATTTCAGCAGCATAAAGTACTGATGTTAGGGTGAGTTCTGTGTTAAAACTCAGCTTTTTTAAGTTGCATTTAGCATGATTTTAATATGCTATTAAATCAACTTGAAAACAATTTACTGAAAAAGTTCCTTATCATCTGTTTAATCAAGCTGGTAATTAGGGTTGTCTAAGCTTTGGAATCAGCAAGGTTAATTGTCATAAAAATTTGAGATTTTTCGGCTGTAGTTATCCCGAATAATAGTTCAGTTATGCACCTCCTTTCCTCATCAGGGGGTGACGAGCTAGTTTCTTTATCCTTTAATTTAAGGAGTTTTCAATAATGGCAATTATTAACGGCACTAATGGCGCTGACATTCTTCCTGTTGTAATTGGTGATGCAATTGATTCGCCAACAGATCTACCTGATACTTTTAATGGATTAGACGGCGACGATACTATCAACGCTCTTGGCACTAACGACACACTCAACGGCGACGGAGGTAACGACATCCTCAATGGCGGTGCGGGCGACGACACGCTCAACGGTGGTGACGGCAACGACACCCTCAATGGTGGTGACGGCAATGACACACTCAATGGCGGTGCTGGTAACGACATCCTCAACGGTGATGCAGGCAACGACACCCTCAACGGCGGTACAGGCAACGACACACTCAACGGTGGTGCAGGTACAGACACACTCAATGGTGGTGATGGCAACGACACCATCCGTTCGGATGGCGACGGTGGTACCTATCGTGGTGAAGCAGGCAACGACACGATGTTCTCCGGACTGGGTGCCGAAACAATGGACGGCGGCACGGGAGTGGATCTAATTGACCACACTGCCTTTGCGGGGAACTATGTGTTCAACATGGCAACCGGTCTGACGAACTTTGCTGGTGAAAGCTACGTCAACTTTGAGAACGCCACGATGGGTGCTGGTAATGACACCGTGACTGGGAACGCTTTTGCCAATGTGATCAATGGTGGTGCAGGTAACGACACCCTCAACGGTGGTGCAGGTAACGACACCCTCAACGGTGGTGACGGCAATGACACCCTCAACGGCGGTACAGGCAACGACACACTCAACGGTGGTGCAGGTACAGACACACTCAACGGTGGTGACGGCAACGACACTATCCGTTCGGATGGTGACGGTGGTACTTATCGTGGTGATGCTGGTAACGACACGATGTTCTCCGGACTCGGCCTCGAAACTATGGACGGTGGCACGGGAGTTGACAGTATCAACCACACTGCCTTTGCGGGGAACTATGTGTTCAACATGGCAACTGGTCTGACGAACTTTGCTGGTGAAAGCTACGTCAACTTTGAGAACGCCACGATGGGTGCTGGTAATGACACCGTGACTGGGAACGCTTTTGCCAATGTGATCAACGGCGGTGCAGGTAACGACATCCTCAACGGTGATGCGGGTAACGACACCCTCAACGGTGGTACAGGCAACGACACCCTCAACGGTGGTGCAGGTACAGACACACTCAACGGTGGTGACGGCAACGACACTATCCGTTCGGACGGCGATGGCGGTACCTATCGTGGTGAAGCAGGCAACGACACGATGTTCTCCGGACTGGGTGCCGAAACAATGGATGGTGGCACGGGAGTTGACAGTATCAACCACACTGCCTTTGCTGGGAACTATGTGTTCAACTTGGCAACCGGTCTGACGAACTTTGCTGGTGAAAGCTACGTCAACTTCGAGAACGCCACGATGGGTGCTGGTAATGACACCGTGACTGGGAACGCTTCTGCCAATGTGATCAATGGTGGTGCAGGTAACGACACCCTCAACGGTGGTGACGGCAATGACACCCTCAACGGTGATGCGGGTAACGACACCCTCAACGGCGGTACAGGCAACGACACACTCAACGGTGGTGCAGGTACAGACACACTCAACGGTGGTGACGGCAACGACACTATCCGTTCGGATGGTGACGGTGGTACTTATCGTGGTGAAGCAGGCGACGACACAATGTTCTCAGGCATCGGTGGCGAGACGATGGATGGTGGCACGGGAGTTGACAGTATCAACCACACTGCCTTTGCTGGGAACTATGTGTTCAACTTGGCAACCGGTCTGACGAACTTTGCTGGTGAAAGCTACGTCAACTTCGAGAACGCCACGATGGGTGCTGGTAATGACACTGTGACTGGGAACGCTGCTGCTAATGTGATCAATGGTGGTGCAGGTAACGACACCCTCAACGGTGATGCAGGTAACGACACACTCATTGGTGGTACAGGCAACGACACACTCAACGGCGGCACTGGCAATGACATCTTAACTGGTGGTGGAGACGGTCAAATCGATGTGTTAACCAGCGGTAGTTTGTTCGATCAAGATACCTTCGTACTAGGCACAGCAGGTATATTTGGATCGATTCTCTATGACTCAGCAGGCAATGCTGATTTTGCTCGCATTACTGATTTTGACATCACTGATTTTGCGGGAGAACCAGCAAATCAGGTAGATCGAATCCAGCTGAGGGGGACAGCAGCTGACTATCGGTTAGCTAATAGTATTACTGTAGGCGGGTTTACCGGAGTAGGTATTTTTGACAGAAATTCACCCAACGATGTGTCTGATGACGATCTGATTGGTCTTGTCCAAGGAGTTACCGCAGGCATTGCTTTTGGGCAATTAAGCCTAACCAACGCAAGTCAGTTCGTATTCGTCGTATAATTCCGTAACACATCTATTATTCGTCAGGGTGCAATGTCTTGCGCCCTGCCGGATATGTTTGTGGAATTCTTTTTTTAAACTGGTACAAGGGATTGATTCAAGACGATGCAAGGGTGATGCGATCGCTCTATGATGCGGTAAGTATCGTAAGAGCGAAAACTAATTATGTCGCAAACAATCTCGATTAACGATAGTCAGCGGTTACAACTCAAACCTCTAGAAATCCCATCTAAGTTACTGTTGGGGCCAGGCCCTTCCAATGCCCATCCTACAGTTCTTCAAGCCATGAATACTTCTCCTCTAGGACATCTAGACCCAGATTTCTTAGGGCTGATGAATGAGATTCAGTCGTTACTGCGCTACGTCTGGCAAACAAACAATCCTCTAACTATCGCTGTCAGTGGTACTGGTTCCGCTGCAATGGAAGCAACTATTGCCAATGCTGTAGAACCCGGTGATGTGGTTTTAATTGGTGTGGCTGGATACTTCGGCAATCGTCTTGTCGATATGGCTGGGCGATATGGTGCTGATGTACGTACTATTACCAAACCTTGGGGACAAGTTTTCTCTTTAGAAGAACTCCGCACTGCTGTCGAAACTCATCGTCCGACAATTTTGGCTTTGGTTCATGCCGAAACTTCTACAGGTGCGCGTCAACCTTTGGAAGGTGTTGGTGAACTGTGTCGGGAATTTGGCACGCTGTTATTAGTAGATACTGTCACCAGCCTTGGTGGTGTGCCGATATTTTTGGATGAGTGGGGAGTAGATTTAGCCTATAGCTGTAGTCAAAAAGGCTTGGGTTGTCCGCCTGGGGCTTCGCCTTTTACCATGAGTCCCCGTGCTTGGGAAAAATTGCAGCGTCGTAGCACGAAGGTGGCAAACTGGTATTTAGATATGACTTTGCTGAGTAAGTATTGGGGTAGCGATCGCGTCTATCATCATACAGCCCCAATTAACCTGTATTATGCTCTGCGGGAAGCTCTGCGGTTAGTTGCAGAGGAAGGACTAGCAAACTGCTGGCAGCGTCATCAAAAGAATGTTGAATATTTCTGGGAAAGACTAGAAGAAGTAGGACTGAGTTTACACGTTGAACGCGAGTATCGTTTGCCAACTCTCACAACAGTCCGCATTCCTGAAGGGGTGGACGGTAAAGCAGTAGCACGACAGCTATTAACAGAACACGGGATTGAAGTTGGCGGTGGGCTTGGAGAACTAGCAGGTAAAGTTTGGCGCGTCGGACTGATGGGCTTTAATAGCCATAAAGAAAATGTTGACCAACTGATAGAAGCATTGGAGCAAGTATTACCAAAATAATTGTTAACAGGGGCGAGGGGCTAGAGACTAGGGATTAGAGACACTGAAAAAAACTTGCATAATTTTTCACTACTCCCTATTCCCGACTCCCCATTCCCTATATTCATACATATCTAATATTGGTGCGTTAACAGGGAGGTAACGCACCTAAATAATAATGGCAACGCACCCTTAATCCTTCAAATTTGAAATTAAATAACAGCTCGACACTCTAAGCTACAACTTCTTCGCGTTGACAATCAAACACAACCATAAAAGAAGCATCAGGTATCATTTGACGTAGGCGCTGCATATAGCCATCTGCATCGGAACGGCTGCGAAAACGAGCCACAATTTCTCTTTGGGCATCGGGCTGTAAGCGGGCAATTGCCCACGAATTTAGGCGTTCTTTGTAAGCGATCGCCTGATTTTCGTTTTGATTAGCTTTGTATTCGGTCTTTTGTGGCATGATTTAAAATATCCGTGTGTAATTTTCAGTGAGGGCGTTACTGACTTCTCTTGGCGGGGATGCACTAACGCCTTTTTTCAAGTTGCTGCCACCTTGTTATTCTATTATTTTTGGATTGTCAAGATTTAGCAGAGTATTTTACAAGAACTTATTTTGTAAATTAAACTGGCGATCGGTCTCAAACCCTTCATTAGCAATTAAGAAAGGAAAAAACAAATCCAAAATTTGAATTATTAACAAGTGTGGCATCTCCACCATGATTACCTACTTCTACACGCACATTTAATACCAACAGGAAAAATTTCTTAATGTCTCAAGATATACATTCTAAGTTTTCTGTATAAAAAGTAGCTTCTTACAAAATTTTTTGGACTAGAAATTAATATTAATTTTTGTCAAATTTTATAAATTAATCTACTTAAATTTTTACTCACTTGAAAAAAAAGCATTTTTTAATGCTTTATTTTGATCTGAATAGAATTCAGGAGTCAGGAGGAGGCAGTGCGTTGCAGTGAGACTAGTACTGAAGGGGGATTTCCCTCCGTAGGCAACTGGCAAACCCGAAGGGAGGTTCTTTCGTTGTAGCAACTGCCGTCCAGAATTCAGGAGAAATTCTGTGTAACTAGTGGATGAATAAACGAGTTTAATACTCCCACCACATTTTCAATTTGTTGCAAAACAATTAGTGACGAGTCTTTTTCACTAATAATTGATTCTGAATTCAGAATTCTAGCTTCTGAATTTAGAATCAATATCTTGACCTATGCTTACCAATTCGTTAAAATTTCTGCGATTTATACTTCTGGATACAGCAAATGCCATTAGTAACATCAATAATTCAAAAAATTGCTCCGCAAATCGGTGCAGTAGTTGTAGTAGATCCTGAATATGCTTTTGTTGGACACATTACATTTAAAAACGGAAATAAAGCTTGTTTTAGTCATAGTAAATTAAATATTAACGGTTTCGGTTCTGCCGAGATAGCTAAAGATAAAGCATATTCTAATTTTTTTCTGAAACACTTTGGATATAAAGTTACTGAAGGACAAACTTTTTTTAGCAATAAATTATGTGAAAAAATAGCAAGTGAGAGAAATATTGATGCGGGATTTAATTACGCTAAAGAATTAGGTTTTCCTATAATTGTTAAGCCGATAAATCTTAGCCAAGGTAGATTTGTTACTAAAGTATATAATAAAACAGAGTACTATCAAGTTGCTAAAAAAATCTTACGCATCACTCCAGGATTCATTGTCGAAAGATTTTATCTTGGTAATGATTACAGAATTGTAGTCATGGATAATGAAGTACTAGCGGTATATCAAAGAATTCCTCTATGTGTTGTTGGCGATGGCAAGTCTACTGTTTTAGAACTTATACAGCAAAAATCAGAATATTATACTGCTAATGGGAGAAAAAATAATATAGATACTAATGATTTCCGGATCAAACGCAAATTAAAACGACAAAAGCTCAAGTTTGATAGTGTAATCTCCAAAAATGCCATTGTTTATCTGTTAGACAACGCCAATTTATCAAGTGGTGGTGAAGGAGTAGATATGACTGAAAATATCCACCCTGACTTTCAAAAATTAGCGATAAATGTCACCAAAGATATGGGATTAAGATTGGCAGGTTTAGATATTATTACTGATGATATAACCATGTCAATGAACAATTATGTGATTATCGAAGTTAATGGTTCGCCTGGTTTCACTCATTATGCTGCTATTGGTGAAGCTCAAGTAAAAAGAGTCGAAGATTTATATTTCAAAATTCTCAAAGCGTTGGAAAATGAGCAAATGTATCTGCCGCCTAATTAAATGTAAAGGTGGGTGTTAGGAAATTAGAATTAGCGGTACCCAGATCCCCTACTTCTTTGAGAAGTAGGGGATCTAATTTCTCACGAATGATTTAGGATGACTATATTTTATTCTCTCACTCTGACAAAAGAGAGAGCTTTTTCACTAAATTCCATCTTTTGTAAGGTGCGATCGCCATTAAAAACGCACTAAGCTACCTCTTGTTGAAGATGCTGACTATCCTGATGTGTCAATTTAATGATTTGTTCTGTTGTGCCAATGCCTATAATTAAAGCTCCCAAATTTTAATTAAAACTTGGGAGCTATAAATTTTAAGTTCACCACAACGCCGTTTTACCTAAGTTTATGACCTGGTTAAACCAGGTGGGTACCGATGTTGCTCGTTTAAAGTTTCCGGGTACATGCCCGGTCTACTGCCACGAGAACTATTTGGTTCCCTTTTCTTTAAAGACATAGATCAAAAAACTTGATGGCAGTCACCAACGTCGCAGTGCAACTAACTCATTATAACTTTCTAAAACAACTTGTGTGTCCAATATAAAAATTTTCTGACCCATTTAACTCGGATACCAGATAGATTCTAGAGTATGGGCTAGATGATTCGCTATATCTGGGTTATATTCATCTAATAAAACTGTGACGTGTCCCAACTTCCGCCCAGGACGAGATTCGATTTTGCCGTACCAGTGAACAGTTGCTTGGGGAATAGCAGCTAATTGTTGGCACTGGTTTTGATAGTCATTCTCGGAATTTTCATATCCTAGAAGGTTAACCATAATAGCCATTGCACAGTGTAAAGCAGGATTGCCCAAAGGTAGACTACATAAGGCTCTCAGGTGCTGTTCAAATTGTGAAGTTTCGCAAGCATCGATGGAGAAATGTCCCGAATTGTGGGTACGGGGGGCAATTTCATTAACTAAGACTTTGCCATCAGTGGTGAGAAATAGTTCAATACCAAAAACGCCTACAGCTTCTAGGCTATTTAATAAAGTATGGGCGATCGCAGAACTTTGTTCTACTTGATTAGGTGTGATATCCGCAGGTGCTATAACTCGCCGACATACCTGTTTTTCTTGTTGAGTTTCTACCACTGGATAGATGACAATTTCACCATTTACAGAACGCGCTGCAATTACCGCTAGTTCCCGTTCAAATGGGACGAATTCTTCGATTAAAAACTGTGATTGATTTACTGTTTGAGATAACTTTTGTTGTAAACTCGCTAAATCTGGAATAATAAATGTTCCTTGACCGTCGTAACCATGACGACGAGATTTTAAAACAACAGGAAAATCTAAATGCTCTAGCTTAGATTCTAAATTCTCTACTTCGTCCACAGCCAAGAATTGGGGTACAGGTAATCCTAAATCTCGTAAATAACAGCGTTGATGATATTTATCTAATAGAGGAGCTAAAGCTGATAATTTGGGACGAAAACAAACACCTTGATTTGCTAACAAAGATAAAGCATCAATGTCAACAAATTCATTTTCAAAGGTGATAACGTCACTTTTTTGAGCTAAAATTTCTGTTGCTTTTGCATCATCAATTGCAGCAAAAACTGTATCTTGGGCAATAGCCACAGCAGGATCTGATTTACTAGGAGTCTGCACCACTAATTTTACTCCTAGTTTCTTCGCTGCATCCCCCATCATCCAGGCTAGTTGCCCACCACCAATTACACCAACACGCTTCATTGACATCCTAAAGATTCACGAGTTTCTATGCCAGTTTTGGAATTTACTCCACTAGCTCTACTGCACAGTTCTTTGATTTGCGCTTTATCCAAAACTGCATCAGTGAAGTCTGCACCTTGAATATTCACATCGGTAAACAGGGCGCGAAGTAACAACGCTTCTTTGAAAACGGCATCGCTCAAATTAGCCCCTGTTAAGTTTACCTGATCGACCATTGCATTTGTTAAATCTGCTTGGTGAAGATTCGCTTTTGTCATCACCGAAGCACTCATGACGGCTCCGCGCAAGTCTGCACCTGCAAAGTTAGCCATTTCCATGTTGGCGTTAGAAAATTCCGCAGCTTGCAAGGTTTGCCCTGAAAAATCACGTCTAGCTAACTGGGCATTACTAAATGACAGCGGATGAGTCCAGTCTACTGCTAGGGCGGGAGAAGGCAGGAGGACGACAGTCGCTACAACGGTGAGAATCCCCGCAACGCGCTGTCTCCAAAAGGCAGGAGGCAGGAGGGCAAGAATAGTTAAAATAAATGTCTTAGTTTTCGTTATTACTGTGTAGTGATTTTTGCTCAGGTAAATCAAGCAAAAGGATAAAATCCCTAAAATTAATGTTAATCCTAGCTGCCAAAACATATTTGTTTTTGAGGTGTTGTCGATTACTTTAGCTTAACATTTTGTAATTTAAACGATGCGATCGCCCAAACAGAAAGTTGTAGCAGATCTAAATCATTCGTGAGCAATAAGCTCCCTTACTAATATTCACTACAGCATTGACTCACTTTAGATTTACAATTATTTATTTTTTAAATTGCTTTTTGCGATATAAATAGTCTTATTAAATAGAATTCAGTATGAATAAGTGCTAAATAGAAAATTTAGTGGTCTATAATTTGCGGCGTGTCAGGAAGCCCTAATTTTTTGTTCAGACTTCTGCATTCTTCAAGATTATTCATCTACAAATAGAATTATTTACATTTCTTTATTATGGATTTTCTGAGTAAAGTTTATTAACTTTTGCTGTTAACCAACATTATTGCCTGTTAATCTTCTTATTAAGGTGAGTAGTCAGCGTAGCTTGAGCATATTGATTATCCGTCTCGAATGTTGAGCCTGCTGCAAAAGAGGAGAATTAACTTCAGTTTCATAAATAGTTGCTTGGTTACTACAAGAAGGCAGTCCCAATGAAAAAATTTCACCCCTTCGGGGTTCGGCAGTCGCTCATGGGGAAACCTCCAAGACCGCGCTGCCTCACCGCCATGCATGAAAAAGGAACTAGGGACTAAGAACTTTTTACTCTTAACTGTTTTTTACTCAGCACTCAGCACTTTCAAGTCAGGAGGAAGGTAAAAGTTCAAGAATTTACAAAATAGGCTTTTTAGCCTTCTCTAACGTTCGGTTTATTTCTATTGCCACTTGCTAGTTAGAAAACTATCAGTTTATATTCAGCAACTACACAAAATTTACTAAGCATTACACAAATGATGAAACATTATTCTCTGGAATGGATTGAGGCTTGGTGCCAAGAAAATGGTTGGACAGAATTGTTTGTTGAGCGACGTAACAATTATTGGGCATTTCCTCCAGGAGGAGTAATGCCTGAACCAATTCCATCTCATGTGCTGAGAGGAATTAAAGCTGAAAAAGGACTCACCATTGAAGAAAGAATTTGGTCGATGTCAGCAGTAATTGGCACAGTTGTAGCTGTCGTTAGCACCTTTATACTCAGATGTCCAATGCCTTTGGTGTTGGCCTTTGCCTTTAACGCTGTAACGGTAGCTCAATTTGAGTTAGAAGATGTTTAGTAGGAGTCAATGGTCAATAGTCAATAGTCAAGGGTTATTGATGTTAATAAATGACTATTGACCAGATTCTTTTGATATTTTTTCAATCTGTTGGGTGAAGTAAGATTCTTCGTGTTTGAGTTGTTGTGCTAGTTGTAGTCCTTGTTGAAAGGCTGAGAGTGCTTGAGGATAATCTTTTTGTTGTAGGTAAATTTGCCCCATTTGATCGTAGGCTTGCATCAAGCCGTAATAATTAGAAGTTTTTGCTTGGGTCTCTACAAGAATTTGACTTGTTTGTAATGCTGCATCAATTTGTCCTTGAGAACGATATAGGGAAATTAACTTTTGTAAAGCTTCCGCAGCTAAAACAAATTGCTGTGATTCCCAAGCAGTTGTATAAGCCTGTTGATAGTTGTTAAAAGCGTCTTGCAGCAGATGCGGATTTTCTTTTGCTAAAGATTCATAATTAGTAGCGATCGCTAATTTTAATTCTGGTAATTTGCTAAGATTTTCTGGAGCAGTATACATTGCAGCTAACTGATTCAATGTATCAATCGCTTGTTGTGGCTGTTTGCCTTGCTGGTAAATATAAGCTAACTGTTTTAGATATGTTAGCTCAGTGGTGCGATCGCCTTTAGCAGACGCTACAGTTAATAATTCTTCATAGGTGGTAGCGGCTTGAGGATAATCGAACCAAGCCTGATGCAGTTCTGCAATTGTTTGGAGGGTAGATAACTCTGCGGTTGTATCTTGTTGCTGTCGCACCGCTGTCAAAATTTGATTGTAAACTTCTAAAGCATTTTTAGGCGATCGCACATTTTGATAAGCTTCACCTAAAGCCTGCAACAATGGTAAATTTACACCTTGTTGAGCAATTGTTTTTGGTAATAATGCCTGTTTTTGAATTTCTTGCAATCGTCGGGTAATATATTCTACCTCTTGACGGTCGTTTTGATTCCAAGCGATCGCACCTACTCTGGATAATGCTTGGACTTCGGGTATTTTACCCAAATAGCGCCGCAAGCGTAATTCGCGGTTCCAAATCTCAAACGCTGTTACACTGTCTCCAGCTTGCAGTGTCGCCGCTGCTTGTTGATTTAATTCATCCAATGCAGTGTTTAGCTTTAGCTGTTCTGCTAGAGTTAACGGCTGTTTATCAGCAGAAGGCCGCACCAGTGGGTCGGGTGTGGTAATTTCTAAAGGACTAGGGGGAAATTTATCTGGTTGGCTGGGCTTTTTAGGTGCTGCCAGTGTTAAAGAATTATTTAATAGTGTAGCGAAAATAGCGATCGCACATAAGCGCCTGAGCATAAATACTCTACCTTGCTTGACTAGGACAGAAATTAGTTACTAGCTCAATAATGACGATATTTTCACAAAAATTCTCCAGGCGCTAGGAGATTGTTTGAATTATACAAGAAAATTTAGGGGTCGTAAGTAATCTGGCTGTTTCACGTGACAAGAGGAGGCGATCGCTACTAAATTTAGTTGTAATCCGAAAGCCTGTTAATCTGCCAAATCCTGCTTTATTTTCATTAATCAGGTAAAAATTCCTCATCTAAACATTCATCGGCAGTAAATGGAGAGTCTACTCCAAAAGTATCAAGTGATAAACCAGTTTCATCACTGGCTTGCTTTCTAGCATCTTGATAACACTGTAGCAGAACTTCTTGGAAATATGGTTTTAAGCTAGGACTAGCTACAAAAGCTTCTTTTAGCCTCCGGCGATGTTCTCCAATACTTCTCTTCCAACTATTAGAGCGTTTTTTTGGTTGGTATTTATATTTTAATAAATGGATTAAGACAATTATTAAATCACTTTTTATTGCCTTTTTTCACTTCTCCCCATGCATTCAATCTCTTCAATGAGATTTTCTAAATCAACTTCCGAAAATCTGCCTTCTTTTAGTTGTTTAGCTGTTGTTTCTAACCACAGATAAAAATCTTGGTCGTAAAGATGAGAGTTTGGAGATATTATCGGCTGAGGCGCTGTCATTTGATTTTTCAAACTTATGAATACAAGGATAGAATTATAGAATATAGCAAAATTAAATTAATCAGGTAAAAACTCTTGATTTAAACATTCGTCCGCCGTCCAAAAAGACTCTACAGGAAAATTATCAAGAGTTAACCCAGTTTCTAAAGCCGCTAGGTGACGTGCATCTTGATAACATTCCATAAAATTTTCAGCAAAGTACTTTTTCAAACTTGGGCTATCTTGTAAATTTTTGTTTAGTCTGCGTCGATGTTCAAAGATAGTAAAAAGCCAACTATTAGAACGTTTTTCTGGCTGGTATTTATATTTTAGTAAATGCACTAATAAAACTACTAAATTACTCTCAAGTGCGCGTTTTTCACTTCTCCCCATGCATTCAATCTCTTCAATGAGATTTTCTAAATCAACTTCCGAAAATCTGCCTTCTTTTAGTTGTTTAGCTGTTGTTTCTAACCACAGATAAAAATCTTGATCGTAAAGATGAGAGTTTGGAGATATTATCGGCTGAGGCGCTGTCATCTAATATTTCTTGCTTTTGAACTTATCTTAAGTAGAAGTTGAGACTTGACAAGTAGCATGGTATATACATCATAACAAAAGAATTGGTATCAGCACTTTTTTAAGCTAAATAGTTAAGATGTAAAATTCGCCATAGCAGCTTGTAGTCTCTCCAAAGTGCGGGTATTTTCTTCAGGCGTACCAATAGTAATTCTTAATCCTCCGTTAAGTAGTCTAACAAGAGTGCCGGAAGTTCTAAGTTGTTGGTGTAGGCTTTGTAAAGCAGCCTCTTGTGCATAGGAATTATTTGGCTTGAGACGCAGATAAAGGAAGTTAGCCGCACTTTCTGTCACTTGTAATGCTGGATGTTGCGACAAAATTGCTGTAAGTTTGTCGCGTTCACTTAGTATTTGTACAATTGAGCTAAGTAAAAGTTGACGGTTTTGTAAAGCAACTAATGCTGCGGCCAGTGAAAAGCTGGGGAGATTGTAAGGCAAGCGGACTTTCTCTAAAATGGCGATCGCTTCTGGATGAGCAATACAATAACCCACACGTAGTGCTGCTAAACGGAAAGCTTTAGAAAAAGTCCGTAAGATGATCCAATTAGAACGCTGTGCCAATTCCCCTACTAAAGTATTTTGGCTAAATTCAAAGTAAGCTTCATCAATTACTACTAAAATATGCTCTGGCAAACTTCTAAGCCATGCTAATTCTGCCGCAGTCAGTGGATTAGCTGTTGGCGAATTGGGGTGGACTACGAAAACTACACGAATTGGTGGATTTTGAGTTTGGCTGATGGCTGTTTGTGCAGCTTTTAAGTCTATTTCAAAATTGGTTGCATTTCTGCCTATTGTTACTACTTCTATACCCAAAGTTTGGGCTAAAATTCCATACATAGAAAAAGTAGGATTGGCAACTAGAATTGAGCCTTCTCCTCTTAGACAGGTGGCAATTAATAAAGAGCGAATTAGTTCATCTGAACCATTACCCACAGAAATATTGGCAGCAGTAAACAAAGATGGAGAAAGATGAGCCGATTCATTGACATACTCAGCGATCGCATCTTTGAGTTGCTCATGTCCACCATCAGGATAGCGATTTGTTTCTATGACTTGCTGATATGTCCACGCTAACTTTTCTTTAAGTTCAGGTGGTAAATCATCAGGACTTTCATTCGTATCCAGCCGATCAAACTGTGTGGCGACTGGTTCTGCTGTATTGCTACTTGGGTGAGGTTTGTAAGCCGTAAATTGGGCTAAATCTGAACGAATAAAAGGAAGCATAATTTTTAGTTAATGGTCATTTGTCATTTGTTATTTGTTATTTGTTAAAAAACAAATGAGTATATTAGTCTAATAATGTAATACCAATTTTAGATGAAGACGCATAGAAAGAACCCCACCGCCTGCGGCACCTCCCCGAACCTGCGGGGAGGTTGGGAGGGGTAAAAATAATATGCAGCTTCACAGAGAATTGGTATAAGAGTATTTTATTTTACCTTTTTACGGTAACTGGCAAAAGCGGCGAATTGCCTGCCAAATTTCTGCTGTGACATTGCCTAAAGCATGATCGCTATCGAGTTCTAGTAACTCTACCCAAGGACGCGATTTTGCAAAGTTGCGACTAGCTGTAATTGGAATAACTTCATCTTGTTTTCCATGTATAATCAGCGTTGGAACAGGACGTTGCAATCTATCCTCTTGGTATTGCTCGGCATCTGTGACGAAATCGTAACTTAGAGGTAGCGATCGCCCTTCGCCATAGTGGTAAACCATGAGATACTTCTGTTGTTGCCAACGCTGAATCGCTTCATCTCCTAGGTTAGGCAACCAATGAGACAAAAAACCAAAAGCTGGTGCTAACAAAATTAAGCGTTGTACTTGTTGGTATCGCTGTCCCAAATGAGCAGATATCAAACCACCTAAACTAGAGCCTATTAGCGTCACGGGTTCAGAATTATTGGCGAATTCTGCTGCTACTTGATTTATTTGACGCGTGATTGTCAACTGGGAAAAATCACCAGCATTAAGATCAGCAATATTTAGCGGTATCTGAATTTTAGTAAAGCGATCGCTTATAGCCTGGGCTTTGGTAGATTTAGGCCCAGAAGCAAAACCGTGAAGATAAATGTATTGCAAAGCTGTAGTTATTGAAGGTTATGGAATCTCAAGTTAAGAATCAGATGTGAAAGATTATTGGTATTCCTGAAGAGGTTTAATTCATATCTTCCACGCCTCTGCGTTATTACAATTAAAGTTAGGTGAGCAATGCTAGAAATTCGCTTTCTACCTGATTTTTCCGTTGTGGGTATTGCTCACCCTACGTTATTGAGAATGGTGCAAAATCTTCGTTAAGGAGCAGGGTATTCGCCTTCTGGAGGTTCACCGCCTGGGTTGCCACCGGGATTTTCGCCGGGATTACCGCCTGGGTTGCCACCTGGGTTGCCACCGGGATTTTCGCCGGGATTTTCGCCGGGATTACCGCCGGGGTTGCCACCGGGATTTTCGCCGGGATTACCGCCGGGGTTGCCACCGGGATTTTCGCCGGGATTGCCACCTGGGTTGCCACCGGGATTGCCACCTGGGTTGCCACCGGGATTTTCGCCGGGATTGCCACCTGGGTTGCCACCGGGATTACCGCCTGGGTTGCCACTGGGATTTTCGCCTGGATTGCCACCTGGGTTGCCACCGGGATTCTCGCTGGGATTACCGCCGGGGTTGCCACCGGGATTGCCACCTGGGTTGCCGCGACCTACAGAATTGTCAGGATCATTACCACTGCTTGGTTGATTTGGGATTATGGTGTTGATGTTTTCATTATTTCCAGTGTCACGAGTAGTATCTGATATTACTTCTCCTGTTTCTACCAAGGTATCCACTGGAGAATCATTTAAGACAGCACCTTGTTCAGCCGAGTTAAAAGATTTAACAGATAACTCCATAAAAGATGGGTTTTCAATTACTCCTTGACCAACTACAGGCGTTTGTGTTGCTAAAGCTGCGGCAATTTCAGCTTGAACGCTGGCGATCGCAGGGTCTGGGTTAGATGTAATATTTTGCTTAGTTAAATCTAATCCTTGTACTAAATCACTCGTTTCATAAAAGGTTTTCAGGTCAAAATCGTATAAACCCTGAAATTTACCTTTGACTATGACCATCAGTTGCCCAGCTTGCAAGACCTGATTTTGAGAAGCTTCCTGATTAAATACCTCAATGCCGCTATTTGTCAGCGCCCCAACCACTGTGGTATCTGTTTGCTTGTCGTAGCGGACAAACAACGCTGAACCACGAATAGCAGCAGCAGCACTCGGTGTTTGTATACGTGTCTGTCCTTTTCCTGATGGAATCAGCAACAGCACTGTCCCGTTTGACAATCTGAAATTCCGCGTCTTGGGTAGAAATTGAAATATTGCCCGTTCCCCAACCCGTGCTATAGAACCATCGTTAAAACGCAAATCGGCTAAAGATAATCTGCCAGTAGCCAATCCATCACCAGGAATTATCGGATCTAATTTGCGTGCTGGGCGCTTTTTGTTGTTCCTGGGAAGCAGTTGTACTAGATTTTTCAGATTCTGAATCTCAGCACGTGTCAAAGGAGTAGCAGCATTTGCCTTGGGTAAAGGCATCACTATCACTCCCCATAAACCAATCATCAACCAGGGAATAAATTTCAAAGACATAGTTTTAACGCTGGATAATTTAACTGAAACCAAACCAAGTGAATATAGATACTGAAATATTAGATATTAGGCTTACTTATAAATAGGTTAATTTTATAACTAAATTTTCAGTGGATTTATTGAAAATTTTAGCGAAATTTTCTCAGAACTTAATGTAATTTAAATTATCAAAAAATATTAAAATTAAGTAATCCTTTTCTAAAAGTTAATAATTTTTGTTTTTAATGATAAAGCTGAATGGTTATATTTTTTGTCTATAAAACATAAATGTTGATGCAACTCAAGGGCTGGACAAAATTGTTGTTTGCCACTTTATTAGCTTTGATTGGTGCAAATAAGTGTTGCATTAGGGTAGATGTAGTGTGGGCTGCCAACTTAGATGACTCTACTCGTCAACACAAGCCGAATAACGAATATTTTGCTTATAGCCAGCTAAGTCATCAGTTTTACCAGAAGAGTCAGTTCAAGGCAAGTAATTTTGATTTACAGCAGCCTCAGTTATTTAATTCAGCAGCGACAGAAAATATACTGTCAAATGTGATATTGCAAAACATACTCACAGCCCAATCCAATCCTGTAACACCACCAGATAATGAACCATTACCCCAACCGCAAAATCCTCCTACCAATCCTCAACTGTCAAGTGATCCGCCACAACTAGAAGTACAGCCAAGAGATTTTCCCCAGCCTTCGCCAATAATTATAGAAGAACTGTTAGATAAACCTTCTGTCGATAGAACCGAGCAGTTAGAAAGACTAAGGCGGCTCTTGCAACAAAGACAAAAACCAAACCCTGAAACCAATATTCTGCGTGAATTAGAACTACGAGTTAGACAACGACCTTTGCCGCAACAACAGCCATCATCTGAGGCTAATGGCCTTCAGGAACTTGAGTTACGAGTGCGGCCACGACCTTTGCCACAAGCAAAACCACCAGTAGCTAAGTTTAAACCTATAGGTACCCTACAGGCTCATGTAGGGTACTTTCATACAAATAACATTTTTTCTTCTGCGTTTTTCCCTAGAGAAGATGGCTTATTCTTTTATGGTCTCAGCCTTGCTTCTGCATATTTTCCTTTGGGGTCTAAAACTTATATCAATGGTTCAATTAATGGTAATTTGATTCGCTATATGGATCAATCAAGATTTAACTACAATCAAATAAGTTTTAACGTTGGTATTTATCAACAACTCTCGCCACGTATGTATGCAGAAATAGATTTTAATAATCAACAGTTTTTTTATGCTAATAGTACCGATCGCTTTCAAGCAGGCGATCGCTTTTTAGATGAAAACTCAGTACGGCTGTCTTTGGGAAGACGAGATCCACTGAATTCCAGATTAACACTAGATAGCTTCTACGAATTTAGTGCCAGTTTTGCTGAACCAAATAACCGCAGTCGGCTAGTTAATTCTTTTTGGGTTTCTTTAAATTATTACTTGCAAAACCCTCTACAAGTTGGTATTAATTATCAGTTAAACCTTGCCGATTTTACGCAACGGCAACGAGACGACCAATATCACCGGATATTTGGCCATGTTATTTACCGAGTATCTGGCTCTAGTAGTTTGAACTTGCAGAGTGGCTTTAGCTTTGGCGATTCTACAGATAGAAATATTGATTTTGATGGCTGGTTTTTGAGTGTTTATTACAATTTGAAAATAGGGGAATTTTGAAATTAGTCCATAGTCAAATGTCCATAGTCTATAGTTAAATTAATTTTTTACCATTGACTATTGACTATTGACTCATAACTAATCCAATCACTCCAACTACCTGCATAAAGTTTACCTGTATGAATGCCAGCTAATTCTAAAGAAAGCAAATTCACACAAGCAGTTACACCAGAACCGCAGTAAACTAAAATTTCTTTAGCTGTTTCTATATTTTGCCATCTTTGACGTTGCTGTAGTTGAGAAAGTAGATGACCTGATGAGTCTGTAACTTCTTGCCAAGGATAGTTAACTGCACCAGGAATATGCCCAGCAATTTTATCAATTGGTTCCCTTTCACCGCGATAGCGATCGCTTTCTCTTGAATCTACTAATACTACCTCTGGTAAATCTTTGCGACTTTTGACAGCTTCTATATCTACTACCAGTTCAGTTTGAATCTGAGGCGTAAAATTTCCTGTCTGGGATTCTGGGATGACATCTGTCACCAGATATCCAGCTTGTTGCCATGCGCTAAAGCCGCCATCCATGACTACTACTTGCTCATGTCCGAGATAGCGGAGTAACCACCACAAACGAGACGCAAAAGCTAAACGGGAATCATCATAAGCTACAACCAAAGTTTTTTGATAATTTACCCCAATTGCTGATAACTTCTTAACTAGATTGTTAGTGTCAGGCAAAGGGTGTCTACCGCCATGTGTACCTACAGGACTGGAAAGATCTTGATTTAAATCCAGATAATATGACCCTGGGATGTGACTTGTTTGATATTGTTTTTGTCCTAGTTGTGAATCAGCGAGAGAAAAACGACAATCTACAATTACAACTTGTGAATCGTTAAGGTGATCAACAAGCCACGCTGGCGAAACAAAAATTTGGGTATTAACCATAAATATAAGAATTCAGGAGTCAGAATTCAGAATTCAGAATATTTGATTGATCAATTTACCAATAATACTAGTACAACAAGGCAAAAGTAAAAAGCGCAAAGTTGAGTCAGTCGCGTGGTGAGGTAGTGCGTTGGGCGGGTTTCCCGACTTGAGCGAACTGGCGATTGCGGGGACGGAAACCGACACCGCAATCGCCTCAACGGGGAGCCACTGCGCTATCGCGGCAATGCCCGACTTGTAGCAAGTGGCGTGGGAACCCCCGCACGGCGTTGCTCTTCGCCTAACTTTGTAAGAAGGCAAAAGTAAAAAGAAAGAATAGTCATACCACAAGCTTTTTACTCATTCGAGATGGTCTGTTTATTTCCGCCGTGCTGTACTAGGCGTAAGTCCTGGTTCATTATAAATCCGTTAAATTTATTTATGGGGATTATCTTTTTACTTTTTACGAACTTTAGTGGAAAAGTATAATGCCAGAATTTGATAACTTTGTACCACAAGCAACAGCAGACGGTTCTTTCACATTTTTCTCTCAAGAGTTTAGTGAATCATTTCACAGTCATTTTGGTGCTAAACAGGAAAGTTATTTTAAGTTTGTGGAACCTACTCAACTGGGTGAAGCGGCGCTCAAACCATTTGTGCGTTTATTGGATATTTGTTACGGACTAGGATACAATACGGCCGCAGCTTTACAGAAAATCTGGGCAGTAAATTCTAGTTGTTCTGTGGAATTAATTGGTTTAGAACTGAATTCTGCTGTACCGCAAGCTGCGATCGCTAATCATTTATTTGATCATTGGAATTACGAATATACGCCAATTTTGACCCAACTCGCCTTTGAGCGGCAAGTAAAAACAGAACGCCTGCAAGCAAAGTTACTCATTGGTGATGCTAGAGTCTCGATTCAAGAGGTAAATCAATCTGGTTTCTTTGCAGATGCTATTTTTTTAGATCCTTTTTCACCACCTCAGTGTCCCCACTTGTGGACTGTAGAATTTCTACAACAAGTTTCAGTATGTTTACCAAAAAATGGCTTGCTGGCGACTTATTCTTGTGCGGCGGCTGTACGTACAGCGCTGATCTTGGCTGGGTTACAGATAGGTTCTACACCACCAGTCGGGAGGCGATCGCCTGGTACGGTTGCAGGTTATTCTCACTTTAGTGACTTATCACTTCCTTCCCTCTCCCCAACTGAACAAGAACATTTGCTAACTCGTGCGGCGATTCCTTACCGCGATCCGCAATTGAACGATCCGCCTGATGTAATCATTATGCGGCGACAACAAGAACAACAAGCTTGTTCATTGGAACCTACTTCCCGTTGGCGAAAACGTTGGTTACTAAAAAACCACGAGGCTGACTCTACTGAAATTATGCTTAATTGAGTTGACCATTGCGTTGGTGAAAAAGCTCTTGAGCAGAGGGGCAGAGGAGAAAAACTACCCACAAGGGGTAGGGCTTCAACCAAGGGAGCAAGAGAGCAAGGGAGCTATCGCCCACAAGGGGCGAGGCTTTGAACCTTATCTTTTGAGTGAAAATATCGTGAATGCCGCTTCTCCTCAGCTAGTGGCACATAAAAACTAAAATTCTGTAGCTTTTAAATTCCAAACTGCTGTATTTTGAACTCAAAAGTAGTCAGGATGATGTAATTTTTAAGTTCCTGTCTTTTTCAGTATATAAAGTATGTAAAATAACATTAATTTAGATGTACTTTTTTATAGTAATTTATAAAAAATTCTCGCAAAAAGTACGTATTATTTTTAAATTTTGAATAAAAAGTTTAAAATAAAAACAATCTATTTGGAGATAAATGGAGCGAGTAAAACACTCTCACAAGGATGAAATATGAAGAAATCTCCGTAAAAAACCTGATTTAACATTTAAGTGATTTTATGATACTAGAATAAGCATTTAGGCTGTTTGCAGCAAATTTCTCTTAGCAAAATTATATTTTTATAAAGAAAAATCTCCTCTGCATGATAAAAATAAACTGCCTAATACATAGTGCGGAATACTTGTAAACATGCAAAGTGAATTATGCTTGCAGAGCTAAACTAGATTTTTGCAGACAGAAACTGTTAATTTAAAAACAACGGGGTGTCTTTGTGATTCACTGGAGTGCCAAATACACAAATTCTAATCAACAAAGTCTTAGTGGGTCAAATACCAGAAAAAAAGTAACTAGTAGAAATGCAAATCATGAGCTAGGATGGCAAGACCTCGAAGACTATCCACTCAACTTATCTCAACAAGAAGTAATGATTGAACAGGGGCAAGCAGGGTCTTCTTGGAGCAAACCTGAGATTAATTCTGGGTACAATTTATTATTATCTAGAAGTCTACAAGTCAAAGGCTCCAAAGTGAATTGCTACTTTGATGCTGAAGCCCCAAAAATTTTAGTAGTTGACGACCATGCTGCTAGTCGAATGACAGCTGCGGCGTTGTTGGCAATGGAAGGTTATGAAGTGATCGAAGCAGACAGTGGTGCGACTGCTGTGGTGTTAGTAACTCAAAAACAACCAGATTTAATTTTGCTGGATGTGATGATGCCGGGAATGGATGGATTTGAAGTATGTCAATTGCTCAAGCAGGAAGAACATACTAGGTTAATTCCGGTAATATTTATTACAGCATTAAATGACAGGCGATCGCGCATTCGCGGAATTGAAGTTGGCGCAGATGATTTTCTTACCAAACCCTTTGACCGTTTAGAACTAGCAGCGCGTGTGAAGTCCTTAGTACAGCAGAAGCGGTTAAACGAAGATTTAGACCACGCAGAACAAGTCTTGTTTTCCATTGCTAGAGCTATCGAAAGCCGCGATCCCAATACAGGAGATCATTGCGAACGCTTAGTTAAGCTAGGACAAGCCTTTGGTGAATATATGAATCTTTCTCGCTCTCAACTGCGAGATTTGATGTGGGGTGGTTATCTTCACGATATAGGTAAAGTTGGCATTCCAGATGCAGTACTACTTAAGAATGGACAACTCACCTTGGAAGATTGGCAAATTATGCAGCAGCATGTTTTAATCGGGGAAAAAATTTGCCAACCCTTACGCAGTATGCGGGGTGTAATTCCCATTATTCGCCATCACCACGAACGCTGGAATGGTTCAGGCTATCCTGATGGACTGAAAGGCAATGATATTCCCTTCCTGGCGCAAGTTTTCCAACTCATTGATATTTATGATGCTCTAACGAGTGAAAGACCTTATAAAAGAGCTTTTAGCTTAGAGGAAGCTTTATCTGTCATGCAGGAAGAAACCGCAGCAGGTTGGCGAAACCCCGAACTAATGCAGCTGTTTACTGATTTTATTCGCGCTTACCAAAGTGAATAGCAAAAATAAAGTATGAAGGATGAAAGACCAAACCTCTAGATGGGCCGGGATAGAATAGCCGGAAATCCTATTCTTGATCAAGAAGAATTCATTCTGAATTCTGTACGACTGAATATATAGCGTAGCTAAACTGTATCCGCGAGCGTCTGAATATTGGTTGAAAAGTGTGTGGAATAGTTTGCCACTGTGCTATCGTGGCTTTCCCGACAGCCGCGCAACTACTGTTAGGCTTCTTGCACAGAAGCATATGGCGTGGCGAAACTAATATTAAATATTTTTTCTGAATAAAACTCATGCCCTGTCTTGAAAAGTTCCGCGCTCCGACTTTTCGCTTTATGGATACAGTATTCTAAATTCTGTATTGTGACTACTGTTTTATACTTTATACTTCATAGTTCATACTTTTAATTATGGTAGTTGTAGCAATTCTAGCGGCGGGACGCGGCACAAGGATGAAATCAAGCTTACCCAAAGTTTTACATGCTTTAGGTGGGCGATCGCTAGTAGAAAAAGTTTTAGAAAGTGTAGAACCGCTTTCACCCTCACGACGAATGGTAATTGTAGGATATCAAGCCCAAGAAGTCAAAGCCGCCATGCAGTTAAACTCTAGCTTGGAGTTTGTCGAACAGACCGTCCAACTAGGAACAGGTCATGCCATCCAGCAATTACTGCCCCATCTTGAAGGCTACACTGGAGACTTATTAGTTCTCAATGGTGATGTACCACTATTACGCACCGAAACTCTCAAACAGCTATTGCTAACTCACCAACAAAATCAAAACGCTGCTACTATCCTGACAGCACAGTTACCAGACCCTAAAGGCTACGGGCGAGTTTTTTGTAATGGCGAACATATACTACAACAAATTGTTGAAGAAAAAGATTGTACTCCAGCTCAAAGGCAAAATCAACGTGTTAACGCTGGAGTTTACTGCTTTCGTTGGCAGGACTTAGCTAAAGTTTTACCTCATTTAGAAGCCAACAACGCCCAAAAAGAATACTACCTCACTGATGCCGTTACCCAAGTTGGGCTAGTCATGGCTGTGGATGTAGCAGATTATCAAGAAATTTTGGGAATTAACGATCGCCTACAATTAGCAACAGCCTACGAGATTTTGCAAAGGCGCATCAAAGAACAATGGATGCTTGCAGGAGTGACCCTCATCGACCCCAATAGTATTACAATTGACGACACTGTAGAATTACAACCAGATGTAATTATTGAACCTCAAACTCACCTGCGAGGAAAGACCAGTATTAAAACTGGTAGCCGCATCGGGCCGGGAAGTTTGATTGAAAATAGTCAGTTGGGCGAAAACGTCACAGTTCAATATTCTGTAGTCACAGACAGTATTGTGCAAGCTGGAACTCGAATTGGCCCATACTCCCATTTGCGCGGTCATGTTGAGGTGGGTAGTGGATGCCGTGTCGGTAATTTTGTAGAGTTAAAAAATACACACTTAGGCGATCGCACTAACGTAGCGCATCTATCTTATTTGGGTGATACTACTGCGGGTACTCAAGTCAATATCGGTGCAGGTACAATCACAGCTAACTATGACGGTGTAAAAAAACACCGTACAAAAATTGGCGATCGCACCAAAACAGGTTCTAATAGCGTATTAGTAGCACCACTTACCTTGGGTGATGATGTCTATGTTGCAGCGGGTTCCACAGTTACCGAAGATGTCCCCAACGATAGTTTAGTAATTGCCCGTAGCCGTCAGGTAGTCAAACCAGGTTGGCGGCAGAAAGTGTGAAGGCTGAAAGATGAAGATAATCGTATAACTCTATAAATTATTAGGCGAACGGGCGATCATTTACCCTGATTAGTTGGTTAGTTCATTGCTACTATGCCGATTGTAATCAGCGTAGTGATCGCCTAGCAATCTTGCAAAAGTAATCTTGGCTAATGGCAAAACTCTATTACCGAGCTATGGCGGAGGAAAACGGTCAACCCAAAGTAGGTCGTAGCGCCCGTCTTTTGGGAATTAGACCCGGTATTGATGTCGATGTTGAACAAATGTACAGAGATTACCTGGATGCTCAAGGCTATTTGTACCCGAAGACAGAACGCAATTCTACGGGTGAGCTTGTTGCTGTAGCCATTAGAAACACAAAAGGTTTGTCTACCTCTGTTTCGATTGAAGGTTTACCAGCTTTTCGCAAACCTACAAAATTTGGAGGATCAGGCAGAGATACCCTCTGGCAAATTGAAGACAGCCAAATTACTGGAGATCTAGAAGCTGTCCAAGACAGTGCAACCCACGTTAGCATTATGCCAATAACTACAATGCTATTAGAGAAGTATGAAGCCGCATTGGCTAAAACGCAGAATGATTGGAAGACAGTTGAATGAGTCCAGTCAATTCATAGGAGATCAACAATGACCTGGATCTTTAGCTTATCAGCTGAATGTGGAGCAGAACAGGCGATCGCAGAGCAATTTGCTCGCCATTTTGACAAAGTATCCTGGATTCTATCAAATGGTAGTCAGATACAATGTCATGCGGACATTTTTCAGGATATTGAAGAGAACTGGTGGTGTCGAGTCTGTTCGACGAGCGACATCAGCAAGGTAGGAATTGACACACCACAGACAGCTTACTTAATGACAGAGTTGGGTATCCTACTCTACCAGCGTTTACGAACTGCTCCCATCTTTCGTTATGCTCTGGTTGGCGTGGAAGTCGATGAGTTTAGAACTTACCGTGAATTACTTGAAGAATCTCCTGCTCCCACTTTTCCGGGATTGATTTTAGCTGAAACGGTTTGGCAAAGAATCGGAGCATCCACGGTGTTTCGACCGTTTAGTTCAGGATATGTTTGGCAACCCTACGAAGGGGAAGTTTACAACCCATTGATGATGTCATCGGATTTGAAAGATAAGCTGAACGAACTGCTGATTCTGCAATGAATTTGAAGCACTGCGATCGCCATCTTCTGTAGATTGGGGAGCCACTTGCACAAGAAGGGTTTCCCACGCCACCGAGGGAGTCGGCACTCAACATTATCTTGTAGTTAATTTACCAGCTTTAAACTTCTAGACAATAATTTCTCTTTTCCCAACATCAATGATTTTGGGTTACGACGCAAAATAGAATTGTCTGTTTAGCATCAAGATTTCTTATGCGTCTAACCCAACCTTCAGCTTTCACACTTCACACTTCATACTTCATACTTGAATACAGCCGATTTGCGTGCCAACAGGCATTTCTAATGTGTCGCCAATTTTTTCGCCGTCGTGGTAGGCGGCGAGTAAAACTTGGCTAGTTTTTCCCCAAGCGATCGCACCACTAGCATCTAAAGCGATCGCGCCTAAATCTCTTTTGTGTTCGTGTGCTTCAGCAAAGGAGCGTTGCATCGCATCTTTGAGAGTCATGCCATCAGTAACGCGCACCACAATCCGTGGTGCTAAACACTCATCGATAATATCTTCGCCAATCCCAGTACAGCTGACAGCCGCATGACCAGTTGCGTAGTTACCAGCCGGCATCGCCGAATCACTTACCCGACCAATCCGCTCAAAGCCTTTGCCACCTGTGGATGTGCCTGCGGCTAGTCCACCATGAGCATCTAAAGCAACTACACCAATCGTCCCACGTCCAGCATTGCTGGTTTCTAATAACTCTGGCTCTGCTACCACTCCAGCCATTGCGCTTTTAAAATTATCTTGACGTTCCTGAATCCATTCTTGCAACCGTAATTCAGTTAAAGCATTGTAGCTAGGTACTTGTAACTCTCGTGCTAGTTCAGCTGAACCGTAATCTGACAGTACTCTGTCAGGCGAAGTTTGTAAAAAATGCGCTAACTCAATCGGATTTTTTACCCGCGAGACATTAATCACACCACTAAAACGCCCTGACATCCCATCCATTAAGGCAGCACTCATGCGGATTTGACCGTCAGATTGCAGCACCGAACCAGTACCAGCATTAAAGCGAGGGTCATCTTCCAACAGTTGACAACCCCGCAGCACTGCGGCGGAAGCGTTTACCCCTGACAATAACAAAGCATACACTTCTTCTATGACTGCATGGAGCGATCGACGTACCGCCTCTAATCCTCCTTTGCCGTGGAGAGAACTACCAGCCCCTCCATGAATAATTAATTTAGGTTGCACCTGTACCTGCATCTATAATTTTTTGCGCTATTTGCGTCTGAGTTAAAGTTGATTTTACACTTCATACTTCACACTACCCTTCGGGAAGCCACCCAAAAGGTGTATACATACTTCATATTTCACCTTTTACTCTGTTTTCGCCTCAGAACGGCGACGACGGCAACGTTCTGAGCAGTATTTCACTTCATCCCAGCAATCTTGCCACTTCTTTCGCCAAGCGAAGGGACGTTGACATACTGGGCAGATTTTTGTAGGTAAGTCTGATTTAGAACGATAGCGCCCCATATAAATACTGTGAAGATATAATGTTCATTTCTGAGAGAGACGGAAAACAATTATAACCAGTTTGCTACAAAGAGGGGAAACTTTTGTCATTAGTCATTGGTCATTAGTTATTTTTCACCAATGATTTAAGACTGGTGTATCTCATCTTTCAGTAGAATTATTTATCAACTAATTATCAGATGATATTGTTGTGTTTGATACAAAATAATCATTTATCCTCAGCACTCAGCTATATCTACTGCTGAATTGGAATCATCATCACAAATTCTGTTCCTTGTCCTGGTGTGGAGTAACATTCCAACTTGCCAGCATGTTTTTCAGTAATGATTTGATAACTGATTGACATTCCCATACCTGTTCCCTTACCCACAGGCTTGGTGGTAAAGAAGGGGTTGAAAATCTGTTTTTGAATTTGTTCTGGCATTCCGATACCATTGTCGGCAATTGATATTTTTACCCATTCAGAGTCAATTAACGAAGTACGAATTGTAATTGTAGGTAGTTGTTCTTGCCCTATTCCCCCTTCTATAGCATCAATGGCATTTGCCAAAATATTCATAAACACCTGATTGAGTTGTCCGGCATAGCATTCTACTAAAGGTAAATTGCCGTATTCTTTGCACACATGAATTTTGGGAAATTCTGGTTTTTCTTTGAGACGATTTTGCAAAATCATTAATGTACTATCTATACCTTCGTGAATATCTACTGCTTTAAATTCGGCTTCATCCATCCGCGAGAAGGTACGCAGCGATAGCACAATCTGACGGATGCGTTGAGTTCCCACTTTCATAGAACTCAAGATTTTTGGTAAATCCTCTTGAATGTACTCCAGGTCAATATCCTCAGACAAAGTTTGAAATTCAGGCAGGTTACTAAGTTGATATAAGTCAATTACCCGCAATAAATCTTGGGTATGTTCTTCTAGATGACTGAGATTACCGTGGATAAAATTGACAGGATTGTTGATTTCATGAGCAACTCCAGCAACCAGTTGACCCAGACTAGACATTTTTTCTGCTTGAATCATCTGTGCTTGGGTGCGTTGGAGTTCTTGTAGAGTTTGGGCTAAATCTTCTGCTTGTTGTCTCAGTTGAGCTTCGATTTGTTGGCGATCGCGGATATCGCGGGCAATAGTTGAGAAGAACTCCACTTCGCCTTGTTCATTTTTATGGGCAATTAGCACTTGAGACACCGGGATATCTTCGCCATTCCGACTGCGAAATATCGATTCTCCAGACCAAATTCCCTCTCGAACTACGGTAGGTATAATTTTATTCTGGAATTCATCTGATATCGATACCTCGGTAATATGAAACTTGTTGATTTCTGAAGCGGGAATATCTAAAATTTTTTGACCTGCTTTGTTGAGATAACAACTATTGCCAAATGCATCAGCCATACCAACTATATCTGTGGTTGCTTCTAGAATCGCTAGTAGTCTGCTTTGCTCTTGTTCTGCTTGTTTACGCTCACTAATATCACGCACTACCGAAAGTACATGAGGTTTACTATTGTAGTTCAAGAGTTTTCCTGTAACTTCGATATCAAAATAAGTACCATCTTTGTGAATGTCTACTGCTTGAGCGTGAAATTCACGTCCATTCTTGACCGACGTGATGAATTCCCCGAATAAGTGAAAAGAATCAGGATGAATGTAATCTTGAGGATTTAATTGCAAAATTTCTGCTTGAGAATAGCCATGCATCTGACAAAAAGCAGGATTGGCAGCAATAATTTTACCAGTATCTAGATCAACAACAGTGATGCCATCATTGACAGTCTCGAAAATACTGCGATATTGGGCTTCTTGTTGACTTAAGGCGGCTTCTACCTGTTTGCGATCGCTAATATCGCTGAGAACGCCGTGAAAACCGCTGATTTGACCGTCTGAATTGAAAATCGGGGCTGTTACTGACCTCATCCAGCACCAGCTGCCATCTTTGCGTTGATGACGAAATTCTATTTGAGTTTGCTGGCCATTGGTTGCTACCATTTCTTGAATGTTGCTTTGGGCAAGGAGTAAATCATCAGGATGCACTAGTGGTGCAAAAAGTTGACCCAATAGTTCTGAGGGTTCCCATCCTAAAATATTTTTGAACTGCGGTGAAATATAAGTAAAAATGCCTTCTAAAGACATGGAAAATATGAGATCGCTGATGTTTTCCACCAAGTTGCGATATTTAGCTTCATTTTCTACCAAGGCTGCCTCAGCTGCTTTGCGATCGCTAATATCTCTCGCTAACCAAACAACAGTGTTCTCGCTCATGCTGGAAACACTACCCTCAAACCAAACCTCTTGATCGCCAATGAGCAAGCTATATTCAATTTTGACAGTCTTCTTGGTTTTGAGTACCTGTTGAACACAGTCAAGGAAATGATCGGCAAGGGCAGAAGGTAAAACCTCATGTGCGGTTTTACCTAATATTTCCGCAGGAGGTTTGTACAGCGAAGGCGCACAACTAGGAGCAATTTTTAGGTATCGTCCTTCGGCATCGACAACGATAATTACATCTTGTATAGCATTAAACAATGCTAATAATTCTGCTTGAGAAGCTTGAAGGATTAGTTCTGCTTGGCAACTGCTTTGTAAGAGTTGTTGAGATTCGCTTAGTTCTTGCTCTAGTTGGGTGATTCTTGCACTGTATTTACTAGTAGATTTTGCTAACTGTTGCTGTAACTCGGTGTTTTGTTGACGTAGCAAAGCAATTTCCTGTTCGAGGGCTGCATTGTTCATGAATTTTCCTGTTGTTTATTGTCGAATAAGAATTAAGATTGACAAATTCTGTATTTTGCCCTGGAGAGGAGTTGTATGGGATTGAACCATTGAACAAACCTGAATAAATGGAGGAAATCATTACAAATAAAACTAACGATTTAGAATTGCGGAGTCAGACCATTGAAAATGTGCATTAAATTTTTATAGGTAATGTAATTAAAAATTCCGTTCCTTGTCCCAAAATAGATGTAACTTCAATGTTGCCACCATGTCGTTCAATAACGATTTGCCGAGCGATCGCCAGTCCTAAACCTGTGCCTTTACCCACAGCTTTCGTAGTAAATAAATGGTCAAATATCTTTTGTTTGACTTGTTCATTCATACCAATGCCATTATCAGCTATGGAAATCATTACTTGTTGATCTGCGGTGATTTCTGTACGAATCACAATTTGTGGTTTAGTTAATAGTTCATCATCCTTAACTATTGACTTTTGACCATTGACAATTGACTCTTCTAATGCATCGATAGCATTTGCCAAAATATTCATAAATACCTGATTCAATTGTCCAGGAAAACATTCAATCTGGGGTAAATTACCATACTCTCTGATTACCTCAATTTCCAGACGTTGTTCATTAGCTTTGAGGCGATGTTTGAGAATCAAAATTGTGCTATCGATACCTTGATGAATATTAAACGGGACTTTGTAATCTTTATCGGCACGAGAGAAGGTGCGAAGACTGGTGCTAACATTTTTTAGGCGATCGCACGCCATCACCATTGAATCAATTACCTTGGGTAAGTCTTCTAAAGTATATTCCAAGTCAATTTCTTCAGCATGATCAATAATTTCATTACTTGGATCAGGCAGGCAGGCTTGATAAAGCTTTAAGTGTGTCACAATATCAGCAACAGTAGGTTTAGTTTGTTTGAGACTGGCAGCAATAAAACCAAGAGGATTATTCATTTCGTGAGCAACTCCTGCAACTAAATTACCCAATGCAGACATCTTTTCAGTTTGCACCATTTGTAATTGCGCTTGCTGCAAGTTGTAGAGTGCTTGTTCTAATTCCTGAGATTTTTGGTTGACTGCGGCTTCTGCAAGTTTGCGTAAGCGAAGCTCGTCGTAGACATCGCTCACATCAATCACAACCCCATCCCAGATAATTGCGCCATCTGCTTGCAGTTCTGGTCGGGCTTTGGATTGAATCCATTTCACAGTTCCTGAAGGTAGGATAATGCGCCATTCTTGCTCAAAAGGAGTCAAATTTTGGGCAGAGTTAGCAATTGCCTGTGCAACAGCTGGGTCATCTTCTGGATGGTGCATGGCATAAAGGCTTTGTCTACCTGCCATTACTTCTTCTGGAGCCACACCATACAAGTCATAACAACCAGAGCTAATATAAGGAACGGAGATTGAACCATCAGGGGCAAGACGAAACTGGTAAACCACGCCAGGAATATTATCTGCTAGATTGCGGAATTGGACTTGACTGGCTTGTTGTTGCGCTAAAGATTGTTCTAACTGTTGAGCATAATTCTGCGAATCTTGATACAAACGGGCATTTTCTAAAGAAATCGCAGCTTGAGCGCAGAGTAAGTTGAGAATTTCGATGCGATCGCTGGTAAATACTTCTGTTGTTAAACTATTTTCTAAATACAAAATACCAATCAGTTTACCTTGATTGACGATGGGTGTACAAACAGTACTCCTTGGTAAATATTGCTGGATATAACTATCTGCTGCCCATGTAGTTTCTTTTGTGATGTCGTGAATAATTATTGGTTGCAGGGTGTGTTTCACTGCATAAACCATCTTGATGGGGACATCAGTACTGCTATCCAAAGAATGAGGCGAGAAGACGGACGGTTCTAAATCATCAATGGTAGCAACAGATACCACAACCCAATCTGCCTTCTGGCGCAAGATGAGTGCTATTTTCTGCGCCCCAGAATTTTGCAATAGAACTTGCATTAAATTCGTAATCAACTCCTCAAGCTGAATTGCACTTGATAATGCCCGTGAGGCTTTGAGGATAGTGCCGAAGTCAAGGCTGGTAGAAAAGCTGGTGCTATTAGAACTAGAAGAAGTTTGGCTGGTGTAGGTAGCAACAGTAGCAGTGGTGATGGTTTCTTGAGGATTTAGATTAAGTCGTCGCTGTTGCAGAATTGGTTGCAGAAGGTGAGGATAGTTTTTTTCTAAGTCGTCTGTTTTGGCTTTTGCACCCCAACGAGCGTAGCAGTAGTATGCTTGCTGCATATATGCTTGGGCGACTGTTTCTTTACTCCAATCAAGATAGAACTTAGCAGCCAGTTCATTGGCAAGGGCTTCTTCTTGGATGTAACCATTTTCTTTGGCAAGAGCAATAGCGCGATCATATAATTCAATCGCCTCCGTTTTTTGACCTAAAACTCGATGCTGCTCGGCTTTAACTAGGTCATACTTGTGCTGGAAATTCATTGGGGCATAAAGCGCCCTTTTCCGGATAAATTCCTGATTAGCTGTAATAATTTCAGAATCACCTGATGTCGCCAGCAGTGCCAGTGATTCATAAAAATACAGTATGGCTACATTTAATGTACCAGCACCACCCCCTAAGTATTGTTTAGCTTGTTGTGCTAGATCTAAAGTCTGGGAATATTCCCCAAACAACAAACACAAACAAAGTTTGTTCATCAACAAGAACCACAATCCTGATTGATCGCCAATTTGATGCAGCGTTTCCAACATTGTGGTTTCATCCATGGCTTCGCCAGAAAGGACAACGGGATTAGTTCCCTGTCCCAGCAAATTTAAGACTGCCTGTTGGCAGCTTTTCATAAAGTTCAAAGCCGTCTGCTGACCAATCTGCTGTATGGCGTGACCGTATACATTGATGTTCTGAATCAGGTCATTTAAAAGTTGCCCAGTCAAATATGAGTTTAAGCAATAAGTAAACCCCGCAAAACCCGCAAACACTAAGTCTCCAGCTTCTAAACCACTGCTATAAGCTTCTTGTAGTGGTACTAAAGATTTTTTCGCATGATTTGTGCAGAATGTAATATAACAATGGATAAGAACTAGTGTCTGCCCGTAAAACTCTTTTTCATTTAACTGTTCGCAGAGTTTTAGCGCCAGTTGCCCAAACTCATACCCTGTCGAAAAGTCTTCTAATATGCCACACAGCAATATTCCATAACCGACATAGCCAACTACAGAAGTGTTGGCATTACCGTACTGGAGTGACAGTTCTACTTGTTTTAAAATCACTAAAGGGAATAATTCCGGCTTGCAGGTATAGGACGCAGCCCCAACCTTAACTAAAATCCGCATGGCAGCTATGACAGTTGGATCGGTCATTAGAGGTAGATTGAGCAATTCAGCAGGCGATCGCCCATTTAGTTGCTGTGCGATCGCTTGAAATGCTGCCGAAATTTCTGTTGGTACAGGTTGTTTGGACAGATGTATTCCTAACTCACTTAATACATCTAATGCCATATCAATGGCAAAAAGAAATTGACCTTGGTTGGTGTAAGCCTCTAGCTTGATCTCAGAAATCTTGACAGTATCGGTGAGAGTATGAGCCTGTTGCAGAATCTCCGTGGCATATCGCTCCATCGCATCAAGATTACCTGTCAAATAGGCAGCTTCGGCAGCCAGATTGTGCAAATTGAGTGTTAACAAATAATGGTCATACCATGCAGATTGGCCTAACAACTCTAGTCCACTAGTGGCATAGTCAAAAGCACTTGTATAGGCAGTGGCGACAAGTGCTTTTTGACTTGCTTTGAGGTTAAACTCAGCCAGCAAAAGTTTTTCGGCTGTGTCAGTAATCAAACTTTTCCCTAAGTTAAGTTGACTGACAATTTCAAACAACCGTTCTTCTTGCTCATCAGAACTATTTTGAAGCAAGAGCCTACCAATTTGTAGATGAGTTGCTTCCTTTTGCTCATCAAGAATCAACGAATATGCAGCTTGCTGAACGCGGTCATGGAGAAACTTGTATGTAACAAATTGAGCATTTTGATAAGTTAGATTTTGATTTTCCCGCCCTAAATAAAACTTATAAACTTCATTTTGAGGTAAGATTAAGCCTTCTTGTAATGCTTTCCACAAATAAACAGCAGTTTCTTTTGCTGATTGTTGACAGACAACCCCTAAAGTTTTTAAATCAAACTGATTACCTATACAGGCCGCTAATTGTAATACTTGTTGAGTAGATGATGGTAGCTTTTGCAACTGTAATGACATAAATTCAACCACATCATCAGTCAGCGATCGCTGATTTATTTGGGCGATGTCACATTGCCAAAAGCCTTGGGCAAAGTTGAAGTAAATCAGTCCATCTTGGTGTAATGCTTTGAGAAATTGTGTGGCAAAAAATGGATTACCTTGAGTTTTTTGATATACCAGATACGATAGTGGTAAAGATAATTCTGCTGTACAACCTAAAGTATCCGCAACTAACTGATTTAAATTTAATTCACTTAGAGATTGTAAGATAATTGTACTAACTCTTGCTTTAATCTTATTAATTTGCTCTAGTGTCAACATCAATGGATGTCCAGGAAATACTTCATTATCTCGATAAGCGCCAATTAACAGTAAATATCCATTATTAGCATCACTCATTAATAATTTAATTAGTTGCAAGGAAGCTGAATCAGCCCATTGCAAATCATCTAAAAATAACACTAATGGATGTTCTTTAGTGGCAAATATTTGCATAAAATTTTGCCATAATAAATTAAAACGATTTTGTGCCGCTGTCCCTGATAGTTCTTGTACAGGTGGTTGTTTACCGAGGATTTTTTCTATTTCAGGAATAACATCAATAATTACCTGTGCGTTTTCTCCTAAGGCTTGGAGAATTTTAGCTTGCCATTGTTGTAGATGGCGATCGCTTTCGGTTAATAACTGCCCTATTAAATCGCCAAAGGCTTGCACAAAAGCAGAAAAAGGAATATTGCGGTTGAATTGGTCAAACTTCCCTTTAATAAAATAACTGCGTTGTCTCACAATAGGTTTGTGGACTTCGTTGATAACAGCAGTTTTTCCAATCCCCGAAAAACCAGCTACCAGAACTAGTTCGCTATGGGAGTCGGGAGAATCTTGATTGGTGGCAACTCTCTCAAATGCTGCTAATATTTGCTGGACTTCGGTTTCTTTACCGTATAATTTTTCGGGGATAATGAAGCGATCGCACACATCCTTTTGAGCAATTTTAAAACTCTGAATTTCCCCAGTTTCTTGTAACTGATCTAAACATATTTCTAAATCATATTTCAAACCCAATGCACTTTGATATCTATCTTCCGCATTCTTCGCCATCAATTTCTGAATAATATCATCCAAAACTTGCGGAATCTCCTCATTGTTGACTGTTAACTGTTGAACGCCAGTTGCTTCAAGTCGAGCCGCTGCGTTGCGGGGGTTCCCCCCGTTGTAGCAAGTGGCGTGGCAGAGCCGCCCAACGCACTGGCTCCTGTTAACTGAAGGAGGCATTTTTGCAATATGACAATGCACCAACTCCATCGGGTCTTCACAGTTGAAAGGTAATTTTCCTGTTAGCAGTTCAAAAAATGTCACCCCTAAAGAATAAAAATCGCTACGATAATCAATCCCGCGATTCATCCGTCCAGTTTGTTCAGGTGATAAATAAGCAAGGGTTCCTTCTAAAATGTTCGGACTAACTAGAGTTTGAGTTTCTTTCGGCAGCAGAGAAGCAATACTAAAATCTATAAGTTTAATTTCTTGAGTTTTCGGATGAATCAAAATGTTGGCAGGTTTAATGTCTTTATGAATAACTCGATTTTGATAAAGATGGTGAAGAATATCACACATTTGCAGGGTAATTTTCAAAAAATCCTGCACTGACAACGGTTGATTTTTAAGATATTGTCGCAATGACAAGCCACCAAAATCTGCCATTAATAAAGCATAACCATTGCGGTATATTTCTAAACTTAAAGGACAAACAATACCGGAAAAATCTAGGTTTTTAGTGATTGTGTACTGGTTATGAAATTGTAAAAGTTCGCCAAAGGTGGGATACTCGCGGTTGAGAAATTTGATCACCACAGGTTGTTGATCTGTTTCTCGAATACCCCGGTAGACTACAGTTCTAGACCCAGCATAAAGTTGTTCTGTCAGCTGGTAGCCAGGGATTGTTGCTGTTGCATCCACAGGAGTATTCATTTCTACATACCTCAGTACAGAATTTTGATTACAAAATTAATACATTTATTATTCCCGTTGCTTAAGTATTGTTAACAGCAAAACTATTTCTCTGGAAGTTAGTTGTTAGACTGTTAAGCACTGCATATGAAGTTTAGCAAAACTGTCTTAATCTCCTCTCAGCCCTTTCATTGCTAAACTAAAAAACAACCCTTACCCCTGCAAAGGTAGCTTTATGACCTCTGCAATTAATCCAGCCACTGAAGAACTTACTCCTTTCCCAGACCATACGCAATTACCAGAGTCTGATGGCACGTTCGTGAAAAATTGGCAAGAACATCCCCAGAGCATTTTACTGACTGATTCGATTACACCTGTCCTCAAACAATTGCATCCTGATGGTCAGTACTGTATCGGACAGGACTTGGGCATTTACTGGTGCTTAACTGACCCCCCAGAAAAAGGCGCAGAAGCACCGGATTGGTTTTATGTAGGAAATGTACCGCCTTTGCTCAATGGGTTAACACGCAGGTCTTATGTATTTTGGCGAGAACACATCGCCCCGTTGATTGTTTTAGAATTTGTTTCTGGAGATGGTAGCGAGGAGCGAGATAAAACTCCTTGGAAAGGTAAATTTTGGGTTTATGAACAGGTGATTCGTCCTCCTTTTTATGGCATTTATGAAGTTAGTAAAGCCAGTGTAGAAGTTTATGAATTAATTGGTGGAAAGTATCAGTTATTAACAGCAAATGAGCGCGGCCGTTATCCAATTACAGACTTGGGAGTTGAGTTAGGTATCTGGCAAGGAGAATATCAAAGTGCAGAATTACCTTGGCTGCGCTGGTGGGATTTGCAAGGTAATTTGTTGTTGACTGGTGATGAAAGAGCCGAACAGGAATCCCAACGGGCGGAACAGGAACGCCAACGGGCGGAACAGGAATCCCAACGGGCGGAACAGGAACGCCAACGGGCGGAACAGGAACGTCAAAAAGCCGATCGCCTAATTGCCCAGTTGCGATCGCTCGGCGTTGAACCAGAAGCCTAATCAGCCCCACTAACCAGCTAAAGGTAACAGCAAGCGGTTAACTACCCGATTATCTGGTAACTGATAGAAATGTAACTCTCCTCCCAACTGCTGCATTAGTTGTTGGCAAATTAGCAGATGTAAACCTGGTGATTGGTTAAGTTGGGAAGCGGCTAGTACATCTTTTGGTGTCTGATGTTGCAGTGCTGCCAGTAAATGCGGTTCAATCATGCCATTATCTGTAATTGATAGTTCTAGCAACCCTTCCTCTAAGCGACGACACCAGATATCTATTCTGCCACCACTCTGAGAACGGTTACAGGCTACAACCAATAATTCATACAGCACTAGTTCAAATTTGACGATATCGCCAGCAATCGCTAACGATGATGGATAACTAGAATGTTGCAATCCTTTAAGGAATATCCCACTATTACCAGAATCGGTATCTGTAGCTGATTGTCCTAAACCATGTACACCTGCCCACAGCTTGCGTTGTGTGAGGAGATTTTCGACTCGTTCGAGCGATCTCTTCAACAAAGTGGCGATGGGCATAGTTTCGGAACTCTGATGCAATTGCCACTGCTCAAGTTTTACGAGGGAGGTCATGGCAGCAGTTGCATGATCTAATTGTCGCAGTAATAGTTTATAGCGCGTCTGTGTAAGTTCATTGGCAGGGATACCCAAATCATGTATCTGGCTTAATAACTGTGTTGCTGTTCTTTGAATTTCTTCTAAGCGACGATGTTTGTACCAATTTAGTTGTCGCAATTGTTGGTTTGTAGACTCTAGTAGTTTGGTGATTTGCTGTTGACGACGCGACCAAGCTAATTGAGTTACGAGTGTTTCTGTAGCATTGAGGCTTTGTTGTGTCCAATGTCGTTCTCGACGATCTGCAACTAATAGTATCCCTGTGGGTGCATAATCAGCAGTAGTACGGAGTGCGATCGCTAAAACTTGACCAATCCCTTGACCATTTAACCATTTCCTGGTTTCTGGTGGTAAATCATCCGCATACACACACACGTAATCATCTTTGGATAATGCCCACTGAATTAAAGCCTCAGTCTGGATAGGGATTGGTTGATCTGCCACAAACCCAAACCGATGATCGTGAATTACACCTGGAGTAATTTCTGCAAAATTCTCTCCAGGCAACCACGATAACAGCACTGCCAATGGAGAATTGAGAACAGTGGCGATTTGTTCTAGTGCTGTGCGTTCTAGATGTTTTGTCCCTGATTCAGTTGTGCTACTTTCGGCTTTTTCAAGGATGCGTAAGCATTGCTGAATACTATGCAGAATTTGCTGCTGTTGTTCAGTATTAGTTTGTAGTTGCCACTGTCGCACAATTACGCCAATTTGTTGACTAACAGCCCATAACAATTCTTTTTCTAGGCTTGCCCAACTACGATTAGTTTCGTGGGCAATTACTAAAAGTGCGTTTGGTGTATGACCTTGAGTACAGTTACAAACCAACAGCGATCGCATTCCATGTTCTAATAACAAAGGTCGCCAGTTAAAAAAGCGTAAATCTTCTTCGACGTTCTGCACCTCTACCGCAGTTTTTGCTGACTTTAACATCTGCTCATCCATATCTTTGAGAGCATTGAAGGTAAATGTTAAAGGTCGGCGATTTTGGGGTTGGCTTTGAAAAATAATTTGATAGCTATGCAGATCAGGATTGTACTGTAATAGTAAAAAGCGAGTAGCAGCCACTCGCGCTAAAACTTTAGTTGCACAGTTACTTAAAGTTGTTTGTAGGTCATCATCATTATAAATAGCTTGGGCAACTTGGCTTGATAATTGGGCATCATCTTGAATTTGTTTGATGGTAGTTTCCATAGTTTCGGTAGGCGCAACTAAAGAAATTAACCCCGCTGCACTTTGGACAAAATTTTTATCTGCCTGCGTCCAGATGCGTGGTTCATTCGCCTCCACCGCTAAAAAACCTAATAGTTCCTTTTGCCAGATGATTGGTGCTGCTAACAGCGATCGCACCTGCAAGCGTTGCAACACCTTGGCAGTAAAATGGCTTTTTAAGGAACTACGCTCATCACCAATCAAAACAATTTGATTAACTGATAAAGCATAATAAAATTCGTTTAAATCTTGAACTGTCATTCCCGCAGCTATTTGCTGCTGGCTGTTCTGCCGACCGATGTTAGCCAATTGATTGCTCATCCGACACCAAAAATAACGCCCTTGTCGCTCAAACCAGTAAATATTTGTCCGGCTAGGAGAGACAAATTGATGTGTTGTCTGTACGACTGCTTTTAGCTTTTGGTCTACGTTATTGAGAGTACGTAAGTTTTCTAGTAAATGTAATAATGGTTCATCAAGATGCTTTGTTTGCTGTTGCTGTAAATTCAGTTCTTGTTGATAAAGTACCGCACCAAGTTCACCTAACACCATCAACAAACGAGCTTTTGCCTCTCCTGGTAACAAGTACCCCCAACGTTCCGAACCGAATAACAACAAACCTAAAAAACGGTCTCTATAGCGAATAGGTAAAACAATCGTTCCTTGAATACTAAACTTTTTGCCAATTTCTTGCCATTCTGCGGCACGAGGTTCCAGCCGCAAATCTGCAACACCCAGAGGGCGCTGTTCAATCACTACCTGTTCTAAAAGGTCGCCAGGGCTAAGTGCAACTTGTTTACGTAAAAATTTGGTATCACCATCAGGTGCAATGCCGCCTTTACCAATTAATGTATGTTTTAGACGGTCATATAAAGCAATCCAAATCAGATTGTAGTCAAACTGCTCTCTAATATAAGAAATAGTAGTATCAATCAGAACGTCTACATTATCCTCTTCTCTGAGAGTTTGGAGGACACGTCCCAAAGCAATGATTGGTTGTTCGGCGGCTATCGGTTTTTGTGGCTGCCCCATCTGATTTTTGCTTAACATCGCTGTTTATGTATAAGATGCCCAGAAAAGCAGCCTAAGTATGTAACTAGGCAAAATTAAAGTTATGGGTAAAGAGTCAATGGTCAATAGTCAACCCTTCGGCTACGCTCAGGGCAATTAGTCAATGGTCATTTTGTAATTTTTCATCCCCACTCTCTACTCGTTTAGATATGGATATTTATCAAATTGGACTTCGTCCACTACTGTTCAACGTATTGAAAACAGATGCAGAGTGGCTACATAAGCAAGCTATTCGCAGTTTAAACTGGTTATCACAGACAAATAATGTTCCTGCTGGCTTGGTTAATCAAAGCTTACAAAGGTCTTTGTGTCTGCGTGATCGCCGTCTGGAACAAAATTTATTTGGGCTAAATTTCCCTAACCCTCTAGGTTTGGCTGCGGGTTTTGATAAGGATGGGGTAGGAGCAAAAATTTGGTCTAACTTTGGTTTTGGCTTCGCCGAGTTGGGGACTGTGACTTTTCACCCACAACCCGGTAATCCTCAACCCCGCTTGTTTCGCTTACCTTTAGATCAAGCTGTTCTTAACCGCATGGGTTTTAATAATCGCGGTGCAGCAGCAATGGCCGCTAGATTGGCAGGACAAAAAGAGTTCATTCATGCCATACCCATCGGGATAAATACGGGTAAATCGAAGGTGACACCATTAGAAGCCGCCGCCGAAGATTATCTCAACAGTTTTCGCTTGCTCAAAGAGTTGGGCGATTATTTCGTTGTGAATGTGTCTTCGCCTAATACTCCAGGGTTGCGATCGCTCCAAGATACTGCCATGCTCAGTTCCATTTTGGACGTACTACAAAAAGAAAACAATACATATAAACCAATTTTTGTCAAGATAGCACCTGATTTGGAATGGGAAGCGATCGCCGACATTATTGGATTGGCTAAAACCTACCAACTAGCAGGAATCATCGCCACGAACACCACAATCCGCCGTGATGGACTGAAAACCCAAGTCATTGACCAAACTGCTAAACCCCCGCAAGATGAAGCAGGCGGAATTAGTGGAGCGCCATTGCGCGATCGCTCCACAGAGGTAATTAAGTTTATTTGGCTGCAAACCCAAGGGCAAATTCCCATTATCGGGGTTGGTGGCATATTTTCCGCAGAAGATGCTTGGGAAAAAATTACTGCGGGAGCTAGCCTAATTCAGGTCTATACAGGCTGGATTTATGAAGGCCCAATGATGGTACGTCAAATCTTGACTGGTTTGCTATCCAAGTTAGAGCAAAATAAATTAAATTCCATCACCGAAGCGATCGGGTTAAAAGTATGAAGTGTGAATTATGAATTATGAAGTATGTAGACACCCCTTTGGGTGGCTTCCCGAAGGGTAGTGTGAATATGAAGTATGAAGTGTGAAATATAAGTTTCATGCTTTAGCCTAGACAGCGGTAATTTGCTACGCATCTATGTTTTTCAGACTTCATACTTTAGCCTTCATACTTCCTTTAGCCTCATACTTCATCATTCTTCTATGGGAAAGAACTCCTTAGTTGTTTCCGAGAAAGTCCAAGCTATACCATCAGGGTCACGGCTACGAGTCCATTCGGGAAATTCTGGATCATTGCGCCGTTTGTAGACAGTGCTGGAATAAACATTTAACCGTTTAGCCAATTCAGATTGAATCAGAGATCCAAAAACTAACTGTTTTGCTAAATTTGGTTTGACTTCCTCATGAGTTGCTGGTGGCGCTAATTCAACTTCTGGTTCTGCTGCTACTGGCTGAGGTGCTGGCGGTGCTAAAAGCGATCGCGCAGCCGTTGTTACAGGTTGAGCAGACAGTGCTTTGACAGGCTCGCTACTGTCAAGAATATTACCCAGAATACTAGCAGTAATGAAGTAATAAACTTCACTGCCAGTGCCAGGATTAACTATACTTGCACCAAACTCTGAAGCTTTGCCATCCAGGTAGCGTTTTGCTGTTGGGCCAGGAAAACTACCCCGAATTGCCAAATCCATTGATGTAATTTTGCCCTGGTTTTCCCGAACTAACTGATGGAAAACCGGGTTAACTCGCTGACACCACTGTTGCCATTGATATTGTTGCCAGATATTGAAACCAATAATCAAAACAACTAGCGCCAGCAAAAATCTCCAGGTAGAAACCAGGAAAATTATTAAAAACGATATTGGCAAAAGTAGAACGAGAAAACCCTTCCCGCCACTTTCCATTGTTTTTTCACTCATGCCGATTTTTGCCAAGCGAATTTTTTGGGAAATAATATATTATATTGGCAAAAATTGGGACGTGTTTTTGTATCTTTTGGCAAAATCACGGAAAAATACAGCAGTGCGATCGCCCTTCTGAATCGTTTAAGACTCAACAAAGCCAGATTTTTGGCAAAAACTGGCAAAAATTTTTTGCCAGACCAAAACATCCTCAGCCAAGACAAAATTTTTACATAAACATTAAGAAATATTGCGCTACAGAGTCTCCAATAATAGTTTTAGTTCTGCGGTGCGTAAAGCCAGCAACCAAAACTTCGGCGGTACAGATGCGTCAGTAGCTTACGACTGGATGATTAAAAATAAGTTCAGATGTAGTCTGCTTCTGGACTGACTCGGAAAGCTGGGCTTGGAAGTTCCCTATTGCCCTAATTCTTGAAGATTATTCATAACTTGTTGATACAAGTCGTTATTACCTTGACGTTGGAAGATGGCGGCGGCTTGTTCTAAATCGTTGATTGCACCTTGTTTGTCTCCTTGGGCTGCACGGGCGTTACCTCGATTATTGTAGGCAGGTGCAAAACTAGGATTCAGGCGTATGGCTTCATTGTAATCTGATATGGCTCCCTGTTTATCTCCTTGGGCTGCACGAGCATTGCCACGGTTATTGTAGGCGATCGCATATCTGGGATTCAGAATAATGGCTTGGTCGTAATCCTCCAGTGAGCCGTCTTTTTCGCCTATGGCTGCACGGGCGTTAGCTCGGTTATTATAAGCTTCGGCATAATTGGGTGAAAGCTTAATAGCTTGAGTATAATCTACGATCGCACCTCGATTATCGCCTAGGGAGGCGCGGGCGTTTCCCCGGCTGTTCAAGGCTTCGGCATCGTTGGGGGAAAGGCGCAGGGCTTCGTTGTAATCGGCTATGGCTTTTTGCTTGTCTCCTGTATCAAAATAGGCAAGTCCTCGCCCTTTGTAGGCACTACTATAGTCAGGATTGAGGTTTAGTGCTTTAGTATAAGAAGCGATCGCGGCTTCTAAATCTCCTTTGAGGTGCTGATTTTGCCCTTGAAGATACAACGCCCCAGCTTGTGAGGTTTTAATGGTACGGCGGCTAGGAGGAGTGAAGCCTATTTCTGTCACTAACACATTCTTGTCTCGATTGCAAGCGACAAGGCTAATTGCACTCAATACAGTCAGCACAACTATAGTCAATGTTTTTTTTACCTTCACCCGCTTTTGCTCCCAAAACCGCAGCTTCATAAGTTGCTTTCAACCACTATTCCATCTAGATTGAATTAGCACCCAAGTTAATTAATTCTTAAATCGTAGATGTGTAATGAATTAACACACTTCACTAATATTCCCTAGGTCTAATAACGGTTATCTCTGGCCTTAACCGGGAAATTTATCAACTTTTTGTCTTTTAAGCTGTTATTTAAGGGTGATTAGTTATACGTTAAAATTGCTTATATATTTATATATTAAGGTTAATTATGCTAAAATCAAAAGCCTATTTTACTCATTCTCGTGATTATTTTCTTGAGTTTTAGAAGTTAGTCGCCAAGCGTTAGATGCATCTATATCTACAGATAATTGTTCTAGATTTTCACCTAAATCTTTTTGCAGCTTCTGAGTCAAGGTAACAGGAAAATCTAAACTTAATCCTTGAGTTTGTACTAGTCTTGCCAATTCTGAAAACTGGGTTTTGACAGTTTTGCGTTCATAAGCAGTCAACTTAAAAGAAGATGTTTCTGATACATTTTGAGCTTGCATGGCTTTTTTCATGCGCTCTTGCAAATGTTCAAATTCAGAATTTAATAGCTTCCATTGCTTTTCTATTTGTGTATATCTTTTATTGAGAGCTATTAAATCTTCTGTTTGTGGCTCAGGATTACCTTCTGCTTGTAATTCTAACAAACGTTTATGAACTTGAGCAAGATAAATGCAGTCGAGATAAGCGTAATCTATTTGTTCTTCAGTTAAAGGTCTTTGTCCCCAGTCGCTAGTTTGTTCTTGTTTGTCAATATAATGAAAGTTACACAGAACACTAGCTAGAGTTTTAAGTTGGTAGTTAGGTACTGGTAAAAGATAGTAAGGAATTTTTTTAGCTATTTCTAAAGTACAAGTAATATTTTTAGCTTTTTTATTACCCAGAAATTTTACATCATAACTAGCATTATGAAATACTTTTTCTATGTTCGGATTGATCATGATTTGCTCAATAAAATTAGCTACCACGTCATCCTGCTCTAAAACATCTAAAAGTAAAACGCGATCGCCACTCATATCATCAGGATCATCTAATACTTGAATCAGCGATAATCTAGGATGACGACTGTTATAGTCAGCGACTTCTGTATCTATCCATAAAGTTTTAGCCTTGGTATATTCAGCAACGAAATTACGAATGTCCCTAGCAGCAGTCAAGTATGGCATTACTAATAATTTTTCAGGTTTACCACTTCACCTCCAGCCCCAACAACTTGAGCCGCTTGAATTGCAACCATCGCCGTACCAGTGGCAATATCTAATATATGCTGTCCTGTACTCAGTTGGGCATATTCCACCAGACGATGAGCAATTTGGAGATGCCAATCGCTTTGATCATAAGTCAAACTTCTGCGACTATAGAGATCGGCTATTTGTTGCTTGTAGTCGTTGAGCTTTAGTAGATTGGGCATCGGGTCTGCCTAGAAGGAGATAATTGCAGTTTAACAGCGATCGCAACTCATACCACTTCACGACATTAGACCTCTTGTATAAGTCGAATATACCCCCCTTAATCCCCCCTTATAAAGGGGGGAAACTTGAAATCTTACCCCCTCCCCTTCACAAGGGGAGGGTTGGGGAGGGGTGATTCAAGGATTTTTGCAAGAGGTCTATTGAATCATTTTTGTCTACAGTCACTGGAGTGATTTCCGTAAATCGTTGTCGAGAATTGGTATAACCGCATCTGAAATTGGTAGAATTCAGGTTCAGAGAGAAGAGAATATTCAGATATGGTAGCCGCCCCTACGGATTTAAATATTGCTGCTTTAGAAGCAGAATATAGTCAAAAATCACCAAGAGAAATTCTTAAATTCGCTTTGGAAAGTTTTGACAACATGGCAATTTCCTTCAGTGGTGCTGAAGATGTTGTTTTGATTGATATTGCTTCAAAAATTACCAAAGACTTCCGCGTTTTCACCCTCGATACTGGGCGCTTGCACCCAGAAACATATCAGTTTTTGGATAAAGTCAGAGAACATTATGGCATTAAGTTAGAAGTAATGTTCCCGGATGCAGCAGAAGTACAAGCCTTAGTCGAAGAAAAAGGATTGTTCAGTTTCTATCAAGATGGTCATAAAGAATGCTGCGCTATCCGCAAAGTTAGACCACTGCGCCGCAAGCTGAATACCCTTGATGCTTGGGTTACAGGACAACGTAAAGACCAAAGTCCCAGCACCCGCAACCATATTCCTGTAATTGAAGTTGATACAGCATTTTCTAACGCAGACCATCAGTTAATTAAGTTCAACCCTTTAACCAACTGGTCTTCCGCCCAAGTGTGGGAATACATTCGCGCCTTAGATGTGCCTTACAACAAATTACACGAACGCGGTTTTATTAGTATTGGTTGCGAACCTTGTACCAGACCCGTTCTACCAAACCAGCATGAACGTGAAGGTCGCTGGTGGTGGGAAGAATCTACAGCTAAAGAGTGCGGTTTGCATGTAGGGAACTTACAAAAATAGTAAGTGAAGCCTACACTGTAGGGGCGCAAAGATTTGCGCTTCTACAAAATTACTCGGTTTCTACTCAGCAACGCCAGTTCGCTCAAGTCGGCAGAGCCGTCCACGCGACTGGCTCCTCAGCACTACAATATACTTAATCAAAGTTCTTTATTTCTCGAACACAACCGCCAAGAATGAGGCGGTAAATCATGATGTTGGCGAAATTGACGTGAGAAATGACATACGTGTTGATAACCCAATAGTTTGGCAATTTGCTCAACAGTCTCATCAGTATTGTGAAGTAAAGAACGTGCTTCCGCCATTCGCCGTTTAACAATCCAGTTATTTACAGTTTCTCCTGTCTGTTTTGCGACTCGATTAGTTAAGTAAGCAGGTGAATAACCAACTGCCTCAGCGACATCACATAAAGTAATTCCTTGGCGGAAATAAGCTTCTATAAAGTCAAAAACTTCTTTTAATTGCGGAATGGACGGAAAAATAGACTTAGGATTAGTAGTAGCAGGATTCTCTTCTACTGTTACTGATTGTGGGTTTTTCTCAGATATATTATTGCACCAATTTTTGAGAGAGGCGTGCTTTTGTAGCCGAGTTGCGATCGCCCTGAGCAATTCATCTAGTGTAGAAGGTTTGGTAATATAGTCATCTGCACCTAATTCCATCCCTTTACGAACATCTGCCCTACTGTCGCTACCAGACAAAAAAATAAAGGGAATAGCTGCTGTCAGCGGATTTTCATGTAACGCATTTAGAACGCTGTAACCATCCAGATGAGGCATCATAATATCGCAAACTACCAAATCAGGTAGATTTTCTTGGGCTTTTTGAATACCCACCATACCATTTTCAGCGCCTATCGCATCAAAACCTTCCAGCTTCAGACCCTTTAAGTAAAGAGTGCGGGTAACGCTATCATCTTCAATAACGAGAATTGTTCTTGATGATTTGGAAGTCATTGTTCTGTTACTAAAATTGTTGACACGAACTATTTATTCAACTCTTGGCAGAGTCTTTAACAGGGACACCATTCATTGCTTAGTTAATTCGTTGAAGAATGAGCATCATAATTGCCACTCCTGAGTTCTGCTGTGGTTCCAAGTTAGGAATTTTGAGTTAACAGACTCAACACTCATAACTCTGAACGATGGAAATTTTGTATACTCAATGGCAGCATTACACTAAAAGTAGTACCTAAGCCAACTTCACTTTCTATGGTGATTTGACCATTATGTAAATCTACAAGACTTTTAACGATCGCTAAGCCTAATCCAGTACCAGGAATACTATCGACATTGCTACCACGATAAAACGGTTCAAATATCCGTTGTTGGTCTACTAATGGGATACCAATTCCTTGATCTTTAACCTGAAAAAATACTTGCTTTTTATTACAAGAAAGCGTCAAATTAATTATACCCCCAAATGCAGAATATTTAATAGCATTATCAAGTAAATTCTTGATAATTATCTCTAAGATTTTTTTGTCCAGATAAGCTTGCACACGTTTGTTTTGACAAGCAAAGTTGATGGTATTTTGCAGATTGCTCATCTGCATTTGTGCTACTAAGCTATTACATAATTTAACTAATTCTATTGATTCTGGCTCAAATTTAAGTCTTGTTGTTTCTGCTTTTGCATAGAACAAAATCTCATCCAACATTTGGCTCAGTTGTTCGATAGAAGTTTGGATTTGTTCGAGTAAAGGTTCAATTGTTTGCTCTGTTTGTTTGTCAACATATCGCTTGAGTAAATCATTAGAAAATGAAACAACATTTAGGGGATTTCGGAGTTGGTGACAAACCATAGACAGGAAACGCGCTCTCAAGTCACCAAGTTGTTTTGCTTGTTCTAAAGCACTGTTAAGTTCTGATTCGGCGTTTTTATAATCAGTAATATCAATACCGGCAATCATTTCAACTTGTTGACCTTGAAAGTCAAGTGTGCCATCAAGTTTAGCTACTGCACAAGCCAGCCAGCGTTCCGTACCGTTTTTGGTAAGGATATTTATCTCTTGATATTCAAAGTTAGTCGCCTCTTTTAACTTCCCTAACAGTCTGTTTTTCCTACTTTTAATTAGTTGGCGAATATCAAAACCAGTTAGTAGTTCTGCTGTTGTGTAGCCTGTTAGCATTTCTACTGCTGGATTCACATAACAAATTCGTGTACCTTGAATCAAAATAGTGCTTGCATCTGTCGTTTCTGCCAAAGTCCGAAATCTAGCTTCATTCAGCCGTAATGCTGCCTCAGCTTGTTTTGATTCAGTAATGTCCCAAACACTCCATACTCTACCAGTGATTTTTCCTTTTAACCACTGAGGTTGAGAATAGTTAGCAAATATTCTGCCATCATTTAACTCGATAATGTCGTAGCTTTCAATATCAGATTGGCTAGAAATTTCCCAAATCAGCCGATTAAAAGTTTCTGGATGCTTTATTTTGTTTTCAAAAAATGCTTTGCACTGCGGACATTTCTGAGAGCGAAATAGAGATTTTGGGATTTGCCACATATCCAAAAATTTCTGATTAACGCTGAGGATATCTCCTTCAAAGTTAATTGTGACAATGCCGATCGCAGTAGATTCTAGTGTCGAACTAAGTAAAGATAGAGATGTTTCTAGTTCAATTTCTCTTTGCTTGAGTTCAGAAACTTGCTGTTGTAATTGTTCGTTAGCATCTCTTAACTCATTAATCCACTTTTGGGCGCTTAACTCTATGATTTCATGGCTTTTATCCCGCACAAAAGCATAGCTACAATTCCTCCCTTGATATTCTAAAAAGTTAAGAGATATTTCTACTAAAAATATTCGCCCTCCTTTAGCTCGATAGCGAGTTTTTAAAGTAACAGCCTCTTGTAATTTTTTCTCCGTCCAATTGTGAAGAGAAAAATCTAAATCAATATCATACAACGCCATTGACAGCAATTCTTCACGCGAATATTCCGTCATCCTACAAGTTGCATCGTTGACATAAAGAAACTGCCAGTTTGCTCCTAAACAGAAAGCCGCATCTACAGCATTATTAATCAGTAAATGAGCAAACTTAAACTCTAATTCTGACTGTAGTGCCATTCTAACTCAATACTCCAAATAATAAATAATTTTCTTTGTCCATTTATAAAGTTCTTTTCTGTGTTTTAAGCACTTCTTCATAATCATTTTAGGAAATGAAATCTTCTCTTTTAGAACTAATAGCTGACGTAAAAATAGACGCAGTGTATGTAGAAGTAAGTAAATTCTTTCGACAGTTCTGACTGAAATCACCGTTAATATTTGACGACTTCATCAATACAGCGGGATGCCAATGCTTCTCTGTCTTAAGGTTAAGTTAACTGTTATTCTTTTTAGAGTTAGCTATTCTGCTTAAGCTCAATGTTCTACTAATGCAGACTTGTTTTTTAATGTTGTTAAATTTCTACAGTTTTTGATATTTAATGTGACAAATATCAAAAAAATTTCTGTAGCTCTGCCTTGATGAAAAATTGACTACGTAGTTTTTACTGCCACTTACCTAGCTTCAAGTTACAAGTTTAAATCATACATCTAACCTCTTAATTTTTCTTAACTTCCTTCTTCAGGAATCTAATACACTAAAATCAAATCTCTCATCTGTCAAAAGGAATACATTATTCTTTAGCTTTATATAAGTATTTTTGAGTCATTTATCTAATCTTGTATAAGTATTTAGGTGTCAACTATCTTAGGTTGTATCTCGTTTGTTAGACTCTCGTAAAATATACTGAGTAAATTTTGTAACTGCAACCATAATCATAAAATATGTGTGTTGAATATAAAAATTTGACCATAACAGTCCTGGATCTCATGAAGTTAATATTAATTTATTTAAACTTAATTTGACACAACTTGCTAATTAACGCAAGATATCAATCAACATGCTTGACTAAATGCCTAAATGTAGCGCTTACAACAATTGCGAAAAAATTGGTAACGGTATCAAAAAATTTTTCATTGCAAATAATTATTATTTTCCCGTATTCTGGTTTTCATAAGTACTGCCTTAATTTTCTTCACTTTTTTCAAAAATTTTTTACTGGGCTGAACAGCCGCACAAACAACTACTGTCAAACCAGCCCGGTCATATTCGTAAAACAAGCAACAAGTTTCTTAGTGTTATATATCACCAATTAACCAATTTATATACCCAAGAGCCTTGTGCAAGTATCGGGAATTATGTGAAAGCAATGAGCCAAAATTATACTGATTCCAATTCTCAGATAGTTACTACTGAGTTGTACCAAGAATTTCCTACAAATGGCACATATTACGTAGAATCACTGGATGGAGATTCTCTGCCGCTTGACCATTTGGAGGAGCAAAAGGTAATCCAAACTTTGTTACCCAAAAATCTTAGCCCTACGCTCACAGTTGCGGAAGCGATCGCCCAAATGCTAGTCAGCTTGGGTATATGCAGTGCTTTTGGCATTGCTGGGGGTGCAATGGCCAGTTTGTGGAATGCGCTGTCGAACAGCCAAATGCAAGTGCTGAACTTTCGCCATGAAGCAGGTGCGGCTTTTGCTGCTGTCGAAGCTTACTTTGCCAGCGATCGCCCAACTGTCGTCTTCACCACCGCCGGGCCAGGAATTACCAACGCTCTCACTGGGTTATTTGCTGCCCGTGGTGAAGGTGCAAAAGTGATCCTGCTGTCGGCTTGCACCTCAGCACCCCAACGCGGACGCTGGGCAATTCAAGAAACCAGCAGTTACACCTTGCCTAGTGGTGGCATATTTACTTCAGGAGCATTATTCAACTATGCAATTACAGTCGAGTCTGCTGCTCAACTACCGCAAATTTTCCGCAAACTGGCGCTGGGTTTAGCCCAACCAGGCGGATTTGTCGCCCACTTGAGCATCCCGACTGCGATGCAAACAAGTTTAGTCGAAGGCATTTCCTGGCCACAACTCGATGTTGATGCATATCGAATTACGGCTCAAAAAGAAAAAGTTGCTAAATCTGCGGAGTTATTATTCTCCGAACCCTTTGCTATCTGGGTTGGTTTTGGGGCGCGGGATGCTGCTGATGAAATCTACGAATTAGCCCAGAAAACAGGTGCAGCCGTGATGTGTTCTCCTCGTGGTAAAGGCATCTTCCCAGAAGATCATCCGCAGTTTGTGGGTGTCACAGGTTTGGGTGGTGATGCTTCCGTCATTACCTATATGGAACAACATCCGCCTGCCCGTACCCTCGTACTCGGAACTCGTTTAGGCGAACCGACTTCTTTCTGGAGTCCGACAATGGTTCCGGCAAAAGGCTTTGTCCATGTCGATATAGATCCGGAAGTCCCTGGTGTGGCTTATCCCCACGCCCATACTTTGGCGATTCAATCTGATATCAAAGCCTATTTACAGGAACTTTTGGAGCATTTACCAGAAACTCCTTTTGCAACTCAGTTGTTACCTAACCCACAGCCTGAACCAATTGAATCAGCCCCAGACTATCCAGTACGACCAGAAGTATTGATGGCAGCTATTCAAAAGATAGTTGTAGAGGGTAGTGACGCGGTAGTTTTGGCAGAGTGCGGTAACTCTTTTACTTGGTCAACTCATTGCCTACGCTTTACAGAACCCAATCGTTACCGAGTCAGCACCGGAGTTGGTGCGATGGGACATGCTGTTACAGGCGTAGTCGGTGCAGCTCAAGCTAGAAAGGGTAAAGCCGTTGCGATTGTTGGGGATGGGGCAATGCTGATGAATAACGAAATCAGCACCGCCGTCAAATATAAAATTCCTGCTGTTTGGATTGTCCTCAACGATGCCCGATACAATATGTGCTATCAAGGCATGAAGATATTGGGCTTAAAAGGTGCAGACGCAGAAATTCCCCCAACCAACTTTGCGATGATTGCGCGTGGTATGGGTGCAGAAGGAGTTGGAGTCTTGAGAGAATCTGACTTAGAAGCTGCCCTCCAACAAGCGATCGCATCTCCAGTTCCCTTTGTCGTCGATGTTGTGATTGACGCTGACCGCCCCGCACCTTCTGGCGGCCGCAACAAGAGTTTAGCAGCGCAAGGTGTCAAAGCCAGCGGCTCAAACACTATAAAAACTCCAGCCAAGCAAGTTTCCTTTCCCTTAGTTTAACTTTCCGGCTGGAGTATTTAGGTCTTTGGCGATCGCTAACTAAAAAGCAAACTTTTTAGTCAACAATTACACCACAAACATTGAGTTTTGACCTGCTCTGCATTTTACCAAAATTGCAAAGTTAGCTAGATAATTTTTAAGATTTTTTTACAATTAATCGATTCTTATTTAGCTAATTTTGCTGCCTCCTTTAGCCCAAATAGTGTTTCCTTAATTCATTACTAACTAATCAAGAATGGGATACCAAAATGCAGCTATTTGAAACTGTTAGAGAAATGGGTCACGAGCAAATCCTCTATTGTCATGGCAAAAATCCTGATATCAGAGCAATTATTGCCATCCATGACACTAGCTTAGGCCCAGCTATGGGGGCCACCAGACTTTATCCTTATATCAACGAAGAAGCAGCTTTAAAAGATGCTTTGCGCCTCAGCCGTGGTATGACTTATAAAGCTGCTTGTGCTAACATTCCAGCAGGCGGAGGCAAAGCAGTTATTATTGCTAATCCCGCCGATAAAACCGACGCAATGTTGAGAGCTTATGGACGATTTGTAGAAAGCCTCAAAGGCCGTTTTATCACAGGTCAGGATGTCAATATTACTCCGCAAGATGTCCGCACCATTAAACAAGAAACTAATTATGTAGTTGGTGTAGAAGAAAAATCAGGAGGCCCTGCACCAATCACAGCTTTAGGAGTATTCTTAGGCATTCAAGCTGCTGTCGAATTTAGTTGGCAAACCCAAAGACTTGAAAGCATGAGAGTTGCTGTACAAGGCTTAGGTAATGTAGGCAAAAACCTCTGTCAGCACTTACATGAACATGGCGTTCAACTTTTTGTTAGTGATATTAGCCCAGAAAAAACAGCCCAAATAAAACGCTTGTTTGGCGCTACTGTTGTAGAACCAGAAGAAATTTACGCTTTAGATGTAGATATATTTTCTCCTTGTGCAATGGGAGGAATTATTAATAGTCAAACAATTCCCATCATCCAAGCCAAAATAATTGCTGGTGCTGCCAATAATCAGCTAGAAAATGAGCGTCTCCACGGTCAAAGACTGATAGAAAAAGGCATTCTCTACTGCCCTGATTATGTAATTAATGCAGGTGGCATCATCAATGTTTACAACGAGATGATTGGCTACGACGAAGATAAAGCCTTCAAGCAAGTAAATAATATCTACGACACACTACTGAAGATTTTTGGCATTGCTTATCAGCAAGGCATCACTACTAATGATGCTTCTAAACGATTAGCAGAAGAACGGATATTGAAAGCTAGAGCCAGGAAGAACCAGCAAATTGCTGCCTAAACCTGAGCAACTTATTACTTTGAGGAGCGACAAGTGGAAAAAAATACCTTTGCAACATCAGCTTATATTGCTACTTCACCAGAAAGTGCCTTTGAATATCTTTGTAGTTTAAAAAACTTAGATGAATGGACACTCTTTAGTCGGATGAAAGAGCAAATTGACGAAGATACGTGGCTCGGAAGTGCATCTGGGTATCACAAAAATCTCTACTATCACGTCAAGAAACTCGAAAACCCACTATTCTATGGCATTGAGTGGCACTGTGGATTTGAGTACAATCAATACTTCCAAGTTTATCCAGTGCTACTTTTTCCCCCCAACTATATAGAGCCTGGAACAGACGAAGAAGGCGTGTACTTCCATTGGTTAAGTTTTGTCGATCCCAAACGCCAAACACCAATGATTATGCAGGGAATTCACACCGTCCACACTTCCGAGTGTCGTTCTCTCAAAGCTAATCTAGAGCGCAAACTTGGTCGGACAACAGCAGCTAAAGGACGCTACTTTATTGATACAGATACTATCTATGTTGACGCTCCAGTAGAAATCGGAGTTGATTATTTAAAAGATGTCAAAAATATCGATGAGTGGGCGCATTTAGTACGTCCTATAAGTGAAGTTAGTGGTTCATCAGGCGACTTCTTAGATGAGTATGACCAGAAAGTTAAAATCTCCGTGCGTGTTCATAGCTTAAGTAAATACTACTTACTAGAACAAGAATATTTTTATCCAGATTACGACTACTATCAGCGTTCCGTAGCCTTGCTTATCCCCATTGCTTATGCTTTTGGCGACCCTGAAGCTTCTGGTTTAATTCTGCATCGCATTACCTTGTGGAAAACTGGAGAACAACTTGCTCACGGCAAACTCCAGATAGAAGACTTCGGTGCAGAAAGCATGAACATCAAACGTCTCCTAGAAGGCAAAGCTGGCAACCTCAAGTCTTTTGACAGAGGCATGAGCTATGTACCAGTAGCAAAAGAACCAGAATTAGTTGGAAGTAAAAAAGGCTGAAGTATGAAGTCTGAAGTATGAAATAAAGAAACCCTAATAAGTACTTTAATTACGCCGAAATACACTAGCAGACTTTCAGTAAAAAACCTTTGCGTACCTCCGCGTTTACCTCCTTATTCCTCTGCGTTAAAAAAATGCAACACATCAAACTCAAAAAACTCACAATTACCCTTTTAACTGTTTGTGTTGCCACTGTTGGCGGAATCAAAACAGCCTCCGCAGCCTCTTTTTCCGTCATCGCAGACGGTTTGAACAATGCCAGAGGTTTGAGTTTTGGCCCTGATGGTCATTTGTATGTCACAGAGGCAGGAACCGGAGGAAATGGAGCTTGTGTGCCATCGGTTAGCGGTCAAGGCGGTTCTTTGTGCTATGGCATCAGTGGTAAAGTTCTCAAAATCGAGAACGGCCAGGCGAAACCTGTACTGACAAACTTACCTTCCATAGCCTTAGCCGAAGGTACAGCAGCAGGTGGAGTGCGGGATATCCAATTTGATGCCGCAGGTAAGCCCTATGTTTTGGTGGGATATGGGGCTGATCCCACCTTTCGCCGCAATTTGGGCAACACTGCACTGGGAAAAATCATTACCCCGGACTTTCAAAAAAATTCCTGGAAAAGTGTTGCCGATTTAGCCAACTATGAACTCGTCAATAACCCCGATCGCGCTGATCTTAATAGCAATCCTTTGGGCTTTTACATAGATGGCGATCGCATAGTTACCGTTGATGCCGGAGCCAATGATTTACTCACTGTCAAGACTGATGGTAGTAACTTGCAAGCACTCACGGTGTTTCCCCAAGATATATTAACTAACCCAGTCTTCCCACCCACAGGTACGCCATCCAACGAACCAGGCCAAGTACCAACCCCCACAGAACCACCACCATCAGAGATTGCTATCCAAGCAGTACCTTCCAGCGTGGTTAAAGGCCCTGATGGTGCTTACTACATCAGCCAATTTACTGGTTTTCCCTTTCCTGAAGGCGGAGCCAAAATCTATCGAGTTGGGACTGATGGCACAACCACAGTTTATGCGGATGGTTTTACCCAACTAACAGACTTAGAGTTTGATACTGCGGGTAATTTGTATGCCTTGCAGTATGCCAATCAGTCAGCTTGGAAAGGTGATTTTGATGGTTCGCTGATCAAAATAGCGGCTGATGGCACTCGCACAACGATTCTCAGTGGCAATGGTTTAGAGTCACCCAATGCCTTGACCATTGGCTCTGATGGTGCATTTTACATCAGTAACCGGAGCGATCGCCCCGGACAAGGACAAATCATCAAAGTTGAGAATCAACAATCTGTTCCCGAACCAACTTCTAGTTTTGGCCTATTAACGTTTGGCGTTCTGGGCATTAGTTGGTTACGGAAGCACAAACCCAGTAGTAGCAACTCCTCGGAAAAGTCATTTCCTCCCAAAAATGACTGACCACAAATTTTCAAACCTTACTAATACACAACTTACGACAAATGAAACTGAAACATCTAACTATTACACTTGTTACTGTTGGTATTGCCTTCGTTGCGGGGACAAAAGCAGCCGAAGCTGCTAGTTTAACAGTTGTAGCCGATGGTCTAAATAACCCGCGAAATTTAGACTTTGATCGTGACGGTAATATTTACGTAACTGAAAGTGGTTTCGGTGGTGACGGCAATGACGGAAGATGTATCCCATCGCCCAGCGCAGGGTACATTCCTTTGTGTGCTGCTCAAAATGGTTCTTTAATCAAAATTGCCAAAGATGGCACCAGAACAAATATCATATCTGGTCTGACTTCTTTAGCATTATCACCTTCTGGAGAACAAGCAGCAGGCCCCGCAGACTTCAAATTTGATTCTAGAGGTAACGCTTATCTATTGACAGGTTTGGCAGGTAATCCAGCTAACCGCGATACCGTGTTAAGGTCGCCTGATTTAGGCAAATTATATAAAGTAGATTTAAACAGTGGTGGGCTAACAACTCTTGCTGATTTTGCAGCTTATGAACTCAATAATAATCCTGATGGCACAGATATAATTTCTAACCCTTATGCTTTTGCAATTAAGGATGATACTGCTTATGTTGTTGATGGTGGTGGAAATTCCATATATTCTGTAGGGCTTGATGGTAGTGGGATTAAAGATGTAGCAGCATTCCCTCTCAAAGTTATACCTAGAGATCAACTCGAATATCCAGATCTTGGGCCGGATGTAGATCCCAATACACTGCCAGTCACACAGCAATCAGTACCTACAGGAATTGCGATCGCTCCTGATGGTAATTTAACAGTTAGCGAATACACATACTTCCCTTATCCAGAAGGTGAAGCCCGAATCTTTTCAGTTAATCCCAATGATTTGGGTATCGATATTATTGAGGATGGTTTTACCCAGCTAACTGGTGTCACCTACGACCCAGAAGGTAACTTATATGCCTTGCAACACATCAATGTTTCTGAATGGAAAGCAATTCAGCAAGGTGGGATTATCACAGGTGATATTAGTGGTTCTGTAATCAAAATAGGTACTGATGGCACTCGCACAACCATCTGGAGTGGTGATGGCTTAGAAGCGGCTTCTGGTATTACTTACGGCCCTGATGGTAATTTATATATTTCCAACCGCGCTAGACTCGCTGGCACAGGACAAATCATCAGAATTGATCCTACATCAGAGCAAGTTCCCGAACCTGCTACGATCGCTGGCACACTTTTAGCTGCTGCTTTTGGTAAAGCTGCAATGGCCAAGAAACGTAAACGTGAAGCTCTAGCTAAAGCAGAGATGGTTTAACTCTGGCACTAATAGAATGGACTGCTACTTCACTGCGAAAGTTGACGACCATACAGGAGGAGGTAGCAGCCCGAATTTTAGCTTTCCCAAACGGGGTCTGGGAACAACATTTGTCTAGGAAAGAGTATAACTCATTAACCAGAACAGTAAAACTCATGGGATTAGTAAAACATTTTGCGATCGGTGTTGTCAGTGCCGGATTTATGGTATTGGCAACATCTGCCCAAGCTTTGTCTTTAACATTAAAATACGAACGTAGTATTGGTAGTCCTGGCTTTGCGCCTGGGCAGCTGTTTGTGCCTCAAGGCATCACCGTAGATAGCGCCGGCAATACCTTGATAAGTAACGGTCGCGGTCTCAACCCAGATGGCAGTTTTAATCCAGATATCGGCAACCGAGTCGAAGTATTCAACCCTCAAGGTGAGTACATTGGCGCAATTGGCAGAGGTGGTAGAGGCCCCGGAGAATTTGACGAGCCATCAGCGCTAGAAATCTCTCCCCAAACAGGGAATTTGTACGTTGGTGACGTTTTCAACAACCGCGTCAATGTCTACGATCCTCAAGGTAACTTTATTAACTCCTTTGGCTCATTCGGCGGTCTGATCCCTGGTAGAGCTTTCTTTGGCCCTTCGGGTGTAACATTTGATAGTACTGGGAATGTGTATGTAGGTGATTTTAGCGGCGACAAAATCAACAAATACACACCATCTGGTGAGCTTCTTGGTTCTATTGGTACATCTGGCACTGCACCTGGACAGTTTCAAGGCCCAGCAGGCATCAGAATTTCCCCAGTTAGTGGCAATTTCTATGTAAGTGACCAATTTAACAACCGAATTCAGGTACTCAGTCCCGAAGGCGATCCGATTTTGACCTTTGGTAAACAAGGTACAGGGCCTGGAGAATTTAATCAGCCAATTGGTATTGAAGTAGACGAGTTTGAGAATATCTATGTAGCTGATTCTATCAACAGCCGCGTTCAGGTATTTGATAAAAACGGTAACTTCCTAACTGCATTTGGCGAACCTGCTCTGGATGCGTCTGGTGAAGTTGTACCTGCTCCTGCATTAGGCGAACCACCCTTTGGCGACCCCCTCGACCTAACACCAGGCAGATTTAACTGGACAGCTGGCACAGCTTATAACGATGGCAAACTCTATGTAGGTGATTTCTTCCAAGGTCGTGTGCAAGTGTTAAGAGTTGAAGGTAGAAACGAAGTACCAGAGCCAAGTTCAATGTTAGGTATGGGATTATTTGGGTTGGGAGCTGCTGCTGCTAAATGGCGGAAAAATAGACAACAGAAATCAGCCATCAGTTAAAACGGCAAAAGGTTCTATTTGAAAATAGGACTATGAAGAATGAAGGATGAAATTAATACTTTATACTTCATCCTTCACACTTCATACTTTTTCAAAGGTGTATATATGACTGCTGTAATTGATGACAAATTAACTAATATTAATGAGTTACTACATCATTGGGTAGTCCGACAAGTTACTCAAGAAGCTGTTAGTTGGTTGAATGAAATAAGAGAGCAAATAAATAGTGGTGCTAATGCACGAGTATTTTTTAGTGCTTTTAGTAGAGTGCCTCGCTATACAGGCAAACATCAACTAAAGTTAACTTCTCAAGACCTAAACACTGCTTCAGCAATACGTATATGTTGGTTTCCTAGCCATTGGAGTGTAGATCAAGCTGCACGTACACTACTAGTATTAACTTTTGCACAAGCAGATTCCGAGAAATATTTCTCTGCTTTAGAAGAAGTATTTAAAGCTGCTGATGTTAGGGAATTAGTTGCACTTTATCAAGCCTTACCTTTATTACCTTATCCAGAAAAGTTGCAAAAGCAGGCGGCGGAAGGAATTCGCAGTAACATGACAGCAGTATTTAATGCTGTCGCTTTACGTAATCCTTATCCAGCAGAGTATTTTGATAATTTGGCATGGAATCAGATGGTGTTGAAAGCATTATTTGTGAGTAGTCCTCTGCATTTAATTCAAGGTTTGGATGTACGTGCTAACTCCGAACTGGCGAGAATGCTAATTGATTATGCTCACGAACGTCTCAGTGCCAACCGCTCAGTTTCTGGGGAAATTTGGCCATTAGTAGAACAATTTACTGATGCTGCTATTTTAGAAGACTTGCAAAAAGCGATCGCTATTCAACAAGCTGCATAAAATCACAAAAATATCTATGAATACTAGCAATATGATGTTTATCGACCCCCACATTCACATGAGTTCTCGCACCACTGATGATTATCAGCAAATGCGAAAATCAGGAATTGTGGCAGTAATTGAACCAGCTTTTTGGTTAGGGCAACCACGTACTAACGTTGGTTCCTTCCAAGATTATTTCAGCAGCTTAGTTGGTTGGGAAAGATTTCGGGCTTCACAGTTTGGGATCAAACATTACTGCACAATTGGTTTGAACTCCAAAGAAGCCAACAACGAAGCTTTAGCAGAGCAAGTGATGGAACTACTGCCGCTGTATGCTTGCAAAGAAGGTGTAGTTGCTATTGGCGAAATTGGCTACGACGATATGACTCCCGCCGAAGACAAGTATTTTCGTCTCCAGCTAGAACTAGCCAAAGAACTAGATATGTTGGTGATGATTCATACACCGCACCGCGATAAAAAAGCGGGAACAAGCCGGAGTATGGATGTCTGCATTGAACACGGCTTGAAACCATCGCAGGTAATTGTTGATCATAACAACGAAGAAACAGTAGCCGAAGTTCTAGATAGAGGCTTTTGGGCAGCATTCACAATTTATCCCAACACCAAAATGGGGAATGCTCGCATGGTAGAAATTGTCCGTCAATATGGCAGCCATAGCATCATTGTTGATAGCAGTGCTGACTGGGGAGTGAGCGATTCTCTAGCTGTACCCAAAACTGCCCTACTCATGCTAGAACGTGGCATTCCCGCAGCCGATGTGCAGAAAGTCTGTTATCAAAATGCGCTAACAGCATACAGCCAAAGCGGTCAAATGCAAGAGTCTGACTGGTTGAACTTCCCACCCATCGACCAACGTCAGAAATTCAGCGATAACTCCGTCCTCCGAGGACAAGAACCATTAGTAGAGTCGCGCCATGAATACGCACTCATTGAATAATTTGTAATTCTTAATTCGTAATTCGTAATTTACAGCAGATTTCACTTGGATGAGGTAAATTCATGTAGCTTTTTGCATCCAACTGAAAAACTCTGTAATAACTTTCTACCTCTCTGCGCCTTTGCGTGAATAAAAACTATGAACACTGCCATCCTAAATTCCTATCGCTTCTGGGCATATCTGCAATTACTCCGACCTGCCAACATTATCACTGCTTGGGCAGATATTATGGCTGGCTTTGCTGCATCAGGATACTATCTAGAAGCAAATCTCACACCACTTTTATGGTTAATCCTCGCAACCACTGGCTTGTACGGTGGCGGTATCGTATTTAATGATGTATTTGATGCCGAATTAGATGCCGAAGAACGCCCAGAAAGACCAATTCCCAGCGGTAGAGCCTCTCGTACAGGCGCAACCTTACTAGGAAGTATCCTGTTGATTGTGGGTGTAGTAGCGGCGGCGCAGGTTTCGTGGTTAAGTGAGATATTTGCGATCGCGATCGCCACCGCTGCATTATTATATGATGCGATCGCCAAGCATCACCCAATTCTTGGCCCTATCAATATGGGACTTTGCCGAGGCGGTAATTTATTGCTGGGTGTAAGTATTGTCCCCGCCGCCTTAGAAAATTCTTGGTTGTTAGCTTTAATTCCCATAGTTTACATTGCTGCAATTACCGTCCTCAGTCGGGGCGAAGTACATGGCACAAAACACAGTACGGGTATCACAGCACTATTGCTCATAGTTGCAGTTCTTGTCGGACTTCTTGGGTTAGGATGGCTCACAAACTATCAAGTTCTCGCCGCATTTCCGTTCTTAATCTTATTAAGTATCCGAGTATTACTGCCTTTTATCAAAGCAGTACGCCAACCTACTCCAGAGCAAATTCGGATTGCGGTTAAAGCTGGTGTGTTGTCACTAATTATTTTAGATACAACTGTGGCTGCTGGTTTTGCAGGCTTACCCTATGGGTTGCTAGTTTTGAGCCTTCTGCCAATTTCTATGATATTGGCAAAAATATTTGCTGTAACTTAACGTGAATTACTAATATTTGAAAATTGGAGTCTAGAAATGGTTTTGCAATCCTCACTTAACCAGAAATTGGCATCAATCAAAGATGTCAAATCCCGACAACTTACTATCATTGGTGGACATGGTAGGATGGGCAAATTATTTCGAGAAAAACTTTTGGCAGTAGGTCATAAAGTAAATGTTCTCGAACAAGAAGATTGGGAATATGCAGACAAACTATTAAATAATGCGGAATTAGTATTAATAAGTGTTCCTATTAAACATACAGTTGATGTTATTAAACGTGTAGCTAAATACCTATCTTCAAATACAGCTTTGTGTGACATCACAAGTATTAAAGTTCAGCCAACTGAAGCAATGTTAGTACACCATACTGGCCCTGTTATGGGATTACACCCGATGTTTGGGCCGAGTATCAAATCTTTTTGGGAACAAAAAGTAGTAGTTTGTCCAGGGCGCAATTATGAGTCGTTTCAATGGTTATTAGATTTTCTGCAAATTCAAGGCGCAGAATTAATTACCTGTACGCCAGAAGAACACGATCGCATGATGGTATATATTCAGGCAACACAGCATTTTTGTAGACTTAGCCTTGGCGTTTTCTTAGCGCAAGCAAACATTGACCTAGAGCGTAGTTTATCAATTTCTTCATATAGCTTTCGTCAAGAAATTGAAATTTTAAAACGGTTATTTTGCCAAAATCCTAATTTATGTGTTGACATTATGTTAGCTACGGAAGAAAGATGTCAAGCAATTAATTATTTAGCTCATACTTATAGCCGCTTGGCAAAGTTAGTAGAGCAGAAAGATAGAGAAGGTTTAATTAAGGAGTTTGAAAATAGTCAAGGCTTTTTTAAAAAAATATAAATTGATAAAAATTGAACCGCCAAGAGCGCCAAGTACGCCAAGAAATAAAATTTTTGACTTTATATAAGAGATATTATGATAGTTGACATCAAACAAAAAACTAAATTTACTGTACAATCTATTCAGCAAAGTATTAAAGTAACTTTTAACTACGAAGTTCACTTTACTAATAATATATTTAATTTAAAAAATTTGACATTAGCACAAGCGATCGCAGCTGATGGCGAAAAGAAACCTAAAAAAATTGTAGCCTTAATAGATGCCGGATTATTGGAGTTCTGGCCTGATTTAAGATCACAATTAACTAACTATACAAAGTTTTATGCAGAGGTACTAACCCTAGCTGTTGAACCAATGTTAATTGCGGGAGGAGAGGTTGCGAAGAATGAACCAAGATTATTAGAACAAATCCACAAACTAATTGAAGCCGCAGGATTATGTCGTCATTCTTATATATTAGGAATTGGCGGTGGTGCTGTATTAGATTTGGTAGGCTATGCAGCTGCGACAGCACATCGGGGAGTTCGCCTCATCCGCATTCCGACAACAGTGTTAGCCCAGAATGATTCTGGTATCGGTGTGAAAAACGGGATCAACGCCTTTGGCAAAAAGAACTTTTTGGGTACATTTGCCCCACCTTACGCAGTCATCAACGATTCCGCCTTCTTGACTACATTATGCGATCGCGATTGGCGTTCTGGAATTGCCGAAGCAGTAAAAGTCGCATTAATTAAAGATGCTAACTTCTTTGATTTTATCCATAATCACACCACAGCCCTAGCCCACCGTGACATGGACAGTATGCAACAGCTGATTTATCGTTGCGCCCAGTTACATTTAGAACATATAGCTAAAGCTGGCGATCCTTTTGAAATGGGTTCATCTCGTCCTCTAGATTTTGGACATTGGGCAGCCCATAAACTAGAACAATTGACAGACTATAGATTACGACATGGCGAAGCTGTAGCAATTGGTATCGCCTTGGATAGCACCTATTCTTACCTTATCGGAATGCTATCTCATAAAGAGTTGCAAAAGATATTAAAGACACTTGTAGAACTAGGTTTTACCTTGTATGTACCTGAACTAACCGAACAATCATCACAACTAGAAAATCCTCGTTGTCTATTCCGAGGTTTGACCGAATTCCAAGAACATTTAGGTGGGGAACTAACCCTGACTCTCTTACAAATAATTGGTAAAGGAATTGAAATTCACGAAGTAGATTTGTCTTTGTACAAACAAGCAATATCTCTATTATGTGAGTTTGATAAACAACAGCAGATGCTATTGAAAAAGAATTAAAATACTTTCTTTCTTCTCTTTGTGTCCTTTGCGCTCTACCCTGCGGGAAGCCGCTGACGCGTCTATGCGGTTCGTTAAAAAATCATCTTGGTACAAAACATGAAAATAGGAACCGAAAAAAATCTTCATCTAACCTACTGTACTAACATTCACCCAGGCGAAAAGTGGGAAAAAGTCTTTACTAACCTCCAGCAATATCTTCCACCATTAAAAGCAAAATTAGCACCAGATAAACCATTTGGTATTGGCTTACGTTTAGCAGCCGTAGCAGCTAGAGAATTGCTTCAAAGAAATACTTTAACTCAATTTCAGTCATGGTTAACTGAACAAGATTTATACGTATTTACCTTAAATGGTTTTCCCTACGGACAATTTCATCGGCAAATAGTCAAAGACCAAGTTTATGCACCAGATTGGTCAAAGCCAGAACGTTTAGAATATACATTACAACTGGTACAAATTCTCGCAGAATTATTACCACCAAATATAGAAGGTAGCATCTCTACATTACCGTTATCTTATAAACCTTGGTTTGATGGAAATCAATTTGTTCAGAATTCGGTCATGGAAAGTGCTAGTTTCCAAATAGCACAGCTAGTAGAACAAATGATATGCATTCGGAATGAACAGGGAAAACTATTGCATTTGGATTTAGAACCAGAACCAGACGGTTTAATTGAAAATGCAACCGAAGTAGTTGATTATTTCCAAAATCATTTATTACCAATTGGTGGAGATTATTTAACCAAACAGTTAGGAATTTCACAAGAAACTGCCGAACGACACATATTAGACCATATGCGCGTTTGTTACGACACCTGTCATTTTGCTGTAGAGTGCGAAAATCCCATTTCAGTTTTGCAAAAGTTTCAAGCTGCGGGAATTCAAATCGGCAAAATTCAGATTAGTGCAGCCTTGCAAGTTAACATACCCAAAGATGCACAACAACGCAAATTAATATTAGAAAAGTTGCAACCTTTTGCTGAATCTACATATTTACATCAAGTAATCGCCCGCGCACACAATAATAGACTAATTCACTATTCAGACTTAGAAACCGCCTTAACAAACCTAGAAAATACTAACGATAAAGAATGGCGGATACACTTTCATGTTCCTATTTTTGTCCGCGATTATCAATTATTACAATCTACCCAAGACGACATTGTAACTATTCTAAATATGCTGCAAGATAATCAATTCTGTAATCATTTAGAAATCGAAACATACACATGGGAAGTCTTACCCGATGAAATCAAACTAGATTTACCAGCATCAATTCAACGTGAATATGAGTGGGTTCTTACCAATCTATTAACAAAACAATTAGTCCATAGTTAAATCTTCTTTCTCCGCGTCCTTGGCGTACTTGGCGGTTCGTATGCAAAAAACAGTTGTTCTGAACGTAGTCGGATTAACACCCAACTTAATAGGCGAACATACACCCTTCCTCTCTCGTTGGACATCCACCGGAAAAGCCGTAACAATAGAACCCGTCTTACCTGCTGTCACCTGTACAGCACAAACAACCTACCTCACAGGTAAATCACCTGATGAACATGGAATTGTTGCTAACGGCTGGTACTTTCGAGATGAGTGTGAAATCAAATTTTGGCGACAGTCAAATAAATTAGTTCAGGCTGCGAAAGTGTGGGACATTGCCAAACAACTAGACCCCAACTTTACCTGCGCTAACTTATTCTGGTGGTACAACATATACTCCTCAGTAGACTATGCAGTTACCCCGCGACCGATGTATCCTGCTGATGGTCGAAAAATACCAGATATTTATACTCAACCAGAAAACTTGCGATCGCAACTCCAATCCCAATTAGGTGAATTTCCTTTATTTAACTTTTGGGGGCCGAATACATCAATTCGTGCTACTCAATGGATTGCAGACTCAGCAAAATTTATCGAAGAACGTCACAATCCAACACTAACACTCGTTTACCTACCCCATCTAGACTACTGCTTACAAAAATACGGCACAGATATAAACAAAGTAGCCAAAGATTTACAAGAAATTGACGCAGTTTGCAGCGACTTGATTCAATACTACGAAAATCGCGGCGCTCAAGTCATCGTTTTATCAGAATACGGAATTACATCAGTATCTAAACCAATACACCTCAATCGCATATTCCGAGAAAACGCCTTGTTAACAGTACGGGAAGAACTCGGACGAGAACTGCTAGATGCTGGTGCGAGTAAAGCCTTTGCAGTTGCAGATCATCAACTTGCCCATGTTTATGTGAATGATCCTTTTTATATACCGAAAGTGCGATCGCTGCTCGAAGAAACTGATGGAGTTGCATACGTTCTAGACGAAAGTGAAAAGTCAGCTTATTATCTGAACCATTCTCGCTCAGGAGAGTTAGTTGCAGTAGCACAACCAGATGCTTGGTTTACTTATTATTACTGGCTTGATAACTATCGCGCTCCTGATTTTGCCAGAACTGTAGATATTCACCGTAAACCCGGTTACGACCCTGTAGAACTTTTTATTGACCCACAAATTAAATTACCTCAAACCAAAATCGTGCTGAAACTTTTACAGAAAAAACTAGGCTTTCGCTACTTGATGGATGTGATTCCTTTAGACGCTGATTTAGTTAAAGGTTCGCACGGCTGTCTTCCGCCTTCGACTGCTGAAGGGCCATTATTGATTAGCCAACAAACCCATTTACTTGATTCTTCATCCATACAAGCTAGTAGTGTTTGTCAGTTAATTCTTGAGCATTTAACTAAAAAATAAATACTTATCTTTTGATAGAAATAACCAATAAAAATATCTTTCTTAAGAAGCATGGCTAAAATCTAAAATACATCATTTTGTATTCATCAAAACAAAATGATCTGAATCACAAATAAAATGTTAGCTTATGCGAAAAATTATTCATTCATTAGCTGCTGTATACTGAGTAGGCTAAATATAGAACATTAGATTTTTCTAATTACTAAAAATCTGACAAACACATCAAAAAATATTCGAGATTCATAATTTTCTCATTGTTCCAATTTGGCTGCTGAAAATCTAGAGAAATTATTTATGATTACTGACTCCCATTCCTACACAACCCTGAACAATTTACGAGTCTCTCGCGCGATTACAGAAGTCAAAATGGAGACTGCAATTGAAGAAATTCTGTTTTACCTAAATTCTCAGCGTGGAGGCTTGTTAAATAGCAGCTATGAATATCCAGGCAGATATAAGCGATGGGCAATAGGATTCATTAATCCACCTTTAGAATTAACTACGCGAGAAAATACTTTCACTCTGACAGCACTAAACGATCGCGGTAAAATTTTGTTAGCTTTGCTGTTTGAACGTTTATCCAAAGTACAACAACTTCATCACTTAACTAAAAATCAGAACTGCGTCACTGGATTAGTTAAACCTACAGAACAATGTTTTACGGAAGAAGAGCGTAGTAAGCAACCTTCAACTTTTACAGTTATCCGCGAAATTCTGCATACCTTTTCTAGTCAAGAAGACGAACATTTAGGATTGTATGGTGCATTTGGTTACGACTTAGTATTTCAGTTTGAACCAATTTCTCCATGTTTAGAACGTCCTACAGATCAGCGGGATTTAGTTCTATATTTACCTGACGAACTGATAGTTGTAGACTACTATCAGCAACAAGCGTTTCGGATAGAGTATGACTTTATCACAGCCTACGGTAGCACTTATAATCTGCCGCGCACAGGAGAGTCTGTTGATTATCGAGGTCAACGCTTAACACCTACTCAAAATGCTGACCATAAAATTGGCGAATATGCCAAGCAAGTTGAATTTGCCCTCGATTATTTCCGTCGTGGTGATTTATTTGAAGTAGTTCCCAGCCAGAACTTTTTCACAGCTTGCGAAGAACAACCAAGCAACTTATTTGAAACTCTCAAACAAATTAATCCTAGCCCTTACGGATTTATTTTTAATCTTGGTGGCGAATATCTTATTGGTGCGTCGCCAGAAATGTTTGTGCGGGTTGAAGGTCGGCGTGTAGAAACTTGTCCAATTAGTGGCACAATTAGTCGGGGACAAGATGCCTTAGATGATGCAGTGCAAATTCGCTCCTTACTCAACTCCCACAAAGATGAAGCAGAGTTGACCATGTGTACTGACGTAGACCGCAACGACAAGTCTCGGATTTGCGAACCCGGTTCAGTACGAGTTATTGGTCGTCGCCAAATTGAATTGTACAGCCACCTAATCCATACAGTGGATCATGTCGAGGGTACATTGCGGTCAGAGTTTGATGCGTTAGATGCCTTTCTCAGCCACACTTGGGCTGTCACAGTTACCGGCGCACCCAAACGAGCCGCAATTCAGTTTATCGAACAACGCGAACGCAGCGCCCGACGTTGGTATGGTGGTGCAGTAGGCTATTTGAATTTCAACGGTAATTTAAACACCGGATTAATTTTGCGAACCATCCGTTTGAAAGACTCAATTGCCGAAGTACGAGTGGGTGCGACTCTTCTGTATGATTCTGTACCGCAAGCAGAAGAACAAGAAACCATCACCAAAGGTGCGGCGTTATTTGAAACAATTCGTCGTGCTAAACAAAAAGACGAGAAAATTGAGGAGTGCAGTACTACACACTTGAGCAAATACATTCCTAATGTTGAACCTGGCAAACATATCTTACTCATTGACTACGAAGACTCATTTGTTCATACACTCGCTAATTACATTCGTTCTACAGGTGCAAGCGTCACCACACTCCGTCATGGTTTCCCCGAATCACTGTTCGATACAGAACGCCCAGATTTAGTCGTATTATCTCCTGGCCCTGGTAGACCGCGAGATTTCAAAGTTCCTGAAACTGTCGCCGCTTGCGTCAGTCGGCAAATACCTCTGTTTGGTGTGTGTCTAGGATTGCAAGGTATCGTAGAAGCTTTTGGCGGAGAATTAGGAGTACTTAATTATCCCCAACATGGAAAATCCTCACGCGTTTTTATCACTGCGTCTGATTCTGTAATGTTCCAAAGCTTACCGGAATCTTTTGCTGTTGGTAGATACCATTCATTGTTTGCCCTACCGCAACGTTTACCAAAAGAACTTAGGGTAACGGCGATTTCTGATGACGAAGTAATCATGGGTATTGAACATCAGACATTGCCCATTGCAGCGGTACAGTTTCATCCAGAATCAATCATGACTCTAGCTGGAGAAGTTGGTCTGGCAATTATTAAAAATGTAGTGCGGACATATACGCAAACAAAAGAGTCAATAGTTATTGGTCAATAGTCATCGGTCATTTGTCATATCATGTCCGGGTAATTAGTTATTAATTCCCGAATCTATGCAGAGAACCCAAAAACCCCTCCCCTCTGCTCCCCTGCCCCTCTGTACCTGAAGCTGCCTTAATGATCAGTCTTTCACCGGACACGATATCATTTGTTACTCTCTTCATCTCCCCTACTTTTACTTATGACTAACCAAGTTGTTGCTTTTCGAGATATCCTGGAAGAAATTGTTTGGCATAAACAGCGAGAAGTCGCGCAAATGCAGCAGGAATTGCCTTTAGCTGTTCTGCAATATCAGTTAAGTGATGCGCCGCCTGTGCGAGATTTCTTGAAAGCTTTGCAAGAAAATTCTCATCAGCCTAGTTTAATTGCCGAAGTCAAAAAGGCATCACCAAGCCGTGGGATGATTAGAGCAGACTTTGACCCGGTAGCGATCGCCCATTCATATCAAAATGGTGGTGCAGCTTGTCTATCGGTTCTCACTGATGAAAAGTTTTTTCAAGGTAGTTTTGATAACTTGCGGTTGGTGCGTCAGCAAGTTACATTACCTCTACTATGCAAAGAGTTCATCATTGACCCCTATCAAATTTATCTAGCACGCACAGCAGGTGCAGATGCAGTCTTATTAATTGCAGCCATTTTATCAGACCAAGAACTGCAAAACTTCTTACAAATCATTCACGATTTGAAGATGACTGCTTTAGTAGAAGTCCATACCTTAGCTGAACTAGATCGAGTTTTAAAACTAGATAACCTACATTTAGTCGGAATTAACAACCGCAACCTCGAAGATTTTACGGTTGATTTAGACACAACACAACAGCTTTTAACCCAGCGACACCAACAACTGCAAAGCTTCGATATCACCTTCGTCAGCGAATCTGGTATTTCTACATCTGCTGATTTATCTTTTGTCGCTGAAGTTGGTGCTAGAGCCGTTTTGGTTGGTGAATCTTTAGTTAAACAAAACGATGTAGAACAAGCTGTACATAATTTATTAGGAAAAAATCAACAATTTTAAATCAACTCTTTGCAGAAGTTGGGTCAAGGGGAAAGATAAATCCTTTCTCCCTTAACCTTTTCTTGAAAAAATTACGAATTACGAACTACAAATTACGAATTACTATGACTACTATCTCTAATAACTTTCAATCTTTACGCCAGCGCCAACAATGCGCTTTGATTCCCTTCATTACAGCAGGCGATCCAGATTTAGAAACTACCGCCGACGCTTTACGCATTTTAGATCGCAATGGTGCTGACTTTATTGAGTTGGGTATTCCTTATTCTGACCCCTTGGCAGATGGGCCTGTAATTCAAGCAGCAGCGACTCGCGCTTTGAACAAAGGAACCAAATTAGAGCAAGTACTAGAGATATTAACAGATGTAATTCCTAACTTAAACGCACCCATTATTTTATTTACTTATTACAATCCAATTTTGCATCGGGGGATTAAGTCGTTTTTAGCTTTAATTGCTGATGTTGGGGTAAGAGGTTTAGTAGTACCAGACTTACCTTTAGAGGAAGCAGCAGAATTAATCCAAACTGCCGCATCTTTTGGTATTGAAGTGATTTTACTTGTAGCTCCTACTAGTTCTCAAGATAGGATTGATGCGATCGCTCGTCAATCTCAAGGATTTATCTATCTCGTCAGTGTGACAGGTGTTACCGGAATGCGTTCTCACATTCAAAACCGCGTGCAACACTTACTCACAGACTTACGCAGCGTCACCGATAAACCTATCGGTGTTGGTTTTGGCATCTCCGCACCAGAACAAGCACTTCAAGTCAAAAAATGGGGTGCAGATGCAGTCATTGTCGGTAGCGCCTTCGTCAAACGCCTAGCAGAAGGTAGTCCAACTCAAGGACTACAAGCAGTAGAACAACTGTGTCGAGAACTCAAAACAGCAATATCACTGCAACCAGTCGGTTTGGCTAAGTGAAAAAGAGGTTAGAGGCTAGTATTTTTTGCTTAATACTCTCCGCGCGGCAGTCGCTACAACGGGGAGCCACTGCGTTGGGCGGCTCTGCCGACTTGAAGCATGTGGCGTGGGAACCCCCGCAACGTGCTGCCTTGCCTCTGCTTCTTTGCGTGAGACAAATTTTAAAACGAACCGCAAAGGACGCAAAGAGCGCGAAGAATAAAAGAAAAAGTTTTGAATGAGAGAGGATTTTAGACTGTGGTCAGCACTCCAGACATTAAGAATACATTTGCACAACCTGATTCTTTAGGCAGATTTGGCAAGTTTGGCGGTAAGTATGTACCTGAAACTTTAATGCCTGCTTTAAGTGAGTTGGAAGCAGCTATTGAAAAGTATCGTCATGATGCTAACTTCCAAATTGAGTTACAAAATTTACTACGAGACTATGTAGGAAGACCCAGCCCGTTGTATTTCGCGGAACGTCTAACAGCACACTACGCTAGACCTGATGGCACTGGGGCGCAAATATACTTAAAGCGAGAAGATTTAAATCATACAGGCGCTCACAAAATTAATAACGCTTTGGCTCAGGTATTGTTAGCCAAACGTATGGGTAAGCAGCGCATTATTGCCGAGACAGGTGCAGGACAGCATGGGGTAGCAACTGCAACCGTATGTGCGCGGTTTGGCTTGGAATGTGTCATATATATGGGCATCCATGATATGGAACGGCAAGCCCTGAATGTGTTTCGGATGAAGTTGATGGGGGCAGAAGTGCGGCCTGTGGAGGCGGGTACTGGCACTCTCAAAGATGCTACTTCGGAAGCTATTCGTGATTGGGTAACGAATGTTGAAACAACTCATTATATTTTGGGTTCTGTAGCTGGGCCTCATCCTTATCCGATGTTGGTGCGTGATTTCCACGCCATTATCGGTAAAGAGACTCGCGTTCAGGCTCAAGAAAAATGGGACGGACTACCGGATATTCTTTTGGCTTGCGTGGGTGGCGGTTCCAATGCAATCGGATTGTTTCATGAGTTTGTGAATGAACCTTCTGTGCGTTTGATTGGTGTAGAAGCAGCTGGTGAAGGTGTGAATACAGACAAACACGCCGCGACTCTGACGCTAGGTAGGGTTGGTGTTCTGCACGGTGCGATGAGTTACATTCTCCAAGATGATGATGGTCAAGTCATCGAAGCTCATTCGATTAGTGCTGGATTAGATTATCCAGGTGTTGGGCCTGAGCATAGTTATTTGAAGGATCTAGGACGTGCGGAATATTACAGTGTCACTGATCAGCAAGCTTTAGAAGCATTTCAGCGACTTTCACAACTTGAGGGAATTATTCCGGCATTGGAAACTTCTCATGCGATCGCCTATTTAGAAACTCTCTGTCCACAGTTAGATGGCAGCCCGCGCATTGTGATCAACTGCTCTGGTAGAGGTGATAAGGATGTTCAAACCGTCGCCAAAGTTCTGAATCATTAATTATGGTAGCTATAATTCAAACTCCATCTGTTCCTGCCATTCCTACCTCTTCTGACTGGCCAGGTATATTGCAACAGTTGCTCAAACGGCAATCACTCACAGTTAACCAAGCTACAGATTTAATGCACGGTTGGCTGACAGATGCCATTGCCCCAGTCTTATCAGGAGCCATCTTAGCAGCAATTCAAGCTAAAGGCATTTCCGCCGAAGAACTAGTAGGCATGGCCAGCGTTCTCCAATCTCAATCTTCCCTACCTCCCAACTCCCAACTCGCCACTCCCCTAATCGACACCTGCGGCACAGGTGGAGATGGTGCTTCCACTTTTAATATCTCTACTGCTGTGGCTTTTGTGGCCGCTGCTACTGGAGTAAAAGTTGCCAAGCATGGCAATCGTTCTGCTTCTAGCAAGGCTGGTTCTGCTGATGTGCTGGAAGCTTTGGGGATAAATCTCAACGCTAACCCAGAGAAGGTACAAGCGGCAGTTGGTGAAGTTGGTATTACCTTTTTGTTTGCTCCTGGCTGGCATCCAGCACTCAAGGCAGTGGCTGATTTACGGAAAACTCTCAAAGTGCGGACTATTTTTAACCTGCTTGGGCCTTTGGTAAATCCGCTGCGACCGACAGGGCAAATAATTGGTGTGAATGACCCATTGTTAATCGAAGAAATCGCCCAAGCCTTATCACAATTGGGATGTAGACGAGCGATCGCACTTCATGGTAGAGAACGATTGGATGAGGCTGGTTTGGCAGATGTGACTGACTTAGCTGTACTTCAAGAAGGCAAAGTCCACTGTCTAACTATCAATCCGCAAGAACTGAGTTTAAATCCTGCACCAACTGAAGCATTACGCGGTGGCGATGTCCAAGAAAACGCAGAAATATTAAAGGCTGTACTCCAAGGGAAAGGCACTCAAGCACAACAAGATGTAGTCGCTTTAAATACAGCTTTGGCACTGCAAGTCGGTGAAGCAATTGCAGGAACAACAGACATTTTAGAAGGTTGTGTCAAAGGTATTGCTTTAGCTAATGAAGTTCTGCAAAGTGGCGCTGCTTGGACAAAGTTAGAACAACTTGCTGAATTTTTGTACTAATAAGGAAAATGAAAATGATTGTAGTCTTGAAAAACGGTACACCCATTGATGAAATTACTCGGATCAGCGAAGGTTTGAGAGACACTTGGGGAGTCACAGTTGAAAAAAGTGTCGGCGAACATAAAGTCATCCTGGGGATGATTGGTGATACTTCTACTATTGATCGGATGCAAATCCAAGAGTTCAGCCCTTGGATTGAGCAAGTATTGCGTGTGGAAAAACCTTTCAAGCGGGTGAGTCGAGAATTCCGCTATGGAGAAGCCAGCGAGGTTGTTGTACCCACGCCTAACGGTGATGTCTATATTGGTGAGCAGCATCCGATAGTAGTGGTAGCTGGGCCTTGTTCTGTTGAGAATGAGGAAATGATTGTCGAAACAGCAAAGCGGGTAAAGGCCGCCGGAGCTAAGTTTTTGCGTGGTGGAGCCTACAAACCTCGCACCTCACCTTATGCTTTTCAAGGGTATGGTGAGAGTGCCTTAGATTTGTTAGCAGCGGCGCGTGAAGCAACAGGTTTGGGTATTATCACAGAACTTATGGATGCTGCCGACTTACCAGCATTATCCAGAGTGGCTGATGTTATCCAAATAGGTGCGCGAAATATGCAAAACTTCGCGTTGCTCAAAAAAGTAGGCGCACAAGATAAACCTGTTCTGCTCAAGCGGGGAATGTCAGCCACAATTGATGAGTGGTTGATGGCAGCAGAATATATCCTTGCATCTGGAAATCCGAATGTAATTCTTTGTGAGCGGGGTATTAGAACCTTTGATAGTAAATATGCTCGCAATACTTTAGATTTATCTGTGATTCCGGTGTTGCGATCGCTCACTCATCTACCAATCATGATTGATCCCAGTCATGGTACAGGTAAGTCTGAATATGTGCCTTCTATGGCCTTTGCTGCGATCGCCGCAGGTACTGATGCTTTGATGATTGAAGTTCATCCTAATCCAGCTAGAGCGTTATCTGACGGGCCGCAATCTCTAACACCTGATGGATTTGACCGCTTATCACATGAAATGTCGGTGATTGGTAAAGTTGTTGGACGTTGGGCTGTACCAGCTTTGCTTGCTACTGTTTAGTACTTTTTTTGCCTCAAACAGTAACAATTGAGTAGCAAATTGTTCTAATATTTGCTCTTAACTGCTGTATTTTATTGTTGGAATACAACTTCATTTCCATCAAGAATTGGCACATGAGATTCTAGCTATAATCATGTGCCAATTTGTATTTTATTATTGTCAAATTAATTTTTAAATAGCTAAGAATATTATATTTTTTAACAAAAACATAAATATTTATCATTGCATTAATTGTAATCAATACTTAACATATACTTGGATTGGCACTTATTATAGCTTGATTAATAACAGTAATATTTGTTAGTTATCAAGCCGCTAAATATAGCAATAAAGACTCGCTCACTTCTGCAAAGAATGCTAACTAGATTTAGCAAAAAGCAAGAGACAAAACTTGGTCTTTTGTAATGTTTTTGTTTCTTGATTTTTTCAGTACTAACAAAACTCATATCCGAAATCTAGGAGGATATTTTCTCATGACAGATGTAAATAATGGCGGTAGCAATAACCCTTCTAGCGAAGACCTTGAAGCTCTGCTTCGGGATTCACCATTTGGTGTATTGCTAGACATTCCTGGTGTAGACGCAAACGACATCATCGAAGGTTTTGGCAGATCCGCTGGTGGTGCTGGGAGTCCGTTTGGTAACGGTGGTAGCGCACCAAATGCCAACGAAGGCCCATACGGCGGTAATCCCTTTGCTAACTTTGGTAATCCAAATGCTCCCGGCAGTCCTTTGACTGGTGGTGTCAATCCTTGGGCTGCTATCAATCAAGGTGGTAGTGGCAACCCCTTTGCAGGTGGTAGTGGCGGTAGCGGCAACCCCTTCACAGGCGGTGACAATCCTTTTGCAGGTGGTGACAATCCTTTTGCAGGCGGTAGCGGCAATCCCTTTGCAGGCGGGGACAATCCCTTTGCAGGTGGTGGCGGTTTCCCATTCGGTTAATAGCTACAGTTTTTAAACTCTGTAAAAAACCGCAGTTAAACACAAATAATCAATTCTGAAATAGTTGTGTTTAACTACGGTTTAATTTTTTATTATTAAGTATTGTAATCAGTCTATTATAGCAATTCCCAAGCACATGAAATACACCCCACCCGCGCTGTCGCGCACCCTAGCCTTGCCAAGGGGAGGGTTGGGGAGGGGTTCTTTTGTACTTCACTGGAGTTAGAAATGCTATATCAAGTTTTTAAAATTACTCTGAAACTAAAAAAGAAAAAAATGTTATGTAAATCAAAAAATACATCATTGCTTGTTAGTTAAAAACATCATAGTTTTATCTGGGATATAATTAATAATTTCGTGCCTCAATAAATAGTAAAAAAATAATTACATCCTATAAAAACTAAAAAATTGATTGCTTAAAAAGACTTAAATTACTTTTGATTTTCGGCTGTTCTGAAAAATACTTGAAGTAAAAATAGGAGATAAATGCTGATGGAAGATTCTGCTGTCAACCCCTTTGGTGCAGGTAATCCCTTTACTGGCAGTTTGCCTCAGCGATCGCCTTTTGATAACCTGTCAGATATTGGTCGATATATACCTGAAGGCGTGAGCAATCCTTTCACCAGTCCTAGTACACTTCCTGGTGGAATTAACCCTTTTATAAGTGATGGTGGTAGTCGGTTTGAGCAATTAATTTTTAACCGTTTAAGATCAGTTTTAGGTAATGATTTCTTTGATGGTTCTAATAACCCATTTACAAACGGTGGCATACCTCAATTTAATGGTGGTGGCAATCTGTTAAACTTGAGTACGCCACCTTTTAATGGGAACAACGCACCTGTTGGTAATGGCAACAGAGATTTTGGTAATAACAGCGCAACTATTGGAAATTTCAACTCAAATTATGGCAATGATAGTGCCACCATTGGCAATGGCAACTGGAACTTCAATAAAAATAACACCACAATTGGGAATGGCAATTGGAAATTCGGCAGTAACAACACAACTGTTGGTAATGGTAACTGGCATTGGGACGATGGCACTAACAATGCAACTTTAGGCAATGGTAATTGGCAATTTGGTCAAGATAATCAAACTGTTGGTAATGGTAATTGGCACTTTGGTAGTGATAATACAACAATTGGTAATGGCAATTGGCATTGGGATGAAGGAACCAACAATACAACTTTAGGTAATGGTAATTGGCAATTTGGTAGCGAAAATAAAACCCTTGGCAATGGTAATTGGGATTTTGGTACTAACAATACAATCGTAGGTAATGGCAATATAGTTTTCACTAGCGGCAATACAATTGTAGGTGATGGTAACTTGTTAGTACGTAACAGTACAGTAATTGGTGTTAGTAATGATGCCGAAAGTTTAAATTCTCTGTTCCAAAAGACTCCAAGTGATGTTGATAGTTTGATTAACTCTCTTGTTGGAACACTAGGCCAAGAATTTATTGAATTAACTGGGAATTTTGATAGTTCTGAAACTCAGATATATAACAGACTTATCCTTTCTAGAGGCACTGGCGGAGATAACAGTAATATATCTAATCAGCTTGACCAGTTTTTCAGCAGCTTATTCGGCGATATCCCATTTAATGAATTACCTTATCAGCCTGGAAGAGATTTTCAATCTGTTCCAGAACCTACAGCTTCAGTACCATTGATAGTATCCGGCTTTTTATTATTGTTATTGTCTAAGTTCAAACAAAAAGTATCGGCAAAAAACAAGAATGCTTTATCTAGCAGTCCTAAATCTCTCCAATTTCATTAATGCTATAGGTGATTGTACTCAAATTTAGACTTACCTGCTGATGTTGGGTGTATAACTCAGCATCGGAAACTTTTTGTAATTAGTCCTGTCTATCAGATTAATTCATTAGTTTATCAGGAATTTATATGCGATCGCCTATCGTAATCGGTACAGGATTACTTGTATCTATAATTTTGAATGCACAAGTATTAGCTCAATCTACAGCACAGTTACCACAACTAACTGCACAAGCTCAGACTCAACAAATCTTAAATCAAAATACTAAAAAGCTGCGTCACGGTATTATTACTTTGCAAAGAACTGCGTGTTTTGGTGCTTGTCCAATTTATAAAATTACCATATTTCCTAATGGTAGAGTTGTCTACGAAGGGGAGCGTTTTGTTAAAGTTGTAGGTAAGCGAACTGCAAGAATTAGTCCGCAAGCAGTGAGAAGATTAGTTGCAGAATTTGAGAAAGTCAACTATTTCTCATTAGCAAACAACTATCAAGGCGGGCCTACAGATTTACCTTCAGCAATTACTTCTTTAACCGTTGGTAAACAACAGAAAACTATTAATCATTATCTCGGTTCACCTAATGCGCCGCAAGCACTAACAGCTTTAGAAAATAAAATAGATGCTGTTGTGAATTTTCAGCGTTGGGTTGGTTCCAAAAATGAACAAACACCAACTCCTAACGAGTCAAATTCCACTCAACTAAAAGTTAACCGCCAGTTGTGGAATCAGCAAAAGCTGAATAATTATAGCTTTACATTTAGCAGGAGTTGTTTTTGCTTACCAAAAGCTACACAGCCAGTAGTTATTACAGTCCGTAATGGTCAAGTGGCTTCTATTAAGGCTGTCAATAACAATGAACCAGTAGATGCAGAATTATTCCAACAATATAATTCAATTCCTAAACTGTTTGGGATAATTGAGGATGCAATTGCGAGAAAAGCAGCCAATCTCACAGTCAAATATGATCCTAAATTTGGCTATCCAACGCAAATTAATATCGATTATGACCAACAAGTTGCTGATGAAGAACTATACCTCACCATTAGCAATCTAGAACCATTGAAGTAAAAACATCCAAAAAAAGAGATTATTCTTAGGGGCGTACAGCTGTACGCCCTTTTTATTTCTGTGTCAAGCTTGTATAAACTGAAATATTTCTGCCTGAAATGGAGTTATCAGACTCAGGGATGATGAGTATTTAGTAACTAACTTGACAAAATCACACTATAAATGATGATATTTCAGCGATAGGCAGCAATTACAAGGGATAAAGGCATGATTAAATCATGGATGGTAATTGGGGGTGTGGCAATATTAGTTGCTTTGGGTGCTAATTTAATTCAACCACGCGATCGCCAATGGTTCAAACGCTTACAAAGACCTAGATGGCTGACTTTTGAAGCAGCAATTCCTGTGATCTGGACTGTTGTGTTTATTTGTGGTGCTTGGTCGGCTTATATTATCTGGGAAAAGAACCCAGGAACAACATCCACTTGGTTGTTGATGAGTTTATATTTAATTTTAGAAATTGCGATCGTTGCATATACGCCTGTGATGTTTCGGCTGCGGAGTCTTCAAGCAGGCACAATTATTGGTGGTACAGGTTTTATTATCGGTCTCATATTAACTCTTGCTGTCTTACCTATTTCTGGTTGGGCAGCATTGTTATTAGTACCATTTTTACTTTGGAGTCCCATTGGTACTTATACCACTTGGGAGATGAAGAGTCTCAATCCTCAAGATGCCTAAGTATCAAACCTGCGATTGATTTCACCCATTCCTTATGTTGTCAAACTGGCAGTGTACAACTTGACAAAAGATAAGGAAAAAGGTAAAGGTATGATTTCATCTGGTGTAATCATCGGGGCGATAACTTTCTTAATTGCTTTTGGTAGTTTTTTCATTACGCCTCGTGACGTGAAATGGTTCGCGCATTTAAGCCGCCCACAATGGCTAGTTTTTGAACCGCTGATTCCCTTTATCTGGACTGCAATTTTTATTTGCGGTGCAATTTCTGCTAACATCGTCTGGCAGCATAACCCCGGAAGCCTTGTTACTTGGTTGTTGATGGGTTTATACCTGTTCGTAGAAATCATCACTATTGCCTACATTCCACTCATGCTGAGGTTACGCAGTTTGAACGTTGGCGAAACTCTTGGGTTAGTTGGGTTGATTTCAGCGATAGTTTTGGCTTTAGCAGTTCTACCAATTTCACCACTAGCAACTGTATTACTGATTCCCTATCTAGTTTGGAGTCCAGTTGGCACACTAACTACAGACGAATTAAAACAACTTAATCCCGAAGATGCGTAAAGGTGGGGAGTAAAGAAATATATTTGCTTCCAACTCATTTAGAACTTGCTTGTATAGCTGTAGTCAGAGAGGTTAGGACATTTTGAAAGCCTGAAATCAAGGAATACTAATACTTTTACCTCTTGCCTTCTGCCTCCTGCCTTCTGCTATAAAATTCGACCATAACGCGCTGTAAAATTGTTAGCTGGATTTGCTTGATTATTTAGCCAAGCCCACATTTGATCTCCAAAACAAAAATGCCACCACTCTCTGGGATTGCGTTGAAAGCCAGCTTTTAACATGACATCATTTAATAGCTGACGCTGGGCATGGTACTGTTGTGCTTGTGGATGGAGATGATTGGCATAATAATCGGGATGCGATCGCTCTGACAACTCATCAATTGGCGAACCCATGTTCACTACTTGTCCTGCATCATCAACTAACGTTACATCTACCGCTGCACCTGTACTATGAGGGGGCGGCGTTTTTTCATCCATACTAGGAACAGCCCAAATTTGGTAAACTGCCTCCCAAATTTCTTGGCTTTGGTTTGGCGATAACTCAGCTTCAGAAAGTCCCCTCTGTTGTAATGCTGTAGCAAAGCTGTAATCTACCATAAACTGCTGCACAGTCACCGGGCGATAGCCGTCAAAAATTTGAATATGCCAACGAGGGCGCAGTGACTCCAAGTAATTTTGGGCTTGGATTAAATTTTCTACAACACTTTTGCGGAGATAGTAAGGAGAATATTCCCCATAAATAGCGCCCAATTTTTCATAAGGATGGGGCGACTCCACCGCAAACAGTTCCAAAGGAATTTTTACCAAAGGTTCACCGCGTTCAACAATGGGGATATGGTGATAAGGTCTCATACCAATTGTGGAGTTTAGATTGAAGATTTTGGATTATGTAGCAAAAGTCAAAAGTCAAAAGGAGCCAGTGCGTTGGGGAGACAGCGCTGTGGGCGGCTTTGCCACGCCACTTGCTACAACTCTTGGAACCCCCCTTCGGGTTCGCAGTTCCTTCAAGTCGGCAAAGCCGCCCAACGGACTGCTCACCGCAACGCAGTGGCTCGACTTGAAGCGACTGTCGTCGGGTTCCCCGACTCCCTCACTGGCGTTCAAAAGTGAAATGCTTGCAGTCAATTGGTTTTAGCGTTTTAGAATGTCCTAACCTATCTGGCTACGGCTATATATTTCCAGAATCTTCAATCATACTATCTATTGCAATTTGGTCATAAAATTAATAACCATAAGGATTCCCCTGCACGCCACCCGTGTAAGGAGACGAATAACCACTTCCTTGGACTCCACCTGTGTACTGTCCTGGAACAGAGAAATTAGACTGTGGTAGTTGAGTAGGTATACCTCTAAAATAGCGATTGTTTTGATAACTTGCTGGGGTAGCAGGTGTAACAAGATTTACAGAAGGATTCGGGACACCGTAAGGTGTAGTGTTAGTTGGCACCGAAGTAACAGGTTGTGTTATGGATGTTGATGGTAATTGGTTAGGCAAAGGCGGCACAGTATTTACGCCGTTATAATAATTTACTGGTGTGTTGGGTACGGTAGGCTGGATGTAGCCTGTGCTGCTATTGAAACTTGTGTTAGGTATAGAAGTCTGACTATTAGTAGATAAACTCTTTGGGACTTGATTATAAGAAGTTTGCCCTAAATTAGTGCTATTGCTAAAATCGGCAGTCGCGCTATTTATGTTAGATAAATTCTGCGGCACTCCGGTGTATGAGGTTTGCCCAAAAGTATTGCTGGGGTTGGAAGTTGCACCATTAATGTTAGATAGTGGTGTTTGGTTAGCTGATGGTGCAAGTATTGTCGGTGAAGAACTAATTGATCTGTATGGATTATTTGGGGTCTGGTTAACTCCAATTCCTACTGCATATGGGTTTTCCGCTGATCTTTTTGGTTGAGACGATGAATTTAATAACTGACTACTACTATTTTGTGTGCCGAACTGTAACAGATTTTCGGTTTGGGCAACAAAAGGATTTTTTCCATCAGATACAGATGTACCATCACTGATTCCTAAGCTAGGATTTAGCTTGGTATCTTTAGAAGATTTTTGTTTGTTAATTACATCTTGTAAGAAATCTTTACCCTTTTTCGACTTAGAGTTATCTGTAGGGGAAGTGAATGTTACAGGACTAGTTGCTTGTTCAACGTCATTATACAGAACTGGTAAGTTATCAATATCTGCGGCGATCGCTTTATCTTCTGCCGACAAGGAATCACCAGTTTTCCCAGTTGTGACTTCGCTGTTTTGTTTGCTGGTAAACGCATTTGGGTTAGTCCAGTATTCTCGAATTACCAGCCCTAACACTGATAAAAAAATCGCTGTTCCCCAAAAAGCAGGCTTGCTAAAATTCCATAACCTGGCTTTGAGATAACGTAAGTAGGCGGGTGGATAATGACGATTTGACATAGCTGAGTCTCTGAATTTACGAGCAGATGGTATACCTGGGGACAAACTTACAGTCAGCACCAATTGTGTAGTACTTTTTTAGCCGCAGTTTCAATGGTGCTGTGATCATCCTAGCCTGCTTACGGAGAAAGGTTGAAAGCTAAAGGATAAAATTTCATACATGATACCATTTCACTTTATGGATGATACAAATACAGGTGTATGGGCGTAGGCTGTTGTCAAGGCGAACGGCTGTTCGCCCTTACAAGTATGTGTATCAAAATTTTGGTGAATTGGTATGACATTTCATACTTCACACTTCATACTTCAAATTCGGTCACTTTCGATAACATCACGAATTGAAACCTGGACTAATTTAGTGTTGTAGCTGGGCAATTTTCAACAATAAGGTTACAGAAAACAGGAAACAGGCAATAGGAAATAGAGAGTAGAGATTAGTTAGCTTCTCTGCTCCCCCTGCTCCTCTGTCTGCCCATCTGTCCCCCGCTCCCCTGCTATTTACCAGGAGACTACAGCCATGATGAAAGCTGAACATATCATGACCAAGGATGTGATTACCATTCGTGGTTCGGCAACTGTCGCTGAAGCAGTTCGGCTGATGAAAGAAAACAACTTGCGTGCCTTGGTTGTGGATCGTCGCTATGATAATGATGCTTATGGCATGGTTAGCGAAACAGATATTGTCTATAAGGTAATTGCTTACGGTAAAGATCCTAAGCTAGTGCGGGTTTATGAAATTATGAGCAAACCCTGCATTGTCGTCAATCCTGAGTTGAGCGTGGAATATGTAGCGCGGTTGTTTGCTAACACTGGTATCCGTAGAGCGCCAGTAATTCAAGGTAAGCTGCTAGGCATCATCTCAATTACTGATATTTTGACCAAGAGTAATTTTGTCGAAGCCCCAACAGCAGTTAGGCTGGAGGAAAAAATTCAAAAAGCCGTTGAAGCAGCCCGTGCCATTTGTACCCAGTATGGTGCTTATTCTAAAGCCTGTGCTGCTGCTTGGGATGAAGTGGAAGAACTACAAGCAGAAGCCGCCCATCAAAAAGCTGAAGGTATGGTTTCGGCTAAAGGTTCCTTTGAAGAATACTGTCGAGAAAATCCCAATGCGCCTGAATGTCGGAACTATAAGCCTTAGAAGTCAAAAGTAGAAAGTAAAAAGGCAAAAGAATCTTTACTTTTTACTTTTACCTTTTAACTTATCAGTTCTTACTCTTCGCTGTTGAGGATTTTCGGGACTTTGAAAAATTCGCCTTCTTGTTCAGGCGCACTATTGAGGATGGCATCTCGCTCTGGATAAGGTTTTAACTCGTCTTCACGCGTCACATTGCTAACATCAATTGCTCGTGCAGTTGGTGGCACATCGCTAACATCTAGTTCACTCAGCTGTTGTATATAATCCAAAATACTTCCTAGCTGAGTGGTAAATTGCTCTTCTTCTTCTGGTGTTAATTCCAACCGAGCGAGAAGAGCTACTTTATGAACTTGTTCACGATCAATCATAAATTGTCATTGGTCATTGGTCATTGGGAGCCAGTGCGGTGGGCGGGCAATGGCCGACTTGTAGCAACTGGCGTTCATTGGTCGTTAGTCCTTAGCAAATGACGAAGGACTAATGACAAATAACTAAAAGAATACGTCAATCTGCATTCGTCCAGTGGTTTTTAGCCAGTTTTGAGCTTCAATGTAGTTATTGGGAGCCATGCGAATGGCTCTAATCCAATAATCTGCTGCTTGGTCAAATAGGGCTTCACCACCATCATTATCTCCAGCTTCTTTGGCTTTTTCGCCTTTGTAATGATAAATGACGGCGATATTATTCAACGCTTGGGGTAGACGTGGGTTAGTTTCAATTGCTTGGTGATACAGTTCTAAAGCTTTGTCATGATCCCCGTTACTGGCGTAAATTAGCCCCATGTTATAGAAAATATAACTGCGATCGTTGGGGTCTTCTTCTAGGGTGAGGGCTTCTTCATAATATTCTAATGCTTCGGCATATTCACCTTCTGCTTGTGCCGACATTCCATCTCGGTAATAAACAAAGGCTTCTTTAGCTTTTCTGTTAGCTGGCAGAATCTTGAGAATGATATCCGCCATGACTGTAAAAGATTTGTCAATAAAGTTATCGTTTTTCTGTGTTCTTGGCATAACTGCCTCTATAGTTGTACAGCTACTAGCTCAAAAGATGCTCTTAAGAATTACAGCGTTTCTCAACACTTCCGACTCAGCACTCAGCACTCATTAGTTAATTTAACTGATTTGAAAGGGCATTCTCCTCACTAAGGGGGATAATACATTCTGGACTGTTATGCTGGGGCTTGTTGACCAAACTGCTCACTGGGTACGCTGTCATTGCTTCAGCAGGATAGGGGTTTAATAATGGCAGAAGTTTTTCTGGGGTTTGCACTTGAGTATCTAACCACAAATCGTAATCTTCGGGAGCTAAAATTACTGGCATGCGATCGTGAATGGGTTCTATCAATTCGTTAGCTGTTGTTGTCACAATCGTACACGAGGCGATTTCTTCTCCTTCAGGTGAGTGCCATATCTCCCACAAACCTGCAAAGCCAAAGGGTTGCCCATCTTGAAGCCGAAAATAGAAAGGCTGCTTTTTACCTTGTTGCTTTTGCCACTCATAAAAGCCATCAGCTATTACCAAACAGCGTCGGCGTTTGAAAGCTGATCGAAAAGCTGGTTTTTCCGCTACTGTTTCTGCCCTAGCGTTAATCAGCTTTACTCCCATTTTTGCATCTTTTGCCCAAGTAGGAATTAAGCCCCAACGTAGCTGTTGAAATTCATAATCTTTACTTGTGGGGTTATGTAGCACTGTTGGCACCATTTGTGTAGGTGCAATGTTGTATTGGGCAGTTAACTCAGGAATTTGCTGGAGATGGAAAGCCTTAGCTAGAGCGGCAGGTGATTGATTTAAAGTAAATCTTCCACACATATTTTTAGTTTACTCCATTGAATGAAATTAAACATTTAAAGTTGATAAATACGAGAAATAATTAATACTTGGTTTTTTATTTTTTCAGATAAATCTAGTTTTTATGAAGATGCATAAAAGAGAAATAATTATCCTGTTTATCTCGAATCATTTTGTAAGATATTGTATTTTAGAGCCTCATTTCTCTATATACTCTTCATTATCTTTTTGGCATGGAAACGCTACGTCTGTACGATTTTTTACCCTCTGGTAATGGTTATAAGATACGTCTTTTATTATCACAAATGGGTATTCCCTATGAAAGAATCGAGGTGAATATCTTAAAGGGAGAGAGTCGGACACCAGAATTCTTACGTAAAAATCCGAATGGCAAGATACCTGTTTTGGAAGTGGAACCAGGAAAATACTTAACAGAATCAAATGCCATCTTGGCTTACCTCAGTGAATACACAGAATTTCTACCTTATGATCGCTTCTTAAAAGCACAAGTTTTCCAATGGTTATTTTTTGAACAATATAGTCATGAACCATTCATTGCGACATCAAGATTTTGGATTTCAATTTTAGGCAAAGCCCAAGAATATCAGGCGGCTTTAGAACAAAAGCGTGAACCAGGTTATGCCGCATTAAGAGTGATGGAGAACCATCTCCAATCTCATTTGTATTTTGTGGGCGATCGCTATACCATTGCTGATATTGCTTTGTTCGCTTACACTCATGTAGCCGATGAAGGTGGTTTTGATTTATCAAGATTTCCTGCTATTCAAAAATGGATAGCAATAATCAAAGCTCAACCTAGATATATCAGCATTACACATGAGCCAATGCCCCAAGAGGCTGAATTTTGCTAAATATGGAGTTTCTCATTTTAGTGAGGTACATTTTGTTTAGATTAGGGACTAGAGGCTAGTTAGGATGTACCTCATACAATTGGGAACTGCCATCAATGTTTATAGAGGAGAGTATTTATCAAGTAAATCTTGAATAATAATTGAAAATTTTCAATACAAAATTATTCAGCTACACTCAAACCTTGAATTTGCAAAAACTTGTCGGAAATCCTGTTAGGAATTGGTCGTGGACGCATAGTTTTGGTATCTACCCACACCCACAGTGCTTCAGCAGTGAACAATAAATCATCTTCATTTTGTTTGCGAATTTCATAGCGTCGAAAAGCACGAGTACCACGCATTTCCTTTACCCAAGTGGTGACTTCGAGTGTATCACCTGCCACGGCTGGGCGGAGATAGTCAATTTCTACCCGCCGCATCACAAATACGCCACCCAACTCTCGGTAAACATCTAAAGTTGCACCGAGGTGTTCTGAGTGTTCAATGGCCGCCTGTTCTAAGTAGTTTTGGTAGACGGCATTATTAACATGTCCTAAAGCATCCATTTCATAGTGCCGGACGCGCAGTAAAGTCTTGAATGATTGCATGAAAATAATCGGATGGAATTTAAGGAAAATGCCAATTTGGACTACAGACAAAATTACTGATACATTATTGATGCAACTCTCTTAATGTACGATTTTATTGAAGGTATAGAACCAGAATCATTATGAAATCTCTGCACCGTCCCGATTTATATGGCTGGTCTACTTTCAATCCTGCACGAAATATTGATTTCAATGGGATTGCTTGGATTCGTCCAGATGGCAATATCTTAATTGACCCAGTAGCTTTATCAAACCACGATTGGAATCACCTCGAATCTCTCGGTGGTGTGGATTGGATTGTACTGACAAACTCTGAACATATTAGAGCAGCGAAAGAAATTGCTGTGCAAACCTATGCTAAAATAGCAGGCCCAGCAGCAGAAAAAGAATATTTCCCGATAGATTGCGATCGCTGGTTGGCGGATGGTGATGAGTTTGTACCTGGATTAAAAACAATTGAACTCCAAGGTTCCAAGACTCCTGGCGAACTGGCGCTGCTATTAGAAGAAACTACCTTAATTACAGGCGATTTGGTACGGGCGCACAAAGCAGGGACTTTAACTATCTTGCCAAAGGAAAAGTTACTCAATCCAGAAGCAGCAGTTGCTTCGGTGCGTAGACTGGCACAATTGAGTAATGTGGAAACCGTCTTAGTCGGAGATGGCTGGTCAGTGTTTCGAGATGGACACCTGCGTTTGAAAGAATTGGCAGCAACATTATGAATAGGGGATTGGTATATGTAAGCTTATAAACGTAAATTTAGGTAAAATATCGCTGAATCAAGACTTCAAAGAGTTTAGATAGTAGCCCTAAATCATTTATAAAAACTTCTCTTAATTCTCTTCTGTGTGTACTCTGCGTCTGGGCGGTTCGTTAATTCAAGGTGCGTTAGCCTATGGCGTAACACACCCTACTACGTAGGAAGCATCAAGAAATATTACTGTGCAAGGTTTTCTCAACTTAAACAAACCGTTTGATTGGACTTCTCACGACTGTGTGGCGCGGGTACGCAAGCTGCTACGCCTCAAACGAGTAGGACATGCTGGAACTTTAGACCCCGCTGCGACTGGAGTATTACCGATTGCACTTGGTAAAGCCACAAGATTATTGCAGTATCTACCAGAAGAAAAAGCTTACAAAGCTAGTATTCGTTTTGGCGTGCGTACCACAACCGATGATTTGCAAGGAGAAATTATCGCTTCTCAAGCTGGCGCTAACTTGAGTTTGGCTGAAGTAGAAACTGCACTCAGACAATTTGTTGGCAAAATTGAACAGATACCGCCAATTTACAGTGCAATTCAAATTGAAGGAAAACGATTGTACAATTTGGCGCGTCAAGGTGAAACCGTCGAAGTTCCAGCACGTACAGTTAAAGTTTTTCAGATAGATATTTTAGATTGGCGCGAAGGGGATTTTCCGGAATTAGATGTAGCGATCGCCTGTGGTAGTGGTACATATATTAGAGCGATCGCTCGTGATTTAGGCACAGTTTTAAACACTGGCGGAACTCTCGCCGCTTTAACACGCACCCAAAGCAGTGGGTTTGATTTAAGTGATAGTCTTTCTTTTACTGACTTAGAAGCACAGTTACAAGCTGGGACATTTCAACCTATTCTTCCTGATGTTGCGCTACAACATTTGCCCGCTGTGAATTTACCTCCAGAACTGGCGCGAAAATGGTGTCAAGGACAAAAAATTTCTCTCAATTCTAATAATTTTGGGCTTGTGCGCGTATACGAAGCCGAAAACCGATTTTTAGGAATTGGACAATCACAAGATGAAATATTAATTCCTCAAATGGTTTTTGAACCAATTTCTTGAATGTAGGCTAGTATTTCACTTTCCATATTTAACTTAGATTTAAAAATTGCTTCAACTTCTTTATCAGGCATATCGTAAGGATAGGGAAAAGTTTGGGTATTAGGATTTTTTCTAGTAATAAATAATTCTCGAATTGCTTCATTATCTGTGGGATGAGACAAGATGTATCTCTTTAATTCCTTACGAGTCATTGTCTTAAAATCAGGCTTCGTCATCTGGTTAAACTCCCAAGAAACCAACATCATCAGAACTTTGTTGCGTTACGCTGTCGCTAAGCTTTTGTGCTTACAAGTTGCACAATTGAAATTTTGGGGAAAAACTTCAAACCTCTCCCCTGCTCCTCTGCTCCCCTGCCACGCCAGTCGCGCGGCTGTCGGGAAATCCGCCCAACGCGCTGGCTCCCCTTGCGGTCTCAACAAGCAAATTAAGTGATTATTAGCTTACTAGCTACTATTGACTTTTGACCATTGACTATTGACTATTGACAAATATCAAAAAATTTGCTCTATTTTCTGAAAATCCCGTTGCACTTCATTCCATAAAGCTTTGTTATTAGGGTCAGTTTTTAGGGCTTTTTTCAGGTAAATTCTAGCTTTGAGGACTTGATTTTCGTTAATTAGCGCTCGTCCCCAAATTTGATAGGCGATCGCTAACCATTGGCGGACTTCCGCATCTTTAGGTAAACGGTCAGCTAAGGCTTCGGCGAGGGCGATCGCTTGGGGAAATCTTTTTTCTTTTAAAAATCTTTGTAATTGCTCGTAAGTCTTCCACTTTAGCCGTTGTTCGATTTCCGCAATATTCGCTGGCGGTGTCTGTGGTTTCTCAGTTGTGACTGTGGTTTTTGGTGCAGTCTCTTGGCGCGTCGCCTTTAGTTCTTCGCGTCTAGAAACAAACGTTTCCGTGGTGACTGTGGTTTTGGGCGTTGCCTTTGGTTCTTCGCGCCTAGACACAAACGACTGACTTGACGGCTTTTCGACTGTTTCCTCTGGCGGTACTACCGTTAAGAGCAGCCTATAAGCTTCTGTCAAGGCAATAAACTTATCTTTAGCTTTTTTGTCATCCGGGTTGATATCGGGATGATATTGCTGCGCCAGCCGTCTGTAAGACGTTTTGATTTCCGCAAAAGAGGCTCCCGACCTTAAACCCAATAAACGGTAGCAATCTCCTAGATCCATTTCGAGATATCAGCTATCTAATATACAGCTATCAGCTTTCTGCTTTTAGCCTCAGGTTTTAATGATAAACACTAATTTGCTAATTTTATAGTTCAAACTAGACAATATTTAGGGAAGTAAAAAGGCAAAAGGCAAAAGTTAAAAGAAATTAAGTCCGCTTAAATCTTTTGCTTTCTTACAAAGTTAGGCGAAGAGCAACGCCGTGCGGGGGTTCCCACGCCACTTGCTACAAGTCGGGCATTGCCGCAATAGCGCAGTGGCTCCCCGTTGAGGCGATTGCGGGGATGGAAACCGACACCGCCACGCCAGTTCGCTCAAGTCGGGAAACCATGCGCGGCAGTTGCTTCAAGTTGGGAAACCCGCCCAACGCACTACCTCACCACGCGACTGACTCAACTTTGCGCTTTTTACTTTTACCTTTTTACTTCGTTTTAGATTCGCTCTTCAATTACACGGTCAATCAATCCGTATTCTTTAGCTTCTTGGGCAGACATAAAGAAGTCACGATCCATGTCTTTCTCAATCTTGGCCAAAGTTTGACCAGTATTTTGAGCGTAAATGTTATTGAGTTGATTGCGAATCCGCAGAATTTCTCTGGCTTCGATTTCGATGTCAGTTGCTTGTCCACGGGTTCCACCAGAAGGTTGGTGAATCATAATCCGGGAATGGGGTAATGCCAACCGCTTGCCTTTAGTACCAGCAGTTAACAAGAAAGAACCCATCGAAGCAGCTAGACCAACGCAGATGGTGACAACATCAGATTTGATGTGTTGCATCGTATCATAAATCGCCAAGCCTGATGTGACCATCCCACCAGGGGAATTGATATATAAATAGATGTCTTTACCTGGGTCATCTGAATCCAGATACAGCATGACTGCGATGATTTGGTTAGCAATTTCATCATCAACATCACGTCCCAGGAAAATAATCCGTTCTCGGTAAAGGCGATCGTAGATGCTAATCCAATCTGTGAACTGCCCTCCGGGCATGCGGTAAGGAACTTTAGGAACGCCTATAGGCATTTTCTTTACTCCGTTTGTGATTAATTTTTTGTCAAAAGTCCAAAGTCCAAAGTCCAAAGTTGTTTAACTATTGACTATTGACCATGACTATTTAGAGGACACTAGCAGGCAGTGGTGGATTGGCGAGTTCTTCTTTTTCAAACACGCGGTCGATTAAACCGTACTCCTTAGCTTGGTAAGGACTCATGTAGAAGAGACGATCCATGTCTTTGGTGATTCTTTCTGCCGTCTGTCCAGTGGTACTGGTCAAAATCTCAACCATTGATACCTTGTTTGCCAGAACTTCCTTCGCCCGAATCTGAATATCAGTTGCTTGACCTTGGGCGTAGCTCTTGGGCTGGTGCAGAATAATGGTAGAGTTGGGCAAGCTGGCTCGGCAACCTTTAGTACCAGCACTAAGTAGCATTGCTGCCATACCCATTGCTGAACCGATACAGATGGTGTGGATGGGCGGCTTAATGTATTTCATTGTGTCATAGATGGCGAAGGCTTCAGTTTCAAAGCCAATTGGATCGCCACTGTAACCGGAAGTGCCGGTCGAGTTGATATAGATTTTAATAGGCTTATCGGGATCGTCTGACTGCAAATACAATAGTTGAGCGACGATCAATTCCGTGACAGCAGGAACCAGTGGCATTCCCAGATAGACAATTCGCTCCTTTAAAAGAAGAGAGGGTAAATCTGGCGGCGGTGTCCGGTAGAAGTTATCGCCGTAGTATGGGGCTTGAACAGCCTTGATGGGGGAAATGTCCATAGCAACTGATCGCCTGAAATTATGCCGTTAACTGTAATACATCCTAGCGTGATGCCAGCTTTCGTCAGGTGCGGTTTCCTCGCTAATGAGCGAGATAGCTGGCATCTGTTAAAGCTAGGCTTCTAAGATATTGTGAATATCTTAATGCATCTGAGTGGGATCAGTTTTCCGTAGCGCTGATCTGGCAATTTGAAGTTATTTATAAATATGGTGAGAATACACTCGTCAGAATTCAGGAGTCAGGAGTCACAATAGTTAAAACATTCAATACTCAACTGGCTTCGGAGTGCTGAATTCTTACTAAATTATGTATATATCCTGAAATAGGAAGTTTGGGTTATGAAGGTCAATTTGCAGCCTGCCCTGAATGATGTGAATGTTGATGCGAATCAAACCAGTAGTCAACGTCAGTTGTCTATTTCGGTTTCGGCGATCGCGGAAACTCAAGATCGGAATCTGCCGATTAATTTATGTTTAATTCTTGACCATAGCGGTTCAATGAATGGTAAACCGCTGGAAACTGTCAAAAAAGCCGCTAATTTGTTAGTTGACAGACTTAAACCTAGCGATCGCCTAAGTGTGGTAGTCTTCGATCATCGGGCGAATGTCTTAATACCAAATCAATCTGTTGAAGATCCAGAACAAATTAAAAAGCAAATTAACCGCTTATCTGCTGATGGTGGGACGGCGATTGATGAAGGTTTGCGTTTGGCAATTGAGGAGTTAGCCAAAGGCAAAAAAGACAGAATTTCCCAAGCTTTTTTGTTAACTGATGGCGAAAATGAGCATGGTGATAACAATCGCTGCTTGAAGTTTGCCCAGTTAGCTGCTGGTTACAGCTTGACTTTGAATACGTTGGGCTTTGGCGACAATTGGAACCAGGATGTTTTAGAAAAAATTGCTGATGCTGGTTTAGGTACTTTATCTTATATTCAAAAACCCGATCAAGCTGTCAATGAGTTTGGCCGTCTATTCAGCCGCTTGCAAACTGTAGGCTTGACAAATGCTTATCTTTTATTTTCCTTAATGCCTAATGTCCGGTTAGCAGAACTCAAACCGATTGCCCAAGTTTACCCAGATACCATCGAACTCCCCCTACAACAAGAAGCAGATGGACGCTTTGCTATCCGCTTGGGCGATTTAATGAAAGACGTAGAACGAGTAATTTTAGCTAATATTTATTTGGGACAGTTGCCTGAAGGTAAACAGGCGATCGCTAATGTCCAAATTCGCTACGATGACCCTGCCCACAATCAAACCGGGTTATTTACGCCCAATATTCCAGTATACGGAAATGTTACCAGGGCTTACCAACCAGATATTAATCCCCAAGTGCAGCAATCTATTTTGGCTTTAGCGAAGTATCGTCAAACCCAACTGGCAGAAGCAAAATTGCAACAAGGCGATCGCATCGGTGCTGCAACTATGCTGCAAACTGCTGCTAAAACGGCTTTGCAAATGGGAGATACAGGTGCAGCCACGGTATTGCAAACTTCTGCCACCCAACTACAATCGGGAGGGGAATTAAGCGAAAGCGATCGCAAGAAAACTCGTATTGTCTCGAAAACTGTGTTGCAAGATATCCCACCACAATGAAAGTTCAATTGCTCTCGTCGCTCAATGATCGTAACGTTGATGTGGCTCAAAACAGCAGTCAACGTCAATTAGCAATTTCGATTTCTGCGTTCGCCGAGCAGTTTGAGGGGCGTTTGCCACTGAATTTATGCTTAATTTTGGATAAAAGCGGTTCGATGCATGGCAAACCGATGCAAACTGTAATTGCAGCAGTAGAGCAATTATTAGATAAATTACAGCCAGGCGATCGCATCTCAATTGTGGGTTTTGCTGGTTCTGCGGCAGTGATTGTTCCCAATCAGGTAATTCAAGATTCCAGTGCCATTAAATCGCTGTGGAAAAATAAACTCAATGCTAGTGGTGGTACAGCTATTGCGGAGGGTTTGCAACTAGGAATTACAGAACTGATGCAAGGCGCAAAAGGTACTGTTTCCCAAGCCTTTCTTCTTACCGATGGACATGGTGAAAGCAGTTTGCGGATTTGGAAGTGGGAAATCGGTACAGATGATAGTAAGCGCTGCCTAGAATTTGCTCAAAAGGCAGCTAAAATCAATCTGACTATCAACACTCTCGGATTTGGTAATAACTGGAACCAAGATTTACTAGAGAAAATTGCCGATGCTGGCGGCGGGAGTTTGGCTTATATTGAGCATCCAGAACAAGTTGGGGATGAATTCAACCGTTTGTTTGGCCGAATCCAATCAATCGGGCTAACCAATGCTTATTTGTTATTTTCTTTTGTACCTAACGTCCGACTCGCGGAACTAAAACCCATCGCCCAAGTTTCCCCAGACACAATTGAGTTACCAGTGCAACAAGAACCGAATAGTGGCTTTGCTGTGCGTTTGGGCGATTTAATGCAGGATATAGAACGAGTAGTTTTAGCGAATATTTATTTAGGACAATTACCAGAAGGAGAACAAGTAATTGGACAGATGCAAATTCGTTACGATGACCCAGCATTAAACCAAGAGTGTTTACTCTCACCGATTGTAACGATATCTGCAAACATCGTCAGAACATATCAACCTGCTTTAAATCCCCAAGTACAGCAGTCTATTTTGGCATTAGCGAAATATCGCCAAACACAGTTAGCTGAAGTGAAATTACAACAAGGCGATCACATAGGTGCTGCAACTATGTTGCAAACTGCTGCTAAAACCGCCTTACAAATCGGCGATACTAACGCAGCTACTATCTTGCAGACATCGGCAACTCGCTTACAAGCAGGCGAACAACTCTCTTCAGCAGAACTTAAAAAGACGCGAATTGTATCAAAAACTACTTTACAGAATTAATTTTTTGTGTCTAAATTAACCTGATTTTTTCAGCCATAATTGGCTTTTGAAATTTATCTACTATCTTTCAGCTATTTTTAATAATTCTGTTAATAAACGTTGCTATATTTAGTGTCACAAGGGATAAAAAGCTTTTCTCTTAAGCTTTTTAGATTGTTATACCAAGTTGCCTCAGCAAAGTTTATCTACAGTCGAATAATCTACACTCAGAAATTAATTTCCAAGAATTTACCGAGAGGTTGCCTATCTGATATAGAGATTAGATTAACGGATTTTATTCCTATCTTAACCAAAAAATTAAATAATGACTAAGAAAGTGCATCTGATCATTTTTATAGGGTATAGGAAGATTCCATGCTAATTAACAAACGTCAACGCTACCTACTAGGACTTGTACTTGCAACAACTTTGAGTGCAAACGTTCAATCTGCAAACGCACAGATATTCAATGGCAACCAATACGAACCAAATACCTTGTTGATTCCACTTCACAATCCTCACCCAACAGTCATCCTACCTAATTATGATGGGGGATTGTTTCAAAACATAGATACAATGCCTGTAGGAATGGAAGAAGTTGTAGCTGATTTTAGTGTGAGTAAATATGACAAAACTCCACCGACAGCTAATAAATTTTCCATGACTAGTCACCATCAGCCAGAAATGATCGTAAGTAACCATATACCCGAAGAAAGTCAGCCAAACGAAGTCCAGCATTCACTAGAACGAAATCGACGTTATGCAGCTAACTCTCAGTATCTCAAGGGCGGTACTCTTGTTAGCACTAATTACAACACTGTTAGTATGCAGCGGACAATGGAAGATTTACAAAACATTGGCTATCTGGGTATGAATGATGTTAGTGCTGAACCACTATCAGAAGGTTTAACTAGAGAACTGAAGGAAACAACTTACGTAGCTTTTGCGCCAGATAACTCGTGTGATAATTTTGTAGATCATAAATTACTGGCAGCTTGCCAAAACAAAAATGTCGAGAAGAAAGTAGCTGCTATGCCCATGATTCATGATAAAACTTGGTCAGCACAAATGACTAAAGATTTCTCTTTTTGGCAGAGTATGAATATTTCCGTTCAAAAAGCAAGCAAATAAACTGTTTGACAGGTTCTTCAAACAAAAACATTAAGAAACATTCAAAGCTGTTCCCTATTTTTTACAATGAAGTATGAAACATTTATACTTCATTATTTATTGATTAATGGTGATTTCTCATCCACAGACAACAGCAGGTTGGCATGGCAAACTTAACTTAGTTTACGCCGATCGCCAAAATTCCACCCAGCTGATTTACAATCATCATCAAGCACCGCTAAAGGTACAACGTCCGTTTTACCCTGAAGGCGAAAAAGTCTGTCATAGCGTAATTTTACATACAGCTGGGGGAGTTGTAGGGGGCGATCGCTTATCATCAAATTTCCACCTCCAACCCAACGCGCAAGCTTTGATCACTACAGCAGCGGCGAGTAAGATATACCGCAGTAATGGCTTGCAAGCTAGACAAAGTATAAACATCCAAATTGATGCTGGTGCTTGTTTAGAGTTGTTACCACAAGAAACAATTTTGTTTAACGGCGCAGATTATCGCCAAGATTTACGAGTAGAATTAGCAACCGGAGCCAGTTTTTTAGGTTGGGAAATCACCCGATTTGGTCGTAGTGCTAGAGGAGAGAAATTTTTACAGGGAGAATGGCGATCGCATACTGAAATTTGGCAACAAGATGTTCCATTATGGATAGATCGTCAATTTTTACCAGGTAACACAGACACTTTTCACAGTCCGCATGGTTTATTTGGACAGCCAATCGTAGGTAGCTTGGTTTGGCTTGGTAATCCAGTCTCAGCCGAAATAGTCGAAAAAGCCCGTTCTTCCTTCACTCCCCACACCCCACTCAGCAACGCCAGTTGCTACAACGCGCTTAACCCAACGACAGTCGCTTCAAGTCGGCAAAGCCGCCCACAGCGCTGTCTCCCCAACGCACTGGCTCCTCAGCAACGCCAGTTGCTACAACGCGGGGAACCCGACGACAGTCGCTTCAAGTCGGCAAAGCCGCCCACAGCGCTGTCTCCCCAACGCACTGGCTCTTCAGCACACCTCACTCAGCACTCTATAGGCGTAACCCAACTAGAACATGGACTTTTGTGTAGATATCGCGGCGCTTCCACATCTGAGGTGAGAAACTGGTTTACAGCTGTTTGGCAGATCCTACGAACATCTTTTTTGAGTCGTGGTAGCTGTATACCAAGAGTTTGGCAGATTTAAATAAACCATAAAGGATGCAAAGATGCAACTTACGCCGCAGGAAAAAGACAAATTATTAATTTTTACTGCTGCTTTATTAGCGGAAAGACGAAAAGAAAGAGGTTTGAAATTAAATTATCCTGAAGCGGTTGCTTATATTTCTGCTGCTATTTTAGAAGGCGCACGCGATGGACGTACAGTTGCCGAATTGATGAGTTATGGCACAACTTTATTAACGCGAGATGATGTCATGGAAGGTGTGCCAGAGATGGTGCATGAAGTGCAAGTAGAAGCAACCTTTCCTGATGGTACAAAGTTAGTGACAGTGCATAATCCGATTCGTTAATTTTTAACTTTTATAAATATTATGATCCCAGGGGAAATTATTACAGCCGCAGGTGAAATAGAACTAAATGCTGGTCGTCCGACTGTAAAATTGCAAGTGGCGAATACAGGCGATCGCCCTATACAAATAGGTTCGCATTTTCACTTTTACGAAGTCAACAATGCCCTAAATTTTGATAGAGAACAAGCGCGGGGAATGCGCCTCGACATTCCCGCCGGGACAGCAGTCCGCTTTGAACCAGGGGATGAAAAGGAAGTTACATTAGTTGCATTAGTTGGTAGTCGTCAAGTCTATGGTTTTAATAGCAAAATCAACGGACATCTACCACAAGTCTAAAATAGATAAAAAGCTTTAAGGATTTGCTATGTTACTAGTAGAACGACACCAACGCCTCAGTGCTGATTTTAAAGTTATCTTGAAAGCCCTAGTGACTTTATACAGAGACCCAGCTAATCTTAACTATGTTTATGATGTTGAAGATGGATTGCGTTATAGCAAAGCGGCTGTTTCAGCAGTGAATTGGCTTAAAACGCAGCCAGAAATAGAACAACTGATTCAAGAACGATATATTGCACCTCATCCTGATGTAGAAAAACTCTTACAATATCCCGAAACATCTTTAGGTTATGCTTACGCATCCTACATTAAAAAAAATGGTTTCGATCCTGGATTTTATCGCCAAATCAAAATTGAAGACGATATTAGTTATCTAACTTTGCGTATACGTCAAACTCATGATATTTGGCATATAGTCACAGGTTTTAAGACTGATGTACTTGGAGAAATAGGTCTTAAGGCTTTTGAAATGGTGCAGACACGCAGAAATTTAGCATTTGTATTAGTAGGAGGAAGTTTATTAGGTACATTGGTAAAATCGCCAGACCAACTACCTAATTTATTAAAACAAATAACTCTGGGATATCAGATGGGGTCAATAGCAAAACCACTATTGGCACAAAAATGGGAAGAACACTGGGATAAGTCTTTATCAGAATGGAGAAACGAATTAGGTATTCAACCAGCATCATTTTCTTAACGCAAAGTTGCGCGGAGGTAAACGCAACGGGGAGCCACTGCGTTGGGCGGCTCTGCCGACTTGAAGTATGTGGCGTGGGAACCCCCGCAACGCGCTGCGTACCTTTGCGTTTACCTTAGCGCCACTTTGCGTTTAAACTCGATTCTAGCCTCACTTCCCAAGAATGTAATATGCCATACAAAATATCTCGCCGCGCTTATGCAGAAACCTATGGCCCGACAGTAGGCGATCGCATCCGCCTTGCTGATACAGAATTATTTATAGAAGTAGAACAAGACTTTACTACCCACGGCGATGAAGTGAAATTTGGCGGTGGTAAAGTTATCCGTGATGGCATGGGACAATCGCCTATTTCTAACGCCGATGGTGCTGTAGATTTAGTCATTACCAATGCTTTGATTCTCGATTGGTGGGGAATTGTCAAAGCAGATATTGGCATTAAAGATGGCAAGATATTTAAAATTGGCAAAGCAGGTAATCCTTATATTCAAGACAACGTAGACATTATTATTGGCCCTGGAACCGAAGCTTTAGCTGGCGAGGGAATGATTCTCACGGCTGGCGGGATTGATAGCCATATTCATTTTATTTGTCCGCAACAAATTGAAGTAGCGATCGCCTCTGGAATCACAACTATGATTGGTGGTGGAACTGGCCCCGCCACCGGAACCAACGCCACTACCTGCACCCCCGGCCCTTGGAACATTTACCGGATGTTACAAGCGGCTGATGCTTTCCCTGTGAACTTGGGATTTTTGGGCAAAGGTAATGCTAGTCAACCCCAAGCACTAGCAGAACAAGTCCAAGCTGGTGCAATGGGTTTAAAACTGCATGAAGACTGGGGAACTACCCCCGCAACTATTGATACTTGTTTGAGTGTGGCTGATGAATATGATGTGCAGGTAGCTATCCACACCGACACCCTCAACGAAGCTGGATTTGTGGAAGATACTATCGCTGCCTTCAAAAACCGCGCCATCCACACTTACCACACCGAAGGCGCAGGCGGTGGACACGCACCAGATATCATCAAAGTCTGCGGTCAAGCTAATGTTCTGCCGTCTTCGACTAATCCCACGCGTCCTTATACCGTCAACACCTTAGATGAACACTTAGATATGTTGATGGTATGCCATCACCTCGACCCAGGAATTGCCGAAGATGTTGCCTTTGCTGAGTCTCGCATTCGTCGAGAAACCATCGCCGCTGAAGATATTTTGCATGACTTAGGCGCGTTTAGCATGATTTCTTCTGATTCCCAAGCAATGGGACGAGTCGGTGAAGTAATAATTCGGACTTGGCAGACAGCCCATAAAATGAAGGTACAACGCGGAAGCCTTGCTGGAGATAGTCAAGCAGATAATTTTCGGGCAAAACGTTATGTTGCTAAGTATACTATTAACTCGGCAATTACACATGGTATTGCTGATTATGTAGGTTCAGTGGAAGCGGGGAAACTTGCAGATTTATGTTTATGGCGACCAGCATTTTTTGGTGTCAAACCAGAGATCGTAATGAAAGGTGGTATGATTGCGTGGGCGCAAATGGGCGATGCCAATGCCAGTATTCCTACGCCGCAACCAGTTCATATGCGGCCAATGTTTGGCAGTTTTGCTGGTGCTAAGAATGCTACGTCCTTAACTTTTGTTTCGCAAGCAGCCTTAGAAAAAGAAATTCCGAGTCATTTGAAATTGCAAAAACCAGCAGTTGCTGTTGCTGGAACACGTCAGTTGAGTAAACGCGACTTGAAACTAAATGACGCGTTACCTCAAATAGACGTAGATTCTGAAACTTATGAAGTTAGGGCAGATGGGGAATTACTAACTTGTGAACCTGCGACAGTTTTACCAATGGCGCAGCGTTACTTTTTATTTTGATACTAAACATTATAAGAGAGAATGCGATCGCACTCTCTCTTCTAAATTATCAATCCCACTAGTTTTTAACTACCTGTCATATCATATTCGTCTAATTACATATCATCACCATCTCTTATGGTCATCAGCTTTCACGATGAGTGTTCAACTAGACGCTATATCACAGAAGTTTCTCACAATCAGATTTTGTGCTTTTACTTAGAGGGCGATGCCGAGCCTGGTTTGATGCTGTCGTCAGGTACACTGTTAGAACCAGGTGTGGTTGTACTACCTGGTGCGGGTGTTACACTGCCGGGAGTTGTGGAATCTGGTGTGGTTGTGCTACCTGGTGTTGTGGAATCTGGTGTGGTTGTGCTACCAGGGGCTGGCGTAATTTGATTAGGAGTTGTGGAATCTGGTGTGGTTGTGCTACCTGGTGTTGTGGAATCTGGTGTGGTTGTGCTACCAGGGGCTGGCGTAATTTGATTAGGAGTTGTGGAATCTGGTGTGGTTGTGCTGCCAGGTGTTGTGGAATCTGGTGTGGTTGTGCTGCCAGGGGCTGGCGTAATTTGATTAGGTGTTGTGGAATCTGGTGTGGTTGTGCTGCCAGGTGTTGTGGAATCTGGTGTGGTTGTGCTGCCAGGTGTTGTGGAATCTGGTGTGGTTGTGCTGCCAGGTGTTGTGGAATCTGGTGTGGTTGTGCTACCTGGGGCTGGCGTAATTTGATTAGGTGTTGTGGAATCTGGTGTGGTTGTGCTGCCAGGTGTTGTGGAATCTGGTGTGGTTGTGCTGCCAGGTGTTGTGGAATCTGGTGTGGTTGTGCTACCTGGTGTTGTGGAATCTGGTGTGGTTGTGCTACCAGGGGCTGGAGTTGTATTGGTAGGAGTGGTGGTATCTGGTACTGTTATACTATCTGGGGTTGACCCAGGTGTGGTTGTGCTGTCTGGTGTTGTGGTTCCAGAAGGCTGTGTTTCTGGTACTGTGGTAGTACCGGATGCTGCTGGTGTGATGGGATCACCATTTGGACAGCGAGAATTGCGTGGAAAACGCTCACACAGAATTTTGAACCCTTCTGGTGACAGCTCAATTTCCGTTGGTGAACTAGTGGATGTGCTACTGGATTGGGCGATTGGGGATTTACTGGATTGAGCAACTGCAACATTAGCACTCAAAGCCAAAGTCAAAGCTGTACCAATCAACGACAGAGATTTTCCCTTCATTATGAAATTAACCTCAACGGAAACATAACACTCGCCCTATTAAACCAAACAATTATTTTTATAAAATCTTCCTAAAAGGTGATGTTTATTTGTGCTTTAAAATTTAGTTATATATGTTGAAATATATTTGTTTCAATAATTTTACCCAATTGTATTAGTTGTCTATAATACAAAAATTTTAGCCACAAAATCTAGTTATGTAAGTGCTAATTCTAGATAAAATCACATTTTCACAATAGGGATCAGAAATTAATCAATGTAAATCAAATAACTCAGCTAGAGAATATCAACTTGCTGTCGAGATATTATCTAAGCAGTTATTAAAATCTTTTATGAGACGAGACTCAATATTTTATAAGCTGTTTCAACAATTCCCACCTTTGTTATTTGAGCTACTGACGCATCGCCCAGAAAATGCTGAAAGTTACCGATTTGATTCAGTCGCAGTCAAAGAACCCAAATTTGAATAGGAATAACACTCAAAGAAACAAGAGTTTACCGTGAAATCAAGGAAGAAGGACGACAAGAAGGACGTGAAGAAGGACGTGAAGTGATGGTTAATGCCATTTTTCGACAGTTGAGAAAACGATTTGGGCAGGAACTACCTCAAGAAATCCGCGTCTTAGTTTTTGGTTTATCCTTAGCTGTGCTGGAAGATTTGAGCGAGGCACTGTTAGATTTTACTAGTGTGACTGATTTACAGGCTTGGCTAGAAGCACGATGACTCAGATCGCCTAAATTTCTGCTGTGGCTTATGAGTAAAATGGTGAGAGACCTGTCAGGAAATCGCCATTCGCCGATTCTGCACTGCAAAATAATCGTGATGTAAATAGCCGATGAGTTCCCCCCAACCCCCGCACAAGCCACAAACTTTACTTGGTCAACTGACTCAAGCAGTACATACAATTCAAGCTAGAGTCGATTTTTCCAAGCTGGCGCTCAAGCCGAACGCCAAAGTGCCAGAACTTTGGGTACAGGATGCAGGGGCGGATAAGGCGGAAGTCTATCCATTGTTGGGCGATCGCTATATTCTAGGACGGAGTTCTAAATCTTGCGATATAGTTGTCCGCAACCCAGTTGTCAGTCAAATTCATCTGTCTCTATCGCGGGACTCTACCCAACGCAAACCTGTTTTCGTGATTAGAGATGAAAACTCGACAAATGGCATTTATCTCGGTAAAAGACGGCTGTCTTCTTTAGAACTACGGGATGGCGATATCATCACTTTAGGGCCACCAGAACTAGCGGCATCAGTCAGACTACAATATGTCGATCCGCCTGCATGGTATGTGAAAGCTGCAACTTGGGCAGGCTATGGTGTAGGCGGTGCTACGGCGCTGTTAGCATTGGTGATTGGTGTGGAATGGCTGAAGTTTTCCGTCAGACCTTTACCAACAGCGACTCGCGCCCCAGTTATAGTTTATGCCCGTGATGGCTCAACTCCTCTACGTGAACCGCGCACAACTTCTCACGTAGACATGAAGCGCTTGCAAGACTTTGGCCCTTTTTTGGCTAATGCCGTAGTTGCCTCAGAAGATACTCGTTATTACTGGCACGTTGGTGTCGACCCCTTGGGGATTTTACGCGCGGTGTTAATTAATAGCCGCAGTGGAGATTTACAGCAAGGAGCTAGTACTGTTACTCAACAAGTCGCTCGCAGTTTATTCCGTGACTATGTTGGTTCGCAAGATTCCCTCGGACGGAAATTGCGTGAGGCAATTGTGGCTCTGAAGTTAGAAACTTTTTACAGCAAAGATGAAATTTTGCTGACTTACTTAAATCGCGTATTTTTAGGCGGAGATACTTCTGGTTTTGAGGATGCGGCGCAATTTTATTTTGAAAAATCAGCGAAAGAATTAACTCTTGCGGAAGCCGCAACATTAGTCGGAATTTTGCCTGCTCCCAACGCCTTTGATTTTTGTGGCGACGGCCCCAATAAACTAGATGCTGCTGATTACCGCAACCGCGTTATTAAACGGATGTTGGAAATGGGTAAAATCTCCCAACAAGATGCAAATCGGGCTAGACGTTCTACAGTTCAAGTCAGCCCCAAAGTTTGCGAACAGCAAGCCAAAACCATCGCCCCCTATTTTTACGGTTATGTCTTTCAAGAACTGGAATCAATATTAGGGCAAGGTGCAGCTAGAGAAGGAAACTACATCATTGAAACCCAGCTAGACCCAGCAATTCAAGCCCAAGCTGAAGCTTCATTGAAGAACTCAGTTAATAATGCTGGCTCAACCTTTCGTTTTTCGCAAGGGGCGATCGTTACTTTAGACTCCAAAACAGGTAGTATTTTGGCGATGGTAGGCGGTACAGATTATCGCAAAAGCCAGTTCAATCGTGCTGTCCAAGCTAAAAGGCAACCAGGTTCTACCTTTAAAATCTTTGCCTACACCGCAGCTATTCAACAGGGAATTTCACCCTATAAAACTTATTCTTGCGCCTCTTTACCTTGGCAAGGCTTTACCTATAAACCTTGCCGTTCTGGTGCAGATGTCAATTTAGATATTGCCACAGGTCTTGCCCTTTCCGAAAACCCGATCGCCCTACGAGTCGCCCGCGAAGTAGGATTGAATAAAGTTGTAGCGATGGCTCAAAATTTAGGGGTAAAATCACAACTTGATCCGGTTCCTGGTTTGGTACTGGGTCAAAGTGTGGTAAATGTTTTAGAAATGACAGGGGCTTTCGGCGCTATTGGTAATCAAGGTATGTGGAATCCTCCCCATGCCATTAGCCGAATTTTAGATAGCGGTGATTGCAAGGATCGTAATGATTTAAAAACCTGCCGGGTGATCTATTCTTTTGACCAAAACCGCGAAGCTAACAAGCGAGTTCTCTCCACAGAAGTAGCTGATGAAATGACTACCTTAATGCGGGGAGTGGTCAGCAGAGGTACTGGTCGTAGTGCTGGCATTGGCATGGGAGAAGCTGGTAAAACAGGTACTACTGATAAAAACGTTGACCTCTGGTTTATTGGTTTTATTCCTAGCCGCCGCCTGGTGACAGGTGTCTGGCTAGGAAATGATGACAATACCCCCACTTCTGGCAGTAGCGCCCAAGCAGCGCAACTGTGGGGGAGGTATATGAGTAGAATTACTAGGTAATTAGGTTGTCATTGGTGAGAGTCAGTAGGTTGGGTGAAGTGATCGCGTAACGCAACATTAGACCTCTTGCATGAATATTTTTTGTCTCACGCAAAGGCGAGGCAGTGCCGTGGGCGACTGCCGCGCAAAGGCAGCCACCTCCGTGCGGGGGTTCCCCCCGTTGAGGAGAGTGGCGCAAAGAAAAGAGCGTAAATAATGACTTTTGCAAGAGGTCTATTATCAAGACTCAGCACTCTCTTGTACAGACGCGATTAATCGCGTATCTTTTAATTTAGTGTCCTATTAATTTATCTCGCAAATGTTTGATGCGATCGCGCAATTTTGCTGCTTCTTCAAATTCTAGTTTTTTCGCGGCATCTTTCATCTGTGCTTCTAGCTTGGTAATTAAGTCTGGAATCTCTTCTAAAGGTATTTCATCAATATGTTCTTCTACAGCTTTTAACTCTGTGGCATTTAACCTACGAGATACTTCTAAAAATGACAAAATTGCATTACTAGATTTTTTGACAATTGGTTGTGGTGTAATTCCATGTATCCGGTTATATGCTGTTTGAATGCCGCGTCGTCTTTCGGTTTCTTCAATGGCTTTAATCATGCTATCTGTCAAGTTATCAGCGTATAAAATTGCTTGTCCTCTAACGTGACGTGCGGCTCGACCAATGGTTTGAATTAAAGAACGTTCGGCACGTAAAAAACCTTCTTTATCAGCATCTAAAATTGCCACTAAGGAAACTTCCGGTAAGTCCAAACCTTCCCGCAGCAAGTTTACTCCAACTAACACATCGAAATTTCCATCACGCAACTCTTGAATAATTTCAATACGTTCAATTGAATTAATTTCTGAATGTAAGTACCGCACACGAATACTATGGTCTTGCAAATACTCGGTCAAATCTTCTGCCATGCGCTTCGTTAATGTTGTAATTAATGTTCTTTCATGACGGTCGATTCTGTCTTTAATTTCTCCTAGCAAATCGTCAATTTGTCCTTCGGTAGGACGCACAAAAATTTCTGGATCAATTACACCAGTAGGACGAATTACTTGTTCAACAATGTGATGATCAGAAACTTCTAATTCCCAATTTCCCGGTGTAGCAGAAACAAAAATACATTGGTTGACTTTTTGCCAAAATTCATCTGCTTTTAAAGGACGATTATCGGCGGCGCTGGGAAGACGAAATCCATGTTCAATTAAAACTTTCTTCCTAGCTTGGTCGCCGTTATACATACCACGAATTTGCGGCACAGTAACGTGAGATTCGTCTATTACCAATAGCCAATCTTTCGGGAAATAATCAATTAAACATTCTGGTGGTTCACCAGCTTGTCTACCTGCAAGATGGCGAGAATAATTTTCTACGCCGTTGCAATAACCAACTTGTCGCAACATTTCTAAGTCGTAGCGGGTGCGCTGATCTATCCGTTGTGCTTCTAATAGTTTGCTTTCTGTTTCTAATTCTAATTTTCGCTGTTTTAATTCAAATGCAATATCGTCACAAGCAACTTCTAAGCGTTCTTCTGGGGTGACAAAGTGACGCGCTGGATAGATATTTACAGCCTCCAAACTATTAATAATTTCGCCTGTAACAGGGTCAATATAGCGAATTGCGTCAATTTCATCGCCAAAAAACTCGACACGAATAATTCTATCTTCGTAGGCTGGGCCGATTTCTAAAACATCACCCCGGACGCGAAAACGTCCTCGACCCATTTCTAAATCGTTGCGACTGTATTGTACAGATGCTAAATCACGCAAAACTTCGCGTTGATTTACTTCCATCCCAATCTTTAAAGGTATGGCTGCTTTGAGGTATTCAGCGGGAATTCCTAAACCGTAGATACAGCTGATAGAAGCAACAACTATCACATCACGGCGTTCAAACAGCGATCGCGTCGCTGAATGACGCAACATATCAATTTCATCATTAATCGAAGCTGTCTTTTCAATGTAAGTGTCTGTTACCGGAATATACGCTTCTGGTTGATAGTAATCGTAGTAGCTGACAAAATACTCGACTGCATTTTTGGGAAAGAATTCACGTAACTCATTACAAAGTTGTGCAGCTAAGGTTTTGTTATGTGCCAAAACTAAGGTTGGTTTGCCGATTTTCTCAATTACTGCTGCTACTGTAAAGGTTTTGCCGGTTCCTGTCGCTCCCAGTAAGGTTTGGTAATGATTACCTGCTTGGAGACTGGAAACTAGTTGCGCGATCGCTTGTGGTTGATCGCCTGTAGGTGCAAAGGGAGCTTGAAGACAAAATTCTGTCATACAGTTTTGCTAGTAATACCCTATCTCATGGTAACTATCCCACCCTGTATCTGTTGAGCTTGGGAAGCCAAACGTATAAACAGCAATATTACTTTACAAATATTTATTATTTAGATTTACTTATGTGTAAGTTTTAAAGATAATTATACCTATGCAAGGTTTTTTAAGGGTAAACTTTGATATATGGAAAAAAGTCTCATTTTTCCTCAACTATTGTAAAGTTCAATTAAGAAACTAGAGGTATTAGTTTATGGCCATAAGCAGCACTGGTAAAGCAGTCAGTCCTCGTCAAAGACGTGCCAAGCTAAAGGGGGAAACAACCGTGGAAGTTGAAAATAATCAAGGTCAAGCTGTGAATAACGAGCAAAGCACTCAAGCTACAGATAATTCCGATCAGCCTGGAACACTGGCTATTGCTGGAATACGTCCGATTGCTAGCAGTGATTTACAAGTAGCTGAAACAGTCTCTATTGCGGGTATACGTCCCATTTCTGCTAGTAATTTAGAAGTCGTAGAGACAATCAATGTGATGGGGATTCGTCCGATTACTGCCAACACTATCAAAGTTGTTGACAATATTAATTTATCTGGTATGCGACCAATAGCTTCTAGTGCGTTGGTAATTTCTAGCAGCTATTCCGTAATGGGGAACCGTCCAGTAGCATCAAATATTGTTGACGATTCTGAAATTCTTATGGGTTTTATCGACTAAATCAAAAAATCATCTTTAATTATCTTATCAACCTGCTCCCTTGAAGAGAGCGGGTTTTTAATTATTCTAATAGTTGAAAAAACTTGATTCATATCATATATATCTAACTTTTATGGTTTTGCTCCCCGACTTCTTTAAGAAGTCGGGGAGCTTTCTTATTGTTAACTATATCTAGCTTATTGTTATTATCTCTCTTTTTATAGAGACAGATAATATATCCTGTGGTGGAAGGCTATAGCCAAAATATAAAGTTAAGTTGTAAGAGTAATCACCAATAAGTTCAAAGTAAATAATAACTTTGAAACTTAGATTTATATAAGATTAGGAGAGTAAAATGAGCATAGAAGATCGCGCAAAAGCTACTGCTAAAAATGTTGAAGGTAAAGCTCAAGAAGCACTGGGTAATGTGACTGGCGACCCAAAAGATAAAGCAGAAGGCAAAGCAAAGCAAGCTGAAAGCGAAGTACGTCAAGGCATAGAAGATGTAAAGGATTCTGTAAAAAGAGAAAGCGAATTAAAAGGTCTAGAATAAAGGATTCTGTAAAATCCCCAAAAATTTCAAAGTAAATTTACAACTTTGAAACTTCATTTGTATAAGATTAGGAGAGTAATATGAGCATAGAAGATCGCGCTAAAGCTACTGGCAAAAACATCGAAGGTAAAGCTCAAGAAGCACTGGGTAATGTGACTGGCGATCCCGAAGATAAAGCAGAAGGTAAAGCAAAGCAAGCTGAAAGCGAAGTACGTCAAGGCATAGAAGATGTAAAAGATTCTGTGAAAAGAAAGATTGACTAAGATTAATTGTAATTTGCAATTAATTGAAGGATGAAACCTAGAGATTTTTTCAATTTACCAAATACATGGGAAGAGTTGAAAATTAGATGTTCATTCTTGTCTTTCTGATTAAGCTAGGCTGACAGATAGCGCAGATTCGGACTGTAGAGACGTAAACTATTACGTCTCTACATTTCTACTCTCTTTAGCTAGAGAAATGATTAATTATGATGTTAAAGATAATTTACTATTCAATTTCACTAGCTAAGAAATACAAGTAATTTGACCTATTTTAAAAGGTTACGTTTAGGGAGTGAGAAAATGATACTGCTGGAGCAGATTCGGAAAATTGCGATCGCTGGTATTTTAATTGTAGTGCTAACTATAACTACCGCTTGTGGTGGCGCTACAGTAACTCAAGCTGACCGCACAACAAACCCACCTGTAATTGGTCGAGATGTAACTTACACCGAACTAGAAAGAGGTAATACTCCAGGGGGTCAAACTTTTGGTAACTGGGTAGTACAAACATCCAAGGGATTAATTAAAGACGCATATGTGAGAGATAACAACAAATTAGGTGTTGTGATTTCTCGTGATGTTCGTCCGAATGAAGTCCAAACATTAGCTAAGTCTTTAGTTCAAGGTTTTCGAAAGAATTTCCCTAATCAAGATTTAACTGTTTTGGTTTACGGCCCTGACAAAAAGTTAGTTTTGACGACTAAATACGACGTTCAAACAAATCAAGTGAAGTATAGCTAATTTGATGTGTAGCTATACCAAATTGATGAGATTTAAAACTAACAATTCCAAAATTTTACCGAACAAATTTGGAATTTGCCCTGAAAAAGGAGATTAAGAAAGTGTCAACCAGCGAAGAATACAGACGGCAAATAATGAAAGACTTAGCTCAAGGTGATGTGGAATCATTAGATGATCCATCCACTGATGCAGCTACTGAATACGATACTTTTGACGATTTCGCTCAACGGACAACTACAGATCAACGTCGCCAATTATTTGGTCGGTCTATTCATCCAGACCAAATTCCTACCAGCCAAATGGAGCCAGAATTACAAAAGGCGATCGCGCAAATTAAACCTAATGAACGAGATGATGTAGCTCGCTCTTTCTTCAAACACTTGAAAGGCAGAGGTTTAGATGAGCGCCACTTGGAACAACAATTAGGTCTTTCCACCCACAACCCTAACCGGATGAGTGCTGATGATGTCAGCAAACTTGCATCTTTCGCTTATCATAATCACCCAGACGTTTTCCGCGAAGTACTAGCAGAGCAACCAGGCATTATTAAGTTCCTGAGTAACCCTGTAGTAGCAGCAATTGTAGGTATCGCAGCCGCTAAGTGGTTGGGTAGCCACAGATAGATAAATTTTCTGGAGAGTAAGACATTCAGGTGGTTTTACCCACCTTTTTTTTATGCTTAAAGAGCAATTTTAAACCCGCTTATTCATCCACGGCTTCGCACAGAATTTATACTGAATTCTGGCTCCTGATATCATGTCCGGGTAATTATTTATAATTCCCGAATCTATGCAGAGAACCCAAAAACCCCTCCCCTCTGCTCCTCTGCACCTCTGCACCTGAAGCTGCCTTAATGATAAGTCTTTCACCGGACACGATATGACTCCTGAATTCTTTTTCGATAAAGCATTAAAACCGTAAATCTAAACTAAAAAATATTTCAAAATTTTAACATAATGTTATTTTTAGTAAATTCAACGAGTAGCCTATTTCTTTTGATATATACCGAGCAACTATAATCAAAACTCTTGACAGAGATACAATAAATTTTCTTTTGCTAAATATATAATTAGAATCTTAAAAAGAATACTTAGTACTACAAGTTATCTAATAAAATATTTGTGTATGCATAATTAATCTCGGATTATGTAGATAATTGTAGTTGGCTATACATTCTGATTGTTCAGAATTTTCATTTAACAAATATCAAACTGATACAAATACATATAGTAATATTATGTTTAATAAAACAGAAATAAAAAAACCAATAGAAGTCAATAATTCTTATTTAAGTAGTAGTGAAATTCAACATCAAAAAACTCAACCTCAAGGCTTAAATATTCCTGCAGCAACTTTGTATTTAAGTCCAATTGGTCTTTTTTTTAGTTGGATAATTTTTTTTCTGGTATTACGAAAAATCCAGAGAGTTATAGATAATAAAATGGTATTTAGCGTCAAGAGCTTGCATCAAGTCCCCTGTAAAAATTGCCGTTTTTATTCTAACAATCATTATCTTAAATGTGCAGTGCAACCTTCTATTGTTATGACTGATGAAGCTAAAAACTGTTCTGAATTTTCTGACAAAAAAGATAAGTTATCAGAAAAACAATTTTTTCGTAGGAGAGACGAGTGATAATACCGCAGTTTGAATAACAATAGGTTATCTACCCACATTTGAGTCTTAAAGGGTGTACTTCATTAACTTAAAATCTACTGTATCTTGAGTGCGATCGCTATTTTCTGGCAATCTTCAGTATATTACCCACGTAAGCATTATTCACTAAGACTGTATCTCAATGTTATGTATGCAGCAAAATCTGCATTTTTAGCGCTCGCCTATGCGATGACGTGAAGGGAAAAATGGATAAAGTCGAGCGTAGGACTTACGCACCCAAGCCTAAAACCTTGGTTTTTGCTAACCCCTTAAAAAGTGGGAAAGCTAAAGCCCTCTTTTTAAGGGGATTGGAGGAGCTAAGTGCGTAAGTCCTGATTACGCTTTATTCGCATTGGCGCTCTCAAAAACTGTTCGCTCATTTAAGGCTTGAATTGGGCGAGCATTATCAGGAAATAGCTGAGTAAATTTAGCTATCTGTTCACTAGATACTTCAATAGAAGTTTCCATGATATACCATGTAACATTTTCTGAGCAGGGTGGAGTAGTGAGAGAACCAGAATAAGTTAAAAATCTGCGTTCTGCTGGTAATAGTGAAGAAGCGTTGATTATGGTATCTTTGAATTGGTTTTCTTCTCCCGATGTTTGTGGTATGGCATCCCAAATAGTTTGAAGATTGGGGTTAAACTCTCCCGCTTTTAAGAACACACCAACTACTGCTAAATTGCCTGCTTGACTACGGTGAACGAAATGCAGTTCCATATCGTATTCTTCTCCGTTGATATGGTGTTCGCTGGGGTGGTGAAAATGGAACTGAAGCAGATGATAAACTTGGCGCTCGCTCTCAATAAAACTTCCTGGTTGATAGTTAATTTGAATAGTTTTGCCATTATTAACCAAATTCAAGGGCGTTGGCTGATACTTAACTATCAATGATTCTTGATTTTTGTTATCGATACTTTTGACGCTGGCAGTTTGTAAATCAATCGGTGTTTGTCTTTTGCCTACATAACAAAGTTGAAAATCAGGTGAAAGTTTACCCCAATATTCTGGCCCTTGTTTGCCAATATATCCCCAATTAGTTTTGGCAGCTGCGGCTGGGGAGGTTACACAGCTAGAAACAGAAGTTCCCAAGGCAGTCATGCCTAGTAGTTTTAGTAGTCGCCGTCTGTTTAAGGTATCACTCATACTAATTTTGGATTTTAGATTTTGGATTTTGGATTAAAAGATTTGACTAATTCTTGAAGTTTGCCAATTGCTAGGGCAACCAAAAATCAGGCAAAATAGACTTAGTTAAGGTACGTACAGTTTCGTTGAGCGATCGCCCGATTTTGATATGCACTTCATCCTCATGTACAGGTAAAATCTCAGCAGGCTGACCTTCTCTCAAATACGATACAACAAAGTTCGCAGCTTCTAAACCTGTAACATAAGCTTTTTCTTGCGACCATGAACCGTGACGGTTGACAATCCAATCACCACTCATAAATACATTGGCAAAACTTGTCCTAGCTGGCAACATATAACGATAGCTACCTGGTGCAAAGTGAGTTACCGCATTTGGTAAGCGAATTACACTGCTATCAATTACTTTCGCTTGTTTAAATGCTGGTACACAAGTTGCTAAATATTTTTGAACAATTGGAATAATTTCTGCATCACTTAAACTCAGAAATTGATTAGCGTGATAAAAATCAGCTTCAATTACTGTTCCCGGTTCATTTTGATATTCATCATGCAGGGCATTCAAATCAAAAAATGTCCATCCTGTAGTGGCATCAAAACCAAAACAAGCATTAGAAGGACGAGGAATATTAATTTTGCGGTCAAACCATAGCCGCGTTGCTAAAACATCAATTGCCCCTAAATTGCTTAAATTCCGAAATTCTTCCCGACTTTGTAAACTAGGGCTTGAGGAAACAATTTTCTTCATGCCAGTGATACCAACAGCAAAAATCACGGCATCAGCATCAAACACTTCATCGCCACAAACTACATTTGTGGCGCGATTATTACTATCAATAATTAAGTCAGTTACACGATGCTTTGATAATACCTTGCAGCCAGCTTTTTCGATTTTTTCTACCCAAGGACGGAAGATTTTTTCACCTACAGTTCCTCGACACCAAACCACATCAAAATTAGGTTGGTGAGCCAAAATAAAATAGTAAAGCATTCCTAATGTTGCGGCGGCAGAACATTGTTCACCAGGGGCAAATAAACCTACCAATAACATCGGCTCAAACGCGTCACGATAAAGTCTGGCAGATACACCAAAATCTTTGAACAATTCCCGCGCCGTCACAGAATCATAACGCCGCCAAGCTGCATCGGAATTGTCAAAATCAACTACGGCATATAGTAAAGGTAAGGCGCTAAGACGGTCAATTAGTGGCAGCCTTTGAAAGTGAGTGTAGAGAAATGTGCCTAAAGGTGCAGGTAGTTGGGGTAATTCTTGAAAAATTGGTGATTCTACTTCTAAGCCTGCGGGTGAATATTGGGCAGAACGAGTCCAGGTGGTGAAGGGGTTAAGATTTAATTCGTTGATGAGGGCAAAAATATTTCTGTAAGGATACCAAAAGCCATGAATTCCGGCTTCTTGTGACTTACCGCCGGGAGTCTGCCATCCTGCGACTAGTCCTCCAGGATAGGGACCGGCTTCTAGAAGTGTCACATCGTACCCTTGCTTGGCTAAATGGTAAGTTGCGCCTAAACCAGCCCAACCTGCACCAACGACTACGACACGTTTTTGTGGTGACGCTCCTGCCATTTTGCCCTCCGATTATTGCAGCCCATCAATTAATGTATACGAACTTGTGTTTAGCCGGAGATGGAAATTTTCTGTGACAAAATAGTTTTATTGTCTTGAAGACGATGCGATCGCTTACGAACTATGGTTCCTACAATCAAGCATCGGTATAGTTTAGATGAATATCGCGCCATTGAAGAAAAAGCGGAAGGACGCAGTGAATACCGAGATGGAGAAATTGTTCCTATGCCGGGAGGAACGTCCTTACAAAAGAATAAAATAAGCTAAAACATATCTGAATTGTATAAATATCTATAAAGTGTCATTAGTCATTTGTATTTACAAAGGACAAAGCGCAAAGTCAAGCCACTGCGTTCCTGAGCCACCCTTGTGCGGGGGTTCCCCCCGTTGAAGGGAGTGGCGTGTCGCCTTGCGTCGGAAAGCATGTGGCGTTGAGCGGAGGCTTCCTCCGCTCAGAACTTTGTAAGAGAGAACTAATGACAAATGACTAAAATGAATTTTAAGCCGCGCAACAAATAGGGGCAGGTTTTAAGCCTACCCCTTGTTCTTTAGATATTTTCCGCCCAACTGCGGCTGCTACAGGCTTTAAAGTATCAACTAAATTCACCATGTCTTCTAAAGATAGTGCTTGACGAGCATCAGAAACGGATTTTTCTGGTTCTGGGTGACACTCAATCATTAATCCATCTGCACCACAAGCGACAGCAGCTTTGGCTACGGGTGCGACTAGTTCTCGTTTGCCGACGGCGTGGGAAGGGTCTACAATTACGGGCAAGTGAGTGATTTGCTTGAGTGCTGCAACTGCACCTAAATCTAAGACGTTGCGGGTGTAATTGTCGAAGCTGCGGATACCTCTTTCGCACAGCACCACGTTTGGATTACCGTGACTGAGAATGTATTCAGCAGCCATGACGAATTCTTCAATTGTGGCGGCTAAACCACGTTTGAGCAAAATTGGTTTATCAGCTTGTCCTAAGGCTTTGAGTAAGTCGAAGTTTTGCATATTGCGGCTACCAACTTGCAGCATATCAGCATGGGCAGTGACAACTTCAATTTGAGAAATTGACATCACTTCTGTAACTATAGGGATATTGTAGAGCGATCGCACCCTAGCTAAAATTTCTAATCCGGCTTCTGCCATTCCCTGGAAGGCATAAGGCGAGGTGCGGGGTTTGTAAACACCACCGCGTAAGGCTTGCACTGGTGCAGCCGATAGCTGTTGAGCAACAATTTCCATTTGTTCTAAGCTTTCGACTGTACAAGGGCCGCCAATGATTACTAATTCTTCGCCACCGAAGGCGACTGTCTGTGAGAGTTGGACAATTGTCTGGTGGTTAGGATGAGATTGGGCGGCAAGTTTGGCGTTAATCATTGTTGAATTCTCCTTGGATAGGGTTTAGGGGCTAGGGGCTAGGGAGTGGGTATTTGGTATTAGAAAGCTTCTTCTCTAACCTCTAACCTCTAATCTTTAACAAAAAAGCCCAGAAACTGATTGTTCCGGGCGCGTTTTGATTGATTGGCATGACGCTATTTACCCGGAATTTGCTCTAGGCCAAAAGTAAAAGCTGTAAAACCAGTTGTGGAAATTAGTCATCATGCTCAATACTCCTAAAAACAAAAAAACCGCAGAGTGGGCTTCTGCGGTTCACCGGGCGGTTTCCAGTCGGAAACATGACTCACTCCCGGTGAACCGCCTTAAACCAAAAATAAAAGTAGTAATTGCTGCTGAACATTTATGCTGCGCTGAGATACAAAATTGAATATATAGCTTCCTTGAGCTTCACAATAGCAAAAGCGATCGCTCCCGTCAAGAACCACATAACCCCAAAAAAAGCGATAGACTCATTACAACTCTGGGAATGGAGGCTTGTGGCAGGTTGGTAACTGAAAAATCAGCTCAAGGGCATCAGCATGAGGAGAATTAGTTCCTTCAATCCCTGACAAGCTTGGTTATTCAACTTTGCACGAACACATATACTTTTGCTCACAACTCAGTTTTATTATGCCCAGTTCCAAAATCTTCAACAAATCTTTTGACCATTATGGAGTTTACCCTTGCCCAGTTTGTCGAGTCGGTAAGATTTCACAGATGCCGTTAATGGAGACTATGGCTTGTGATTTCTGCCAAGAGATTTTTACTGTCAACGTAGAGCAACAGCAAATCAAGATGCCTTCGCGGCAACCACCTTTAGTTTGGCGTTGGAATGGCTTTAGTTGGACAGAAGCTCAATTAGAAGGTGTGGAGTTGGGTTGGGGTTATGCAGTAGCTGCGATCGCTTTTGTATGTTTTCCCACAACTTTAATTGGTCTCGTAGCTTTTTACTTTCCTCCATCTATTGACTCTCCCATCACTTGGATACCATACATCTGGACTATCTTAACTTTTTTGTCACATTTATCAATCGTTTTGTGGATTATTGTTGAGGTTTATCAAATTCCTGTTGCAGCTTATTTCAGAGCTATGAATCGATGGCGAAATGGAGAAATAGGAAGATGACGGGGACACAGATAAAAAGGGACAATAACCATTGACTATTAACCATTGATTCTTGACTATTAAAAACATCCTATGAACGAGTTGGAGCGGTATTATCGAGTCTTAGAATTAGAGCCTGGAGCAACACTTGACGAAGTAAACCAGGCTTATAAAGATTTAGTCTTTGTGTGGCATCCCGATCGCCTTCCCAAAGACAATATCCGCTTGCAACAAAAAGCTCAAGAAAAGCTCAAGGCAATTAATGAAGCACGGGAGAAATTGCGCTCTTTCAATGGTAATTCTGCCAATGGTAAGCATCATCCTGCGTCAAACTCACATTCACACACCCAGTCACCTCAACCAAAAAAGCCAGCGCAAACTCATCAACCACCAAAGCAGAGTCCAGATTTGAGTGGTCAAGATTTCAGTCGTGCCAATTTAAGTAATAAAGATTTATCTGGCAGAAACATGAGTTATGCGAATTTAAGCGGTGCTGACCTCAGCGATACTTTTATGCACAAAGTTATTCTTAGAGGTGCAAATTTATCAGAAGCAAATTTATTTAGGGCTAATCTACTTTTAGCCGACCTCAGAGAAGCAAATTTACGCAACGCTAACTTAATTGGTGCAGATCTCAGTGGCGCTGATTTACGCGGAGCCGACTTAACAGGCGCACGCATTCGGTCTGGCGATCGCTTGCTGGTGAAACTGATTGGTGCTAACCTAGCAGGTGCAATTATGCCAGATGGTCACACTCATAGTTAATCAAAATCCACACATGAGTGAAAGCAAATTACGAATTAGGAACTTGTATTAGATTTATATCTATTCTCTAAAGTTTGGCAACAGATTCAAACCTAAAAACCCATGCGTCTGTCAGACTTTCTTAATTACGAATTATGAATTATATTAGCGTAGCGTTATACCAATTCACCAAAATCTTGATACACATACAAGAACTTGTGGGGCTTTCCCGCCGTTCGCGCTTACAGCTGTATTTGTATCATCCATAAAGTCAAATGGTATTAACGAGTATTCGAGCGACATTACGCATTTGTATAAGACTTACGTATTTTAACTAATTTCAAATTGAGATTTATCACAGAAAATATAGCAATCAATATTTTTGTTGCATCTCCTGCATTTTGCCAGCTGCCATAGTATTAAACAAAATGCGTCTGTTAATTAATTGAGTATGGCTGACACTACATAATTTAAGTTAGGCTAAAGCCATTTGTGTGGGGATAACAAATATATATGCAATCTGCCAAGGCTAAAAATGCTTCTGTGAAAGAGAATCAGACTCCTAATTTATTCACAAAAGAGTCTGTAACTCAAGCGCAAGTAAATCATCAAAGTTGGATTGCTCGGTTAGTTAATCATCTTAGTATCAGTAAAAAAATTGCTTGGGGTTATACTTTAGCTCTAGGTGTTGCTGTTGTTGGAACTGTGGCTGGATTTACACTAGGAGATTACTATCAGCGACAAGCTTTAAGGCAAAAACAAGAAAAATGGCAAGAAATCCAGCTAATTCGGAATATTAACGCTGTTTTACTAGAGTTACAAGCCCATCATGGAAAAATCTTAGTTTTTACAAATATAGAACTTTGGCAAGAAGAACACACTCATCTAGTACAACATTCTTCTGAACTCCAAGAACTTTGGTCAGAACTCACAACTTATGCCAATAAGCCTAGCAACAACCAAGATAAAAATATAACCAATTTTCTACAAACTTATGAAGGTAGTTCCAAAGTATATAGCCAGCAGCTAATAGCAATATTAGAGCAAGTTAACACATCTAATTTAAAAGCAGAGAATATAGCTCTAGCAAAAAAACAACTGTTAACTTTCACTCAGAGCAATATATATCTTCAGTTACACGATGCTACAGATGCTTTAGAAGAATTACTTGAAACTTCCCAGCAGAATTTTCAACGTCAAGAAGTGGCTGTACTAGCTACAGAGAAAGTGCGAGACAGGATTATTCTCGTCAGTATGTTGTCATCGGTAGCGATCGCTATTTTACTAGCTCATTACACCAGTCGCGCGATCGCTCGTCCACTCAAAGCTGTGAACGATATTGCGCGTAAAGTTACTCAAGAATCTAACTTTAATTTGCAAGCACCAGTCACCGCCGCCGATGAAGTAGGGATGTTGGCAAACTCTCTAAATCAACTAATTCAACGAGTTAATACACTTTTAGCAGAGCAAAAAGCAGAAGCATCTCGACAGTTAATTCAAAATGAAAAAATGTCTAGTCTCGGACAGATGTTAGCGGGAGTAGCACATGAAATCAACAACCCCGTCAACTTTATTTACGGTAATCTGCAACATACTAACGTCTACTTTCAAGATTTGTTAACTCTGATTGAAGCCTATCAAGCCAAAATCAAAGATGATGAACTTGATGATTTAACTGAAGAAATTGACTTAGATTTTTTGAAACAAGACTTACCAAAATTATTGCAATCTATGCAAGTCGGCGCTAACCGTGCTAAAGAAATTGTTTTAAGTTTAAAAAACTTTTCTCGTTTAGATGAAAATGAAGTTCAGTTTGTAGATATACATACTTGTATTGATAGTACATTATTGATACTTAATAACCGGATTAAAAAAGGGATAAATGTAATTAAAAAATATGGTGTGTTGCCCAATATTGAAGGTTATGGAGGTGCGTTATATCAAGTTTTTATGAATATTTTATCTAATGCAATCGATGCTTTAGAAGAGTCAGAGAATAAGCAAGAATCCTTAGAAATTATCATCATTACAGAGCGTTTATATGAAGACTGGATAGAGATAAGAATTTCTGACAATGGTTCTGGGATTTCACCAGAGTATCAACAAAAGATATTTGAAACTTTTTTTACTACTAAACCTATTGGAGTTGGCACAGGTTTAGGTTTATCAATTAGTTATCAAATTGTGGTAGAAAAACATCACGGTCAACTAACTTGTGAATCGGAAGTCGGTGAAGGAACAACATTTGCGATCGCTTTACCTATTAAACATTCAACCGCCAATGACAGCCCTGTAGATTATAGCAAATTAGCTTGTGCAATTAAAAATATTGAACACTAATAAATAATCGAAATTTAACAGGCGATCGCCATTTAAGTTAATCCAGATTTTTTAACTCTGTAAAACTTAATATTATTTATGTCACAATTGAGGAAAACAATATATATCCGACAACCAGACAAGCACTTATGTGTGTGATTATATGCCAGTACTTATCCAATTTCTACCAAGAAATTCAGCTATTCCGTTTTAGTGATACAACTGGGAATGTGTTTATTTTGGCAGGAGATGAACTACAAATTATTATATTTCGTAATGGAACTTGGAGATTTGTAAATGAAACCTAACTTTTCAGAAATGTCTACAAAAGAACTACAAGCTTATGTGCTTGCTCATCGAGAAGATATAGAAGCGTTGGAAATCCTATTTAGTCGACGTACTCCCGACTCCCAAGCAATTATATATCCATCAATGTTTACTGAAGATGGTCAACCTATAGAAGAGAATCATCAGATAATTGAAGAAGCGATCGCCCAAAGAGTCAAGCAAGAGAAGAATAATCAATGAATATTGCCATCATTGGTTGTGGTTATGTAGGTTATGCAATGGCTAAATATTGGCAGCAAAAGATGACTTTTGTTGTTACAGCTACCACAACTACCCCTGAACGCCTTCAACAACTACAAACTGTAGCACAAAAAGTCGTAATTGCTCAAGGAAACGACGCTGAAACACTTCAATCAGTTTTGCAAAATCAAGATATAGTATTGCTGAGTGTAGGTGCAAAAAGCGCAAATTTATATGAAAAAACTTATTTAGAAACTGCCAAAACTTTAGTGGCAATTTTGCCGCAATTACCCAATATCAAGCAAATTATCTACACAGGTAGTTATTCTGTTTACGGCGATCGCAACGGTGCTACGGTAGATGAAGATACACCAGTTGAGCCAACCCATGAGCAAGGAATAATTCTCAAAGAGACAGAAAAAGTTTTACTCTCAGCCGTTAGTGAGAAATTGCAAGTTTGCATCTTGCGCTTGGGTGGGATTTATGGAACTAATCGTGAACTGATTAAAATATTTGGTCGTGTATCTGGTACAACTCGTCCTGGTAATGGCGAGGATATCACGAATTGGATTCATTTAGATGATATTGTCGGTGCGATCGAGTTTGCCCGTCAACAACACTTACAAGGTATTTATAATCTGGTGGATGATGCACATTTAAGCAGCCGAGAATTGCTAGATAGTTTGTTTGCTAAACACAATTTACCCAACGTGCAATGGGATAATTCCCTCAAGAGCAACCGCCCATACAATGCCACAGTATCTAATCAAAAAATTAAAAATGCGGGATATAAATTGATTCATCCGCAAATGATTTTTTGAATTTAATGTATGTATCCTAGGAGCGTATTGCGATACACTTCACCATCCGAATATTGCGGTGCGTTACGCTAGACGATAATACGCCCTACAGATACTCGGATTTTTCCTAAATCAAATTCTATGCCCAGGGATGATTGAATTTTGATTTTATCTTTCAAAAATGAAGTAATACGTCAAAAATGAAGTATACTACTATGTAGTTGTCTTATGTTGGGAAAACATAACACTAAATTTTAACTTATGCCTACTGCACTTTTGAAAAATGGTGAAACTGTCCAAGTCGCCTTAGAAGACTTGGAAAAGTTTATACAAGAAAACGCAGAAAACATAGTGATTCAGCACATCAAGCGACGTGGAAAACTCAGAAAGAATATTGCTGAGTCCGAAAATATTACAGTTTAACAGTAAATAATAACTGTTAAATTTGAGTCAGTTAATAGGGGAGCAACGCGATTTTCTGAAGTTTGGGAAAAACCAGCGATAATGCTCTACCGAATATCCTTGTGATTGCACTCAACACAGCTTTCAGTAAAATGTATAAAATGTTCAAGCACTGCTGGGATTAAGGAAAGAATCGAAAATCGAGTCACAAAAATTGTCCCAACTGCCGGCTAACCATTGACATCGCAGATGTCACATAATTTCTGCATTATGTTGAAGCCAAAATTTCCTGTTTCCCTTCATGCGTAAGTTAACCGCTTGACGGATTAAACTTTCAACTGCACCGCTACCCAGGGGTAGCTGATGCGCTGCGACTAATTGATAGTTTAATAGTCGCCTACGGTAAGCTTTGAGAATGTAATTACGCTCTCGTACCAAAATCTTACAACGCTCGCCAGTTGCTGTGGAAATAAATTCATCCCTGTTTCTCATTAAATTGAGAGCTTGACCTTTGTTTAAAGTTTTTCGAGCTTTTTTCAACCAAGATTGACGCTGATCATCTGTAGTAAAAGCCGCATCTGCAAAGTCTTGTAAATGAGAAGCAGCGTGATAAAAGTCTAATAGCTTATAA
>NZ_JAIVFW010000160.1 GCF_020829595.1 Nostoc sp. CHAB 5844
TCCCGGATTTAATCTCGAGAAGCTGGTCTTAAAGATCTGGCACAAGTGAGCTGCTCGGCGTAGCTCCAATAAAGTGACCGGATCGAACACGTCGATGGCATTGTTGAGTAGGCTGGGTTGTAAAAGGTAGCCCGGTCTGCTGCACGTTCTGACGAACGTGCAGCTAGATGATGAGCATTGGCAATGAGAACGATTAAGTGTCGTAAGGGCATTTGGTGGATGCCTTGGCATGCACAGGCGAAGAAGGACGTGATACGCTGCGAAAAGCCGTGGGGAGCTGCGAATGAGCTTTGATCCATGGATCTCCGAATGGGGCAACCCACCTTAAATGCTTGGAGAATCCAAACTGATCGCGAGATCGGCTTGGGTTTCCAAGCATTGTGATAAGGTATCTAACCTTCGAATACATAGGGGTTAGAAGCGAACGCAGGGAACTGAAACATCTAAGTACCTGCAGGAAAGGACATCAACCGAGACTCCGCAAGTAGTGGCGAGCGAACGCGGACCAGGCCAGTGGCAATGAGGAATAAAGCTGAACAGGTTGGAAAGCCTGGCTATAGTGGGTGATAGCCCCGTAAGCGTAGAACACTCATTGTCCTTGAGTAAGGCGGGACACGTGAAATCCTGTCTGAACATGGGGAGACCACTCTCCAAGCCTAAGTACTCGTGCATGACCGATAGCGAACAAGTACCGTGAGGGAAAGGTGAAAAGCACCCCGACAAGGGGAGTGAAATAGAACCTGAAACCGGATGCCTACAAGCAGTCGGAGGGCGCAAGCCTGACGGCGTACCTTTTGTATAATGGGTCAACGACTTAGTGTAACTAGCAAGCTTAAGCCGGTAGGTGTAGGCGCAGCGAAAGCGAGTCTGAACAGGGCGTTCAGTTAGTTGCATTAGACCCGAAACCGAGTGATCTAGCCATGAGCAGGCTGAAGGTTGGGTAACACCAACTGGAGGGCCGAACCCGCATCTGTTGCAATAGATTGGGATGACTTGTGGCTAGGGGTGAAAGGCCAATCAAACTCGGAGATAGCTGGTTCTCCGCGAAATCTATTTAGGTAGAGCGTCGACCGAATACCCCAGGGGGTAGAGCACTGGATGGGCTATGGGGACTCACCGTCTTACTGATCCTAACCAAACTCCGAATACCTGGGAGTACTAGTCGGCAGACACACGGCGGGTGCTAACGTCCGTCGTGAAGAGGGCAACAACCCTGACCTCCAGCTAAGGTCCCCAAGTCATGGCTAAGTGGGAAAGGATGTGAGGATCCCAAAACAACCAGGATGTTGGCTTAGAAGCAGCCATCATTTAAAGAAAGCGTAACAGCTCACTGGTCTAAATAAGGGTCTTTGCGCCGAAAATGTAACGGGGCTAAAGCCATGCACCGAAGCTGAGGATGTGCAGCAATGCACGTGGTAGCGGAGCGTTCCGTAAGCCTGTGAAGGGAGACCCGTGAGGGCTCCTGGAGGTATCGGAAGTGCGAATGTTGACATGAGTAACGATAAAGGGGGTGAGAGACCCCCTCGCCGAAAGACCAAGGGTTCCTGCTTAAAGTTAATCTGAGCAGGGTTAGCCGGCCCCTAAGACGAGGCGGACACGCGTAGTCGATGGGAACCACGTTAATATTCGTGGGCCTGGTGGTAGTGACGGATTGCGTAACTTGTTCATTCTTATTGGATTGAATGGGCGAGGAAGCGGTTCCAGGAAATAGCTCCACCGTACAGACCGTACCCGAAACCGACACAGGTGGTCAGGTAGAGTATACCAAGGCGCTTGAGAGAACTATGTTGAAGGAACTCGGCAAATTGCACGCGTAACTTCGGAAGAAGCGTGACCCCTTTTGACGCAAGTCAGATGGGGTGGCACAGACCAGGGGGTAGCGACTGTTTATCAAAAACACAGGGCTCTGCGAAGTCGCAAGACGACGTATAGGGTCTGACGCCTGCCCGGTGCTGGAAGGTTAAGAGGAGAGGTGCAAGCTTTGAATCGAAGCCCCAGTAAACGGCGGCCGTAACTATAACGGTCCTAAGGTAGCGAAATTCCTTGTCGGGTAAGTTCCGACCTGCACGAATGGCGTAACGACTTCCCCGCTGTCTCCAACATAGACTCAGTGAAATTGAATTCCCCGTGAAGATGCGGGGTTCCTGCGGTCAGACGGAAAGACCCCGTGCACCTTTACTATAGCTTTACACTGGCATTCGTGTCGGCATGTGTAGGATAGGTGGTAGGCTTTGAAGCAGGGACGCCAGTTTCTGTGGAGCCATCCTTGAAATACCACCCTTATCGTCATGGATGTCTAACCGCGGTCCGTCATCCGGATCCGGGACAGTGTATGGTGGGTAGTTTGACTGGGGCGGTCGCCTCCGAAAGAGTAACGGAGGCGCGCGATGGTGGGCTCAGACCGGTCGGAAATCGGTCGTCGAGTGCAATGGCATAAGCCCGCCTGACTGCGAGACTGACAAGTCGAGCAGAGACGAAAGTCGGTCATAGTGATCCGGTGGTCCCGTGTGGAAGGGCCATCGCTCAACGGATAAAAGGTACGCCGGGGATAACAGGCTGATGACCCCCAAGAGTCCATATCGACGGGGTTGTTTGGCACCTCGATGTCGGCTCATCGCATCCTGGGGCTGGAGCAGGTCCCAAGGGTTTGGCTGTTCGCCAATTAAAGCGGTACGTGAGCTGGGTTCAGAACGTCGTGAGACAGTTCGGTCCCTATCTGCCGTGGGTGTAGGAATATTGACAGGATCTGTCCCTAGTACGAGAGGACCGGGATGGACATATCTCTGGTGGACCTGTTGTCCTGCCAAGGGCATAGCAGGGTAGCTATATATGGAAGGGATAACCGCTGAAGGCATCTAAGCGGGAAACCCACCTGAAAACGAGTATTCCCTATCAGAGCCGTGGAAGACGACCACGTTGATAGGACGGGTGTGGAAGTGCAGTAATGCATGAAGCTTACCGTTACTAATAGCTCGATTGGCTTGATCGTTCTCATTGCTTATGTTCATCGAAGATGAGCAGCCAGTAGGAAATGGGCAGTAGGCAGTAGCCTGCAGCCATTCCTCGACGTGTTTGAAAAAAAACTATTGGCTACTGCCTATTGGCTTAGCCCTAGTTGCCAGCTTCTCAATGATTGCCCTTAGCTGACCTGGTGGTTATGGCGGGGTGGCTGCACCCGTTCCCATTCCGAACACGGCCGTGAAACGCCCCAGCGCCAATGGTACTTCGTCTCAAGACGCGGGAGAGTAGGTCGCTGCCAGGTCTGCTAAAGGCAATCATAATCTTCTCTAATCTACCTCGGCCCAAGCCGAAATCTTAGGGCCGCTATAAAAGCGGCCCTTTCGCTTTAGAAAGTCTCTCAAGCGTTGAAAATCAACGCTCTCGGCGCGGGGTGGAGCAGCCCGGTAGCTCGTCAGGCTCATAACCTGAAGGCCGCAGGTTCAAATCCTGCCCCCGCAACCACTGAGACTTGTAAATTCTCCCACTCCGGCAATTTGCGCGACAGTTCATCCATATAAGCCTCGATGAGCTTGTTCTTTTTGACCTCCGTATCGATCTCTCCCGAAGCCAGACGCGCCATCAGGTCGTTCTGGGCGGCAGCGAAGAACTGCTGCTGCAGGACATCGAACACGTCCATGGATGCCATGATGTGTGCGATATCGCCATGCACCTGCAGGCTTGCCGGCTGGTGGCCCGGGGTCTTCCCGATGACGACGGTCTGGATGAGGTCCCGCACGATCGGCATCAGCCGCTGTTTGACCGCTTCGTCCGCGTTGTTGCGCGCCAGGAAGATCAG
>NZ_JAIVFW010000161.1:0-2113 GCF_020829595.1 Nostoc sp. CHAB 5844
GCGAGTTGTTCCACTGGGTTGACGTGAGCATAGGGGTCAATGCCGTAATGGTCAAGAATATCAAAATAAGTACCCGTATCAAGCTTGCCAACTAACCAGTTAGTCGATGCTTGATTAATGATAATCATGCCGTCGATGTCTCGCGGATCTCCGGCACTCACCATTAATAAATCTTGCAAATCATTAGGTAAAATATTGCTCATTAGAGGCGCTCAGGAGTAAACGCTACACGATTACCTGTAGTATTCAAAAAAGTTTCAATTGCCGATTGCGCTTTAATGTCAGTTACCGCCGCAGTATAAGTTTCGCCATCTGTGCCAGCACCAAAAGGAGATGAGACTGATTTGTTATCGTAGCGCTTGTACTCAATATCAGTGATGCGTGATTTATTATCAGTAACTTCATTACCTCGCTCTGTTAGTGATAATTTGGCTGGGGTATATCCTTTTAGTCCATTTAGCAGCACACCGCCAGTAGGAGATGCAAAATCTACTGCAAGCGCCCTGCCTTCTGTTGCTACTGCTGTGCGAACTATACCTATTAATGTGCCATTGGTTGTTTGAGTTGCTGAAAGCAGTTTTACTGGTAAATATATTCGTTCAGTCAAACCAAAAGATTCAACATATCCCTTAACGCGGTTAGCCTTAACTTTTACTGAACTACCACGTTGTCCTCTGTATAAGGTTTGCTTTGCATCACGACTGAGGTCTTCCCATGCCCGTAGTTTAGTTAGAGCCGCATTGAGTTCTACTCCGCGTCTAATATCAGAATACTTACCCATGTCTTCCTATATGGATTAATTTTCAAAAACCTTTGAACCCAGACTAGCACTGCGTTTGGGGAAGAATTGAACCAGTGACAAGTATACTTCTCGAAAAAGAATTGAAATGTTTAAGCTGTGGTCACATTTTCAATAGCACTTCTTAAGCGTCCATTCAATCCCACCAAGTTGACGGGTTTGACTTGTCCGGGAATTAATAATTGAGCGTGAGTAAATTTTACGTCGGCGGTCGGTCGTTGCCGAAATTTTTTGACTGTTCTGCCATATACGCGATGTGTGCCAGGGTTGGCGGGATATTCTTTAGTATTTTCGATAAATTGAAAATTATTATCACTGTAAGGTTTATCTAAAATTTTTAAAACAGATTGAACTGTAGATTGACCTTCAGTTTTAGAAATGCACAATAGGCGCAAATCATATCCGTTTTCTAAGTCTATGTAAGTGCATTTGTATTTACCTTTCTTCCAAATTAATGGAGGTGTAGCAAACTCATTTTTGATTTCCTTGGCATAATCTACAGCATCAGTACGTGAGATATTATCAGCGGTTTTATTCATGATTCTAAAACTGATTTCGCCGCGAATTTGTTCTGTACCATTGTTGTGTTTTTCAAAGTCGTAAGATTCTTTGAAATAAAGTTTAATTTGCGGTCTAAATTTAAAATCACGCTGTAACTCTGTAACAGGAATCCCATACACGGGAGTCTGTAAACTTTGAGCGTGTCCGGCTGTTACCTCGAATAACCATAATCGCATCATAGTCATGGTTGCAGTATCAGAATCTTTCATTTTACACGCGTGTTTTAATCCACGCTTCGGGGTAGAAATATCATCATCAGGTTGATTTTTAAACCATTTAGCAACAGCTTGATTATGCCAACGTCTAACAGTGTCTTGAAGGTACTCCCATTCATCAAGATTCGGTGGTAGTGCCATTATTTATTCATCTTCCTCAAAGTCTAAATCTGCCAAAGTAAGAGATGCACTAACAAGTTTTCCGGCTGATTCTGTGGCTTTTAATTGTTGTGGTTCGTCGTCGTTAGTGCCTTTGTTTGCTGGCTTATCATCTTCTTTTAAAGCTTTAACAAATTCCGTGCTGGCGTTGGTTGTTTCTGTTACAGCATTAATAATATCTAGTGGTGCTTGCGTCACCATTTGGATGGTTGAAGCACCATTTTGTAAATTTTCCAAAAATTGTGTAACTCGATTAAATTTAGGCTGTGGATTCATCCAAGCATAAGCATTTTCTGATACCTCTCCCGCCTTTCTTAAGGCATTACCAATTTTGCCAATTCTACCTGCGGTGATTTCTAATCCGTTCAAAACGGTTGAT
>NZ_JAIVFW010000161.1:2210-3725 GCF_020829595.1 Nostoc sp. CHAB 5844
ATTTTCAGCCACTTAAAACCATTAACAAGTTTTGTGGCTATACCGCCTGGCAATTGTGGGCCAAGTTTGGTATTGATTACCGCAAGTAAACCTAAGTCTATTCCTTGAAGTATTGCGGTCAAGGCATCAAGCTTTAATCCATTATTTTGAGCCTGTCCCAAAATTGCTGTTCCACAAGTGTCGCAGCCAGTCCCCGGTGGTTCTGGTTGTTGTGGTTGTGCTGGTGGTATTGGTTTACGTCCTGGAATCGGGGGAATAAACCAGGGCGGGCTACCATCCCCGTCATCTGGTGTTGGCGTGGGTGTGGGTGTTGGCGTGGGTGTGGGTGTTGGCGTGGGTGTGGGTGTTGGCGTGGGTGTGGGTGTTGGCGTGGGTGTGGGTGTTGGCGTGGGTGTGGGTGTTGGTGTGGGTGTTGGTGACGGTGTGGGTGTTGGCGTGGGAGTCGGTGTTGGTGACGGTGCTGGTGCTGGTGCTGGCGATGGTGACGGTGACGGTGCTGGCGATGGTGACGGTGACGGTGCTGGCGATGGTGACGGTGACGGTGCTGGCGATGGTGACGGTGACGCTGCTGGCGATGGTGACGGATTTGGGTTTGGTGCCGGTGGCGCGGATGGTGATTCTGGTGGTGGTTCTGGCGCTGGAACTGTTGGCGGCGGCGCTGGAGTTGGTGACGGCGCGGCTGGCGGTGGCTCTTCCGGTGGTGGTGATTCTGGCGGTGGTTCTGGGTCTGGGTTTGGCGATGGCCGCTTGAACGGCACTATGTTATTACCGTCGTCTTCTCCTGGTGGCGGTGCTGGTCTGGGTAAAGGTGGCGGTGCATCTGGGACGGGTACATCAGGGGGGATTGGTGGGGCTTCTGGGTGTACTCCTGGGGGTGGTTCACCTGGCTTGGTTGGTGCTTCTACTTCCATGTAGATCAGTTCGGGAAGATCACCGCCCCAATCACCCACGGCACTTGCAGTTAATGTTTGTCCGCCAGTATCAAATTTAACTTCCCAATTGACACTCCAGTTACTGTCTTTTTGGTATATGTCATCTGGGTAGTTGTGAATCTGATTAATTGGAATAGCGTTTTCGCCGTATCCATAATTTAGGATGCTGGTAACTCGAAAGTTTGTGGGAGCCGCAATCGGGCCAAATACTAAATCACTGTAATTTAGTCTAGGGTTACGGTTTGTTGAAATGTTCCAGTTGTAAGATGTGCCAATAATCGGTTGAGGTGGCGATGGTGTTTCTGGTGTTGCTGGCGGCGGAATCAGACGAAGCAGGAACTTGATAATACCAGCTAAATTTTTCACGCTTTCTGGAATGCGTGATGGAGGCATTTTTATGGCTAACTCTGGGAAAGCCGCTACATCAGAGGGTCGAACAGTGGTCAGACTTCCGCTGCCACCGCCAGGAGGTTGCCGATTGAAAGGCACGATATTATTTGCTCCTGGCGGAACTACAGGTGTTGGTAAGCCAGGAGGTACTACGGGAGCGGGGACATTTGGCGGCATTAACTAGCTAAAAATT
>NZ_JAIVFW010000162.1 GCF_020829595.1 Nostoc sp. CHAB 5844
CTGTAACGTTGCCACCATTACCATCATTAACAGTGAAGGTGAAATTATCAGTGCCGTTGTAATTGGCATTAGGCGTGTAAACGAAGAAGTCGTCATTGGGGTTGTCTGGAGTGCTGTTGTTGTTGAAAGTCAGTGTGCCGTTAGTTGGGTTAGTGAAATTACTAATGCTTAAAGTATCACCATTTGCATCTTCATATCTACGCAAGATATTGCTGGCAAGGACGTTAACGGCAGTATCTTCATTAGTAGTAGCCGCAGTTGCAAAACCAAATACTATGTAGCTTGAGCCTGCATCAAGCAGTGTAGTATACTCGCCGCTATACTGGCCGCTAGGGTCAGCACCACTTTCTCCGATGATCAAGTCATCAATACCGTCACCATTGATGTCGCCGACACTGCTGACAGAGTTCTCTTGAATTATTTCTTCGCTCAAAACTTTATCAATACCGTTAATCACAAAGCCGTTGCTGCCATCCAGGGATGAGAGGTTGAGACTGGTTGCAAACCTACTACTGCCAAACACTACGTATCTTGTGCTTGCAGCATAGGGGCCATAGGTATCAATAATCAGGTCGTCAATGCCGTCACCGTTTATATCTCCCGCAGCGCTGACCGAGTTGCCTGACAAGCCAAACCTATTACTGCCGTTAATCACGAAGCCGTTACTGCCATCTAAGGATGAGAGATTGAGACTGGCTCCAAACCCATTACTACTGCCAAACACCACGTAACTTGACCCTGCATTATACTGACCGTTGGGGTCGGCAACAACTGCCCCAATAATAATGTCATCAATGCCGTCACCGTTGATGTCCCCTGCATTGCTGACAGAGCCGCCTGAGTAGTCACGCTCATCAATGCCGTTAATCACAAAGCCGTTGCTGCCATTCAGAGATGAGAGATTTAGACTGGCTCCAAAGCCACTTCTGCTGCCAAACACCACATAGCTTGACCCTGCATTATACTGACCGTTGGAGTCGGCACTTTGTGCTCCAATAATAACGTCATCAATGCCGTCGCCGTTGATATCCCCTGCACTGCTGACGGACACACCTGATAAGTCAGAGCTATCAATGCCGTTAATCACAAAGCCGTTACTGCCATCTAAGGATGAAAGATTGAGACTGGCTCCAAACCCATTACTACTGCCAAACACCACGTAACTTGACCCTGCATTACTCATACCGTTGGGGTCGGCAAATGGTGCTCCAATAATAATGTCATCAATGCTGTCACCATTGATGTCTCCCGCACTACTAACAGACCTACCTGATACGTCCTCCACATCAATGCCGTTAATCACAAAGCCGTTGCTACCATCCAGGGAAGACAGGTTGAGATTGGCTCCAAATCCACTCCTACTGCCAAACACCACGTAGCTCTCTCCTGCTCTACTCTGACCTTCAGGGTCGGCACCAATTGCCCCAATAATCAAGTCATCAATGCCGTCGCCGTTGATGTCCCCCGCACTGCTGACGGAGATGCCTGATAAGTCCGAGCTATCAATGCCGTTAATTACAAAGCCGTTGCTACCATCCAGGAATGAGAGGTTGAGACTGGCTCCAAACCTACTGCTGCTGCCAAACACTACGTAGCTTGACCCTGCATTTCTCACACCGTTGGGATTGACACCGCTTGCCCCAATAATAACGTCATCAATGCCGTCGCCGTTGATGTCGCCGGCACTGCTGACAGAGTTGCCTAAATTGTCATAAAAATTAATGCCGTTAATTACAAAGCCGTTGCTGCCATTGAGTTCAGATAAATTCAAATCTAAAACTAGCCTGGGTGCGTCATTCACACCATTAATAGTCACAGTGACGGTAGCTGTACTAGTCCGGTTACCATCGCTGACAATATAGGTAAAGCTGTCAGTGGCTGTTTCACCAACAGCTAAACTTTCAAATTGAGCGTTGGGGTCGTAGGTGAAAGTGCCATCAGCATTGAGAGTGAGTAAGGCATCGGAACTTAGAGTAATGGGAGTATCAACAGTGACTAATGTACCGTTTACACGAATCACCTTTAGGGGGTTACTCTCTGGGTCGCTGTCGTTAGCTAAAACCGAAATATTAACAGCCGTGTCTTCATTTGTAGTAGCTGTGTCGTTAACTGCAACTGGCGGTTGATTCGATATAGCAAAACCAAATACCACGTAGCTTGGCCCCATATCGTAGTTACTACCAGAGGGGTCGGCATCTATTGCCCCAATAATTAGATCATCAAAGCCATCGCCGTTGATGTCTCCTGCACCGCTAACGGAGTAGCCTAATCTGTCAAACGCATTAATACCGTTAATCACAAAGCCGTTGCTGCTATCCAAGGATGAAAGGTTAAGACTGGCTTCAAAGCCACTGCTACTGCCAAACACTACATAGCTCTCGCCTGCACTAAGCTGACCGTTGGGGTCAGCACTAATTGCCCCGATGATCAAGTCGTCAATACCGTCGCCGTTGATGTCTCCCGCACCGCTGACGGAGAAACCTGAATTGTCACCTAAATCAATGCCGTTAATCACAAAGCCGTTGCTGCCATCCAGGGAGGAGGAATTGAGGCTGGCTCCAAACCCACTCCTGCTGCCAAACACTACATAGCTTGACCCTGCACTAAGCTGACCATTGGCGTAGGTACTAGGTGCCCCGATAATCAAGTCGTCAATACCGTCGCCGTTGATGTCCCCCGCTCCACTGACGGAGAAGCCTGATCTGTCAAACTCATCAATGCCGTTAATCACAAAGCCGTTGCTGCCATCCAGGGAGGAGAGGTTGAGGCTGGCTTCAAAGCCACTGCTACTGCCAAACACTACATAGCTCTCTCCTGCGTAACTCTGAGCGTTGGAGTCGGCACTTGGTGCCCCGATAATAACGTCATTGATACCGTCGCCGTTGATGTCTCCCGCGCTGCTGACAGAGAAGCCTGAACTGTCACGTTCATTAATGCCGTTAATCACAAAGCCGTTGCTGCCATTAAGGGAGGAGAGGTTGAGGCTGGCTTCAAAGCCACTGCTACTGCCAAACACTACATAGCTCTCTCCTGCGTAACTCTGAGCGTTGGAGTCGGCACTTGGTGCCCCGATAATAACGTCATTGATACCGTCGCCGTTGATGTCCCCCGCTCCACTGACGGAGAAACCTGATCTGTCAAACGCATCAATACCGTTAATCACAAAGCCGTTGCTGCCATTCAGGGATGAGAGATTGAGACTAGCTCCAAACCCACTCCTACTGCCAAATACCACGTAGCTCTCGCCTGCACTAAGCTGACCGTTGGGGTTAGCACTAATTGCCCCGATGATCAAGTCGTCAATACCGTCACCGTTGATGTCCTCCGCACTGCTGACAGAACGAATAAGATCAATGCTGTTAATCACAAAGCCGTTACTGCCATCCAGGGAGGAGGGGTTGAGGCTGGCTTTAAAGCCACTCCTACTGCCAAACACTACGTAGCTTGACCCTGCATTTCTTTGACCGTCGGGGATGTCACGGTATGCCCCGACAATAACGTCGTCAAAGCCGTCACCGTTAATATCCCCCGCACTGCTGACCGAGCGGACTAACCCTTTGTTGTCACTCCCATGAGAGAATAATAAAGGAAAAACGCCGAAAGTATTTCAGGGAGTATGATAGAGCCGCGAAAAGGTGCAAAAACAGTCAAATTCGTAGATGAATATTGTCAGTGGT
>NZ_JAIVFW010000163.1 GCF_020829595.1 Nostoc sp. CHAB 5844
CTTTTGCCTTTCAAAGCTTTCCTGGTGCCTATGGCGTGGTGGAACCACACTGATACATCCCGAACTCAGCGGTGAAACGCTACTGCGGCTACGATAGTTGGAGGGTCGCCTCCTGCCACAATTGCTCAGTGCCAGGTCTATTTTTATGCATAACTTAAGTATAAGTAAAGAACACCTTTGATGAAATCAAAGGTGCTTCTTTTTTGAATTAAATTTAACGCGAGTTTGACGAATCAAAAAGTAGGAGGAGGTAGGGCTGATAAGTCTTTGGGGAAATGTTAAACGAAGGATGATTTGCGGTTGGTTTTTTTCAATTACGAATTACCCTTTATTGCTATCCATTGTGTAACAGGAGCCATTGCTCGCCATCCTAAGAATTTACCAATTGGTTCTGCTCTTTGAATAGCAATGCGGGTAAAACTGCCGCCAACTTTTTCATGCCATTGAAATAAGGCTTGCTCCGCTTCTATTGTGACGGCATTCGCAACTAAACGTCCGCTTGGGCGTAGTGCTTGCCAACAAATATCAAACAATCCTGCTGCTGTAACTCCACCACCAATAAAGATAGCGTCTGGTGTTGGTAAATCTTTCAAAGTTGATGGTGATTTGCCAGGGATAATTTGCAGGTTTGGCGTACCCAAAGCGGCGGCGTTGTCAGCAATGTATTGTAGTCTAGATGGATTTTGTTCAATTGCGAGCGCCTGACACCGAAGATGGCTTCGCATCCATTCAATTGAAATTGAACCACAACCTGCGCCTACATCCCACAAAAGTTCTCCTGGCATAGGTGCTAGAGTTGATAAAGTAATCGCCCTGACCTCACGTTTGGTCAGTTGTCCGTCGTGATGATAGGCATTATCTGCCAATCCCGGTAATCTTGGTAAAGATAAAACTCCAACATCAGCAATACAATCAACAGCGATAGTATTTAAGGCAGCGATGTTTGTTTCACTCCAAGAGGCAGCTGTACTTTCTATAATCCGTTCGTGAATGCCATTCATACGTTCCAAAACGATGATTTTACTATCTCCATAGCCCCGGCTTGTGAGGATTTCAGCGACAATTTTAGGTGTTTCTTTTCCTTCGCTCAAAATTAATAACTTGGCTTTGGGATAGATGTATGACTGAAGTAAATTTGAAGGACGACCACATAAACTTAAAGTATCTACCTCAGTTAATGACCATCCAAGTCTGGCGCAGGCAAGACTGAATGCTGAAGGTGCGGGGATAATTGTTATTTCTGAGATGGGAATGTACCGTGTTAAGGTGACACCAACGCCGTAACACATCGGATCGCCGCTGGCTAAGATGGAGATTGGCTGACCACGACGACGGATAATTTCTGCGACTGATGCGCTGAAAGGAGAAGCCCAAGGAATTTTTTCACGCTGGTCATCGCTAGGGAGCATGGCTAAATGACGATCGCCTCCTATAATAACTTCAGCTTGAGCAATCAAAGAACGAGCGATCGCACTTAAACCCTGTAATCCATCTTCGCCGATGCCTATAATAGAGAGCCATTTCAATGTTTTATTCTCCACTCCCGACTTCCTATTCTCTACTCCCGATTTGAGAAACTTTCTTACACAACAGAATACACACAGTTACTCCCAAAAAGGCAACTTCAGCCAACAAAAATGCACCTACGGATGTGAGACCGAGTTGTTTAATTAATAGTGAAACTATAGCAATTCCACCAGCGCTACCACCAAAGTATAAACCTGTACCTAAGCCTGCCTGGGTAGCAGGTAGTTTTCCTAATACCACGGGAATCATGCTGATCAAAACTAGACTAAAACTGATCCCGAAAGCCAGGATTAAGCCGATCGCTAGGATGTAATTATCGTTTAAGACTGTTACGCCCATCAAGCCTGTTATAGTTCCTAGTCCCAGTAACATCGACTTATTTGCACCTAAATCTGCTGTCCAGTCTCCTAAAGGTACAGATGCAATCGCCGAGACTAAAAGTATCTCAGAAGTAATAAATTCTACTTGCAATCCTGGAAGTTGAGTTTGTAATTTTTGCGGAAAAATTGAAAATAGTAGGTTAACTTCGAATCCTGTGGCTAAACCGATCACAAAAATCAGGATTAGCAGCTTAGACGGCACAGTAGCTAATTTATCCTGATGATTGATAGCGGGAATAAAAGTATGTTTGGGAGTGAATAATTGCAAAATGTATGCTCCCAAGACTAAAGCGATCGCTCCTAGCATAAAAGTAATCGATGCACCCATACTGTAGAGTAAGGTGTTTAATAACGGCTCAATCGCTGCTACTGTTCCAAAGACAAGTACAAGGATGGCATTAGCTTGGGGTAATTCGGTTGTTGGCACAATCTGAGTTAAAAGTGCGATTGCTGGGCCACGAAATATAATCATGGCGATTACCCAAGCTGTCATCAACACTGGAATTACCCAACGGATACTTGCCGGTAAATTATGTTCAGTTAACAACGAAACACTAACAAAAATTAATCCTGCTAACACCACCCCAACGCTAATCATTGGTAAACGGCTACCCAGGCGCTGCTGGATGTGATCGGAAATTCCACCATTCAAGGGTTCAATAACTGCGGTGATTAACCCTTGTACTATTCCCAACCAACCTGCTAATTCAACCAATTCTAGGTCTTGTAATATTTTTGGTTGATAAAAAGCGTATGCCATCCAACTGAGGACGATTGCTACTAGTAAAGCCGCTAATCCCCAAACTTGTCGCCATAATATTTCACGGCTGGTGTTGAAAGAGTTAACCATTATTCTGCCTTATACCCGTGGTGTGATTTTAAGACAAATTCTCTAAGCTAAATCGCATTAAATATTGCACATTTAGAAAATCGCAAAACAATTACTCTGTACAATTGATAACATCTAAGTAAATAGGTTGTATGTGTCTCTTAGAGAGATTACTTATAACACTTATGCAAGAAAATTAACCTTAATTTCATTATTATGGTAATCATGAATATAGCAATTATGCTAGTTTTATATTTGCTTAATGTGATTTATTGCACATCTGCTATATCCGCAATCTAACTAAATATTTGCTAAATTTTAGATTTAACCATTATTTAAGCTATTTTTGAGTTTAGATAAAAGTTGCCATATTAACTAATTAAAGTTATCTAACTTGGTATATAGTTTATTACTTTATCAGTTAGTTGGCTGGTATCAATAAAAGAAAATACTGCTGCCTCTAATGTCAATTTCAATGCAAGTACATACCAATTGATAATTTATATTAATAACTTGATTATGATTGATTTAGTTATTTACTAATTCGATACAATGCAAAGAATCACTATTGCAGAATTAGGATTTCTAAAAAAATAGAAATTATTTTGTCTCAAGTACTCTTAATTAAACATTATTGCCTTATTTTTATGACTTTGGTTGCTAATTTGCCATACCCCATCAGGATGAAAAAAGTTGAGTTGGAAGAGTTATTTTTAGAAGATGTTGACTTCATCGAGTCAAATACTACTTATTTATTACTTACGGTTGATGACAAAAAGCCATAAAGATAATCAAGAGGCAATTAATTAGACCTCTTGCAAAAGTCAGTCATGAAGATTCGGTTTGTGGGAGATGAAGTTCATAATTGTAAAGACCAGCAATCAGATTGAACCTCAAACTAAATCTTTTTCGACGATTTCTATAAGTTAGAG
>NZ_JAIVFW010000164.1 GCF_020829595.1 Nostoc sp. CHAB 5844
CAGGTAAACTCGAATTGGTATTTTGGAGCTTATCTGCAAAATTTTCGAGATATTAGTCGCGGTATTAGAAGCCGAGTTAATGATTTGTCTTACGGATTATTAATCAAGCGTGAAATTCCGAGTGATGTGATGCGAGCTCCTAGTCCGCCCAGCATCTCACCTGGCACCCATGCGCACCTTGTTTATCGCCCCCCCCCGCATCGCCCCATCACTTTATGATCAAGCGCAAATTAGCCAGCCCACTCGACGGTACCAAGATTTAGGACGCCACTGTCCTCTCGCGCGGGGAAGCGAAAAGCAACACGCTTACACCATCGCAAGTCCTCAACCTGTGGAATTGAGAAGGGGTCGTGAGGACAGCTTAGAAGCTGAGTGCAAGCGGGATTGCATTAAGCGAGATCCTTATCGCGGGATCAGCGAAGATGGCGTTTAGGGTCACAAGAATGATTCTGATAGCAATAGCAGGCACTATAATCCCATGAAGTCCAAAGTTGGCACAGACTTGTACGCAGTCTGCGGCTGCAACGGTCCCATTGAGACCGCGGGCCTCACCGCAGAGGCACGCAACCAAACGGCATCGATAGGGCGCCAGACAAATGCCTTGGTAAGGGCTTTGAATCCACCTCGGACATTTTAAGGGCTTTAGGAATAGTCGCATCGCGTAGAGCGGGCATTTCTCCGGCGGCGGCGGAGTAGACGGGACGCCGGCAGTAGATCGACCTGCTGCCGGCAATCACATTCAACATCAGGAGCCCCCCAATGAATGTTTATAGCAAGGCGGGAAACCCCATCGACATTTAAAAGGCAGAGCGATTAATAAATAACGAGAAAAATTTACGCAAAAATGCGCAGCAACAAAACATACAGAAAAGATATCGATTGCAGAAAATATTTATTACCATTCATTAAATAGATGCCAATCCAATGGATGGCAACTAGTACCGTGAAGAGCACAGCACCCTTTGTTCGCACAAGCTAGATCACAAGAGGACTATGAAACCAACCCAGCTTCCCCCGCAAATACCAAACATCAGATAATTTGAATGATTTAAATAAAAAACATCGAACTAGGAAACTTTATTCTCTTCTCGCGAAATTCTCTCGGAGATCAGGATGTAGATCGCATACAGAACGACACCGACACAAGACAATACAGCGAGTGTTCCTTGAGCACTGAATAGCTTCGAACCTACGAAAAGGGACAGAGAGAACGACACCAATAATGCCAGCTGCCACACAGCGAGCAGCTTTAGTCTCTCAGCAATATAGAAGGACCAACTCACAGGAGACGCAACGAACTGCAGGCAAACAAAAGGCGCCAATATCTGCCCATATACGCCAGCCTCCCTCCATTCGACACCAGCCACGACCTCAAACAGCTTCGGTCCCAACAAGACGAGGGTAGCGCACAATACAACAGAGAGAAGAACAAGCGGCAGAAGAGTAACCCTCATAGTTCGATTGAAGTTTCCAGTTTGTTGACGCTCCGTCGCAGCTCGCTGGCGGAATGTCTCGCCCAAACCGGTTACCATAATGGACGTTCCAGCCCAGATGCGCTGAAACATCGTCAGATATCCAGTGGCCGCCGAACCAAAAAAGGTAGAAAAAAACAAAACCGGCAGATTTGTCGCCAACGTGTTTGAGAAATCCGACGGAAGCGAAAACAGCGGGAAATTCCTATACCGCTTGACTTGCCCATATATCGCGGCTCTATCGGGAAGAGATACGCCGCCATATTGCCTCGCGACAACGCGCGATAAAATCAACGCGCATACGGCATAACCAGCAGTCACGCCGATAGCTAAGCCTTCCGCGTATTGGGTCGACGCGCCGATCAATATCGATAAAAAAGCAGACACCAGAGCTGCACAAAATCGTGCAAAACTTACCTTTGCGAAGACTCGTTTTCGAATTGCCGCACTCAATAGAATTTGAACGCACCCCGAAAAAGCCACCGCAATGACACCCAGGCCAATCAAAGCCGAGTGAGCACGAACCGATCCAACTCCGATGAAGTATGCTAAAGTAAATATTATCGCGAGAGCGGATACAAAAGCAGTTAGAAAAAGAAATGCAGCACAAGCAATACTGACAGCAGCATCATCTTCTTCTGGAAGTAAGATAGCCGCCTCATAGCGACCCGTAGATGCGATTGTACCCAAGCCAACCAACGCAGCGAATACCCCAAACAAGCCGAATTCAGCTGGCGAATACAGCCTAGAAAGAATGGGGAGAACAGCCACCGGAATGACGGCCGCAAAAAGTACGCCGAGTGTATTGATGAGCGTATCCCGGCCGTAACTTCCTTTACCGAAGAAGACTACGAATCGTTCGCGCAACAGCCGCAGACGAATAGGCACGACCTGACTCCAGCTATCTCTTGGATTGTTGTACGCCACAGCAAAGAACAGAGCCGGGAAGCCTGAACAGATTCAGTTCGTCATCCGATATGGTCCAATAATTTCTCCAGAGCACCATAGCCGGGATAAGTGATAAGCACAGCCCGATGCTTGCCATGAAAAACGAAGAAGGCCCCTGCCGCAACCGCGCTGGCACCTGCCTGAATGGCATCCTTTATATCTTCAAGCTTGCCGACACCACCCAGGGCTACCAGCGGCACGTCGATGGCGTCTGCCGCTACCCGGATCAGTTTGGTGTCAACGCCCTGCATGGTGCCATCCCGATCTACGGCATTCAGAACGACCTCGCCGGCCCCAGCATCAACCACCCTCTTGAGATGTGCCTGCCAATTTTTGTCTGTAGCTTTGGTGGCTGACCAATAAAGTTGATACCCTCCCATCCATCCCGTTTTGACATCAATCGAAGCAACCACGGCTTGCGTGCCAAATTTTTCGGCTATCTGAGTAATGAGTTTAAGATTGGTGGCGGTCGCCGTCTGCAAACTCACCTTCTCTACACCGAGGGCAAATAGAGTCTCGGCTTGTTCAAGCGTCGTAATGCCTCCGCCATAGCAGAAGGGCATAAAACACTCAGTCGAAAACTCCTTAATTACCGAAAAATCAGGCCCGCGCCCCTCTCGCGAAGCCATAATGTCCAGGACAAGAAGCTCGTCTACCTCCTTCTCATTGAAGATCCGGATGGCATTGAGCGGATCGCCAACGTAACGAGGGTCCGCAAATTTGGTGGTTTTGACCAATCCCCCATTGCGAAGAAGCAGGGTAGGGATAACGCGATGTCTCAGCATGCGAGTGTCGCGAAACTCTTGAGAACGCTCATACCGAACTTATGGCTCCTCTCAGGATGAAATTGCACGCCGAAAACATTGTCGCGCCCATAGGCAGCAACGAATTGGACGCCGTAGTTGCATGTTGCGATATCGTCGGATGGATATTTCGTGCGCGCGTAGTAGGAATGCACAAAATAGAAGCGCTGCTCCTCCTCGGTACTGGCAATGAGCGGGTTGTCGCGAACTGCAGTGACAGCGTTCCAGCCCATATGCGGAACCTTCAGCGTAGTTCCCGGTTCTGGACGAAACTTCAGAAACTCGGCATCAATCAGTTCCAGCCCCGTCGCATTACCCTCTTCGCTTCGACTGGCGAGTAATTGCATGCCAAGAC
>NZ_JAIVFW010000165.1:0-2500 GCF_020829595.1 Nostoc sp. CHAB 5844
CCTCACTTCAAAGCCTCCCACCTATCCTACACAGATCCGTTCAAAATCCAATACAAAGCTACAGTAAAGGTTCATGGGGTCTTTCCGTCTTTCCGCGGGGAGATTGCATCATCACAAACATTTCAACTTCGCTGAGTCTCTGGAGGAGACAGTGTGGCCATCGTTACGCCATTCGTGCAGGTCGGAACTTACCCGACAAGGAATTTCGCTACCTTAGGACCGTTATAGTTACGGCCGCCGTTTACTGGGACTTCAATCAAGAGCTTGCACCCCATCATTTAATCTTCCAGCACCGGGCAGGCGTCACACCCTATACGTCCACTTTCGTGTTTGCAGAGTGCTGTGTTTTTATTAAACAGTCGCAGCCACCGATTTTTTGCAACCGCTTTGGGCTCCCTTTGTACAAGTTCACCTACTTGCGGCATACCTTCTCCCGAAGTTACGGTATCAATTTGCCGAGTTCCTTCTCCAGAGTTCTCTCAAGCGCCTTAGAATACTCATCTCGCGCACCAGTGTCGGTTTGCGGTACGGTCGTGTGTAGCTGAAGCTTAGTGGCTTTTCCTGGAAGCAGGGTATCACTCACTTCGTCTGCAAGCAGACTCGTTATCACCCCTCATCTAAGCCCGGCGGATTTGCCTACCAGGCACGACTACAGGCTTGAACCAACATATCCAACAGTTGGCTGAGCTAACCTTCTCCGTCCCCACATCGCACTACACATCGGTACAGGAATATTGACCTGTTTCCCATCAGCTACGCATCTCTGCCTCGCCTTAGGGGCCGACTCACCCTACGCCGATGAACGTTGCGTAGGAAACCTTGCGCTTACGGCGAGGGGGCTTTTCACCCCCTTTAACGCTACTCATGTCAGCATTCGCACTTCTGATACCTCCAGCACCCGTTACCAGGCACCTTCACAGGCTTACAGAACGCTCTCCTACCACTTGCAATAAATTGCAAATCCGCAGCTTCGGTAACTGGCTTAGCCCCGTTACATCTTCCGCGCAGGACGACTCGATCAGTGAGCTATTACGCTTTCTTTAAATGATGGCTGCTTCTAAGCCAACATCCTGACTGTTTTAGCCTTCCCACTTCGTTTCCCACTTAGCCAATTTTAGGGACCTTAGCTGGCGGTCTGGGTTGTTTCCCTCTTGAGTCCGGACGTTAGCACCCGGTGCTCTGTCTCCCAAGCTGTACTCTGCGGTATTCGGAGTTTGCATAGGTTTGGTAAGTCGCCATGACCCCCTAGCCTAAACAGTGCTCTACCCCCGCAGGTAATACTTGAGGCACTACCTAAATAGTTTTCGGAGAGAACCAGCTATTTCCAAGTTTGTTTAGCCTTTCACCCCTATCCACAGCTCATCCGCTAGTTTTGCAACACTAGTCGGTTCGGACCTCCAGTACCTGTTACGGCACCTTCATCCTGGCCATGGATAGATCACTTGGTTTCGGGTCTACACCCAGCGACTGGACGCCCTATTCGGACTCGATTTCTCTACGGCTCCCCTATTCGGTTAACCTTGCCACTGAATGTAAGTCGCTGACCCATTATACAAAAGGTACGCAGTCACCCTTGCGGGCTCCTACTTTTTGTAAGCATGCGGTTTCAGGATCTATTTCACTCCCCTCCCGGGGTTCTTTTCGCCTTTCCCTCACGGTACTGGTTCACTATCGGTCGATGATGAGTATTTAGCCTTGGAGGATGGTCCCCCCATATTCAGACAGGGTTTCTCGTGCCCCGCCCTACTTTTCTCTAGCTCAGTACCACCAGTCGGTTTTCACATACAGGGCTATCACCTACTATGGCCGGACTTTCCATTCCGTTTTGTTAACCGTCTGACTATCACTAGAAGGCTGTTCCGATTTCGCTCGCCACTACTTTCGGAATCTCGGTTGATGTCTTTTCCTCTGGGTACTTAGATGTTTCAGTTCTCCAGGTTCGCCTCGCATACCTATGTATTCAGTATGCGATACCCTTGCGGGTGGGTTTCCCCATTCAGAAATCTCCGGATCAAAGCTTATTTGCCAGCTCCCCGAAGCTTATCGCAGGCTATCACGTCTTTCGTCGCCTATCATCGCCAAGGCATCCACCACATGCTCTTAGTCACTTGACCCTATAACTTTGATCTCTCTTGCGAGATTTCGCCGTTTTCTTTCAAGGACTTGCGAGGTCTTTCACCTCGCGCGTTATGCCGTAATGTGAATGAATTCTTTGACATTTCTGTCAAGAGAACAATTCGTCATTACTTGAATAAAACAAAGTTTTATTCGTTTTGACGCAATCAAAATGTTGCTGACGGCACGGTGAGATTGAAATCTCTTTCCGTCAGCAACGCTGATTTCGACTCTATGAATTTTTAAAGAACAGCCGATTGATAGTTGGATAACTATCAACACTAAAGCAGTCTCACACGAGACTGCTTTAGTGTTGAGTCAAATATTATAGCACGCTTTTTCGCGCTTTTCTCACCCTGCAAGCTCTTCGCTTGTTGCCACCAGG
>NZ_JAIVFW010000166.1 GCF_020829595.1 Nostoc sp. CHAB 5844
AAAATCGGATTTTATTCATGAAGAGTATGATTGAAAGTTAGATGAGGAAAGGGTTTTACAGTTTTCTGTTATCTATTTTGCGCCGCAGTCGCATCAAGACCTTTGTGCCAGTTGCGTAAGTCCTGAAAAAGTATTCTCTTAGAGAATCAACAATATCGCTTAAGCTATAAAAACCTGTATTAATACCAGTACGATAAGAAAATACATAAATCCCAATATCAGCTAATTCACTTTCATTTCTAAGCAAGTTAGGCCAGTAAGAGCCATTATCATGTTTCCAACACTCCTCGCTAGAATTTATACCATGAATAAATATAATGTTAAGGCCATTTTTTGCTTTTCTTGTCCATTGCCCTTGCATCATATTGATTCAATCCTTACTATTTCTGTTATTTTGGATATTCTGTACTTAACCTTAACTCTGCTGCTAGGAAGGTAGATTATTGACTTGCTTCGGTTTTTCTGAGTTTGGCATGGGTTAGTTTGTTTGGGCAAGCTTAAGCATTATTACTGTAAATAATATCACTCTCGTTTCTTAGGTCAACAAATGCAAATTCTTTCTTAATCTCGCCTGAACTCCATTTGGGCAAAGTGGTCTTGTAGCAGTTTGTGGATGAAGCGATAGCGGCCGCCGACACGCTGGAGCAACATACGCTCGGTGCAGTAGTCGAGGAAACGGGCGTAGTTCCAGGGGATATAGCCTCTGAAGTAGAGAATAAGCCGCAAATAAAAGTGTTGAAAATTAAATTTGCTTTTTAAATCTTCATCAATTTTCAAAACGAGTCCAAAAATTAGACACCAATATAAGCCAAAAAATAGTCCAAAAATTAGACCTTTATAAGTATCAAGAACCACACTAAATACTGTACTAAATAATATAAATAAAAACACTCCAAAACTGATAATAGAACACACTTTATAAGTAAAAATATCAACTTCATTTTGTAACCAAGAACCTTTAATATTTTCAATTAAAAATTCTGTCTGTGAATTTTGTTTCAACATGAGAGCTAAAAATATTAGATACTTTAAAGTTTGTTCAGATGGGGGAAGTTCATGCTCAGTATATACGTTACTATTAATCTTTCTTTCCAACATTAGTTTTACGTAAGATTGTAGCAATTCATGACTACTATATTGATTAGAGTTTAATTTATCCTTGTCTTTAGTAGAAGTACTTTCTTGATACGTCAGTATGGTAATACTTAATAACAAAGGTATTTTTAGTAAATCCAACATTGTTGAGTTTTGTTTAATGGTATCGTATAAGTCTTTACATCCAATATTGTTAGAATAGTTATAAATTTGAGATGGAGTTAGGAAGCGCAAACATATAGCTCCGTTAAGTTGTATCTGAGTTTTGTAATTTTTATACTCTTCAATACGACTAGCAATAACAAGATATTCAGGGTTCCAATTTTTATCTCTGCTTCCCAAGGACGTTTTACTTGCTGAGGTTGTGACTCCTTCCCCAAATTAATCAGCACGGCATTGTGTAGAGATTGCCTTAACCGTGCATTCACTTCTTTTCTAACTGCGGCTAGTAGCAAATGCTCATTCTTTGGTCGAGCCGGATTGCCTACTGGTGTTGTCTGCGGCCCAAAGAAAATATTCCAGATATCCCCGCCGATTCTGCCAGCATTGACATTCTCAGCATTTATAAAACCACCACCAAACTGGGCATTGTTTAAGTCGTGGTTATTGCCTTGCTTCGGGTCTGGGGAGTCCGGCATGGGTCAGCTTGGGAAGTCTTTAGTGTCGTTGTTTTGAATGCTACCACCAATTTGCTGTGCATCAACGCTGGTAGCATCCACTATGCCACCTGCAAACTGTGAGTTAGGTTGATAGTAAATTGAAACTTTATCACCAGTCTGAGCTAGTAACTTATTTTGCTGGTTAATTGTGGAGAATAGTTGATTAATTACTTTTTCTTTATCTTCAAGTCTTGCTTGGTACTGTGCTTCTAGTGCCTTAGCCGCAAACTCATATCCCTGCATGAACTGATTGTGAATTGTGGCTTTGTCTGCATCAGGGGCAACAGCTATTCTAACCACTAGAATGCCATCGCCTTTCTTCTCAATGCTTTGGACATCCAATTGTGCGCCTTGGTTTTCGATTTCTACTTTTTTGAACGAATAAGCGAAAGCATCCCAGTCAATACCATTGCGAAAGATTAGGTCTACAGTTTCTAAGGATGTTTGATACAGTTGGGTGAACTCGCCAGGGGCAAAGTTACCACTGCTGGGACGGCGTTCTTGTTGACCTTGACGGCGGTAGATATAGTCACAAATTACATCAGTGAGATTTGTCGCACTATTTATATGCCAATCTTCTATGCAGGCTCCTGTAAATACTGCTGCGGTAAAATCCGTCCATAATACTTGAGAATGACTAAGATTTGCTCCAGTTAAATTAGCACCAACAAATTTAACCCAACTTAGATTTAAGTTACTAAGGTTAGCATTGCTAAAGTCTAAACTACTTAAATCTACACCTTGAAGTTGCGTCTGCCTGAAGTTAGCCCCCCTAAATCTAGCTGCATTGATTCTGGCAAAACTTAGGTTAACATGACCTAAGTCAGCATTATCAAAAATCGTGCCATTGAGTTCAGCCTGAGTAAAATCACAATGACCAAGATAAGCGTTGCTGAGGTTTGTGTTAGTCAGGTTGCAAAAACCAAAGTCAGATCTGATAAGGCAAGCTTCACTAAGATTTGCGCCACTAAGATTAGTATCTTTAAAGGAAAAGTTAGTTAGATTGCATTTACTGAGATCAACACCACTAAGATTCAAATTGCTTAGGTCATCGTTAGAGATTTCTGGAACTGTATTAGGGTTCTGCTTTCTCCACTTATTCCAAATCTCCACTCCTTGTTGACCTTGTTGCAATATTGGAGAATAATCCTCATTCGCCATCGCCAGCTAACTCCTCTGCTCACCTGCCACCAACAACCTACTCCACCTCCTGCCACCCGTCGATTGCTGCCAGCAGTATATTAATCAAAGGATTGTCAACTAGCTCCTTGAGTGCTTCTGTTTCCCCAGCTTTCAACACACGTATCACCCGTGCTTTCAATGTTGGGTTACTCTCAATCTCATCCACAGCCTTAGCCACAACATTTCTTCAATCTCTTCATGCTCTTCAGCTTTACCTAAAGAGTTACCAACTTTAGTTAATTGTTTGCCCAATCTCCGCACAGGAGTTCTGATCTCTTTTTCTGCATCAGAAGCAAAGTTAGCTGTTTGCTCACCAACTTCTATCAACACTTCGCTAATGTCATGTCCGGTAGCTTTATTACTCTTGAGCTATTCCCGCCTGCAGCCCCACGCCGTCCCGAAGGGCGGCGCTGGGAAGAATGGCGGGGCGATGACGAACACACCCCCGAATCAATGTCAGCCGCTAGGCTGGCGGGATGAGTGGGGTGGGTG
>NZ_JAIVFW010000167.1 GCF_020829595.1 Nostoc sp. CHAB 5844
TGTACATTAACTAATTCTTTGTCACTGTTAACAGATTGATGTCATGTTTAACAAATTGATGTCACTGTTAACAGATTGTGTGTCACAAATACAAATAGACACACTATCACAATGGCAGACCTCTGCCTTACCTTTCAACCCACCATAAATTTAGCAAAGTTTTAGTAGTTGTACTAAAACCTTAATATGTAGATATCCCTTTGAAGGGCTTTTTAAAGCACCCAAAGACACGCTCACTTTATCTTCATCCTCTAAGAATCTTTCAACCCCCTAATTTAAGAACGGGAGTTGAAACTGCTCGAATCTTTAACCCCTATCAAAAATAATTAAGGTGGGTTCCTCCTTGGTCGGAGGTGATTCGGTAGCCACCACTGCGGTAAACCCGCACCTCTATTACTGGGGGCGCACCTGATTCCTGTCTACAAAAGACAGCAGCTTCAAGGTGGGCAGCTACTAGGGTCAGAAAGCACGACTGTGTTCCCACAGTCAAACTAACCCAAATTTTTCACAGTTCAGTGACTAGTTACAGTATGAACTGCGGCGCTATTACTTATTTTATTTTCAAGGTTCAAATTTTTGTCAATCTGCCATTTGGCGTGATTTATAGGCGGCGATCGCTAACTCTTTTGCTTTCTCCTGTGGACTTCCTCGGATGGGCTGTTTCACCTCTTCTATAACAATTCCAGCTTTAGCCGCTTGAGTTTGAACACACTCAATCAATCTGCCATAACTCCACTGATGGATACTATGCCGATACTGTTTGGCATAATTTTTCTGTGCTTCTAGGCAATCTGGACATTTTTGTTCAGCTCTTGCTTGAATTTCACTGTTTACCTGCTCTCGTATATCGCCTAGTTTGGGAACGACTATGCTACTAGCAGAGTATGTTTGAGCAAGGGCGACAATTTTTTTAGCTATTAATCTATCTATGTACTGCCCTAACTCAGATTCTTCAAATGGTTTTGGTGAAGCAAATATTTGGGCTATTTGGCGTTTGTGAGATAAAGTTTGTTTTTCTCTTTGCTGTCTGTTTAACAGTTTGTAATTATCCCCTAGTAGCTGTTTGATGCTGTGATAGGTAATAACTTTATCTGTAATGCCGTCCACTACTGCTACTGTTGCAGGTTGTTTTAGACCAACACTAACACCTACCAAAATATGAGATTTACCTTTGTACAAAGGTTGACTCGGACGAGGGAAGGAGTTATTGATTCTAGATAGTGTCGAGTTTTTCCGCTTGATAAATAGTTCTTGTTTGGAGTTGAGATTGCCTTTCGCTTCCGTTCTGGTGATGATTTTGGTGATTTCTTCTGCTCTTTCTTGCTTTACTTGCTCTGTACCTTCAGCTGTCCACAGGCGGGTATCCACACAACAGTAGAGAGTTAGACTGTGAACGTTCCAGGGTTCGCCCTTACCTTCCCCTTCCTGCCAAGCAATACGACCACTGCGAAGAGTGAACAAACTGCTGGAGTGCTGATTTTTACTGTTGCGTTTGATTTGCTGGTCTTCTAAAAAGCGTTTAAACCAATGTAGCTGCCTACTATCGCAATACACTTCAAAGGTATGTTCGCTGATCCCGTTGAATTTTACACAAATGCGTCCCTTTTGGTTTTTAAACCAAGTCGTCTCTTCGCTGCCTTCGTAAGCTACTGGGAACGGGACACAACTAGATTGCCTTAAAAGGCTGTTTTGCCAAGATTTCGCCTCTGTTTCATTTTGAGGGACATTGTGTATGGCAGTGAAGAGTGTTTGCAACCACTTAGTATTAGTTAAATCTCGACCTTTGGGAATTCGTGCTTCTAATTGTTCTTTGAGGCGTTCAATCTGAATCTCAAGTTTACGGCGGCGTTGAGTAAATTTTTCGCAGTCTTCTTCTTTATCAGTGACTTTACAGCTATTTTTGAGTAAATAGCTAATGGCACAACGAGTCAGGATATCTTCGGTATTGCGGTAAATTTCAAATAAGGTGTTAAATACATGGCGATCGCTTGTTTGAGGTGCGTGCTTCACATCATCAGTCTGTGACAGTGCTGATTTTTTGCTCTTTTTGACTTTGCTGGTCTTTGGCTGTTGAGTGTCAATTATATCGACTGGAGCAATTTGAGCCAAAATTTCAGTTGCTTTAGTGCGAATTCCATCCAAGGATGCACCACAGGTTTTAACTAATTCAGCATCACTTCTGAGCATTTCCAGCCAGTAGGTTTTGCTATCGAGTTGGGACTGCAACCGCTTCATTAACGCCAGCCATGATTTATAGGTGTAATTCACCAATGCGATCGCACTGGCATAAAACCGAGAAGGCTGACCGATGAAGCGAGGGTCAGTTTTCAAAGGCTGGCAGAGTTCTTTGACAATACTAGTCGGGTGTTTGCCCTTTTGTCGCCAAGTCTCAAACTCTGGGTGTTGATTTACCTGACGCAATAGTTCATTAATCAGTGGCGTATTTAGCTCTGCCATAAACTTCCATAGTTGGTGGCGTGATGACTCTGAGGCAACAAGGCGACACTGAATAGTGATTTGGCTCATCAGCTTAAAACAATATTGTTTAATACTAACACATTTGTATTACACGAGTCTTCTGTAAAATAAATTGTATGCAGGAGACATTTTTTACAAGCAAGGAAGCTGCTGAAATCACAGGATGCACCCTCCGTCAGCTACAGTATTGGCGAGAAAAAGGGGTGATTGTTCCTGTCATCAGTGAGACGGGGACTGGTCGTAGTATTTATTACTCAAGTTCAAATTTGGTGGAACTGGCTGCAATGTCATATTGGCTATCTGTGGGGTTAAGTTTTGACATAGCCAGCGCCACCCTGAAAACGCTCAAAGACCAAGAGCCAGAGTTATTTATTTCAGGTAAAGGTAAGCGCTTTATGTTGTTGCAAGCACAGGAGCGATCGCTTAAGCTTGTGGAGTTTGACCGAAAAAAGGCGATCGCATCCCTGGATGAAGGTAAACCTGTGATTCCAGTGTGGTTGGATGTTATTGATCAGCAGTTGAATAAGAGACTTAATGAGCGGAACGAATCTGCTTAATCTATAGGGGGAGATAATGCTTGATGACCAATAGAAATACACTGCCTGATGAGGGTATCTTCGATTCTGCCCTGGCAAATCAACGTCCAGTATCAGAAACCTTCTTCATTGATTTTTCTGCTGACCAAACAATTGCCCAGAATCTTCACCAATCAGATGAAGCTGTGCAGCGTCGGATACGCCAATTCATGGAAGATGCTAACAGTCCAACTCAGTTTTTATTTGATTTCCAGACATACGGTAATGATTGTGATGAAGAAGTAAGAGCAGATTTAAGTCTTGGAGCAATTGCAGCAATTGACTCTACAGATGTTTTACCTGTTACTGACTTAATG
>NZ_JAIVFW010000168.1 GCF_020829595.1 Nostoc sp. CHAB 5844
TGAGACGATACAGTTACCTGTTTCGCCCCTTGAAGATGAGGACAAGCTTAGGACACTAGCTTGCAGAATTTTCCCTTGAATTGGGATATTCTGACTCATTACGTGCGACATCGACTCGCACACTATTAAAATAATTATATGTTGCTTGTAGTCGAGAGTATGCTGTTACTAATTTATCTAAAGAATCAGCTTGCCTAATTATATTAAATCTGCCGCGCACCTGTTCTTCAAATGTAATAATTGTCACGGCTATGTTTTCAGGAGAAGTTTTACTAATACGCTGGCTAACAAGAGGGTGTCCATTCTGGAAAAGTGAGACAGAATCCGTATCTAGTATCCACAAACTCACGCTTCCTCACCTTGTTGTGCGTCAAGTTTGCGATAATATTCTACCATTTCTGCATCTAATTCGCGTCGGTATGCTGCAATATCCGCCAGCATCTCATCAAATTGTGGATCATCCTTAAACATTCCGGCAAATTTCATCCAAGGATGTTCTGATGATGATGGTTCTAGTTCTTGAGTAACTATTTCAACATTTTTTAAGCGACTATTCATGAGTGCGTGTAAATTATGCAGTGCATCTTCGCGTGTTGTCGCAAATACTTGACAGTTTGGTAGACCCCAAACTGTTGCTTGATATCCATTGTCTTTTGCTTCTACTAATACAGAATAATTGAGTTTGGATAATTTATTAGGTTCTGCTTTGATGAAATTAGTAGTCATAAAGTTTTCTCTAATTATGTAGAGTTAAATAAGTTGTTCATTTAATTTTACAGTAATTTTGGCAAATATTACTTATCTTATTTACCAATACAGAAACGGCTGAAAATTCTATCTAAAACTGACTCTGTAACTTCTTCTCCGGTGATTTCTCCTAATGCTTGAATCGCACCGCGTAAATCAATTGTCCAAAAGTCTAGGGGTAAGTGTTGGGCAATTGTAGCTTGTACTTGTTCTAAGGAGATTTTAGCTCTAGTTAAAGCTGCTGCTTGTCTTTGATTAATTGCTAAATCTAAATCAGCAGCTTGGATTTTTTCTAGTTGAACTTTTTCTAAAATAGCGGTTTCTAAATCATCAATACCTTGATTTTGTGATGCGGCTGTGAAAATCTTAGATTGGAGATTGGGTATTTGACATTGGATAATTTTGCTTTCAACTTCATCTACTAAATCAATTTTGTTAATTACGAAAATCAAGGGACGGTGTTGTACTTGTTCGTAAATTTCTAGGTCGCCTTCAGTCCAACCTGCGGACGCATCAATGGTGAACAAGACTAAATCGGCTGCACTTGCAGCACGACGCGATCGCTCTACGCCGATTTTTTCAACTTGGTCTGCGGTTTCTCGAATGCCTGCGGTATCTAGCACTTGCACAGGAATTCCACCCACCACTAATTGCGATTCCACAACATCGCGGGTTGTCCCAGGTAAATCGGTGACAATGGCGCGATCGCTCCGGCTCCAAGCATTTAACAAGCTTGATTTACCCACGTTCGGACGACCGACAATTGCCACTTTCAAGCCTGTACGCAGAAGTTCACCTTTATCTCTAGTTGCTAATAAGTGGGTAATTTCTGCGGCAATGCTTTCAATTGCTGATATGATGCTCTTATCATCCAGCGGAGGTAAGTCTTCCTCAAAATCAATTCGCGCTTCAATTTCTGCCAAAATATCCAAACAGTTGGCGTGTAACTGGTGGATGGGATGAGCTAATTTTCCTTGTAGACCAGCTAAAGCAGTTTGGGCAGCTTGGGGAGACTTAGCGCCGACTAAATCAGCAATACTTTCAGCTTGGGTTAAATCTAGCCTGCCATTCAAAAACGCCCGCAGTGTAAATTCTCCAGGCTGTGCTAATCTTGCGCCATGTTCGAGACATAATTGCAAAACTTGCTGCACGGCAATAATTCCACCATGACAATGAAATTCCACCACATCTTCACGAGTGTAGGAACGAGGTGCTTTCATAATCAACAGTAAGGCTTCATCTATCAGTTGTTGCGTCTGAGGATGGCGAATGTAACCGTAGAGAATGCGGTGGCTTTCCCAAACTTGCCGTCCTGGTGCATGAAATAATGTTTGGGCGATCGCCATTGCTTGGAAACCAGACACGCGCACAATACTTACACTACCTTGTTGAGGGACAACAGCAGTAGCGATCGCAGCGACGGTTCCAGTGGTGGCAAAGATTTCTGACATTGTTTATTTATCTCACGCAAAGGCGCAAAGGTATTGTTGATATTTAATTTTTGCGTGCCAAGGTTAAGCCATCGGCAATTGGAATTAAACTGAGAGTCACGCGAGAATCTTGATGTAGCTTTTGATTGAAAGCGCGGATTTTTTTGGTGCGATTGTCTTGTACTTGGATATCTGCAACTCTACCCGACCATAAAACATTATCAATAGCAATTAATCCACCCGGACGCACTAGTTGTAGCGATCGCTCATAATAACTATCATAGTTGCTTTTGTCAGCATCTATGAACGCAAAATCAAAGGTTTCTGTCTCACCATTTGCTAACAGTCGGTCTAAAGTTTCCATAGCTGGGGCGATATGTAGGTCGATTTTCTCGGATACTCCTGCTTGTTGCCAATAACGACGAGCGATCGCGGTATATTCTTCACTAGTATCACACGCTACGACTTTGCCTGTTTTTGGTAGTGCTAATGCCACAACCAATGTACTGTAGCCCGTAAATACACCAACTTCTAAAGTTTTATTCGCTGCAATTAACTGTACTAGCAAAGACATCAACTGCCCTTGTTCTGGTGCAATCTGCATCCGTCCCATTGGATGTTGGGCGGTTTCTTGGCGTAATTGCGTCAATATTTCTGGTTCGCGTCCAGAAACAGAAAGTAAATACTGGTATAAATTTGGTTTTAAACCTAGAGTTTGAGTAGTCATCGATTCAGTAACTTAAATTATTAAATAAGTTTTTATCCAAAAAGCGATCGCCCTGTTGATAAATTTTTACTCAATTCTAGGGAATCTTAAAAGTACTAACTAATTATATTGAGCAGCTATATGGACAGAGAAGCGACATCTCTAGAATTTTCCAATGGTAAGTCACACAAGTTTTGTTGACACTCCCCCGTTTATAAAACGGGGGATTCTTGGGTCGAAAGGGAGCTATTGCTTAACCCCTCGCCAAGCATCTTGACCGTATGCCCTACGGCTGCAAGTCCACGTTGCATCACTACCATAGC
>NZ_JAIVFW010000169.1 GCF_020829595.1 Nostoc sp. CHAB 5844
GTGTTCCGCTATTTTTCTTAACTAAACTATTTGGCACAGCAGCGGGTAACGGGCCAATTCTTTTTAATATTAGTCTTAATAGTTGGTCGTTATTTGAATCGTTGTTGCAGCGACACATACATTCACAATCATCTGGCGGTGGAGGTGGTGCTGGCTCGTAATTTTGCAACGCTATTGCTTGATATATTGCTTCGTAAATATTAATGTATGTTCCATCTCTATATTCATGTCTTATTCTCTCAATACATTCATTTCCATATAAATATTTGACTGTAGCACTTCTGGCAATACCGTGAAGCGTTCTATCAATATCAAGATTTCCAGTACTACTATTTATTATTGGAGCATAACCTTGAGCATAATAAACTGTGACATTTCCATTAAGTTGTAAAGCAAACTCTCCGTTATTGTTGTCGGGTGGTGGAATTGTGCCGCCTCTTCTTCTTACAAAATCAGCAATAGTTTCATAACTCCATACATGATTAGCATAGGCGACATTCATTAAATATGAGTAGTTAATGTCATAAGTTATAGCGCAATTGGCATATAAATTATATCCATGCCTTCCACTAAAAGGGTCATCATGAAATCTCTCAATGATTACATCAGTTTCAATGGGATATGAAATTTTAATAACGTTCACTGTTTGATTAACTTCGTGAAAACCTCTTGCAATTCCAAGTCCATCTTCATAAAAATAACCAAGCTCAGGAAAAACTAAAGCTAAAATTCCCGATGATTCTCCGGGATTATCGCCACAAGCATAGTAATTATTTGAGCTAGGTTTTGGTCTCGGTTTTGGCAGCCGACATTCCCCAGGGCGGCGATAAACAAATTGATGAATAGGTAATTTTATAAAACCGAACGACGGTGCAAATTGAATACCAATATTGCATTCATCTTGAACTCTAGATAATCCAAAATCAACAAAATCAGATGTAAAAGGATTACCGCCGCAGTAAGGACTATCCGGCCAGCGCGCACAATCAAAAGGACTAACAGGTTGATCCGGAGTTGCATAAAAACCGCCACCAACTGGGACGAGTCCGGGTAGCGGTTCATCTGGTTGTAGTGGTTCCCAACCATCATTTTCTGGCGGTCTACGCTGTCTCGGTTGTCATTGCTGACGGCGCACCATTATAAAATCTCACTATTAAACCGTAAGAATCATTATGTAAACGCTGATATTTATCGCGCATTACTTCTAAGTCAAATTTGCCGATAATGCGATAAGGCATTTTAAAATCTACTTCATCATTCATACTTTCAAGGCAATTATTAATAATTATTTGCTAAGTCATTTAAACTAAACTAATTGACAAGCCACAATTATCTGAACCATTCATAGTTATGATGCCGTTAGTGGTTGTAAAAATAGCATTGATTCTGATATCTAAAAAATCCCCAGCAATCAAACCAGGAATATCTATTTCTCCGCTGACTCCATCAGATGCGCCAGATATACCTGTACAAACTGCTCTATTGAGTAGAGCGTATATGGCATTATTTTTATAAACATATAAAGTTAAAATTGTAGTTCCCGGTGGGTTGCCATTGGAATTAAAGTTAACCGATGCAGCAGCGCTGACTCTACGTTTACCTGGATAACCGGAAGCTACTGTAAATCTACCTGATGTAGTGTTACCAGTTGTATTATCGTAATTATTATAAATATCCTCATCTTTTGTATTGTAAGAGAATTTAGTCAGCTGGTTAGAAATCAGAGTTAAATTGCTTGTTCTCCGATAACAAGCAGATGGTTTAACAATGATTAATCCAGGATTACTTAGCGGCATATCAAGTTAGTTCTCTCACTTGAGCATTACCATTCGCTGCATCCCAAATTCCCGCAATAATACCTGTGTAATTGAATGGAATTTCAAAATATCCACCTGCTAAAAGTTTGGCTGTAAAAGCTGTGAGACTCGCAGTATTACCAAATTCTACATATAAGGTTGCGGTTGAATTATTCCAAATTGTGCCACCTTTACGATTAGAGTTAGCAGCTAAAATAGTTTGACTAGCTGCGGAACTGTTAACTGTGGTAGGCGTTGCAGTTCCAGAGGTTGGAATGTTTACAGTAACACTTGCCGGATTATATAAACCCATAAAATTTACCTCAAATTGATTCGATACCAGTAACTAAACAATTATCAAGTGAAGAAATTGCACTCATTACACCTTTATAGGGAATATCTTTAATAAAAAATTCAAAGGTTCCGCCGTCAGCTTTTAGGACAATTCCTTTACCTTGTATTGCAGTATTACCAAGATTTAGATAAATGTCAACAGCGGAATTATTGGTAATAATTGCATATTTGCGATTAGGATTAGCATCAAGAATTACTGTGCTAATAGTTCCTATATTGGCATTGAAAGGAATAGAATTAGTAATTGGCGAGGGATTATCATCTATTACTATTTCCTTTACATAACTACCGTGAATTGTTACGGTGTCGCCAGCTTGCAACAGTCCCCAGCCAGCATCCTTTAATTGCACTCCCAGCTTACCAGACTTACCCAATTCAATGGCTAAATTTTGGGTGTATAAGTCCATGATGTTATAAACTCTATACGGATAGCCGCTAGGATTCAACAAGCTAATTGACCCTACAGGATACCAATTAATAGAATCATCAGATATTAATAAATCTAGTTGCTTTCTCGCGGAACTCCACTCAGTATTTAATGTTTTATATAAAGCTTGAGTATTACTATCCTCTAACGTAATATCAGGCAGGTTAGCCTCTGGCAAGCTGCCAATTTTGACATAGGCTTTGAGATTTTTAACAAAAATATTTTCACTGATAACTGACCCAGTATCAAGGGTGAAATCATTCTCAGTAAAAATAGGGTAAATATTAGAATTACTGTTAACATCCAACTTCAGAACAATTGGTTTGACTTCATTGATAGTAGATATCGCCATGTTGTTTTTTTGAGGTCATAGTCGATTGTTCCCAGAAAAGCCAACAAACGATTATTAATCAGCCATATCTTCCAGTTTTATGTAAAAGCGGTAGTTCCTCTGAGGACGTGTAACTCCTGCTCTGACTAGGATTGAGCAGAATATTACTAATAGCTAATATTAGAAATATTCCAATTTAACCACTGCTAATGGT
>NZ_JAIVFW010000016.1 GCF_020829595.1 Nostoc sp. CHAB 5844
TAGAGACTAACATGATTGAAGCTTATGATTCACTCATTTGTAACCAAAAAAAACTTATGTCTTCACCTTCCTTGAATAACTAATCAATCCTTAAACTGGCTTTTTGTTACTTTTTCAGCAAGCCCTAAATATAGAAAAATTATTTGCTTGACAACGCTATCACAAATTTCTGCCGAGTCTGCTTCTCACAAGTGCGTTAATGAAGCGATCGCCCTTAACGCTTTTTCTTGGTAACATCAGATTTTAATCAATTACCTGCCTTCTCATGGACTTAATTTGTCCACGTTTAGTTTTACTGTCAAGACGCTTTTTTTGAGAACTGCGAGTTGGTTTGGTGGGTTTGCGTATTTGAGGCAATACGACTGCGCTTAGTATCAGTTGCTTGAGTCGTTGCAAAGCTTCTTCCCGGTTTTGTTCTTGGCTACGGTGTTCTTGAGCTTTGATCACAACAACTCCCTCTTGAGTGATACGTCGGTCGTTTAGCTTTAAAAGTTGCTGTTTATAAAAAGCAGGTAGTGATGAAGCTTCAATGTCGAAGCGTAAATGAATGGCTGTAGCAACTTTGTTGACATTTTGACCCCCTGCTCCTTGAGAACGAATCGCACTAATTTCGAGTTCGCTATCAGGGATGATGATTTTATTGGAAATTTGCAGCATAACTTAATATATAGCTTACTCGGTGCGATCGCTACAGCTATCAATTGAGCGATTTTCTCTGTGAAAGTAGTTTGATAAAACCTGACTTTTCACGGGATCTGGAAAACTTCTCTCTAAATCTCTCTCCTTGTAGGAGAGAGACTTTGAATTTTCCCCCTTCCCGACGCGGGAAGGGGGCTAGGGGGTTAGGTTTTTCGTCGGCTTTTCCACATGACGTGAAAAGTCAGGATAAAACAAGAGTAGAGTTTGAGCTACCTACCACTAATGACTACCACCAAAATTCACTTAGTTGTTGGCATTCATAACTTTACTCTGTTGGTATTTTATACAGAGACTGATTGCTGGCAGTTCCGGTTGATTAGTGCTGGTGGTGCAGTGTTTGGTGAACGCAAGCTTTACTATACGCCCGACGCTGCAGAGAAAGCAGGGCGTGAGTGGATTAGACAGGGTAATTAAAGGAATAAGATTTTTAGAGAGTTCTTGCTTAAATCCTAGTAAGATAAAATTGAGGTATTGTCAGCATTTAATGTAAATTGCAAAGCATTCCTCAATTCTTATGAATATAAAACTTCAGACAGAAAAAGATAAATTACAGGCAAGCAATAGTATAGAGATAAATCCAGCAATAGAAAACGAAAAAATTCTATGTTCTCACTGTCAGCGTACCGCTACGAACGGTATCAAATGTAAAGGTATTTGTGTCGCTGACAATGACTATTAAGGGAATAAATTTTATCGTTTTTATTTCCCATTATGACATAACTACAGAACCATTAAATAAGTATCTTTTCCTTCTACTGGCAAAATTCGTAGTTTCTGATTTATCAAATCTGGTTCTAATCCTAAATCTTCTAAAGGGATTAGTCCTAATAAAGGGTCTGAATCTTCTGGTAATTCAATACAATTAAATATGCCTTCTCTGCCTTCAACGGCAAGGTTCAACATTTTAAAAATCCGAGCTTTTTGTATTCCTGTAGCTACCTTTACGTCTACTTCTCCTTGAAGAGGTAAGCCTAAGTCAAGAATAATATTTTTAGGTAAACACAGTCTGGTTGCACCTGTGTCTACTAAAACATCATGTAAAGTCATTGAGCGTATTTGTTCTGGAGAAATAAATCCTCTGTCTGCAAGCGTCTGGTCAATTTGATTAGTAATAGTGATTGTGGTGGTTACTTTGCCCATTTTTTCACTTTTGCTCAGTGTCATATTATTGTCCTCTAAATTTTAAACGCAGAGGGATGAAGAGGTAAGCGCAGCGAAAAGTTGCGTGCGGTGAGGTAGTCGCAGTCTTGGCGGTTCCCGTCGATTGCGAACTACCGAACCCGGAGGGGGGTTCCCCCGTTGAGCAAACTTTTCAAGACAAAGTTACGCGGAGTTTTTGTTGTAGTAGTGGCGTGAGTTAATTTAGTTAAACGCCACTACAATTTGAGGTTTACGATTTTTTAGACTTCAGACTTACCCCCCAATGCCCAAACGCCCAGCCAAGCCGGGAGTCAAGGGCAAAAGAGTTGCAATCATTAAGAATAAAGCCAAAAGACCTAAAGCGGCTCTGGCATCATCAGGTTCGCTGATTTCATTTAAGCTAGGGCGTTCTAAATCCCGTTGTAAAAGCAGAATTACAATTGCCCAGTACATTGCCAATGTATTACCGAGAGAAACTAACGCCAGCAAAATTAAAGTTGCAAATGTTGCCCTTCCGGCAGTTTTGCGACCATAAATTGCTTGAACAATGCGCCCACCATCTAGTTGTCCGGCTGGCATTAAGTTTAAAGCAGTGATTACCAACCCCAGCCAACCAATGATTACTAAAGGATGGACGTTAACTAAAGGTGATTGTAAAGCCGAACCGAGGACTACTCGCGCCAAGCTACCAACCAAAATTGAGCCTTGAAAAAACTGATTAGGTAATTGAAATAAACTACCTGGATGGGAAAGTAATAACCCCACAATCAACATAATCAAAGACACAAGACCGCCAGCCGCTGGCCCTGCTAAAGTAATATCAAATAATGCCGTGCGGTTGGGTAACAAAGATTCAAAACGTGTAATTGAACCAAAGGAACCAATTTGCACCGCAGGTAAAAAGAAAGGCCAGCTAAGACGGACTTGATAACGGCGGGCAAGTATCCAATGACCGATTTCGTGTGCTATCAAAATTGCAAATATGCCCAGGCCAATGGGTAAAGCTTGCGTTAACCGCGCTGGGTTGGCGAATAAATCAAAATTCAGCAATAATCCCGCAGTTTCTAAACAGGTAGCCAGAGTGGCGATGAGCAAGATCCCAGCAAAGGCTTTTTGCGCTGCTGTTGTGGGACGGGGATCGTTACGGCTAGGAAGTACAATTACTACAGGTTTATCGTCTGTGTTTTCTACTAAAAACAGGCGGTATTGTTCACCAACACGTTCTCGCAAACTAGCGCTGAGGCGGTTATGAACTTCTTGGGGTTCTCCGCGTAGATTACCTTTAAAGATAGCGCCTTCTTGGTAGGCGATCGTTTCTGTAGCGAAAAATGTATCAAGCCCAAAAATGCCTTTGATAGCATTCAAGTCGGCTTCTGGAATTGATAATACTTGAATTTTTAGTTCGCCAATCACTGGTGGTTGTCCAGCATTGCCTTCCGAAGTGGAATCAGCTGCAAGCCTTTCCGTCGCGCGTTGCTTGAGAATGGCATCTTGTCCAGCCGCCCGCAGTTGTCTGCCAAGGTAAATGTACAACCCAGCAGAAGCTACTACCAAGAACAGTATACCGACTATGTTGAGGTAAATTCCGGCAGCAAACAAACCAAAGAATAATAGCCAGGGAGCCATTAAAACCACTGACTGCAACCAGGCTAAGATTCCCAGTTTTCCAAAAGGTCTGGCGCGATAAAAGCCCCAACCTAAAATTCCGAAAGCTACTAATAAAATTGCTGCAATTATAGGAGTCTCTGAGGAAGCAAACATTTCCAAACCCTTCGCTGTGAAAGACCAAGCCTGAGTTGGTCAGGTGTGAGAGATATAGCAGAAGGCAGGAGGCAGAAGGCAGAAGGCAGGAGGTAAAAGTATTATTCCTGGCTTTCACACTTTCAAAATTTCCTAATCTCTATGCTTGTTGCTATATATCTATTAATGTATAACGCCACCTGTTTCCAGCCCAAATCTGTCATAGGCTAATGCGTAAGTTTGAGTAGCGTGACAAGATGAGAATAGTCTATGAAAACTGCGAATTTACACTATTCTAGTTATGCCACGCTACTACTCCTGATAGAGCTTTGGATGTTTTTTATCCTTCAGACTTCACACTTCAGACTTCATACTTCTAAGATTCTCGTCCTGTTGCCCAAGTGTCACGCCATTTGACTGTGCCTTCTTTGGCTACTACCCAACGCCGGGGTGTGGTGTTTTCCCGTAATGGCGATCGCCCTTCGCGCCACAGGGCATACTTATAACTAATCAATTTGCCAGCACTCTCATCAAAGGGAATTTCTGCAAACCAAGTATTAGCATTGATGTATTCTAAGGGATAAGCTTTACTAATGTCCCAATTGCCTAACTCTGGGCAGTCTCCTGTGACGACAATTGTTTCACCCGGTTGGGTATACACGCCATTGAGTTGCACCCGAATGATAGTTTGTCCTTTGATTCGTTCGCCAACGTGGCTGATGACAATTACTCCTCGTTCTTCTAGTTGCAAGTTGGAAATTTTGCCATCTTTGACTTCAAATTTATTGCGTGTAACCACACAAGTATGTTCGCCATCGGGTAGTTCTGTCTCGATTTCTGGCAATGTTACTTCTGTGCCTCGGTTGAGGGCGACGAAGCAGAGGGAATCACGATAACGGCGCACGTAGCAGTAAACATCGGGGGTGATGTATTTTTGCCAATGGCTACCCATTGAGATAGCAGGATTCAGCCGTCGTAAGCCAGATAGTAATCTAATACAACGATAAACTTCTGTATCGTTGTCCCATTTTTCCATCATCGGACGGTTGTATGGGTCGTTCCCGCCATCAATGTCGTTATGGAGATACTGTTCTGTACCGTAATAGATGCAAGGAATACCACGGGATGTCATAATTAAGGCGATCGCAACTTTCAACATCGCTGGATCAGGGTTCAGCGATTGAAAGCGCGGCATATCATGGTTATCGATGAAGGTAATTAACTCAGTTGCGCCGTTGTAGTGGTAGTCTTCATCAAAGATGTATTGAATTGTTTGAAATCCGTTTTCGGAACCTTGGGCTAGGGCAGCGCGAATTGCCACGCACAATCCAAAGTCTAGCATCGTCATCCCGGAATTGTTGGTAAATTCCACAGAGCGATCGTCACTTGGACTGCTGTATATCCATTCACCAAAAATAAACACATCTGGTCTGTGGTTGTACATATCGCCTGTAAATTCTTGCCAAAACCAGATGGGCATATGCTTCACAGTGTCTACACGCAGTGCATCTACACCTCTGTCTAGCCATTGTTTAATGGCTGATTTGATGTAATCACGATATTTACTGTTGTTTTCATTGAAGGTTGCTAAACCAGCTAATTCACAGTTTTGTACTTGCCAATCATCTTCCCAGTTTTGTACTTCACCATAATGGTGATACCAGTTATTGACATCGTTATTGAAGTCAGCAATTTTTACACCATCGTCATACAATTCACCTTTACTACCGCTAGTATCTGGGGTGCTGTGGTTACAAACAATATCCAGCACCAGCTTCATATTCCGCTTGTGCAACTCTGCAATTAAGCGGTCAAATGTTGTATTTTTTGCTTCTTGCGTTTCATTTAAAGAAGGGTTTTCTCCTTTTGCAATAAAGCGGGGATTAATTCGTTTAAAATCTTTTGTCCAATAACCATGTATGGCTGCATTGCCCACAAATAACTCTTCCACTTGCTCAAATAGAGGAGTTAACCAAACAGCGGTGACTCCCATATTTTTGAGATAATCTAATTTGTCGATGACACCTTGCAAATCGCCGCCCCAGTATTTACCCCAGTCTTGTCCACTGGGATCGTATAATTCTGAGTTAATCCCTTCACTATTTTCGGGGTCGCCGTCAAAAAAGCGATCTACAACGAGGAAGTAAATTGTTTCTTGGCGAAATTCAATATCTCTCGTGTAGAGGAACTCTAAGTTAAGCTCTGTATCTGATGGTGGTGTTTGGATCAGCGCTTCGACTTCTGCTGTTGCTGAATCTACCTTGTATTGGTCTGGTGAGAACTGGGATGGAGGTGTTTGCACCATAAAAGTTTTAAAGTTTTAAATATTTACTATGTGTTGCTTTGCACTTCGGTATTATGCCATCCTGCTCTTGGTAAAGAAAATCTATCGAGAGCTAGTTTATATTTATATCGTTAGACATAGTTCGCTTGCTAGAGGATAAAAACTTAAGGTTGTAGCAGTTCATCTATAGAGATTTTTTAATCAATATTAAATTAATCCTAAAAATTTAGTTATTTTTCAAAATATATGTTGAAAACATTGTCAAGCTTCTTTGATACAAGGAAGCAAAAAATACTCTATTTTTTGAGATTCAGCCACTTGAATAAAACTTAGATTTACTAGCTAAAGCTTATTGATCTATGCTTTACGTGTTGCATCTGCTGATTAATCTATAGGCTTTTTGTTTGATGATGATAGAATTTATAGAACTGTTAAAAAAAATTATAAATTGCTTTTTTATGGTAATCATTAGCAGTAGATGAATTTAATAATTCATCTATTAAAACCAAGGAATTTTAAGGAAAACTAGTGTTCTCAAGACAGATTAAGATGAGTCAGGGGCGACTTTACCAAATTTGCACTGAATTTTTACTGATTTCTGGTTTAAGTAAAGTTTTGAGAGAGAATTGCAAATTGCTATTTGGATGTCTCATTTGGAGGATGAAGAAAGTTAAGAGTATTGAATACAAATGAATTTCAACATAGATGATTTGAAGGGAAATTTTAGGCGATCGCCCATTTTTAACAAAACTAGTAAGCAAAAGGTGTAACAATTATGACTAAATATGACAAGGTTTTTAACTCACAAAAGACATTAGAAGAATCTCTAAGTCCTGAAGAAGCTGTAGCGGCAATTGCTGTGGTGACTGCGATCGCAGATGCTTCGGTTGAAGAAATAGATCCTGAAGGTTTAGCAGGTATCCTGTGGCAATTTGAGGTTTTTGAAGAATACTCAGAAGATGAAATTATCGAAATCGTTGATAGACTCATCACTATAGCAGAATCACAAGGGCTGAGTCCATTGTTTAACACAGCTAATGAATCTCTCACCGAAGATTTAGTGTTAGATGGTTTTGCTGCTGGGGTAGTCGCACTTTTAGATGAAGAAGAATTAATTATTCCCAAAAATAAAGAACCTTTCCTCAAACAGCTACAAGCAGCCTTGGAACTTGAAGATGAAGAAGCAGAAGAAATCGTCAAAGAGATAATTGCGGCTTTTCAAGCAGCAGAAAATGAAGATTATTTAGATGATGAAGATGACACAATTACTGTAGAAGAATATACCGAAGATGTATATGAATCGCCCCTAGGAAATTTTACAGTCCCCGTTCCTGTTGACCCAGAGCAAGGAGGTAAAATTCAAACACAAGAAGGAGTAGTCGGCTTTTCTGATGATTACGGTACTTTGCTACGCATTGATTATTATCCCATACCGCCAGAACAGTTAGAAGAACTAGAATCTCAAGGACTGGAAGAATATTTACAAACAATATTAGTAGAAAAGTATGTACCACAAGCAATTTTTACTAATTTACCAGATGCCCAAGTGAAGTATAGCGAGTATCTAGAAGACACCTTTGCAGGAGCATACTACGCCTTAGTTGATATGCCGAAAGGTTCAACTTTATCTCAACAAGAAAATAACGGCACTGCTACCAGATTGGATGCGTACCGAGGACTGCTGGCTTTTGTTAATGGGGAGTTTTTATATATAGTTAGCAATCAACGTAGCTTTTTAAATGGCGAAACACCGAATGCGATCGCTGAAGAAGCTGAGTATATCAAGGATAATATTTTGTCCTTTGTTGAGACTATGGAATTCAGCTAAAAGTTATGGTTCTTCGGTACGTATTATGCTGGAATTTTAAATAAAGTCCGTAACTTGCCTTGAATATCAAGCCTTGTAGGTAGTTATAGCGTCAATTTCAGAATTCAGCCTCAAACGAGGAGAGTAACAGCTGTTATTGTTGCCCAGCAAGGGTTTTAAGCTTATTCACAGACGTATTTAGCATAATAAGTAATGAAGAGCCAAAGTTATTAATCACCCCTCAAAAAATTAAACTCTGATTTAATATGCCATTGCCTACCATCATGAAGTAATAGCGTTAATTTGTCGGCAGTAAATTCAAATTGCAGCCGACGATTGGCAAATTCTGGCCAAGCGGCTTTAAAATTCTGCCGAGTTAAATCTCGAAACGCAACTGTCATATGCGGCGCAAAAGGACGCTTTTTACCAACCTGATCGACAATTCCTAAGCTGGTTTCCATGTGCATCATTAAATCTGCTTGTAAAGTTAGCAGTTCTTGACTTCTCACCACATCAATATATATAACGCGGGGAGCAAAAGCATTAAAACCATTAAGTGTCACTAGTAGTGGCTGTTGCTGGTTCGTAAACTCCCGCAAAGATACTTCTAAGCATAACAAATTACGATCTGCCCATCTAAAAGGTGGTTGCAGCGTAATGTGTGGCGGCGATTTTTGGGCGTGGCGACTGTTGTAGTGTTCAGCAAAGTATTGCTTAATTTCGTTGGCATAAGCCTGAATATCTGGCGGTGGCAGTAAAGCGACGAAAAAAAGTTTCATCATGCGATGATCAACAGTCATACCGTTTCACTTTAAGATTGATACAAACAGGCAGTAAGAAGTTAGAATTTTATAACTGTCGTCAAATACGTTAGAACAGTGTTGATAGCTCAAAGCCTTGAATAAACTGGGTTTATACTCAGCACTTCTAAGAGCGATCGCGCTTGAGATCGTAAATTACTTTCTCAAGATACCAATCAATTGTCTGTCCGGGATTGAGAAGTTGTTGCTGTTTTAGCAATCGGTTTGCCACAGCAGCATTTCCTTGAAGTAGAGTCAGTAGTTCAGTATGCAATTTTTTACTTGGTACTGAACTTACAGTGTATAGTCTTGGTTCTGATTGTGTCCGCTGCTTGTTCAGTTGAATTTGTTGTTGCAGGTACAATTCTTTTTGGCGTGCCTGGTGCATTAACTTGTCCAGATCAGATTGCTTGTGAAAAATTTCTCGCATCTGTTGTTCTAATGCGGCTTGTGTGTCCATTAGCACGGCTTTTTTTTTGGCTATTTGAAGTTGGATCTCGTGTACCTCTAGCAATTTTTTCTCTAGTTCGGTTAAGATTGGCATAGCATTAAATTGAATCGGGTATTTATCCACCATGTGGGAAATTTCTACTCATTAGCATCAGAGGATACCCGTATTTATGATTAAAGTTATTCTGGTTTATAGCTATAAATAAACTCATATCTTGTAACTTAGGACATACAGCAAATTTTAAGTTACTGAAGTACAGCATTTAGGTCTCAAAGTTATATAGAGAGTCTGTTCTGACTTCTGCTATAAGTGATATGTAGTAAGAGGTTGCCAGCAAAATGCCGTGGTTTGTCAAGATAGAATCAGGAAAAGTTGATAAAACCATCTTTGACCAATATGTACCCGCCCATAAAGCCTATGTGCAGGATTTAATCGCCAAAGGCCATAAAGCCAAAACAGGCTATTGGGCAAAAATGGGAGGAGGAATGTTACTGTTTGAAGCCGCTTCTCTGGACGAAGCGCAAGCAATTATTGCTCTTGACCCTTTGGTAAAAAATAGCTGTGTTAACTACCAGCTTTACGAATGGAAAATTATCGTCGAGTAGGTCACACTTACGGACTTTTAGTGTTATTGTCTGATTAGACCTGGCTCTATGCAACTGCAACGCCTAAACCTTGTCAGAACGTGAAAGTAGCAGCAACACGGGATGCTTGTAGTAGGCGTAGTCTCCGGGTAGCCCTCTTTTTAGATCTGTGTCAACTACCAGCTTTACGAATGGAAAATTGTCGTCGAGTAGGACACACTTACGAGCTTTTAGTGTTATTATTTTATTAGACCTGGATCTATGCGACTGCAACGCCTAAACCTTGTCAGAACCGGAAGGTAGCAGCAACACGGGATGCTTGTAGTAGGCGTAGTCTCCGGGTCGCCCTATTTTTAGGAGCGATCAGCAGCAATGCCTGGTTTTGGAGATATTGTACAAAAAGCTTTTTATCTCGGTGTTGGTTTAGCTTCTTACGCAGGTGAGAAAGCGGGAGGTAAATTAGCCGAACTGCGATCGCAAGTCCAAAAACTGGCAGATGAAATGGTAGCGCGGGGCGAAATGAACACAGAAGAAGCCCGCCGCTTCGTTGAGGATATGATGAAGCAAGCGCAACAGCCACAAACACCTGCTGACACTGCCGAAACCACAACTCCTTCTGAACCTCGTCGCATCGAAATTCTAGAGGAAGATGAAGCGCCAACTGTAAAAGAGACCTCAACTGAAAATGTGGATGACTTGCGAGACCAAGTGCTAAAACTGCAAGAAGAATTAAAAAGACTGCAACGCGATCAATAAACGGCAGTTTTTACCTTCAGCATCAGCAGTAACAAGTACTAAAACTCACTGTGACACCCAAAAAAAACAACATACGTTGCCTAGAATGTATTGAGTGTACTTCAAATTGGGTGGCTTGAAGCATCCTAATTTTATAGCCAGCAAGAGCGTCAAATTTATGGAAGAATGGCAAAAAGATTTAATGGGAATCGTAGAAACAGTGGCAGAGGAAGTAGAACGCTTCTTTCAAGGAATGAATGACATGGTTGATAGCTTTTTTGACCTGACAGAAGAATTGACCGAGCAAGTACAAAATAACATTGCCGCTGAAGTAGAACAATACTTACAAGAGATATCTGCACCCTTCTTAGAAATGTATTGGGAACTCGAAGATGTCATTGCGGATGGAGATCCGGGTTTTCCCTATGAAGTCGAAGCTACACCTGAACAAAATTCAGCCTGCATTGGTTGTACAAACTACCACGGTCAAGTTTATGGTGGTAATTTATTAGTCTGTGCTATGCATCCCCACGGCTGGGATGATCAGAACTGTCCCGACTGGGAACAAAAGTAGTACAACAAGGTAAAAGTCAAAAGGTAAAAGGCAAAAGAATGCTTATCCTATCAGCTTTTCGCTTATTATTGCTGAGGTGACAAATGATAGATGACAAAGGACAAATGACTAATGACCAATGACACATCAGAAGTAAAATATGGCGAACGCAACATTGAGGAGGGTAATTTAATTACCTTTCCCAATCCACGGGTGGGTAGGCGCTATGATATCAACATTACTTTGCCGGAATTTACCTGTAAATGTCCATTTTCCGGCTATCCTGACTTTGCCACAATTCATATTACCTATGTACCAGATGAAAGGGTAGTGGAATTAAAAGCCCTCAAACTTTACATTAACAGTTACCGCGATCGCTATATCTCCCACGAAGAATCTACCAATCAAATTTTAGATGACATAGTAGCAGCTTGTGATCCCCTAGAAATTACCGTTAAAGCAGATTTTGCACCTCGTGGTAACGTGCATACAGTCATTGAAGTACGCCATCAAAAAGCATCAGCAGTTTAATTCGCTGACGCACAAAAATAAATCATTATATTTTGCACCATTTTCAATAATCGTCAGATGGGCAATGTCCGGGTTTTATTGAACTAAAAGCATTGCCCACCCTAAGTTACATTTGTTTGTAGCGTCATTCAACTTGCTAGTTGCAGTACTATAAAAGCTTACTCTTAGTCTTTTTAAACAGGAATTTTCAACCAATATTAGAGTGACTAGATAGACTGATTTAGATAATAAAATAGATATTAATAAATTTTGGTTATGCAAGAGGCTGAAAAAACAGCATTAATAGAAGTTTTAATAGTTTAAAATATTTCTTCGTTTACAAAAAAATATAAAAGCTGAATAATTACAGTGAAGTTACAGAAAAATCACCATATTTATTCAGCCTTAAAGGTTAATATGCGTATTTACTAAGGGGAGATAATCATGAATGAAGAGGGTAATAAGTTAAAATCTACCCGACTACCGCCGTTGACTGTGAATTATTCAGCCCATTTAAAATCTCCAACACTTCTTTTTCAAAAGCAACTTGAGCGCGATTAGTTTTACCACCGACATACAAGCGATCGCCTTTTTGTAATGCCCAAATTTGCGAGTGGGAAAAGTAGCTCATTACCACACCCGCCATCAAAATGGCAAAACCGCCATAAACAATTGGTATGCCAGGGTCATTTTTGATTTGTAAGCCAGTACTACCAATAATTTCTAATATTTTTAAGTTTGTCCCATTGACTTCGGCAGCCATACCAGCACGCACCGTAGTAATTAACTGACCTTTGCCATCATAAATTAACAGCATGCCTTGCAGGTCTTTGGCTATCAAAGACACACCCTGGCTCAAGTCTGGTTTGGTAGGAATCCAAGTTCCCCACATACGTCCTTGTTGAGCAGTGGTGTTCAACAACGCCATCGGCAGTTGGAACACAGGGCTGTTATTAAATTGGAAACGAACACCTGAGATTCCCCAGTCTGCCTGATAGAAAGTTACGCCACGATAACGCAGAGGTTGGTTCACAAAAATCGTCTTGCGGTCAACCTCTTTACCTTCGTTATCTAAAACAGACATATCGGAATAAAATTGGTCAATACTACCAGAGGGCGTATAGTCAATCCAAAAACGATTCACCCGCACTGCCCAATCTTTTAAGTGCTTGGTGTTTGCCCAAGGGCCAGCATTAAAGATGTTTTCTATCTGAAATGTATCGCCACTAGCAATCTTTTCTTGGGCGGTAAATCCAGTCATCGACCCCCAAATTCCGCCTAAAAGAATCGTGACAATGCCAATATGTACGATAATTGGGCCGATACGTCCGACTATTCCCTTACGGGCGTAAAGGATATTCTCTTTGTCTTGAAAAATTTTATAACGACGGTTTTGTAATAATGGAGTGAGAGAATTTAAAGAAGCAGCATCTAATTCTGCACTTAAAGCTAATTTTTGAAATTGTCGGGGTTCTTCGTAATATTTCCAACGTTGAGCAGCTTTTAAGGCTGGTAATTGCCGCGTGAAAGTACAAGCAGTTAGACTACTACCAAACAAGATTAGCAATGCGTTAAACCACCAAGTATGATAAACGTGGTTTAATCCAGCGATTAAAATAACCTTCCAAGTCAAAAAACCAAACAAAGCCGGATGTTCTGGGTAGTTAGTGCGATAGAAACTGACTGGCTGATCTTGTTCAATCACAGTACCGCTAACACTGAACAGGGCAATGATTAAGAATAATGCGATCGCCAATCGTAAGTCTGTCAGTACAGGCAAAACCTCCTTGCGGATGAATTGCCAAGGTGCTGACAACCAACTTGATTCTGTGGACGCTGAATTATCTAAAGTCATGGGTTACAAACTGCCAAAGGGAATGCGAGAAATCAGAGAAAAGACACCAAATCCTACCAACAGCGCCCCACTGACTGGGTTAATCCAACCAGACCAGCGACGCAACTCCAGCAGTTTTTTGATCGCAGCGGTAAAAGTACCTGCCAAAATTAATGGCGCTACATACCCTGCTGTATAAGACAGTAACAAAACAGCGCCTAAAATTAAGTCTTGGGTGCTGGCTACCCAAGTTAGTAAACTTGCTAAAACAGGTGTGCTACAAGGAGAAGCCACTAATCCAAAAGTCAGGCCGAGCAAATAAGAACGTACTCCTGGCGATAAATCTTGGGAAATCCAACTTGTCTCGCCTAAAGAAGGAAATTGTATGGGCAATGCTTCTAGTAAGTTCAACCCCATAATAATAGCGATGACACTTACAATAATTGGCAAACCAACGCCTATCTGCCCGTAGACTTTGCCTACTAAACCAGCGATGATACCCATGCCAGCCAGAGTAGTTGCTAATCCCAAAGCAAACCAAGTTGACTGGGCTGCCGCTTGCAGACGGCTTTTCGCTTCATAACCACCGATATAGCCGATAGTAATGGGTAGCATCGACAACATACAAGGAGTTAGGCTTGTGAGTAAGCCAGCGATAAAAATAATGCCAACACTTAACAAGGTTAGGTGTGTGAGTTGGTTAGCAACTAGGCTATTGGCAAATTGTTCGAGTTCGTAAATTCGGGTTTGTAAAGTCTCCAACATAAGGTGTTTTTAATGTAGAAATGCTTGATATGCTTGAATTTTAGCTTAATTTCCAGGCAGGGGGCGCAAGAGCCAGAGGGGAGAATATTTCCTCTTTGCTTCCCACTTCCTGCCCGATTTCTTCTTGTCAATTCCTCTGCCTAATCAACATTTTGCAGCCAAAGTTTGACAGCAATTTTTGACAACATAATCATAATTACGGATATTTAAAAGTAAATTTGCTTTGTAACACTACAGCTAAATACTTAATGATTTCCTAATTTTCCTGAAATGAATCTGGCTGTTTTTAAGATTTTGGCAGAGGCAGAACAAATTTTTTCCTTCTGCCCTTTGTCTTTCTTAGATCATCCAACAGAAAGGAGTTTCAATTCATTTCTGATCAATTCCGGAATCAGGGAAGGACGTTCAGCCACTGGAACTTCCGCTTCTTTCAACGCTGCTAATTTACTTTGGGCTGTACCAAAATTAGAGTCACGGCCAATAACGGCGGCTAAAGTTCCAGTTTGTTGCCAGTTTTTGACTGGTGGTACTTGTCTACCTGCAATGTAGGCAATTACTGGTTTATCGATCGCTTCTGTAATATATCGCGCTGCGGCTTCTTCACTGCCACCGCCAGGTTGACCAACTAAAACGATCGCTTCTGTATTTTCATCTTCATCGAGAATTTGCAGCCACTGCAAAAATGATGAACCAACAATCGCATCACTGCCAATACTGACACTAATTGATTGTCCTAAACCAGCTTTGGTTAATTCTCTGGCGACTTCGTAGGTTAGGGTGCTGCTGCGGCTGACAATTCCCACAGGGCCGGGGGTGTAAAATTCGCTCGGTTGAGTTCCTAACAGAATTTTTCCTGGGACGATGATCCCCGGACTGTTCGGCCCGACTATCAAAGTTTCACAAGCTTCGGCTTTGCGGAGTAATTGCACCATGTCTAATGGTGGCATTCCCGCCGAAATAATGATAATTTGGCGGATATTTGAGGCGATCGCTTCTAAGGCTGCATCTAATACTTGGTAAGGGTGAACACAGATAATTGTTGTGTCAATTGTGCCGAACTGTGCCACCACTTCCTCAACTAAATCGAAGACTGGCAAATCGTATTGTTGCTGACCACCACAACCAGGATTGACATCAGCAACCAAATTTGTACCATAAGCTTTCATTTGCTCAATATTAGTTGCTGAGATAAATTCACTGAAGCCTTGGATGATGACTTTACTATCTGGCGTTAAGTTCATAAAAAGTATGAAGTGTGAAGTATGAAGTATGAAGTATGAAGTATGAAGTATGAAGTATGAAGTATGAAGTGTGAAGTATGAAGTATGAAGTGTGAAGTGTGAAGTGTGAAAAGCCTTGAGACTTCATACTTCGGAATTGATCATTCCTAGTACAGCGGGCGCGGAAATAAACCACCCATTCTCAATTGCTGAAAAGCTTGCTATCTAAGTTTCTTCATTTCAGACTTCAGACTTCAGACTTCAGATTTTTTGTACTAGCCTTTAACTTTTACAGGTTGATAGGTGGCTGGCTTGGCCAAACGAACAGCTTGCGCTACTGCTTCATCTAAATCTTCTACCAATACAAGTTCACCTTGATTTTCTAATGTGGCTAATACATCTTTGGCAACATTCAACTCAGAACCAGCCAGTCGCACAACTAAGTAAGGAATATGTAACTCTCGACGACTGCGGCTGCTATGAGTGCGTTCAGTTTCACTATGATGATCTTGAATAAATTTGGCAATGACTTGTGCGGTGGCTTCGGCTTGGGGAATGCAACCGAGGAGGTTAATGAGAATAACTTGAATGCTTTTGTCAGCAGCCAGGAGATTCAGCCCTTTAGCTAGGCGATCGCTAAAACTTGTAGGTGAGGGATCGGTCAATAAACCATGTCGCAAGTTCAAAGGATGACTTGGTTTACCGCCAGTACTAGCAACTAAATCAAAGGTAGCCATAATCGAACCTGCGCCATTACCCAGAATGCCAATTTTGCCTTGGGTTTCTCCACCATTCCAGTCTTTTAATCTGCCATTATTTTTGTTGCTGCTGTGACGGTAGCTGATTTTTGCTGCTAATGCGGCAAGTTCTGGATGACGACCAATAGATCTTTCGTTAATGCTGACTTTCCCATTTAGCGCCATCACTTCATCGGCAGCATTGACTGCTAAGGGGTTAATTTCTACTAAGTCTAAATCTTTTTCGATAAATAACTCATACATCTTTTCAACAACGTCGCTGACCGACTGCATCAACGCACCTTGCAGACCCATTTTCAATGCTAGTCGCCGCGCATAAAAAGGAGAAAATTCTTGTTCTACAACTACATACTGCAATTTTTCTCCTGCTGATTCCCAATCAATATCTGCTTCTTTACAACCTAAAAGTACTGGTCGGCAAACAGCGGTATCTAAAACTACTGCAAGATAAAATTCTTGTTTGCTATCATATCTAGTCTCTGCCAATAAAACTTCTGGTAACTCACCCCAAATTGACAAATTAAAAATAGTTTGGGCTGCGGCGATCGCATCAATAGTTGTTTCGACAATCCTGACTCCACCAGCGTGAATCCTTTCGCCTGCATACACTTGAGATTTGAGGACAATTGGATAGCGAATTTTTAACCGTTTGAGATCTGTCGGGTGATCTATTCTTTGAGAAGGCAATACAGGAATGCCTATGTTACCAAACCATTCTTTAACTTGATATTCTAATAAATCCATTGTTATGCACCTTGTTTTTCCACTACCAAAAGTATTTTTGTGGTGCTGTTGTTGATTTTTTACAGCAGCATAGTTGCCCAATCAAGCCTAGTTCATCTGTATAAATTAATTTTTGATGTATTAATTCTATCGAATTCAGCAAATGCCGCAAATTAATTTTTAGCATCAACCTGTAGAACTAAATTTATCTAATGTAATGAATATTGTCATTAAAATTGTCAGCATATAACAAAATTAGTAGTTGTGTCAAAATATCTAGCATAGTATTTTTGCTTTGGTGTGAGATATTTTTGTAACTAATACAACAGTCATACTTGATTTATCAACTCACTTAACTAATAATGCGATCGCTACTGCCTAATTCTTAGGCTTGAGGCTGTTAACAATTGATTTGAGATGGTGATAAACATGAGACACACAGTGTTTAATTGTGACAAAAAACTATTTTTCTAGGTCAAAAATTTTATTATTCCCATTTTTTATTGGTCTGGACTGACTCGTAAATTCGCGCACATAAAAATTGCCAATTCCAAAAATACGAATAATCACTGATATTAGATTTTGGCTGAACAGTCAAAATTTATGTTAGAAAGTTGGTCTATTTTATTTTCGGCTGTGGTTGGTTAAATTGTGCATCTGGATTCAACAAACGCAAGTGATTTATTTATTTCCCTCAAAGATAAAAAAACAATTATAGATAATCAGCGGGAACGCTCTATGAAAGTAGCAGTCCAGCAGGAAGATTTACAGCTGTTAGCCAGAACTTTGCAAGAACAAGTTCTGGCACAAGTCCCATCTGGTAAAGTCTTCCAGATTAGGTGTGCTGTCAACAAAGACGAGTTGATGATTCTGATTCAACATCCAGTTGGTGTCAAGGTTGACATCGAACAAGTATTTGCCGTGCTTGAGGATGCACTCCAGTCGCTACCAACCTACAGGGAGCAACGGGTGCAATGTTTTCTCAGGGTGACTAGCGAAAAACTCCCTTACGCCAAACGTGCTATCACTATCAAGCAGCCAGAAGAAGACACTACGGGGACACAGGGATTTGGATATACAGAAGACTTTGATGATTCTGCCTCATTTGCTTCTAATTCCCTATTCTCAGTGGCTAGAAATCCAGATTCTGCATTTACTCAAGAAAATTTAGTAGGTGAAGATGCAGAAGCAGTATTTGATCCCTTAGCCGATGCACCAGATTTAACTACTATTCACCGCAAACGTTCTTTAGTAGTTTCACCGCTGTTTTTGGGTGTAGGTTTGCTAGGAATTACCATCTTGGGTGTTGGCGGATATTTACTAACTCGGCCTTGTGTGATGTTTGAGTGCAAAGAGATAGAAACTGCGGCGCAACTCAAAATGGAATCTAGACAGCTGATGTATCGTGCTAAGTCAGAAAATGAATTATTAGGAGTAAAACAACGACTAGAAGCCACTAGCGCTGCGTTGACTATCATTCCTCAGTGGTCTCCTCGTCATCAACAAGCCGAGGAACTCAAAACGACCTTGGCTGCACAGTCAGACAAAATTAACCAAGTGATGACAGCTTTGCAAGCAGGTATAGCAGCCGAGCAAAAAACACAAATAGCCACAAGTAGTTTAGAGGAATTACAAGCAAGACAACACCTGTGGCGGCAGGCGATCGTCCCGTTAGAAACGGTCAATCCGAATAGCGAACTTTATAATTTCATTCAACCAAAATTACTTAAGTATCGGATTAACTTGCAAACTGTTAATAAGCAGTTACTCGCTCAAGAACAATGGCACAAAAAACTAACAGCCGCAAAAGAGGTAGCGAGTGCAGCCAGCAAGTGGCAAACTTCTGCCAAATCCTTAAGGGAATGGCAAAAAGTGCAGTCTACTTGGCAAATCGCTGTTAACGCTTTGAGTGTAATTCCTCAGACTAGCCCAGCTTATTCCCAAGCACAAAAGCTGTTAATAGAATATAAACCACAATTTGCTAAAGCTCGCGATCGCGCCACCTTAGAACAATTAGCAGCTAAAAGCTACCAACAAGCAGTTAACATCGCTAACCAAGCCAAAGCCTATGAAAAACTCAACCAATGGCAAGCAGCCGCTGCATACTGGGATCAGGCTTTACAAACAGCTAAAAATGTTTCCCCAGATAGCTTGTACTATACTCAAGCCCAAAGTCTGATTGCACCTTATTCAGAAGGACTCAAGCAAGCTCAAGCAAAAGTGCAACTTACGAATACTTGGCAACAAACCCGCGTTGATTTAAATAAAACTTGTACTGGGGAAATTCGGATTTGCACTTTTACTTTCAACAGTACAGGCATTATTGTCAAAACCACCCCTGAATATGAACAAGCTATCCAAGGTGGCTTTTCCGAGGCTAATCCTGAAAATCCCAACCCAGCAATTACTGCCACTAATCACTGGCAAGTTTTGCAAGAAGCTCTCACAGTTATTAGTGAGAATGCTAACTTACCCATAGTGATCTACGATTCCCAAGGCCAAGAAGTTTATGTCCGAACATCCGGTGGTTGATTGGTTTGCTTTTGCTAGTGCGATCGCATTAGCAAAATTTCCGTTTCATACAAGTTCTTCAACTTACTGGAGCTTCTTTTAACTGTGCTTCACGTCGCCTCGGCACATCATAAGTCATAAAGTCGTAAGCCATATCTGTATGCGGAAAAATAGCACGGGCTTCTTGAAGCAAATCTTTCAAATCTATAGGGTTGCCAGGAGCGTAGCGAGGACTAAAATGAGTCATAATTAACCGATGGGAACCAGCAGTTAAAGCTGTTTGTGCTGCCATTGTGGTTGTTGAATGTAATCTTTGAAAAGCCATATCTGAGTCTTGATGGGCAAAGGTAGCCTCGTGAATTAATACATCCGCGTCTTGGGCTAATTCCACCGCGCCCTCAGTGTAAATTGTATCAGTACAATAAGCTATTTTGCGTCCAACTTCTGTGGGGCCGCAAAGCTCAGTACCTTTAATCACTCTGCCATCGGCCAAGGTGACAGTTTCACCACGTTTGAGTTGACCGTAAATCCGACCTGGAGGAATTTGCAGTGCCTTGGCTTTTTCGATATCAAAACGTCCTGCACGGTCTTTTTCGGCAACCCGATAACCAAATGCTGTAATTCGATGATGCAACTGGCCACAGGTGACAGTAAACTCTTGATCTTCGTAAATTACTCCCGGACGGATAGCATGAACTTTGATGGGATAAGAAAAGTGCGTATGGGAGTAGCGTGATGCCGATTGGATATATTCATTTAATCCTGGTGGGCCGTAAATATCAATTCTGTCTACATTGCCAGCTAAACCACAACTAGCCAAAAGACCCATCAAGCCAAAAATATGGTCGCCATGCATGTGGGTAATAAAAATTCGGGAAAGTTGGCTGATTTTTAGGTCACTCCGCAAAATTTGATGCTGAGTACCTTCACCACAATCGAATAACCACAGTTCTGCCCTTTGGGGTAATCTCAAGGCGACACTAGAAACATTACGAGATCGCGTGGGTACACCAGAACTTGTCCCTAAAAATGTGATCTGCACAGCGTTTTTTCGTTATTTCTAATTAAAGCTTGGATAAAAATACCGCAGTTTTTCCGATAAACCACGGTTACAAGCCTTTTGAAATTAACAACCTAACGAAGTTTATTTACTTCTTAAGGAAAGATTTTCTAAAAGGCGATCGCGAATTCCTTTAAGTCGTTCTTGGTTATCTACAGCAGAACGTGGTGCTGGTAAATCAGTATTAGGCCAGCCTGGTAAATTATTGCACGGGCAAGTTTCTGCTGGCATTCCTACGTTTCTCATCGGTATTGGCATATTGCAACGACTACAAGGTGTCGTTTCCCATGCAGGTGTCAGTAATTCTGCAATGGTTTCGTGAGTTCCTTCTAGATAACAATCGCCCGATTCGGATGAGATGATTCTCTGCCAACATTCTTCAAATTCTTGGCTATAGCGATCGCCTCTGTATACTGGTTGAGGCAACAAGCTTGTTACCCCATTATCGATCAAGACTCTCTTACCCAACTGAAACCAGTAGGCAAGATATTTTTTTACATCTTTTGTGTTTGCCATACCATGATTGTACATTCGGCATGAGGATACTTGCTTTGTGTATCGTATTAATTTTCTATTAAAATTTTGACCATCTATAGGCATACAAATAATAATCAAGTTCTCTTAATTTTTCTTAAATTCTCCTTCACAATTTATAATTTATTTCATTTGGTAGTTGTGTACCAAGAACACTCAAATTCAAAACATGACCACCAGTAACGAGATAAACAACTTCACAGATGGTGCCTAATTGACGTACCAAAGAACCCAAGCGATCGCGGAATTGTCTACCAATGGGATAGGCTGGAACTACACCCCAACCCACTTCTTCAGCGACAAAAAGCATATCAGCAGCCACTAGTTGTACTGTGTCTAAAAACTCTGTGACGGTGTTTTGCCAACTAACTTCATCCTGGTCTAAAAGATTAGTTACCCAAGTTCCCAAAGAATCGACTAACAAACAACTATGAGGTTTGGCATCAGCCAAGGTAGCTGATAGTTCTATCGGTACAGCCAGAGTTATCCAATCTTGGGGACGGCGTTGTTGATGTTGTTGAATACGTTTTTGCCATTCTGTATCCGCAGGGTTTTCTGTAGCAGTGGCGACATAAAAAACTTTTTTGCCTGACTGTTTTGCGAGGTATTCTGCCCATTCACTTTTCCCAGATCTAGCAGGCCCCGTAATTAAGATGACTTTACCCACAAATGTTTCCTAAACTTTCCAACATCCTCTCACATCACCTCTCTTGATTTTCTCCTCTCAGCGCCCTCTGCTTCTTTGCGGTTCGTTTCCAACCACTGCATGATTTCACCAGATAATTCTTGCTTACTTCTACTATTCACATCAATACAAACATGGCGAGTTATTGCTTTAGCAACTAACACATCTGTAATGACAATTTCGTAAGTAATTTCAAACTTATCAACACTCAATTTTTGTGGAATTAATCTAACCCTTAACTCGTCTCCACAATACATTGGACGGAGAAAATCAACATTGGCATGAACAATGGGAAACGCAATTGAGGGATTAGTAAAAAAAGCCTTGAGATTTATTCCCAATGCTTCGAGAGAAGCTTCATAAGCTTCATGGCAAATGCTCAAAACATTGGCAAAATAAACTACACCCGCAGCATCGGTATCAGAAAAACGAACGGTACGGTTATAGATAAAAGACATTTTCTATAATTAAAAATTAAAAAACAAAATAGCAGGTTGAAAGCCTGCTATATAAAATTATCTCACTGCGACAACGACAGTTATCAATTTAAGGGGTAATATATATCCTCAGAACGAGGGTTTAAGTAAGGACGTTGCATATCAACAGAATGCAGTGCAAAGTGTTTCTCAATTGACTTCATTCGTTCCTCGATCGCATTCTTACCTTTGTGCCATACTTCTAACAAAGCATGAGCGACAATTTGGCAACGGTTCATGCCAAAACTTTCTTGAGCAGCAAATTTTTGAATTGGTTCTTCAGCTAAACTTAGTCCTGGGGCTAAAAACTTAGTGAACAAAGGGATTTCTAGCTGAAAATGTGATTGGTGTTCTACATAAACAGTCTGAAGAATTTGGTGAATCGCTGGGTAGTCTTCTCGTTCAAAGTAGAGTAAGCCGGAGTCGTAGCGTCCGTAGGCTCTAGGATTGTAAAGTACTTGAAAGGTAAAGGGAATCGCAGCGTGATTAAGTTGCTGCGTCAGGCTATCCATGAGTGCGATCGCCCCATCTGCCGTAATATTAAAATAGATGCGTCCTATTCCTAAATCAGCATCTAGACTCTGCTGTTCTTGTCCTACATCGCTAACCGCTACGTAACAGCCATTTTGTAGATGATTTTTAGGCATCCAAATAGAGACCGATTCACCAGGTTTAGCAGATTTGCTATTGGGTTTGAGATGGCAATCTGGCTCAACATATAATGTTAAACCACATTTTGTCACTGCCATACTACCATCAGGCTCTTGACGTAACACTTGCCAACTAGGGTCAAAATATCCTTTACCGTGATTACTAGCGTGTAGTTGTGCGTAAAATTCCCAATCAATACCCAAATGAGGATTGTTAGCTAAATTTTGCTGTGGTAAGCAATTGGTTGTATCGGTATTAACAGCTAAAATGTTTTGCAGAGAACCGTTGTAATAAATTCCATAAAGGAAATTACGCAGTAGCAAAGTGAGATATTTCTGCTGTAAAGCCGCAGAATTTTGCTGAAATCTATCTGCTACTTTAGCTGGCAAGGCGAAAGGTTGATAGTCAGGATGATGAATCGAAAAGTTAGATCCAATTTGAATATTCCTAGCAATATCAAACAGAGAATTTAACAAAGGATTGGTAGAAGAGTCTAGCATGACTAAATGGGGAATAGGGAAAGAAAAAAGTATGAAGTGTGAAGTATGAAGTACGAAATTTTATTCTTTAGCCTTCTGACTATTGACCATTGACTACTTGCCCTGAGCGTAGCCGAAGGGTTGACTATTGGCAACCTTTTAACAACCACGCAAACGGGTTTTCTCGTAATATAAACGAACCAGTTTTTGTGCTTTTTGTGGTTGGGTAAGTTGATGCTGTTTAGCCATAGGTTCAATAATTTCTGACGCAGTAACACCGAAAACAGTCTGTACAGATTTCTCTGGCATAGTTAGCAGATTTTCTGCTATCTGTAGCGCACACATATCAGTATTATCAAAGTGCTGCTGATACTGAATTGTTTCTTGGATTTGGTGAATTAGCGCCAGTCCAGCAAACTGGATGACACGCTCTATAAAGTCTGGCCGATGTTCTAAAATGGCGGGAAAAGCATTGAGATAAGCTCCAATTAAAGCCAATAATGATGGTTGAATCGCTTCTATTGGTATTAGTGCTAACTGCAAGGATTCTTCTAACTCCAGCATGGAATCTACTACTAAGCTAGAAAGCCAAATTCTTAAATAGCTGGCTATTAAAGTGCCTAAATCAAATGCCGGATCTCCCCAGGCGCAGGCTTCCCAGTCTATCAGGCGCACTAAGCAATTATCTAGCTTATCCCAACGAGAATGTAGCAAAATGTTGTTTAATTTCAAATCGTTGTGAGTTAAACAACAAGGCTTCCATTCACAGGCTAAATCTGCGATCGCAGATTCTAAACTCTCATAACGCTGATAAAAAGTATAAAATTGCAATGCTTCTTTGGGAACTGCACCAAAAATCTCTGGAGTTAGTGATTCTATACCTTGTGCTGGGTTGTAAAAGTTATAGCGATACTGTCCTTCTGGCGCAGTTGCCATAAAATCACGATATTCTCGGCGTTGGAAAGTCGCGCGATGCAACCCAGCTATTGTCGTGCCGATAGCAGTGGCTATTTCTGTAGGGAAGCTATGATTATGTTGATAAAAGTTACCTAATTGAAGATATTCACTTAAGTAATTACGGACAAGGATGGAGTTTTCCTCGTCGTAATGTACTACTAATGATGCGATCGCTGCAATATTACCTAAAACTGGAAACTGCCGCAGTAATTGGTGAAATAGCCATTCGTTAAAAAACTCGTGGAGATTTCCCTCATTTTTCTGACGATGTTCTTGTTTAACTAGCAGTTGGCGATTATTTCCCAGATTCACTAGTAAATTGAAATTCTTTTTACTACTTCCAGGCACATCAGACAAGTCTGAATTGCCATCTTCTAAGCTACACAGTCCTATTGCTTGCAGATACTGAATAACATTTTGAGAAGATAGTATTAATAACATATTTGATTTCCTACTGTGTAAAAATGCGGAGATAATTAATTACTTAAGTTCTAGAATTATTTTTACTTAAGGACTTTAAGTAGATAGCATTAAGTATCTAAATATCAATTATTCTTACTTCTCTACTAATATCTCATTTCTGATATTTGAAACTGCCAAAATGGCATTAATAGCTTTATTTTTGCTTTAAAAGTTAACAATTATTACTATCAAACCTTTAAATTTATAAAATGCTCTCATAGAAAATAATTAACTTGTTTACTATTTTGTTGAATGTATTAACAGTTTCATACTTTAAAGAAAATCAAAAAGTTATTAAAATAACATAATGCTAATTTTAGCTGACTAATATTCAGAATATATAGATTGAGTTTTACAACATTATCTTAAGCACAAAGCTTTGTATGATAGGTTTACAGCTTTTTAGGTTAGTTGTTAACCAAATATAAATGTAGTTAATATACACATCGGCATAAATATTTATTAATGTAAAAAAATTATCTTGTAATTACATAAGAATTATTAGGCAATAGTAATTCATCACTTAAGTTAGTCATAAATAAACGGTAAGAATTGAACACTTTCCCAAAACTAACTGTCTAAAGATGGATATTACAGAAACATTAGGATGCAGCGCTCAGTTAGGACTTTGATTCATCCTGAAATGAGACTACTAAATGTCGTATGCATAATTTATTGCGTTATTAACGTGATATAAACGCACAAACCCCGGTTGCTTAATGGGTAAACTCTTGACTGTACCCAAAACTGTAAACATTACATACAATATTACTTTTATTTATCATTAGTTAATCAACAAAACCGGATGTTTTGGCAAAAGGATGATGAATTTCTTACGGTCAAATATTAATCATCTTTGATGGACTTTCTGCAACAAGCTAAGTTTTTTACCTATGACTTACGCAGCAAGACGAAAAATCAAGGGTTTGGGAAAGGGTTTAGCTTTCAGTGACTCACAATTAGCCGAAGTTACTAAAGATTTCAGGGATAAACCAATTTCTTTTGCTGAACTGCTGGAAGCAGAAGCCCTAGTCAACAAAAAATACACAGATGCTGGTTATATCAATTCGGGAGCAGTTATTCCTGAAAAACAAGACTTGTCCTTTTAGATATTACAGGTGACTTTAACTATTATGAACTGAGTGTGCAGATGGGCGTTTTTCTCTTGGCGGGGACAAGCACAATATGTGCGTTTATTAGCACCAAATACTCTGTGGGTAATTCGTTCTGATTTGCAGTTTGCTTCTAAAGCCACCTTCCCAATAGAACAGTTTGCGCTAGGTGGGTTAGATAGTGTGCGGGGATATCGCCAGAATTTTCTGCTGACTGATAATGTATAAGCAGCAAATAGCAGCTTTTCTGGAATTTAGCTGCTGAATTTGGTAGTCAATGTTGCAAATTTTAGCGATAACTAGCCATTTTCAAAGTTAACGCTAATAGTATGACTATGTTTTAGCGGTATAAATATGCCTCAAAAGTTTTACGTAAATCCCTTAACCGGAAATAGTAATAACCCTGGTAGCCAACAAGCCCCATTTAAAACAATTACACAAGCGCTTAAGGTTGCCACAACAGATACCACAATTCAACTAACAGATGGAAATTACAGCGTAGCGACTGGTGAAGTTTTTCCCCTCACCATTCCATCTGGTGTCAAAGTAATTGGTAACGAAGCCAACAAAGGCAGCAGTATTTTAATAGAAGGTAGTGGTAACTACCTCAGCCGGACTTTTGCAGGTCAAAACGTCACCTTTGTCATGCAGGATGGTGCTGAACTTCGAGGGGTGAGTGTCACAAACCCAGCCACTCGTGGTAGTGGTGTCTGGGCGGAATCAACTACTCCCACCATTGCAAATTGCACCTTCAAAAATTGTAAGCGTGAGGGAGTGTTCACCACAGGCGATGCCAACCCAGTAATTCAAGGTAATGTATTTACAGAAAATGCTGCCAATGGAATTGCGATCGCTAAAAATTCCAAAGGTCAAATTCAAGATAACACCTGCTTTAAAACAGGTTTTGGTATAGCCATCAGTGATACAGCATCACCCACACTCTTAAATAACAAAATTTCCGAAAATCGTTCTGGCATCGTAGTTTCTGGTAGCGCCCATCCCATACTACGCAACAATGTCAGTGAAAATAATACTGACGATGGACTGACTGTAATTGCGACTGCCCTACCAGATTTAGGCAGTGCTTCCACTCCCGGAGGTAACATTTTCCGCAATAACGCTAAATTCGATTTACAAAATGCCAGTGCCAATAAACTGATTTCGGTGGGTAATCAAATCGACCCCAACAAAGTTAGCGGTAATATTGAGTTTGCCAGCACTCCAGTTCCCACACCTACACCAGTACCAAACCCAACTCCGACACCAACGCCAGTACCCGTACCAAACCCAACACCCACACCAACGCCAGTACCCGTACCAATACCCATACCCACGCCTACACCAGAACCTGAGCCTGTCCCAACACCCACACCTATTCCTGTACCTACACCTACCCCAACTCCCAGCCCTATAGACTTAACTGATATTGGTAATCATTGGGCAGCAGCCTTTATTCGGGAATTAGTCAAACAAGGTATAGTCAATGGTTTTCCAGACCGCACCTTTAAACCTGATGCCACGATGACAAGGGCGCAGTATGCAGCATTAATTGTCAAAGCTTTCAACCCACCATCAAAGCGTGCGGCAACTCAATTTAAAGATGTGCCAGCCAACTTTTGGGCATCTAAAGTAATTCAGCAAGCATATCAAGGTCAATTTCTTTCTGGTTTTCCTGATAATACATTCCATCCCAACCAAAATATCCTGCGCGTACAAGTTCTGGTTTCTCTGGTTAATGGGCTAGGGCTAGGCGCATCTGACAATGTAGCCAACACTATCAAAATTTTCGATGACCAAGCCAAAATTCCTGACTATGCCAAAGATGAGGTAGCAAAAGCTATAGATAAGGGAATTATCGTCAATCATCCCAACCTGAAGCAACTCAACCCTACCCGCGATGCAACACGTGCTGAGGTAGCAGTGATGGTTTATCAAGCTTTAGTCGATGCTGGTCGTGTAGCAGCAATTAACTCGCCTTATATTGTCAATGGTTGATTTGTAAACTAGCAGGGGCGCACAGCATGGCATCGCTGGTTGATTGTTTTCATCAGCGATGTTGTGGCTTTAATTGTATATTCGGGAACTCTAGATAAAAGAAACATACGGGAGAGTAATTTATAATGCCACCACTAATTACCCGAATAGCATCTTGAGGCGCAGCTTTTTTTAACCAAGCTTCTAGTATTCCACCCAATTGATTTTGACAGGTTGCGGGTGTTCAGATCCCCGACTTTTTTAAAAAGTCGGGGATCTATGACCTATCATCATTCTTTGGTGGTTTTTTCCAAAACCCTATCTGCGGCGGACAAGTTGGCACTGATACGATTTTCTGCCATATTTACTACAACCTTGTATACTCATAATTTCAGTATTCCCAAAGTTGTAGAGCGATCGCTAATCTAAAAGCTCACTATAGCAGCAATCCTATTTAATTTCTATATGAGTGGAGGTAGGAATAAAGAATAGAGAATCGATTTGTTGGTAACTTTTACACGGACTGCTATCTCTATAAGCATTTCTTCATTTCATACTTCATACTTCATACTTCATACTTCACACTTCACACTTCAATCTATGATAGGGATCAGGACATTATTGAGGAGTTGAAGGCAATGAAGATTCTACCTATTAGTAGCATCATGCTGAGTCTAATAGCTGCAATTGGTGGATCGCCATTAGTGTTAGCCGTTCCCACAAAAGTTGCTTTCGAGGGGAATGCACAGATTGCTGAAAAACAACCACAAAAACTCGCACAATTTCAAGATGACAATAATTCAGAGCGATCGCAATTAGTACAGCAAGCAAACGATTTATTGAATCGTGGAGATTTAACAGAGGCAGAAAAAATCTTACGTAGATTAATTAAAAAATATCCCGAAGATGCTTTTGGACACTTTCAACTAGGAAATGTACTTCTGCGCCAAAAGCAACCCGAAGCTGCTATTCAATCTTATCAAGAAGCTATTCGCATTAAGCCTAAATATGCTTTAGCTTACAATGCGATCGGTGTCGTTTACGCAACTCAAGACCGTTGGGATGATGCTATTAGTGAATATCGCCAAGCTTTAGAAATCAATCCTAATTATGGGGAAGCGATGACGAATTTAGGACAAGCACTATGGCAAGTTAATAAAAAAGATGAGGCAGTTGCTTCTTTAGAAAAAGCTTTAAATATTTTCAAAACCCAAAGTAGAAATGATAAAGTTTACCAAATCCAGCAGATGTTAAAGCAGATTAGAACTGCCGATGATCCTAGTGTGTCTTAAATAAGAATACAGGAGTCAGAATTCAGAATTCAGAATTTAAGTAGAGCGACTTGAAGATTTATCCTTGGGATAAATAGGACTTACGCAAAAACTCTCTTAAACTCTCATTCCTCCGTGTCGCGCCAGTTGCTTCAAGTCGAGCCACTGAGTTGCGGGGGTTCCCCCCGTTGTAGCAAGTGGCGTGGCAGAGCCGACGACAGTTGCCTCAAGTCGGGAAACCCTTTCGGCAGTTGCTTCAAGTCGGCAAAGCCGCCCAACGCACTGCCTCACCACGGCACTGTCTCCCCAACGCACTGGCTTCTCTGTGTCCTCTGTGGTTCGTTTTCCGTTAGCTGTGCTTAAGTCCTAATAAAGTAGAAAGCAGGATTAAAGAGAGTTTTATCCTGTTTCATTTTTCTTCACATAGTTTTGTTTTTCACAATCGTTCTACTTATTAGTTTTGCCATTGTTTAACACCAAGAGACTTAGACTTTCTTGGTGTTTTCCCATAAAAATTACAATAAAATTTGGATAGATTTCTCTTGGTTAAAGCCTATGACTTCCCTATCGGCGTTAACTTTACCTGACCACACACAATTACCAGAGTCAGATGGAACCTTTGTAAGCCAGTCGCTTGCGGGGGTTCCCCCCGTTGTGCGAACTGGCGCGAAGAATTGGCAAGAACATCCCCAAAGTGTATTACTGACAGACTCAATTAGTCCTGTTATAGAAGCATTGCATCCCGACTCTCAGTATTGCATAGGGCAAGATTTAGGCATCTATTGGCGGCTAACTGACCCCCCAGAAAAAGGCGCAACAGCACCAGATTGGTTTTATGTTCCCAATGTACCGCCGACTCTCAACGGTCAAACGCGGCGTTCCTACGTACTGTGGAAGGAATATGTTGCACCGTTAATTGTGATTGAATTTGTCTCTGGCGATGGTAGAGAGGAACGAGATAGAACACCGCCGTCGCAAGGTGAAGGTGGAAGTGTCGGCAAGTTTTGGATTTACGAACAAGCAATTCGTGTGCCTTACTATGCGATTTACGAAGTAGCCAAAGCCCAGGTAGAAGTTTATCATTTAGTTGATAATGCCTATCAACTTATGCAACCCAATGAACGCGGACATCACTTAATTACACCAATGGGTGTAGAGTTGGGAATTTGGCAAGGATTTTATCCAAATGCGGAGTTACCTTGGTTGCGGTGGTGGGATGCACAAGGAAATTTATTGCTAACTGGTGATGAACGGACAAAAGTTGAGCGACAAAAACGCGAGAGAATTGTCGAGAAGTTGCGTCACCTTTCTCCTGAACAACTCAACGCTTTAGGAATTGACCCAGAAATGTTAGATTAGCAAATTCTAATGGGCAACTGCACCACCAGTTGCTTTAACTTTTTTAATGAATAAAACAGCAACGCCACTGAGTAATAAAGCTAAACCAATAAAATAGAAACAATCATTAAAAGCCATCACAAATGCTTCGCGGCGGACGACATTTGAAATAGATGCGATCGCCTGATTCTGCGCTGTAGTTAAATCTGCGCCACGACTGATAAAATATTGTGTCATTTGCTCAATTCGCTGTTGCGTTTCTGGATTATACAAAGATACGGCATCTCCTAATCTATTCGAGTGAAATTGCTCCCTATTAGTCAATAAAGTTGCTAATACTGCAATTCCTATAGAACCACCCATATTCCGCATCATATTAAATAAACCACTAGCTGAACCTGCATCTTTAGGATTCAACCCACTAGTTGCAATAGATGTTAGTGGAACCATAATTAACGGTTGTCCCATAGCACGAACAAGTTGTGACCACCGTAATTGATCTAAACCTGTTTGATTAGTCAATCCCGCATTCATAAATGCACTGATAGCAAACAAAGTAACTCCTAACGCCACCATAAAACGCACATCAATGCGCTGCATCAATTTAGGAATAAAGGGAATAATAAATAATTGTGGAATGCCTGCCCAAATTAAAACTTCGCCAATTTGCAATGCATTATATTTTTGAATTTGAGCAAGATATAAAGGCAAAATATAAATCGAGCCATATAATCCTATGCCCAGCGATACATTCACAATACTAGCTAAACCAAAGTTACGATAACGTAAAAGACGTAAATTAATAAATGGTTGCTTACGAGTTAATTCAATCAAGAAAAATAAAGCCAGAAAAATTGCGGCAATTATACTTAATCGCACAATTAAAGGCGAACCAAACCAATCTTTGCGGCTACCTTCTTCTAACACAACTTGTAGGGAACCTAAGCCAATAGCCATCGAAATAATTCCCCACCAGTCACCTTGTTTTAACAACTGTATTTGAGGTTGGTCTTGCCTAATTCCATACCACACACCAGATAGCATCAATATTCCCGGAAATACATTGATATAAAAGCTGTATTCCCAACTATAATTTTCTGTTAACCAACCGCCTAAAGTCGGGCCGATTGATGGGGCAAAAACTGCCGTAATGGCAAATGCGGCTAGTCCTATTGATTGTTTTGCTGGCGGTAAAGTTGTTAAGACAACTGTCAAAGCTGAAGGAATTAAAACACCACCTGTAAACCCTTGCAAAGCCCGGAAAACAATCATGGAATTTAAATCCCATGCCCAAGCACAGCAAATAGAGAAGAAGATAAATAATACAGTATTGACTAATAAATAAAGCCTCAGAGAAAAAACCCGCGATAGCCATCCTGTTAAGGGAATGACGACAATTTCTGCTACGAGATAAGCAGTAGAAATCCAAGAACCTTCTTCTAAAGTTGCGCCTAAAGATGCTTGAATTTCTTGTAATGAAGCATTAGTGATTTGGATATCTAATACTGCCATAAAAGCACCAAGCATACTTGCTAATACACCAATCCAAGTTCTCAGCGGTATGCGTTCTGGTGCTACAGCAGAAACATTAGCCATAGTATTACTCCAGTTTTAGGTACGTAAGAATATTAAAAATGTACCATTTAATGCAGAAATTTTGAAGAAACAACGAAGCTCACATAAAGGTTGATTCACTGTTCATTCAGAGACTTTATTACTGGTTAAAATACCCTTCTGTTGATAAATCGGTATTACCATTTGTCGTAAAGCAGGTAGTTGTCTACTAAAAAATATTGAAGCAACAATACAAGCTATACCATCAATAATTAATGTGTTAGGAGCGCCAATTATATCGGCAATTCCGCCGCCTATTAAATTGCCTATAGGTATCATTCCTAAAAATGACATTGTATATAAGCTCATCAATCTACCCCGTTTATCTTCTTCAACGATGGTTTGTAAAAATGTATTACTAGCAGCAATTTGTAAAATGGTTCCTAAGCCTACAAATAGCATTGTAAATAGAGACAATGGTAAAAATCGGGAGACTGCAAAGGCAATAAGACCAACTCCTAATATTGCTGGCGCGATCGCAATCAATTTCCCAATGCCCAATATTGTTTTACGAGTAGCAAGATATATCCCCCCAGATAAAGCGCCAACGCCTGATGCTGCCATTAAAAATCCTAAAGTTTCTGCACCACCTTTGAGGATTGTTTCAGCAAAAACTGGCACAAGAATCGTATTTTGCAATCCCATTAAACTTACTAAAGCTGATAGCAAGAGAATTGCTCGAATAGGCGGAAAGCTAAAGGCATAAACAAATCCCTCTTTAACTTTCTGTATGGGATTGCCGTCTGTTCCTGACATTTTCCACGGCTTAACTTTCATTGCCAACAAAGCAATAATGACGGCAATGTAACTCAAACCATCTATTAAAAAACAGTAAGCAGCACCAACTTGGGCAATTAGTAATCCTCCCAGAGCTGGGCCAATTAGTCGCGCACCATTAATCATAGTTGAGTTGATGGCGATCGCATTAGCTAAATCTTCTCTACGTTCTACTAGTTCAGGTACGAATGCTTGTCGTGCTGGTGCATCTAAGGCGTTGATGAATCCTTGTAACAAACTCAAAGCGATGATCTGCCAAACATGAATCACGCCTGTTAGTGTTAATGTTGCTAACGCTAACGACTGGATCATCGCCATAATTTGTGTAGCAATTAAGGTACGATAACGCGAAAAGCGATCCACAAATACCCCACCAAAAGGCGCTAGAAAAAAGCTCGGAATTTGACTAGCAAATCCGACAACTCCTAACATTAATGGTGAGTTAGTTAAGTCATACACTAGCCAAACAGTAGCTAGTTGAGTCATCCATGTGCCAATTAAGGAAATCCCTTGTCCGGCAAAAAACAAACGATAGTTTTTTGATCTGAAGGCAGGTAGTTGCAACTGTCTAAGTATTGTCATTTATCATTGGTCATGTCTGTGAAAACTGGGTGTAAGGGTGTAAGGGTGTCGGGTTAATGAGTTTTTGACACCTACACCCCTAAACCTCTGCACCCTTCCCAAACCCTTGATTTTTCGTTTTCATGCGTAACTTCTATCAAGTTAATTTCAGACTTCATACTACCCTTCTCCCAAAGGGAGACGCTACGCGAACGGGAAGCCACCCAAAGGGTGTCTACACACTTCATACTTCATTTCACTTCAACAGTAACTTCCGCAGACATCCCAGGTGTAATCCGTGAGTCGTAACCTTGGATACTCTTTTGGTCTAAAACTATTTTTACGGGGATGCGTTGCACAACTTTGGTAAAGTTACCTGTAGCGTTATCTGGCGGTAACAAGGCAAATTGAGCGCCGGAAGCAGGGGAAATACTGTCAACTCGTCCGCTAAAGGTGTGATGGGGAAAAGCATCCAGTTTAATTTCTACTGGCTGTCCTGGGCGCATCCTTTCTAGTTGGGTTTCTTTAAAGTTGGCTACTACCCAATTTTCATTATCAACGATCGCCATTAGTGGTGATCCGACTTGGATTCTATTACCAACTTCTACGGTTTTTTTACCAACTCGTCCAGCACTAGGAGCGGTAATGTTGGTGTAGGATAACTGCAATTGGGCATCTTTTAATGATGCTTCAGCCTGAGCGATCGCACCTATACCCAAGCCTGCCAAAATTAGAGGTAGCCGCTTTTTACTGCGCGGTTTCTCTTTCGTTTCTGCCTCTGGCTGTGGATGTACATCAGTTTCCGGTGCTTCAGGTATTGCTGTTGCGGCTTCTAATGCCTCAGTATCAGTAACCAATTCTGTTTCTAAAACAGCAGTTTTTTCTTTGTTGCGTCCATTTAAAGTAGTTGTAGCCATTCTTCCTCACTTCCTTGCTTAATAATTTTTATTTAGAATACGTACTATTTAGTTACAAGCTATTTCTATTCTTTTATTTAGTATGCTAACTATCTTCTCAAAAAAATTTATACACTGCTTCACCCGAATGGGCGATTGTCATTTTGCCTTAAGATAGGTTAGAAATTGCTGTATTTAGTAGTTGAGAAAATAACTCACGGTCAGCAGCAGAAATACCACGCATAGCTTCATCTCGTAATTCTGCGGCCAGTGGAGGTAAAACTTTTTCCAATTCCTTACCAGCATCTGTTAACCAGATGCGCCAAATGCGGCGATCGTGTGCATCTCGTTCTCGACGCACTAAGCCGCGTTCTTCCATCCGGTCTAGTACGCCTGTTAAAGTCCCTCCTACCTGTTGCAACTTCTCGCCAATACTGGATGTGGGTAAACCATCTTCTTGCCACAAACAGCACAACACCAACCAATGAAATGGTGTTAGTCCAAAAGGTTCTAGTTGGTCAGTAAACTTACGAGTAAGTAGTTGTGAAAGCAGTTTGATTTTATAACCTAAACTGTAAGGTGCTAAAACTTGCTGCCACGACTCTAAAGTTTTATTATTAGATTGAACAACCATTATAAAAATTATTTAGTATACGTACTATTTATCATAACCAGACTTATCAATCTTGGCAAGTGAGCGATCGCGTTCAACAATAAGATTTGTAGAATAGGTGCGATCGCTTGGCGATTACACACACCACCAAAAACCACATAATAATTAGCCCCCTCCTCGCAAGCCTATTCATTACCCGGATCTTTCTCAACATTTGCGAGAGTATTAACTCACGTTTTCTATAATCCTGATTCGTTCGTCTTTAATTCTCAATAAAAACATAGTTTTAGCGAGAAGATTAAGCGCGAGTTTGTCAAGTATGTTTAACCCCTCAGTCTCTAAGATGGTTGTAAAACCAGGGTTTCAAGATTGTAAAGAAAGATGTGACTAATGGATAGCCTACAAGGAGAGGTTCTTTCAAGATTACTCAATCGGTGTTCTACTAAGTAGGAAGACACAAATAAACTTAACTATACTAATCAATGGCAAAATAGCTAAAAACCTCTTTCCTCCTGCCTCCTGCCTTGTCCTAATTAAAATTATTTATGTCTATCTACTTAATACGTGGACATGAATAATAAATCTTCACGCAACTTAATCTATTGCTAGACTCGCTTGCAGAAATTATGTCATAAGTAAAAAAGGCTGTTAAATGCGAATCAACTTATGACCGCTGCTGTACAAAATCCTAACTTGGCTGTTCATTTGGTAAACGGCATTCTGGCAATTAAACCTTTAGCCAACCTTGCCAAGCACCAAGCCCGGCAAATGATGATTAAACGTGCTGAAAAAATTGGTGTGCCTTGGACAAAAACAGTAGAGAAGCTACATGAGCGTGATTGGTCAACAGATTTAGCTCAAGTACAAAATCCTCAGCTTTCCTACCCAGATTATTATGTCACTTCATTTCATGCTTACGAAAATGGCAATCTTAGCTGGCAAGCGGCTTTTGAAGTAGAACCTGCTGCCCATGCTGTTCACGCTAAGATTTGGCCTGGTGCTGAGGCCCAAGGCGATCGCCAACTCCGCCAAAGTTATCATGATATTCTCAAACCTTTTCTGTCTCAGGAACCACAAGACATTCTTGATGTGGGTTGTAGTGTCGGGTTAAGTACCTTTGCCTTGCAAGAAGTTTATCCTCATGCCAAAGTTACAGGCTTAGACTTATCTCCTTACTTCTTAGCTGTTGCCAACTATCGCGCTCAACAGCATCAAGCTGATATAAATTGGGTTCATGCCGCAGCGGAATCTACAGGTTTACCAGATGCCTCGTTTGATTTAGTTTCTCTGTTTCTCATCTGCCACGAATTACCCCAAGTGCCAACCAGCCAAATTTTTGCAGAAGCACGACGATTGTTGCGACCCGGTGGACATTTGGCAATCATGGACATGAATCCTAAATCGGAAATTTACAAAAAAATGCCTGCCTACATTTTGACGTTGCTCAAGAGTACTGAACCATATTTAGATGAGTATTTCGCTTTGGATATTGAGCAAGCAATAGTGGAGGCAGGTTTCCAAACCCCCACCATCACCAGCAATAGCCCCCGTCACCGGACTGTAATTGCACAGGTGCGTGACTAATTTAGCTTTACTGCTGTGGGCAGCAATTCCACCACTATTATTTTTGGGTTATTACTACTACCGTGTCACGTTTGCTCCGGCTTTACCGCGCTTGCTGTTGTTTCTTATGGCCGGGGCAATTTCTGGTGGAGTTGCCCTCAGCTTAGAATGGGTGGCGGAAATTGCATTTAACTTGATTGTAAATTGGCAGCAAATTCAGCGATCGCTTTTTGGCACAGCTTTACGGCAACTTGTAGAAATCGGGCCAATCGAAGAAGGTTGCAAGTTAATAGCAGTTATTATTCCAACAATTTATTTGCAACGCAGGTATCGGCTACGCGCCAGTAGCATTTTGCTGTTTACCATCGTTGTGGCTTTAGGTTTTACTGCTGAAGAAAACTGGATTTATTTTTACCACGGTACAGCATCAGTTCTTGAGCGGAGTATTGGTACGCCAGTCCATGCCATGTTTTCTGGACCTTGGGGTTATGCTTTAGGAATTTATCTTGCCTCAGCTATACGAATAAATCGAGACAATAAGTTGATTTTTCAAGCTTTGATCAATTCTATTATCTGTCATGCACTGGTGAATGTTCTATCTATTGCTTGGCGTTATCCATCACCAGTAAACTTTCTCAGCTATGGTTTATTTCCCTTGTTGTTGTGGATGTTTTGGCGACTGGAACAATTACTGCGAAGGGTGCAAGGCAAATACCCAATAACCTTAATTTCAGGTCATTCACCCCAGCATCGTTTTTGGCAAAGAGGCTTAGTATTATTTGCACTTATGTTAGGTGGAAATTCTATTTTTGGACTGTTTCTTTTAGCCAGAACTCTCAGCCCTTTGAGTTTGTCGCAGCTTTTTTATCCAGATATTTTGCGGTTTATACTCAGTCGTTTTTTACTTAATTTGATGTTTGCAACTGTTGCATATTTAGTTTATTTGTATTTAATAAATTTTGGCGATCGCTAGTAAATTTCATAAGTAAAATCTTCTTTTTCGTCCAATTTTAACTTCTCATGACGTTATTTAACACTTTATGATTAGGCGATCACTAGTTAATAGTTAAGTTTATATAGGACTCTTATTTGATTTTTGAAATATACGTAGTAGCGTGTCAAGGCTAAAATAGTGTATTAGCTGTAGGTTGGGTTGAACGGAGTGAAACCCAACATGGATACGGGTGTTGGGTTTCGTTCCTCAACCCAACCTACATTTTTTTGCATCATTTTAGGCTTGTCAGTCCACTACATATACTTAGATTTTTTCAAAAATCAAATCGGACTCCTATATTAGCTGTTTGACTCTGAAGCAAAGTTACGTATATTTACTGTGATGACGGTTTTGCGTATTACAAATACTATTAAATCAAACTCTCATCTTCTACATTTAATAGCGGATATTGACTAAATAAAATTACCCCAAGAAAGCTAGGGGAAGTGTAGGTTTTACATCGCATATTAGTGACGCAAAATTTTATGCATCAACTCTTTTATTAAGTTGTCGACAAAGCGATGAATAAACAAATAAGCAATAAACCAAGTAATAATAGCCAAGTCTGATTGCGTTTGACCCAATTTTGAAAAGTTGTACCAAAACTGTTGTTTTGACGCTGTTGTTCTTGCTGTAATTTGTATTCTGCAATATTTTGATAGAGGGTACAGTCTTTGGCGTAGGGACGCTGCGGAAAGTTGCAAGTGTCGTCTGCGTGGTAGGTGCAGGTATTACACAAATACTCGTTCCCGGTAGCACGGTGCAGTGGAATACCGGGATGGCCGAAAGCTTTGAGTGTTGTTCGGCAATAAGGACAGGTAATAGCCTGACTCTCAACAAGTTGCTTGCAACGAGGACAAGATAAAGTAGCCACAACTTGACCACAAATAAGTAAACATCCTGATTTTAGCGAAACTTGAGTTTATCGTCTCACGGTGGATGGCGATCGCAGATAACTAATATCGTGTTCGGTGGAAAGACTTAGCTACTATCCCAAGAATAGTTTGTATGCAGGGTTTTGGCTTTCATCCCAATAACGATAACCAAGGGTATCAAGAAAGGCTTGCCATTCCTCCATTTCGTGGGGAGGTACTTGCATACCCACAACAATGCGTCCGTAGTCTGCACCATTATTACGATAGTGGAACATGCTGATATTCCAGTTAGGACTCATGGAAGCAACAAACTTCATCAATGCGCCGGGACGTTCGGGAAACTCAAACCGATAAAGCAATTCATTGTGGGCGAGGGGTGAGTGTCCGCCAACCATGTGCCGTAAATGTAATTTGGTGAGTTCATCATCAGTTAAATCGATGGTTTTAAAACCGCAACCTTCAAAAGTTTCTACCATCTTGGCTTTATCGGCACGGTTTTGAATTTGCACACCGACAAAAATGTGGGCTTCTTGTTCATCAGCAATGCGATAGTTAAACTCAGTTAAGTTGCGTTGACCAATACATTCGCAAAACTTCCGCAGACTACCGCGTTCTTCGGGAATGGCTACTGCAAATATGGCTTCGCGGCGTTCACCTAACTCTGCCCGTTCTGCTACAAACCGCAGTCGGTCAAAATTCATATTAGCGCCGCAAGCGACAGCAACTAAAGTTTGCCCTTGGATTTGTTCACGTTCGACATAGGCTTTGGCAGATGCGATCGCCAATGCCCCTGCCGGTTCTAAAATAGAACGGGTATCTTCAAATACATCCTTGATTGCTGCACAGGTGTCATCTGTATCCACCAAAATAATGTCATCCACATATTCTTGACACAGACGGAAGGTTTCTTCACCCACTTCTCGCACCGCTACCCCATCAGCAAACAAACCAACTTGCGATAAACGCACCCGATGTCCAGCTTTCAACGATTGATGCATCGCATCAGCATCTACTGGTTCTACACCAATAATCTTAATTTCTGGACGCAACCGTTTTACATACGCCCCAATTCCCGAAATCAAACCACCACCACCAATAGCAACAAAAATTGCATGAATAGGTTGTTGGTATTGTCGTAAAATTTCCATACCGATGGTTCCCTGTCCAGCTATCACATCGGGGTCATCAAAAGGATGAATAAAGGTTAAGCCTTTTTCTGCTTCTAATTGTCGGGCGTAAGCATAGGCATCATCGTAGGTATTGCCATGTAATACAACTTGTCCACCCCTGGCTTTGACTGCATTCACTTTCACCTGGGGTGTAGTTACAGGCATAACGATAATAGCAGTTGTTCCCAAGCGACTGGCGGCTAAAGCCACACCTTGGGCATGATTACCAGCAGAAGCAGCAATGACACCCTGTGCTAACAAATCCGGCGGTAAGTTGGCCATTTTGTTGTATGCACCCCGCAGCTTGAAAGAAAACACCGACTGCATATCTTCCCGCTTTAATAGCAGCTGATTATTCAGTCTGTTGGAGAGATTCGGGGCATATTCCAGAGGGGTTTCTTGGGCAACATCGTACACACGAGCGGTTAGGATTTGTACTAAATAGTCGCAGAGCATGGGTGTCAAGAGTAGCGGATGCCAGATAAATGATAATTTTACGGCAATTTTGTACCCTTAGGAGTAGCCCTTTCAAGGTGTGTTATTTTGCCGCTTTTTCTGGTTTAGAATCTTAAAAGTTGAGACATGGGGCTTGTTCTTGAGGTAAGTTCGTTGTGGTTGAGCTTTCTTCGGAGCTGGCGGATGACGGCGAAAAGTTCTCAGTTTAACAAGGCCTGCCAGATGGACTTGAAACAAGGTTTCGAGCTTCCAACGTTGGCGGTACATTCGGGCTATCAAGATTGCATTTGCGACATCAGATGGCTCCTTTGTGAGAATAAAAATTTCCCTGTCTCCATCACGATTAGGCTGCTTCAAGCAGACCTGAATGCGGCGTGCCTTTATTCAATTTTTCTCAATTAAATATGATTGCTGTATAATGATAGATTGTGTCGAATCGTCAAATTAAAGCCAGCAAATGCCTAAACTCAAAACCCGTAAAGCAGCAGCAAAACGGTTCCGCGCTACAGGTAGCGGTAAAATCGTCCGTCGCAAAGCTTTCAAAAACCACTTGTTAGAACACAAGACAACTAACAAAAAGCGTAAATTGTCCAAAATGGCAATCGTCAACGAGCGCGACGAAGAAAACGTGCGCTTGATGCTTCCTTATTTGTAATGTAAATCTTTTAGGAATTAAGACATGACACGGGTAAAACGCGGTAACGTAGCTCGTAAACGCCGCAATAAAATTCTCAAATTAGCTAAAGGTTTTCGCGGTTCCCACTCGACGCTGTTTAGAACTGCTAACCAGCAAGTAATGAAAGCACTACGCAGTTCCTACCGCGATCGCAAAAAGCGCAAACGCGATTTTCGCCGTCTGTGGATCACTCGGATCAATGCTGCTGCTAGACAGCATGGTTTAAGCTACAGCCAGTTGATTGGCAACCTGAAAAAAGCTGATATCCAACTCAATCGCAAGATGTTGGCACAATTAGCAGTTCTAGATCCTGTCAGCTTCACCAAAGTTGCCCAATTGGCAAGCCAAGCTAAAAAATAAAGGTGGTAACGGATGAATAACCTTTGAAGGATGAAGTATGAAGTATGAAGGCTGAAACTTACCCCAAAAATGAATCTAGGGGTTTGAAAAAGATTCGCTCGTTGCTCAAAAAATTGGTGACGCAACAAATCTTTTTTTCATCCTTTATCCTTTATCCTTTATCCTTGATTCGGTTATATCGGGGATTTTTGACTACAGTTTTTGGGATTGTCTGCTGTTTCTTTTTAGTCACAGGATTACCTGCATCTGCCGCAGAAATGCCAGAAATTCAGCGGCGGGGCTATTTTAATATTGCTGTTAAAGATAACTTGCGTCCCTTAGGATTTAGGGATGCTAACGGCAATCTTCAAGGTTTAGAAATTGATTTAGCGCAACGTTTAGCAGCAGACTTGCTTGGTAAGGCAGAGGCTGTCAAGTTGCAATCTGTTGCGAATCGCGATCGCTTATCTGTAGTCTTAAAGCATAGAGTTGATTTCGCTATTGCCAGAGTTACGGCTACTGAGTCACGCTCTCGGTTAGTCAGTTTCAGTGTACCTTACTACTTTGATGGCACTTATTTAATTACTAAAGATAGCTCTATAAAAGAGCTTCCGGATTTAGCAAAACGGAAAATTGCTGTACTCAACCACTCGAATACAATTGCTCAAGTACGTTATTATCTCCCCAATGCTGAGTTAGTCGGAGTAAATTCTTACCAGGAAGCGCGAGAGCAGCTAGAAAGCAATACAGTCAAAGCTTTTGCCGCCGATGCTAGTGTCCTCAGCGGTTGGATACAACAATATCCGCAATATCGACTCTTACCAACCAAGCTATCGACGGAACCTTTATCTGTAGTTATGCCCAAGGGCTTGCAATATAACGAACTGCGCCGTAAAGTAAATGAAGCGATCGCTCGTTACACAGTCGAAGGTTGGCTCAAGCAACGCGCTCAATATTGGGGATTGCCGTAATCAGGCAAAATGCAAAAGGTAAAAGTTAAAAGAGATATTGTACTTTTGCCTTTTAACTTTTAACTTCTCTACAGTCGATAATAGATAGAGAAAGTAGTTTTAATATTTGTCTTAGCAGGCGATGGATAATAATCTAGCTGTTGTTTACCTCTCGATTGTGGTAGCAATTCTTGCATTTGCGGTTGTGAGTGTTTTTCGTCAAATTCTCAAAACTCGGAGATTGGAAAGTTCATTTTCAAAATTGCGAAAAAAATTGGAGAAAGAAAAAGGTACAACTCAGGAATATTACGAGTTAGCCTGTATCTACTCTGAGAAAAAATTGTATAGTCAGGCGATCGCATTATTTCAAAAAGCTCTCAAAGCGGCTGAAGAAGAAAGTGAAGAAGCTGTTGCTCCTATTTATAATGGGCTAGGATATGCTTATTTTGCTCAAGAGCAATATGATTTAGCAATTCGTCAGTACAAAGAAGCATTGAAAAATAAACCAGATTATGTAGTGGCATTAAATAATATCGGTCATGCCTATGAACGGAAAAAATTAAATACTCAGGCGCTACAAAGTTACGAAGAAGCGCTTAAATTTGCTCCTAATAATGCTACTGCTAAACGTCGTGCTGAATCTTTGCGCCGCTTGGTTTCTGCATAATGGGGAAACATATTTGAGTTTTGAAAATCTTGCTTACTCAGATCACCGACTTCTTTAAGAAGTCGGTGGTCTTGTTTTTCGCAAATTATTTATGATTGTTACGTAAATAATATCGAAAGCGTTGCTGATAAATTTTATGCTTGTAAAGAAAAAGTATCAATGTCAATCATAGCTAAAAAACAATCTTGAATCTTGCGGTTTTAAAGCTCGTTTATAGAAATAAATAACTGTAAGTTTCTTGTTGTAATTTTAAAAATGCTTAAAAGGCTGCGACTTTTTGGTTTAACTACTACTATTCTAATTATTTTTGCTTTTACTTTATTGGTATGGATGGGAACATTATCTGCTCAACAGCCTGTAATAACCCATCCTCTCACATCATTAACTGAGGCAGAAATTACAACAGCAGTTGCAGTTATCAAAAAAGAAAAAACTTTGAGTGATCTGGCTGTGTTTCCTGTGATTACCTTAAAAGAACCAGATAAAAAGGAAATTTTAAATTTTACAACCGATAAACAATTTCAGCGACAAGCTTTTTTGGTAGTATACGAGCGATCGCAAAACAAAACTTATGAAGGAGTGGTTGATTTAAAAACCCATTCTCTAACTTCCTGGAAAGAAATTCCCAATGTTCAACCTACATTTGTCGCGTCAGATTATGAATTAGTAAATCATGCAGTCAAAGCCGATTCTAGATGGCAAAAAGCCATCCAGCAAAGGGGAATTACCAACTTTGATGATGTCAAAATTAATTGTTGGGCTGCTGGAATCTTAAGTAAACAGGAAGAAGCAAAAGGCCATCGCCTGTGTCGGGCATTATCTTATTATCGAGGCGATCGCTGGAATTATTACAGTAGACCAATTGAAGGTGTACTAGCAACTGTAAACTTAAATACAGGTCAAGTTGCCAGTTTTATAGACAGAGGAATAGTACCATTTTCCCAAGAAAATTGGAACTACGATGTTAAATCTTTGGGCAAATTACTAACACCGCCAAAACTATTAAAAATCCTTCAGCCTAATGGTAAATCTTTCCAAATTAATGGTAATGAAATTAGCTGGCAAGGTTGGAATTTTCGTTATTTAATCCATCCGCGTGATGGTTTGGTGTTGTATTTAGTGAGTTATAAAGACGGGGAAAATATTCGACCAATTTTATATCGTGCCAGCTTATCAGAGATGGTAGTACCTTATGGTGCTCCTAATCCTAATTGGTCATTTCGCAATGCTTTTGATGTTGGTGAATATAGCTTTGGTTTGTTGGCTAATACCCAGGAGTTAGGTAAAGAAGTTCCAGAGAACGGAGTTTCACTAGATGCTGTATTTGCCAACGAACAGGGAGAACCTTACAAAATGCCCGGAGTCGTTGGTATTTATGAGCGCGATAATGGTATTCTCTGGAAACATTATGAGTATAGTACTCAGCGTAATCATGTCCGTCGCAATCGTGAATTAGTTATGACGATGACTGCGACAGTTGACAATTATGATTACAGCATCAATTGGATTTTTCACCAAGATGGAACTTTAGAGGTACAAAATGAATTATCTGGAATTGTCTTGGCACAAGGAACGGCCTTAGAAAAAGAGTCTTTGGATAATTCCTATGGACGGCTACTAGCTAAGAATATTTTGGGAGTAAATCATCAACACTTTTTCAATTACCGCCTCGATATGGATGTAGACGGACAGGCAAATTCTGTCCTGGAAATGAATGTTAATTCTTTGCCAATCAATGATAAAAATCTTATAGGAAATGCGATCGCAGTAGCAGAAACTCCTTTAACAACAGAAACTGCTGCTGTGCGCGATGTTGATATGAAGCATAGCCGAGAATGGATGATTGCCAGTGCAGATAAAAAGAATGTTTTGGATGCTGCACCTGCATATATGCTAATGCCAACTGGAAACTCAATATTTTTCCCTACAGAAGGTGCAGAAATTCGCAAAAGAGCAAAATTTGCTACACACCACCTTTGGGTAACAAAATATAAACCTGATGAACTTTATGCTGGTGGTAATTATCCTAACCAAAGTCAACCAGGAGAAGGTTTGCCTAAATATATTTCTGACGATGAATCTTTAACCAAAGAAGATATCGTAGTTTGGTACACGATGGGAATGACACACGTACCGCGTCCCGAAGATTGGCCTGTAATGCCTGTTCATCGTATTGGGTTTAAGTTAGTTCCACGAGGTTTCTTTAGCCGTAATCCTGTAATCAATTTACCTGAGTAGAGACGCGAAATTTCGCGTCTCTACATCTGCTGGAATGACGAAAAATCTTTCTATCAGAGGTGATACCTGCTATTCGCCAGCTGTATCTTCAAACAAGTTGCCGATCTAATTTTTACGTGAGTTCGATGAACCTCTCCTCAACCCCTCTCCGAGGCGGCTACGGTGTACACACAAGTATAGGCCGCAAGGGTTTCAACTTTTTGGTTCCCCATAAATACCCAAATTTTGGGCGACTTGAAGCTCGATTTATTCCCATAATTTTAAAGCTAGGGCGATGAAACCAAGTTTCAGGTAGGATTTCTAGACTTGTGTGTACACCGTAGCTTAAAAAGGGGGGGAAATTTTCTTCAAGTCCCCCTTTATAAGGGGGATTTAGGGGGATCAGATGATTTGTGTGTACACCGTAGCTCAGCATGGAGAGGAAGTTTGGCAAGAAGTTTTTAATTTTCGGATTCTGCCAGCATTGGATACATCAGCTAGTCAATGGTTACTCGGTCAATGGTTAAGTGCTGGTATCAATAGCATCAAGAAAATAGGGTAATTATTTTTGACGCGATCGCCTTTTACTTAAGAATATATATGTAGAAATATTAAGAATCCTTTCTTGAAGTTTATGAATAAATATTAAGTATAAACAGAATCTTGTGATCAACATTTGCATAAGACTAAGAATTATTTCGCTAAACAATATATATTGTTGTTGATCTAAAAAGCTGAATGTCAAGAATGCAAAAGGTTTCAGCGATCGCCTCACCAATTAACTAGTAAATAGTCCTATTTCTTCAACGCTACAAGTTTTGGGACAATCAAAGACTAATAATTTTGCAATCATAGTCCACCTTTGATTCACCTCACAAGGGAGAACGCCTGATGAAATTGGCTTACTGGATGTATGCAGGCCCAGCCCACATTGGCACTTTGCGAATCGCTAGTTCGTTTAAAAACGTTCATGCGATTATGCACGCCCCACTCGGAGATGATTATTTTAACGTCATGCGCTCCATGTTATCGCGGGAGCGAGATTTTACCCCAGTGACAACTAGTGTTGTTGATCGCAACGTTTTGGCACGTGGTTCTCAAGAGAAGGTGGTTGATAACATTACCCGCAAAGATGCAGAGGAACACCCTGATTTAATAGTGTTGACTCCCACTTGCACCTCCAGCATTCTGCAAGAAGATTTACACAACTTTGTAGAACGTGCGCGGATTGAGGCTAAAGGCGATGTTCTCCTGGCAGATGTGAACCATTATCGCGCTAACGAACTGCAAGCAGGCGATCGCACTCTACATCAAATCGTCCAATTTTATATCGAGAAAGCCCGCAAGAAAGGCGAACTACCTACAACCAAAACCGAAAAGCCATCAGTTAATATCATCGGTATTTCTACCCTTGGTTTCCACAATAACCACGACTGCACCGAACTGAAAAAACTCATGGGAGATTTGGGAATTGAAGTTAACGCAGTCATTCCCGAAGGCGCTTCAGTTCATGAGTTGAAGAATCTGCCGAAAGCTTGGTTTAACTTAGTTCCTTACCGGGAACTCGGTTTAATGACAGCTAATTATCTTAAAACAGAATTCGGCACACCTTGTATAGACATTACCCCGATGGGTGTGGTGGAAACTGCACGTTGCATCCGCAAGATTCAACAGGTAATTAACGAACAAGGGGCAAATGTTGACTATGAAGAATATATCAATGAGCAAACCTTGTATGTTTCTCAAGCTGCTTGGTTTTCCCGTTCTATTGACTGTCAGAATTTGACTGGGAAAAAAGCTGTGGTATTTGGCGACAATACCCACGCTGCTGCTATCACCAAAATTCTCTCACGGGAAATGGGAATTCATGTAGTTTGGGCAGGAACTTACTGCAAATACGATGCAGACTGGTTCCGGGAACAAGTAAGCGAGTATTGCGACGAGGTGCTGATTACTGATGATCATGGCGCAATTGGGGATGCGATCGCCCGTGTCGAACCCTCAGCCATTTTCGGTACGCAAATGGAACGCCACGTCGGGAAACGCTTAGATATTCCTTGCGGCGTGATTGCTGCACCTATTCATGTGCAGAATTTCCCTATTGGTTACAAACCATTCTTAGGTTACGAAGGTACAAATCAAATCACAGATTTAATCTACAATTCCTTTACTTTAGGAATGGAAGACCATTTATTAGAAATATTTGGTGGACACGATACTAAGGAAGTAATTACTAAAGGTATTTCTGCCGAATCTGATTTGAATTGGACAAAAGATGGTCTAGCAGAATTGAATAAAATCCCTGGATTTGTACGCGGTAAAGTGAAGCGAAATACTGAAAAATTTGCCCGCGATCGCGGCTTCAAAGATATCTCTGCTGAAGTGTTATACGCTGCCAAAGAAGCAGTAGGGGCGTAGTTTTAAATAGATCAAATTAACCTTCTATGGTTACTTTGATAATTTTCCCAAAAGGTTCATGAGCATTTGGCTTATGAGCCTTTTTTGATTCAATATTTTTTTGGCTAATCTAGCAGTAGTGATATGTTTAAAATCTATGAAACTCTCCTCAAATTTAGTAATTCAAGATGAAAAGATAACAAAATATTTACTTGTTCACCAAGCTGAAAGTGATAAATCAGGATATTTAGCTTTAGCTGGCTATAGCCTAGATAACTGGGAAGTTCTTAAGAGCGATATAATAAAAGCTATGGAAGTTTCTCAAATCGCCAAAGTAAAGCAAACTGATTGGGGTATTCAGTTTGAGGTTAAAAGTGAATGGCACGGGCCAAATGGTCGATTAATCAAGGTGATCACTATTTGGCAACAAGATGAAGGAAGCGATTCAGTTAGATTTATAACGCTAAAACCTGACAGGTCACAGGAGAATTAAAAAATGACGACAGCTAGCTTATTTCAGTGGGTAGAACTGAAACATGATATACCTAACACTCCTATAAAAGCTGGTTATCAGGGAGTTGTTTTAGACTATCTCAACCCTACTAAAACTCAGAAAGAACCTGGATATATATTAGAAGTATTTCAAAATGGCGAAACATTAGATGTGGTTTCTGTACCTATTTCTTGGGTAAAACCTCTACCTCAAATTTGGGGAAGTACTGAAAGTGCTTCAAAACAGACAGCTTGAGCTAGACAACATATTTACCTTTATAGGTCTTAATTTACTATTGGTTATTTTTATGACATTTTAAGGATAAATTAACCTGCGATCGCGTCGCGGTTTCAAAGATATCTCTGCTGAGGTGCTATACGCCGCCAAAGAAGCAGTAGGGGCGTAGTTTTACGGTTAACTGTTAGCTTGAACCCGATTTATGATGTGAGAGCGTTTATATGCAAGAACGCTCTTACTATCCTTTTTACTGTGCTTTAAGCTATATGGTGACACTATGAATGATCAATCTTTAACTAAATGGATTCAAGATGAATTTGGTTTTATTCCAAATAATTTAACTGAATATAGAAATGCAATCACCCTCAGAAAATATCAAGTGTTGGAATTTTTTGGAGATTCCATACTTGGGTTTGTCGTTGCTGAGTATCTAGTCAGCAATTTTCGTATAATAGGCAAATCAGGATGGTTCACTAAAGTTAAATCCAATGTAGTCAATGATAAAAATCTATCAGATATAGCTAAAAGAATTAACTTAAAATCAATCATTTTAATTCCTAGTACAAGTAGCATAGAACAAATTACTGACAGAGTCCTTGCTGATGTTATAGAAGCTTTGATCAGTGCAATTTATTTAGATCAAGGGCTAGATAAATGCACACAAATTGTTTTTAAGTTATTAAATTTAGATAAAATTGATGTTTTTAGTGATACAACCGATGACAATATTATTTCTATGTTGCAGGAATATCTTGCTAGACTTGGTTATGCTCCTCCTAAATATACTGAAGTAGATAAAACAGGTAGTGATCATACACCCATATATACCATAAAAGCTACTTGTAATGTTAGAGGAAAAGAGTTAACAGCGTATGGTGATGGTAGTTCAAAAAAAGAAGCAAAAAAGAAAGCAGCAAACGAACTATTCTTATTAGTTGATGAAACATAACAAAGTTTGTAGATGCTATCAAAATGATACAAAGTAATTGTCTTTTCTTGTAGTCAAAATCTTTAACTAATAGTAAAACGCATAGGTCTTAAAATAAGCACTATGCGTTTCTATTCAATCTAAAGTAGTAAAATTGATCGCCCTTCTAAAATTACTTGCTATGATATATTGGCAAGCCTACAGCATTAGAAAATATCCCATCATGTCCAACCAGACAAACTTAACTGATGCTTGTAATAATCTAGCCGAACTCTGCGCTCAAGTAGTTGCAGATAGAGATATAGTAATTATTAATCGCCAAGAAGGTGAAAGCGTGGCTCTAATTGCTGTTGATGAACTAAACAGTTTATTAGAAACATCTTATTTACTTCGCTCACCTAAAAATGCAGAACGATTATTAACTGCTTTAGAAAGAGCAAAAGCACGAACTTTAAAACCTCAAAATATCATTTAGTTTGAAATTCTATTCATAAATCTTAATTTACTTTTAGTTATTTTTATTACATTTTCCTAACTAGATATTTTTAATGGCAAACTACTGCGTGTCTTTACACCTTGACATAACAAGGATTTTCCAATGTGAATGGAAGCTATTCATAGCTATTTACGGATTAATACTGATAAATAAAATTTAATGCTCATAAATTATTACAATACAAGCTTATTAGTTGAGCGATCGCGCCAGCTAAAATAGCTCACCTACTGATTCACCGTTGTATTTCCAGCAACGAGGTATAAAAAATTATCAAAAAAACTTAGTAGTTCCTGATCAAAAAAACTGGGGTAGGCATGATAAGGTTTAAATCCATCCAATTCTGTTGGCGCTTCTCATCATGCATCTACACTATTTAGAACCCAAACATCTGGAAGAATTAGTTAAGGGCAGTAGTATAGATTTACACCTAGCGCAGTTAAATTTTAAGTCTCTCCAAGGTGCGATCGCCTACGAATACTTGTTAATTTCCGAACTACTACCACGCACCAATACAGGCATGGTAAAAAGCGGCTGGTTGCAGCGTTACAGTCATATCACCGCTGGCGGTTGGTGGTGTGCGGGACTAGATCCGCTAAATCATTGGCAATCAATGGAATGGGGATGCTTTAAGCCAAACCAACCCCGCATCAAGGATAATGGCAAACCTATTAAATATGAACATCCACCCAGCACACCAATAAGAGTATTTTGTTTGCGGGTGACGCTGGAAGTTTGGCGAGAAGTTGCACAGCGTTACAATCTCAACTTACCTGCAAATATCAGCGTTGATGCTAACGGAGAAGCCGTCGGTTTTTGGCAATGGGTGACGGAACAGAACATACCCGTGATTATCTGCGAAGGTGCAAAGAAAGCAGGTGCACTTTTAACACAAGGGTATGCTGCGATCGCAATTCCTGGAATTACCAGCGGTTATCGAGTTGTCAAAGACGGATTTGGTAAAGTTACCAGTCGTCAACTAATTCCTGACTTAGCGTTGTTTGCAACAGCAAAACGCCACATATATATATGTTTTGATTTTGAAACTCAACCCAAGACTATAGCAGCTGTGAATAATGCGATCACTCAACTTGGCTGCTTATTCCAAGAAAAAAATTGCTTAGTCAAAGTTATAGAACTTCCTGGCCCCGAAAAAGGTGTTGATGAGTTAATTGTTGCGAAAAATGGTAGTGCTTTCGATAAAGTTTATCGCCAAAGTGTTGATTTAGAAATTTACCTAGCTCAAACCAAGCCACACACAGAATTAACTATTCCAGTTGCACTCACAATCAACCGTTCTTATTTAGGAGAGATAGCTTTTCCTAACTCAGGATTAGTAGGAGTTAAATCAGCAAAAGGTACAGGTAAAACCACAGCATTACAAAATATTGTCAAACAAGCTAAAACTAAAAATCAACCCGTATTATTAATTACCCACAGAATCCAGCTTGGAAAATTTTTATGTGACAAAATTGGTATTCAATGGGGTTTAAATACTAATAATCATAATTTAATATCTTACTTTGATAACCAAATTACTGAATCTCTCGGCTTATGTGTTGACTCTATTTGGAAAATAGATTCAGATAATTGGCAAGGTGGAATAGTTATATTAGATGAAGTAGAGCAATTATTGTGGCATTTATTAAATAGTGATACTTGTAAAAACAAACGCGTTAAAATTTTAAAAAATTTCCAAAAATTAATCAACAAAGTTTTGCAAACCGGAGGTTTAGTAATTGCTCAGGATGCTGATTTATCTGATGTAACCTTAGAATATTTGCAGGGCTTATCAGGAATTCAGGTAACGCCTTGGGTGTTAGTAAATCAATGGAAACCAGAACGCGGATGGGACATAACTTTTTATGATTCACCTAACCCCACACCTTTAATTTATCAGTTAGAACTAGATTTACTGGCAGGACGTAAATGCTATGTGACTACCGATAGTCGGTCTGGACGCTATAGTTGCGAAACCATTGAAAATTATCTCAAAGAACGTTTAGAAAAACTACGTTACCAGTTTCCTAAAAGCTTAGTGATTAGTAGCCGCACTACAAATACACCAGGTCATGCAGCAGTTGAGTTCGTAGCAAATATTAATCAAAAAATTGGGGATTATGACACAATTTTTGTCACTCCCAGTCTAGGAACTGGTATTAGTATTGATGTTCAACACTTTGATAGAGTTTATGGTATTTTTCAGGGTGTAATTCCTGATTCAGAAGCACGACAAGCATTAGCACGAGTACGAGATAATGTACCTCGGATTGTTTGGTGTGCTAAAAGAGGAATTGGTTTAATTGGTAGTGGTAGTACAAACTATCGCTTATTATCGGATTGGTATCAAGCCAATCAAAAAGAAAACTTAGCATTACTTAGTCCACTACATAAAATAGATGTAGATTTGCCTTTAGTATATGACCCGATTCATTTACGTACTTGGGCTAAGTTATCTGCGAGAGTCAATGCATCTATTCGCTTTTACCGTCAGTCGATGCAAGATGGATTAAAAACTGACGGGCATCAAATTTGGCTGCGGAGTCATGCTGTTCACAATAATATTATTCGAGATTTACGTTTAGCATTTTTAGCAACTGACGCTAATGATTTGGCAACACGTAAAAGACTAATTTTAGAAATTGTGAAAGTCCAAAGAGATTGGACAGATAAGCGCAAAAAAGCTAAAGATATTAAACGCCAAATGAGAGAAATTAAGCAGAAAAATCAATTGACTACTGCCAAGTTTATTGCCGAAGCTCAAAATATTGATTATGTAGAATATCAACAGCTATCATCTAAAAATTCTTTAACAGATGCAGAACGTCATCAAATACATAAATATACACTCAGACGAAAGTATGGGGTAGAAGTTACACCTTTACTGAAACTCCGAGACGACCAAGGCTATTATGCCCAATTATTAATTCACTATTATTTAACGCATGAAAGTGATTATTTTCATGTTAGAGATCAGTATGAATGGCAGCAGCAATTGCTGTGTGGTGAAGGAAAAGTTTTCTTACCAGATATAAAAACTTATACTTTCAAAGTTGAAGCAATGAAAGCTTTAGGAATGCTAGAGTTTCTCAATCTAGCAAGAAATTTTACTGAAGATGATGCTGATTTGCTTTGGTTGCAAGATGTTGTTTATCAGCACAGCAAACATATCAAAAGGGTTTTAGACATTGACTTAGTTAGAGAAGAAGAAATAACTTCACCTATTAAAATACTTAGCAAATTGCTCAAGTTATTAGGATTGAAGTTGAAAGTAGTTAGTCAGGGCTATCAACTAGACCCTGAAACTTTTTACGATGGGAGAGAGAAAATATTTACAGCATGGTATCAACGAGATGAGTTGATGTTAGCTAATCTTCAAGGGATGCAATTAGAAATTAATAATTTATCAAACTGGAAATTTGAGCCTGTTCAGCAGCAGTCTGTATTAGCTAGTTTGTCAATGAGATGAATTTTTCAATGCGATGACTGCATTTTGACCACCAAAGCCAAAGCTAAAACATAATATATTTTGAATTGTGTTTTGTCGTGCAGTCATCACAAAATTTAAATCAAATTCCGGTGTCTGCAAGCCAACACATGGGGGTAAAACTTGCTGCTGTAAAGCTTGTAGGGAAAAAGCCATTCCTAAAGCTCCTGAAGCGCCTAAAGTGTGGCCTGTAGAACCTTTGGTTGAACTTACAGCTACTTGTTGGGGAAATAACTGTTGTATGACTTTGCTTTCAATCCTGTCATTTAACTGCGTAGCTGTACCGTGAGCGTGAATATAATTAATATCGTTTGGAGTTAGATTGCTACGTTCTAGACATTGTTTTATAGCAGCGATCGCACTTTTGCCATTTGGTTCTGGCTGATTGGTATGATAAGCATCTGCGGTAAAACCAAAGCCGAGAATTTCACCATAAACTCTGGCTTGGCGCTGCTTGGCTAACTCTGCTGATTCTAAAACCAACACAGCACCACCTTCACCCAAAACTAAGCCTTCTCGCTGCACATCAAAGGGATAAGCGCCAGTCTTGGCTAAAGCACCCATCTGTTGAAACCCGCAGATAGTTAAAGGTGTAATTGGTGCTTCGACAGCGCCAGCAATTACTCGTTGACATTGCCCAGTCTGTATCAAAAAAGTGGCTTGAGCAATAGCCCAAGTTCCGGTAGCACAAGCCGCCATCGGTGCTAAAACTATCCCAGATGCACCAATTTGTCTTGCAGCTGCGATCGCATTCATGTGCGGTAAAATATCTAACCAATCTTCTAAAACTACATCTGTTGTACCCCTATCTTCCTCGTGACTCACCCCAAAACTCTCTAAAACTCTGTGTTCTCTGTGGTTCGATTCTTCCTTCCCCATTTGTCTCGCCAGCGATTCCCACGCACCTTGATAACCGCGACTCGAACCAATCACCACAGCACAATCAATTAAAGGTGCAATCAAACCAGCATCTTGCAACGCAGCTGCAACAATCTGCTGGGTGAGCATTTTTAAAGCGGCTGGTTGTTTACTAATCAAGCCTAGAGGAACTGGTTCAAGTTCTGGAAATGGTTGCTGTAATTGAATTCCTGATTTCCCTGCAATCAAATTTTGCCAGCTATCTTCTAAACTTGCGCCTAAGGCGGAAGTTAAACCAATACCAGTGACAACAACCTTAACCAATTTTGTGAGTGAAAAGTAGGGATGAGGAAAGTATAAAGTCTGAAGCTGAAGTTTGAAGTATGGAGTAATACTATGCGATCGCTTTTTTTAACGAACCGCCCTGACGCTCGAAGACTCGCTAACGGGTTCAGTAGTTCCTCATGGGGGAAACCCCCATGACCGGACTGCTTCACCAAGGCGCGGAGTACGCAGAGGAAGAGGAGCGATCGCTAAGGTAGCTAATAACAGAAGCAATGTTAAAATTATATATTCATATAAAGAGAAAATTATGAGCAATCAATCTGTTACTCCAACCAATAATCTCTATGAACAAGATTATCATTTGTGGTTAGAACATACTGTTTATTTATTAAAAAATGAAAAATTTTTAGAACTAGATTTAAAAAATTTAATTGAAGAAATAGAAAGTATGGGTAAAAGTGATAAAAATGCTTTAAGAAGTAATCTTAGAATGCTTTTAATGCACATACTCAAATATAAATTTCAACCTCAAAACCGATCAAATAGCTGGTTATATACAATTTATGAACATCGTCAAAGATTGCAAGAAGCATTTTTAGATAGTCCTAGTTTAAAATGCTATTACACAGAAGTTTTTGATAATTGTTACCAACACGCTCGAAAAGAAGCGTCTATTGAAACAGGACTTCCACTGTCTATTTTTCCTAAAGACTATCCTTTTTCTGCTGAGGAAACTTTAGATTTTGATTTCTTCCCAAATTAGTCATCATCGCCATCGCTAAGTTTTGATTTTCGTTGAGATCGCGTCAATTATTACACCAGCAAATCGAACCAAAAATAATCCGGTGTGCGGAAGGTGTCTTGATAAATTGTTTTCTGGAAATTTTTGTCTGTACTTGCTGTGGAATCAGACAAAATTTCAACGATGACATTGGGATATTTGCCATATTCGGCGTTGCTAATTAGTGGGATGTTTTTTGTTTCGCTCAAAGGCGCAAAGGCTTGAAAAATCGATAGTTCACTTTGCTAAAAATGCTTAATTCATCCCGCATTTATGCAACGCCTCTATTCTTCCCAAACTACCCAACTTTTTCTGGTTTTACGTTCGCATCCTAGCACTACGAAAAAGTCTGGCCCTCGGAAAAATTCTGATTTACGTTGATGGGGACTGTAGTAAATAGTCAAATTTCCCGCCGCGTAGAAATCATTTCTATCTCGCCACAGCCATTTTAAACATTGCAGTAAGAGCATGATTTGCTCTAGATGTAGTTCGCTTTCCAAGGGTGGTTCGTCACTATATATATCACCCGGAGGAAATATAACATCTTGGCAGATGCCTGTTTGCTGATTTTTTTCTTGAGCGATCGTCATAGAATGAATATGGCATCAAGTATGGCTTTATTGTAACAGCGTTGTCTTTTGCGATCGCTTTCTCAAATTTAAATCCCGGCATTTGAATAATTATAGAATGTCAGAAGTAAGCCTAACAAAGTGGAAAAATGCGATCGCTAGTTTGTAGCAATTGCTGTTTAATTCATCATAAATGCTTAAAAATAAAGAAGTTATTCAAAAGTTATGCCAGAAACCAAACCTCGTGACGTGCAAGTACTGCCCATTGCTACCGATACAACAGTAATGCGATCGCGCAGTTGGGCAAGACTGAGATTTGAAATAGAATATGCCCTAGCCAAAGGGACTACGGCTAACTCTTATGTAATTCAAGGTGACAAAATCGCCTTGATTGATCCTCCAGGAGAAACCTTCACGCAGATTTATCTGGAAGCGTTACAGCAGCGCTTTGATGTCAAAGCGATTGATTATGTAATTCTCGGTCACGTCAATCCTAACCGCGCCGCCACCTTGAAGGCTTTATTAGAAATTGCACCGCAAATCACTTTTGTCTGTTCTAATCCTGGGGCAATAAATTTACGCGGAGCCTTAGAAAATCCAGACTTACCAATTATGATTATGCGGGGAGAAGAAACCCTGGATTTGGGTAAGGGACATTACTTACAATTTATTCCCACACCCAACCCCCGCTACGCTGATGAACTCTGCACCTACGATCCGCAAACCGAAATTCTCTACACAGATAAGTTTTTTGGGGCGCATATCTGCGGCGATCAAGTATTTGATGAAGGTTGGGAGATTATTAACGAAGACCGCCGTTATTATTTTGACTGTCTCATGGCTCCCCATGCACGGCAAGTAGAAACAGCGTTAGAAAAACTGGCGGATTTTCCAGTACGCTTGTATGCCACGGGACACGGGCCTTTGGTACGTTATGCCTTACTTGAGCTAACTAAAGCTTATCGTCAATGGAGTCAACAGCAAACAGCTGCTGACTTGACAGTGGCATTAATTTATGCTTCTGCGTATGGTAATACAGCAACCTTAGCCCAAGCGATCGCGCGTGGCATTACCAAAGCTGGTGTCGCTGTAGAATCAATTAACTGCGAATTTACCGACCCAGAAGAAATCCGCGCGGCTGTAGAAAAATCTGCTGGTTTTGTCATGGGTTCCCCAACGCTGGGAGGTCATGCACCGACACCTGTGCAAACAGCTTTAGGGATTGTCTTATCAACAGCAACAAATAATAAACTTGCAGGTGTGTTTGGTTCCTTTGGTTGGAGTGGTGAAGCCGTCGATTTAATCGAAAGCAAACTCAAAGATGCTGGCTATCGCTTTGGTTTTGATACCATCCGCGTCAAGTTTAAACCCGACGATGCCACCTTACAACTGTGCGAAGAAGCGGGAACCGACTTTGCTCAAGCACTGAAGAAAGCCAAAAAAGTGCGATCGCAAAGTGTACCAGCCACAAATGTTGAACAAGCAGTTGGACGCATCGTAGGTTCCTTGTGTGTGCTGACAGCCAAACAAGAAGATAGAGCCAGCGCCATGTTAGCCTCATGGGTAGCCCAAGCCAGCTTTAATCCGCCAGGGTTAACTATCGCTGTTGCCAAAGACCGTGCAGTAGAACCACTCACACACTCAGGTAACGAATTTGTCCTCAATATTCTCCAAGAAGGCAATCACTTGGGGTTGATGAAACATTTCCTCAAACCCTTCGGCCCCGGACAAGACAGATTTGCTGATGTTGCTACTGAAGAAAGCACAAATGGTTCTCCCATCCTCACAGATGCTTTAGCCTACTTGGAATGTAAAGTACAAAACCGGATGGAATCTGGAGACCACTGGTTGGTTTATGCCACTGTAGAAAACGGTAAAGTGTTAAATCAAGATGGTGTCACATCTGTGCATCACCGCAAGTCAGCTACGCATTATTAATTTTCAACCCCTCTCCAAACCTCTCACGCCAGTTGCTACAACGGGGGGAACCCCCCTTCGGGTTCACAGTTGCCTGATGCCACTTGCTCCACTTGGGGAGACCCCAAGACCGCAGTGGCTCCGGAGGGAAACCCTCCCTCCGCACTGATTCACCGCAACGCACTGGCTCCCCGAAGCGGAGAGAGGCTTTGACTTTTGCGCCCCTTCCCTCGTAGGGAAGGGGTTGGGGGTTAGGTTTGAGCAAAAATTGCACACGGCGTTATTGGGTGAGAATGGCATGGGTAAACTTCATCACATCGAGTATAACGAGTAGAGTAATTCTCAAGTTACGAATTACGAATTACGAATTATGTTCAAATTTCTCACCAAACTTGACTATTTACTTAAAGAAACCTTCCTGGGGTTGTTGCGTGGCGGTTGGATGAATTGGGCAGCTGTTAGCACTGTTGCAGTGTTACTATTTCTGTTTGGCTTGAGTCTGCAAACTTCTTGGCAAGTCGAAAAACTCCTTTATCAATTCGGTAGTCAGTTGGAAGTTTCTGTATATCTAGAACCAGGCATACAAGCTAAAAGCATTGAACATTTGGTAGTACAAATGCCAGAAGTTGTGGCGATGCAAACCGTTACTAAAGAAGAAGCTTGGGCAAAATTGGTTAAGGATTTGAGAATTGCGGATATTGATGGTGCTACTCAGCAGCTAGGCGAAAATCCTTTAGTTGATGAGATGAAAGTAAAAGCGCGAAATTCTCAAGTAGTACCAGTCTTAGCTACTCATCTAGCTAAGTTGCCAGGAGTTGATACTGTGCAGTATGTAGATGAAGCTGTCAAACGTATCGCTCAGTTACATCGGGGGTTGAACTGGTTTACTTTGACAATTACTAGTATCCTGACTTTAACGGCGATCGCTGTTACTACCACCACCATTCGCCTAATTGTGCTGGCACGTCGGCGCGAAATTGAAATTATGCAACTTGTAGGCGCAACTTCGGCGTGGATTTACCTACCGTTTATTTTACAAGGAATTTCCTTTGGTTTAGTTGGCGGTGCGATCGCTTGGAGTTTCATTTCGGTAATTGAACAATTTTTAGGCAAATTACTAGCTAATCAACCAGAGTTTATTCAATTCATCGCCAATGGACTGCAACTTGCGCCCACACAAATCTTATTATTACCCCTGATTCTCTTAAGTTTCGGTGCAACGGTAGGATTAATAGGAAGCTTATTTGCCGTACATCGATTTGCTAAAGCATAGTCAATGGTCAATCAATGGTCAAGAGTTATTGATTATCTTTAGTAAATAACAAATGACTAATGACCAAGGACTAAATAACTATGAAATCTCAATGGGAATCTTTATTACAAAATCTTGGTGAATGGCAAGGTTCATTTACTCGATTTTCACCCCAAGGTACGCTCATAGAAGATATTAAAAGCGTAGTTTCTTTGGAAGGTTTGAACGAAAATAAAACCATCCACCAAGTTGTCCGCCGCGAAGGACAAGAAGATTTAGTCCTAGAATACAGTTCTCTATCTAAAAGTACACTATTTTTTGAAAATGGGGCATTTTCGCAAGGTTCTATTCAGTTAGCACCATTTACAGAGTTTGGTGCGGAACTCGGTTTAATTTATAAAAATCGTCGCTTACGCCTAGTTCAAATATTTGATAAAAATGGTCAGCTAGATAAAATAACTTTAATTCGTGAACATTTAGCCGGAACCGAACCAGTAGAAAACCCTCCCTTATCGGTAAATGATTTGTTGGGAGAATGGCACGGTGAAGCTATCACAATCTATCCTGATTGGCGATCGCCCGATACTTACTCTTCAACTTTAAAATTACATCTAGATGATACTGGACGGTTAGTGCAGAGTTTGACATTTGGCGATCGTAACATCACTTCAACAGCTACAATTCAAGGTTCTATTATTCACTTCGACCAAGACCCATCCAAGCAAATACAAGTATTACTATTACCTAACGGTGCTTCCGCAACATCTCCATTGCAAGTGAAGTTACGTCAACCCTTATTTTTAGAAGTGGGTTGGTTAATTCAACCAAACCTACGTCAGCGCATGATTCGTAGCTACAGCGATAAAGGTGAATGGGTAAGCCTCACATTGGTAACTGAACAAAAGGTGTAAAATCTTGTTGTCAGTTAAGCAATTGCTGTTATAAAAGTGTCGCTTGCTCCCTCTAGAAAATCGCCAATTGATTTATCAATCTGTAGAATAGCAAATAGCAGTAGTACAACTTAGCTTTTGTAAGGAAGCCTTAAATGGTACAAACCCCTGCTAAAACTTTTACTCTAACTGAATTCCTCGATTTACCAGATACAGAACCTGCCAGCGAATATATTGATGGGCGTATCATCCAAAAACCGATGCCACAAGGAGAACACAGCGTAATTCAGACTGAGTTAGCACCTGCAATTAATTTAATCGTAAAACCGCAAAAAATTGCGCGGGCTTTCTGTGAACTTCGCTGTACATTTGGAAATCGCTCAATTGTGCCTGACATTACTGTGTTTATGTGGGACAGAATTCCTCGACAAGAGAATGGTGGGGTTGCTAACGCCTTCTTAATTGCCCCAGATTGGACAATTGAAATTTTATCTCCTGAGCAAAGTCAAACTAAAGTTATCAAGAATATTCTCCATTGTCTCAAGTATGGAACTCAGATGGGATGGCTGATTGATCCTAAAGAAAAATCTGTGTTTGTTTACTTGCCAAATCAAGCAACTAATGTTTACGAAGAACTAGAAACAAAGTTACCAGTCCCGGAATTTGCTAAAGATTTCAGCTTAACAGTAGAAGGTTTATTTAGCTGGTTACTGGAATAATTATAGTTACGCCCTTTCCTCGCTAAATTTGGCATAATAAGTCCTGAATAACCAAATTATATTATTTCCTACATTAAATATGCCTTGTAAATGGATGCTATCAATCGAAAGAATAACCAGCAAAGAAAATCTCACTAGGCTGATTTTCTGCATAAACGATGATGTATCTAGCTGAACCTCTGTCAATACTGTCCCAAAATTTTTCTGCTGCATCAGAGTTTGTGTTACCAAGAATGACAGACTCAATCATTTCATGAGTGGGTTGTTCAGTACCGAACAGAGTAATAAGTTCTGCTGGATTTAGTGGAAAAGCAGTGTTAAAAATTTCTCCAAGTATTTCGTGGTATTCTTCTCCTCCTAGTAACGCCGCTTCAAACTCATCTCCTAAAAGTGGACATGGCCTATCAGCGACTCGAAGAATATCAAGGATTGAGCGTGTTCCATCTGCATCAGAGGCTTCTAGTGCTGCTTGAATAGATATATGTTGCGCTCCTGGAGCAAGAGAATTTTCTGTAATTGGGAAATCGAGCAATGGTATTACAGGATTATATCGACCTGCTTGAAACTCTCGTTGGCGAAGCGTCTGTAATGCTGCGTTGAGATCAGTTTGATAATCTGTGTAGTACCAATAAGGTTCCGCACCCATACAACTTTTTCACTAAATTAATAACAAGAAACATAATTATTGCTCTACATTCTTACACCAAAGAACAGCGACGTTGCAATGCTTTCTGGAGTAAGGCTTGATATTCTTCATCGCCAATGCCGTAAGCGCCAAAGCGTTCCACTAACTTGAGTTTTTGAATACTTTAGTCTGTATAACTTTTGTATTCAAAAACCTATGCTTCTTTCATGCAGCCCAGTCAACTAGATCAAATTTTAGGAAGAGAACTACAGCGTCATCGCATAAACAAAGGTTGGTCACAAGAGTATCTTGCAGAAGTCACAGGTCTGCACAGAACTTATATCAGCCAGCTTGAAAGAGGGCTAAAAAGCCCATCTGTTAGAGTTCTCAGTCATATTACCAAGGCATTAGGTATGAAAATGAGTGAATTTTTACAATCTGTTGAGGAATCTTTAAGTGCTGACGGACAGTGAAGTTGAAAGATTAAGGCAAGCTATTATTGCAGCTATTGCATCTCCAATTATCGGTTCGATAGAAGATTATACATGGGAAGCCATGTTTCATTATGTGAAGAATATTTCTTTATCCGATCCCGCTTTAGGACGTAGCAAGCTTCTTTACGATGCTGTAGATCCTTTAACTAAAATAGGTTGGTCACTTAAATCACTCCAATTAAAAGGAAAAAGCAATCTTGACATTAAAACAACATATTATTACGTAATTCAAAGAGCAGATGTAATTAAAAAAGCTATCGAGCTAGGATTTCCAGACCTTGATGAAATATCTCCACCAGAAAAGCTGGGAGCAGCACTTATTCAACATTGGAATCAAAAAGTAGAGAAAGATTCTCTAAAACAAAAAGTTGAAATAAGTTACGAAGGTATTCTTCTCAAGAATATCCAAGGAACCGAATATGTTTATTGTGAATATTCAATTGAGTGTTTAGACTCATCTGCTTTTTCTTGGGCTTGGACAGTAAACCAAAAAACTGGGAAAAAAGGTGTTGGTTTACAAGGAAGTATTGACGGCAAAGCACAACTAATCTGGTATAAAAATCAAAAGCAACTTTTCAGAGCTAGAACAATTCCTTCAGAAGCGGTTCATGTTAGGGTTGAGCGAACTCGTCTTACACTGGATAGATATGTTGAAATAGTTGTCTCAGCTTTGCAATCTCAAATTAATACTCAGGCTTTTGAACATGAGCCTGAAGAATAGATGAAGCGATAACTTTTCCTAGAAGTGGTGGTACAGATTCACCAATTTGGGAAGCCATCTCAGTATATGTTCCCAAAAAATGAAAATTATCAGGATAAGAGTGTAGTCTTGCAGCTTCACGTATTGTAATTGTTCGATCTTGAGTAGGATGGAAAAACCTGCCTGATCCAGGATGGAATACCCATCTTGTAATAGTTCTCGCTGGCTTATCCCAGTAAAGTCTTCCGTATGCACCGCTGTAGTGTTTTTTAGGAGCTAATTCACTTGGTAAGTCTCTAGCATCTTGTCCTTCTCGAAGAACACGAACTCTTGATAATTGAATTGGAGTTAAAGCACGAGCGACATGATTAACAATTTTTAAACTTTTATGACGCATCATAGCTTGATATGTAGTTGCTGGAGGAGAAGGATAAATTTCAACCTCATATCTTTGTCCTGCATCTAGTACTGGTAAATCCCCAATTGCATCTCTGACTGTTACAAGAGGAGACATATTTGGCTCTAACAAATTCAGCTGATTACAAGACTTTGTAGTTCTATAGTCACTTCTGATATCACCAAAATGTGTTGGTTCAGGAAAATGAAGAGAATGAACTAGACTAGCCAGAAAAAAAGCTCTGGATCTTGTTTGCGGTATTCCATAATGTGCAGCATTTAATGAAGCAAAGATAACTTTATAGCCCAATAATTCTAGTTGTGTTGTTATTTCTTCGCTGATTACACCATTGTAAGCTTTCAAAATTTCTGGTACGTTCTCCATGACAACGTAAAGAGGTCTAAACTGGTCAACGAACTCTAAAAAAGTTCGATATAGTTGATTACGCGAATCATTGAGGTAGCGATAACCAGCAGGAATATTTCTAGAAAATCCCTGGCACGGAGGGCCTCCAATTAACACTGTTAGTTCTTCTCGCTCCAAACCCAAAGCTAATCGCAACTCAGAAGCACTAATTTGACGTATATCCTGATTGATAATTTTAGTATTTGGATAATTGTGCTTGTAAGTCGCCAAGGCTTTTGAATTTACATCTACAGCACACAGAGATTCAAAGCCCGCCATGTGAAATCCTGTAGTCAAACCGCCTGCACCAGCAAATAAGTCAATAATTTTGTGTCTCATTTTTGAATACTATAGTATTCATGAAAGAGCGTCAAGTCAAGCAACTTTCTTATTATGTTAAAAATCAGGACGCTGCTTACACCAAAAAACAGCGACGCTGCAATGCTTTCTGGAGTAAGGCTTGATATTCTTCATCGCCAATGCCGTAAGCGCCAAATCTTTCCAAATGCGGATTCATCATTTGAGCATCAAACATCACAAATCGCCTTTGGCGCAATCTTTCTACTAACTTTACCATTGCAACTTTTGAGCCTTCAGGAATGCGGTAAAACATTGATTCACCGATGAAAGCACCACCAATTACAATTCCTAAAATACCGCCTGCGAGTTCATCGCCTTGCCAAGTTTCAAAACTATAAGCAAAACCAGTTTCATGCAGTAACAAGTAAATATCTTTTAATTCTTCCGAAATCCAGGTTGTTTCTCGATTCGCGCATCCAGCAACAACAGCCGGAAAATCACGATTAATCGCCACTGTAAACCGCTCTTGATTCAACACACGCTGCAAAGACTTAGGATAGCGGAATCGCTCATCTAAAGGAATCAAAGTGCGATCGCGGCTGCCATACCAACCCAAGCCCTCATTGTCATCAGCCATGAGAAAATAGCCTTGAGCATAGCCTTGAATAATAGCAGCGATATCATATTGCATAGATCAAAATATAAATAAAAAATATCAGAGGAACGCAACCTGATGCGATCGCCATCCTCAGCGCTCCTCTGGGATATCTTTAGCATTACTCTGCGTTTAAAAAGATGACACAACCAATCCCATCTATCACCCTACCACCAGCTAACAACCCCCTCCTTGAAGGTGAGTGGTTACAAGAGCGTTTGTTGCGGTGGCTAGATGCAGAATTTATCCCGGAAGCAATCAACCAAAAGATTGCCCAACGAGCGGCGCAAATATTTGTGCGTCAACGCATGGAAGGAGAAAACGACTTAGGTTCTCTGGTAATTGCCATTGTCACAGAGATGCAAGCGTTTGATTTTTCCAAAAGCTTTTATGGAGAGTTTGCGATCGCTAACGCTGTCAGCGATCTACTTTTAGAAAGTCTGGGCATAGACCGTTGCTGCGGTCAATAATTTTTGTCATTGTCATTTGTCCTTTGTATTTAGCAAATAACCAATGACTAATGACCAATGACTACCAGCTAGACTTAACCACTCCAGGTAACAAACCTTCGTGCGCCCATTCCCGCAGAACGTTCCGAGACAGTCCAAAGTCGCGGTATACACCTCTAGGACGACCAGTTACCCAGCAGCGATTGCGGCGACGGTTGGGCGCACTATTACGAGGTAGTTGTTGGATTTTCCGGTGAGCATCCAGTTTATCTTCTAAAGATTCTGCCTGTCTGAACTCCTCCAACAGAGCTTCCCGCTTTTCGGCATACTTGGCAACTAACTTGACGCGTTTTTTCTCGCGCTCAATCATACTCTTCTTCGCCATACATTCTAATTAAAGACAGCATTTTCCATTCTACAGTGTCCCAATCAATTCTAGGGACAGTTTTATTATGACCGAAGAGGCAGAGGGGCGGAGGGGCGGAGGGGCAGCTGACAGGTGTAGGTTTTTTATGTGGGCATGAGTAGGCACTCTCAAACAGAGTTCTCAAAGTGGTTCAAATAAAGAAATTTCGTTCTTAGGTGGAACATCAGAGACTAAAATTTGAGTTTTCAACCAACGGAAAAACCTCATTTCAGCCACGTTTGTAAAATACCTACACCTGTCAGCTTCATGTCCTCACAGTGGCTGCGGCATTTTAATGATTACTCCATCATGCAATTCATAACGCCCATCTTCCGGTTTACATTGAGCAAATTCTGCAAATGTTACTAGTTGGCGTTGGCTTGAATCATTTTTCTTTCTCTTTACATTAAAATATCAGTTTTTAAGTACGTATCCCATCAGTTGAGAGCAGTAGGACATAAATCAGCCAGCTGACAAGCTGCACAAGCAGGAGAACGGGCTTTACAAATAGCGCGACCATGATAAATTAGCCGAATTGACCAATTTTCCCAATCTGGCTGCGGTAACAGCTTCATCAAATCTTGTTCAATTTTGATAGGTTCAGAAAACTTGGTTAAACCCAAGCGCTGGCTGAGACGCATAACGTGAGTATCCACCGTCACGCCAGCATTTATCCCATAAGCATGAGCTAAAACTACATTTGCCGTTTTCCGAGCCACACCAGGTAGTTTTAATAACTGCTCCATTTGGTTAGGAACAACTGAATCAAACTCAGTGACAATCATTCGACAGGCAGCTTGAATATTCTTAGCTTTATTCCGATAAAATCCTGTAGAACGCACCAAGTTTTCTAACTCTTCTAAATCAGCCTTCGCTAAACTAGCTGCATCTGGAAATTTACTAAATAAAGCTGGTGTCACTTGATTAACTCGCTCATCTGTACACTGAGCCGAGAGAATTGTGGCAACTAGCAATTGTACAGGAGTAGAGTAGTTTAATGAGCAAGTAGCATCTGGATACAAATGCTTGAGGCGATGGAGAATTTCTAACGCCCTTTGTTTTTTAGATGGAGATTTGCGAGTAGTTATCATACTAAAAGGAAAAAGTAAAAAGGCAAAAGTAAAAATAAATAATTGCCTATTTACTAAAGACTTAATAGGTAAAAAATAAATTAGCCTGCTTACGCAGGCTTTGTTTGAGTAGCGCCAGACTTAAGTCTGAGCGCATTGATGGCAATTTTTTCACCCATTTCTACTGAGTAGTTAACTGGATGGTTTCTTTAACAATTAGGAAAATTCCTAATCCTAAAAGTAGCACTAAGCCTGTTTGCATCACACCTTCTTGAACACGGGTAGGTAAGGGTTTACCGCGCAAACCTTCAATCAATAAAAAAGCTAGTTGTCCACCATCCAATGCTGGGAGGGGCAAGATATTAATAATAGCTAAGTTAATGCTGATAATTGCTGCAAAAGATAACAAATTAGTGCTATCATCAGCAGCTAATTTAGCACCAACTTTGACGATATTAACTGGGCCTGAAACTTGTCCAATAGTTTGTTTAAAGTTGGTAATTAACTGCCCAAAACCGTTGAGTGTACCGACAAATAATTGTTGGAAGCGGTTAGCAGCAATGCTAAAAATCTCAAAAGGATTGCGGGGACTACGAAAAACAGGTTTACCATTTGGCCCTAGTTGAATTCCCACCAGACCTTTGCCATCAGCGCCTTGTGATGGTGTTAATTTTAGAGAAACTTGTTGGTCTTTCTGCTGAACTTTGAGTTCAATTTGTTGATTGGGATGAGTTTGAATTTCTTTGGTCAATATAGCTGTAGATTTTTCTGAAGCAGGGAGTGCTTGACCATTAACTGCCAGAACAATATCACCTTCCCTAATCCCGGCTTGATAGGCAATAGATTGTTCATTAACTGGTTGAACAATCACCCCAGGTTGATAATTGAACTTTTCTGGTATGCCAACAATACCCAATTGTAGAACAAGCACTAAATAGGCAAAGATTAAATTTGCTATTACTCCCGCACTGATGACGATCGCCCGATCTAAAATTGGACGGTTACGCAGCAGATTCGGATCATTGGGTGGAATTTCACTATCTGGATCATCATCGGGAAAGCCAACAAAGCCACCCAAGGGAAAAGCACGGACAGCATATTCAGTTTCCGTTCCTTGGTATTTCCACAAAATCGGGCCAAAACCCAAAGAAAAGCGGTTAACATGAATGCCTTGAGACCGTGCTGCCACAAAGTGTCCCAGTTCGTGTACCAAAATTAAAACAGCCAAGACTGCGATCGCTGCTAAAACTGACATAAAGCAAATTAGTCACAATATTCGGATATATATTTTTATTGTAGTAGTTGGTGAACGGACGCACAGATTTAAACCATCCCACCAAATCAGGCGATGTCTGTTATGGGCTACACCTATGCACTAACGCACTACTCGAATTTCAATCCCAAGGCTTAGACTACCCCACAAACGATCAGTCGTTATAACAGGCTGGTTAAGAAAAATACCTAATGCTAGACAAGCGCGGTCTCCAAATGAAAGCCCGATTGATTTAGTAGCTGGACGCATTATTCCCGCTGTTAATGCTTGTTCTTCATTAAAAGCAATCACTTCCAGATTTAAATTCCAGAGAATCTGCCTAATATCTTCTTCTGGTATACTTGCTTCTGCTAACTTTGCTATGACCTCGGATAAGTTGACGGTGCTAATTGCCGCATTGCCAATGTACTGTAAAATTCCTTCGCTACCACTTTCTTGATTGAGCAAAGCTAAAACGGCAGAGGCATCTACAACAACTTCACTCACTCAAAGCCTCCAATCTGCGCTCCTCAATCAACTCTTGTGAGAGTTTTTTACTAGCAGGAATATATTTTCTAAATATAGCCTGAGCATTTTGAACCGAAGTTTGAACACTATCTTGGATTGGTTGGTCTTCTATGACAAGGACAGCACGATAGTCACCGACAGGCAAATCGACAGAAGAACTGATTAACAACTTGCGATCACTAGTTATACTGACGATTATTTCTAATGTTTTCATAGTTAACCTATCTAGTTAATTAGCCTAATAATTATTTAAAACTGAGAACTATTACTTCAGGCATTCCCAGTCTTCTTCATTAACGATAGGACTGACAATATCCCCTAATGTTTTCCCTTTACCAGCAATAGATTCAGGCGGAGTGCGTCGTTTTTTCAATGGTAAGGTTTCTTTTATGAAGGTAACAATTACACGACCAGTCTTAACTTGGGGCTGTTCCGATACCCATATTACTTGACCGTTTTCATAAATTGCTTCGTAACTTTTTAGCATAGCCATCCGGCTCTCGTTTACCTTTGTGTTTTCTTAATTATATTTTGGGCGAAGGCGTAGCCCGTCTTAAACCTCGCTACGCCCAAACCAAGCATCAGACTATTCATAATGAGTCCACATCCGCAAAATTTTCACCGTATTCTCGGATTCAATAACTTCATATACCAAACGATGCTGAATGTTGATTCGTCGGGAGTACGCACCTTCTAAATCTCCTACTAACTTTTCATAAGGTGGCGGATTCTGAAACGGATTACTTTGAATGATATCGAGTAAAGTTTGCGCCTTATCTCGTAAATTGCTTGCAGCTAGTTTCTTTGCATCTTTCTGTGCTTGTTTAGTGTAGACCAAATCCCAACTCACCACTCTAACTCCCGACTGCACTCCTCAATCGGTGTTGCTAGTCCTTCTTGAATTGATTCCCGCATTCCAGGAACTGAGAGAAGATAGAGAGTTTCTTGTATAGATGCCCAATCTACTTCAGATAACAACACTGCATTGCTATTCTTGCCTACAATAACAATCGGTTGATGAGACTGATTTACTGAATCAATTAAATCTTGTAACTGCTGTTGAGCCTCATTAATTGGAATCATTAATCTGCCATCCTTCTATTAGTTATCCCACTGGTCTGATATTTTCAGTTACAAAACCTCTCTTCCCAAATAAACCTGTAACACCTCTGGCACTTTAATTGTCCCATCTGGTTGTTGATAATTTTCCAAAATAGCAGCCATAGTCCGCCCCACAGCCAAGCCTGAACCGTTGAGGGTATGCACAAACTGTGTACCTTTCTTACCTGCTTCCTTAAAGCGAATATCTGCCCGCCTTGCTTGGAAATCAAAACAATTAGAACAACTGGAAATTTCTCGATACTTAAGAGAAGATGGGAGCCATACTTCTAAATCGTAGGTTTTCGTGGCTCCAAAACCTAAATCACCTGTACAAAGATTAATCACACGGTAAGGTAATTTTAAAGCCTGTAAAATTGCTTCTGCGTTCCCTACCAATTTTTCTAATTCATCAAACGAAGAACTGGGATTTACAACTTTAACCAATTCAACTTTATTGAATTGATGCAGCCGAATTAAACCGCGCATATCCCGTCCATAACTCCCAGCTTCTCGACGGAAACAAGGAGTATAAGCACAGTGGTAAATAGGCAAGTCTTCCGCAGCTAAAATTTCTCCTCGATAAAGGTTTGTAACGGGAACTTCGGCTGTGGGAATCAACCACAATTCATCATCAGCACATTTAAAACTTTCTTCGGCAAACTTCGGTAATTGACCTGTTCCTGTTAAAGAATCAGTATTTACCAATAAGGGTGGACTCACTTCTACATAGCCAGCTTCGGTTTGCGTCTTCAGCATAAAGTTTATTAATGCTCTCTCCAAGGCTGCACCAGCCCCTACGAGATTCACAAAGCGACTTTGAGCAACTTTGACAGCACGCTCAAAATTGAGAATACCTAGCTTTTCGCCAATTTCCCAGTGCGGCAGAATATTCGGGTTTTGAGGAATATACTCGTCTCCCCAACGCCTTACTTCGACGTTATTTTCCTCATCTTTCCCAACAGGTGTAGAGTCACTAGGTAAATTGGGTAGAGCAAGTATAAGCTGTGTAATTTCAGCTTTCAGTTCTTTTTCTTTTGGCTCTAGTTCACTCAACTGAGCTTTAATTGAGTTACCCTCATCACGCAAAGCCTGAATTTCTGGGTCTTGAGGTTTAACACCAGATTTCATCTTCTGCCCGACAAGTTTACCAATTTCGTTACTCCGAGCTTGGAGTTGACTGCGGTTCATCTCCAATTCTCGTTGTTGCTTGTCTAACTCTAATATCGGCTGAATGTCATAATTACCACTACGACTATTCAACCGTTCTTGAACTAATTGCGGATTTTCCCGTATTTGCTTGATATCCAGCACAGATTTTTCTCAGTTTTTAGCCTAGAATCTTCTTGATCAATACAGTTAACATACAAAATTTCAGCATATATTAATTTTGGCTGGCTGCAACTGGAAAAATCTATCAAATGTTAAATTACATAGTTGTGGGTTGCTGATCTGCTGCCAGAAGTTGTTCGTAATCTTGTGGTGTATCCAAGTCAATTAAACCTTCTGGAAACGGAATTGCCAGCACTTCTTGAGCATAGTTTTTGATTATCTGTTTTGCACCGGCTACACCACTGAGATTAGTTAACTTGGCAAATAAAGCGCGGTGAAATAAAGCGGGTACACCCACAGTAGAGCCATATTCTGAAGCCACAATTAGCTGATGATTGGTTTGATAGACTTTAAGTAGCTGATTGACTAGTTGTGTACTAACCAAAGGTTGGTCGCACAGCATGATAATAACAGCTTCTGCATCTGGATTGATAACATTTAAGGCTTCTACACCAAGACGAATTGAGGTACTCATTCCCTGATGCCAAAGAGGATTTTCGACAATATGTACTGGTAGTAGGTCAATCTCTGGTTGAATGCGTTCAGCGTATGCTCCCAGTACAACTATAATTGGGTGACAAACAGAGGCGATCGCTACTTCAACTATGTAATTAATCAAACTCTGTTTTCCATACTTCAGCAGTTGTTTGGGTGTTCCCATGCGGGTGGATGCACCAGCCGCCAAGACAATTAAACCGACACCGGACATGGTATTTCCTCGTCATGAATTGCACCTGAGCGGTTTTTGAGTAAACCACCGGAGCGATTGGCTAAAACTGCTTGAATTTCGGCTACGATGGAGAGAGCGATCGCTTCTGGTGAATCTGCACCAATATCCAGCCCTACAGGTGCAAACAGGCGTTGTAGTTGTGCAGCAGCTGGGATAAATCCTTCAGATTGCAGTTCTTGTAACAATTGCTGAGTTCGGCTTTTTGGCCCCAAGACACCGATGTAGCGGACTGGAGAAGGTAATAAAGTTTTCAGCAACGCTAAATCATTTTTATATTGATGAGTCATCACGACAGCAACAGTGCGTGGTGTCAGAAGATTATATTTGTGGATATCTTGGGGTTCGCTCAAAATAATTTTGTCTGCATTAGGAAAACGTTCAGAGGTGATGTATCCTGGTCTGTTATCTACAACTGTAACGTGCCAACCTTGATGTTTAGCAAGATTCACGACGGGAATAGCATCATATCCTGCACCTAAGACTAGTAAAGGAACAAGGGGGTGAATAACTTCTAGAAATACTTCAGCAATACCATTCTTGAGTTTGTAAGACTTTATCTGAGAATGTTCTTGTTGCAGTGCTTGCCGAGCATCTACTAAAACTTGAGCAGCTAAATCTTGGTCGGCAATATTATTGACTACTGTACCATCTGGCTTTAAGAGCGATCGCGCCGCCACTGAAACACTACTTTCTCCAGTCACATTAAATACTGTAGCCATAACACCTGGCTGCTTTCCATAAAGGCATTCGGCAATAAATTCCAACTGATGTTTAGCTAATGGGTGAGACAGCGGCTCTATCAGTACCTGAACTGTACCATGACAACCCAGACCAAATCCCCAAGTAATATAGTTACTAGCCGTAGTGTCATATTTAACAATCACAGGCTCACCATTCTCAAACATCAATGGCTGTGCAATTTCAAACACATCACTTTCTAAGCAACCACCACTGATACAGCCAATCATTTGTCCAGATTCAGTCAACAACATCCGCGCACCAGGACGACGATACACCGAGCCGCTAGTTTTCACAACAGTCGCTAGGGCTGTTAACTGACATTGATTTTGCGATCGCTCAAAAGCTGCGAGTATGTTTTGCAGTTCTTTCATCAGAAAAATGGGTAGCTTCAAGTGTTACAATTTTGGCAAAAAAAATTAGAAGCCTGACAAGAGTTTTAAACTTGTCAGGCTTCTTGCCAACTTCAAATAATCTTGTAGTGAGAAGGAAGTAGTTAATATTGTAGAGATGCGCTTTAGCACATCTCTACCGATATTTGTTAGTTGGATTGAATTAAATTATTAAGGATAAAGACCCCGATCATTTAATGCCTGTGCCACACGTCCTACACCCAAAGTGTAAGCTGCTAAACGTAGGGGAACTTGCCGCACCTTAGACTGTTGAATAACTTGACGGTAAGCTTGCACCATCAAAGATTCCAGTTCGCGGTTGACTCTTTCCTCATCCCAGAAGAGGTAAGATAGACCTTGCACCCATTCGAGATAACTAACTACAACACCCCCAGCATTCGCCAAAATGTCTGGTAGCACGGTCACACCTCGCGCTTCTAAGACTCGGTTAGCTTCCAGAGTTATAGGGCCGTTGGCTGCTTCGGCGATAATTTGCGCCTGTACTTGATGGACATTTTCTTCCGTAATTTGGTTTTCTAAAGCAGCAGGAATTAAAACGTCGCAAGGCAAAGTCAGTAATTCGGCATTGGTAATTGCTCTAGTGTGAGGAAAATCAATAAGATTGTGATGATTTTTGGCGGCGTAAGCTTTTAAAGCCGGAATATCCAACCCATCGGGAGAATATACCCCACCTGTAGTTGTGGAAACAGCTATCACTTTCGCTCCTGCTTGGTGTAGTAATTCGGCGGCTGCACCACCAACATTACCAAAACCTTGAATAACAACTCGTATTCCTTCTAAAGTTTTACCTTGGTCTGCCAATGCTTCACGCACAATAATCATAGTGCCGCGTCCAGTTGCCTTTTCCCTACCAAGGGAACCACCAACGGAAAGCGGTTTACCAGTCACAACACCTGGTACAGCATGACCCACATTAACGGAATAAGTGTCCATCATCCAAGCCATTTCACGGGCAGAAGTACCCATGTCTGGTGCGGGGATGTCTAGTGAAGGGCCGATGTCTTTAATTAATTCGCTGGTATAACGACGGGTAATGCGTTCTAATTCTCCAACACTATAATGTTGTGGGTCGATCGCAATCCCTCCCTTCGCACCACCATAGGGAATACCCAACAACGCACATTTCCAAGTCATCAACATTGCTAGTGCTGAGACTTCCCGCAGTGTCACCGCTGGATGATAGCGAATTCCACCTTTGTAGGGGCCTAAGATATCAGAGTGTTGTACTCGATGTCCTGCCAGTACTCGGATTTCACCATTGTCTAGTTTCACAGGAATAGCGACTGTGACAACTTTGCGCGGGTGGCTGAGAATTTCGAGTACACCTTGGTCTAACCTTAATTCTTTCGCGGCCGCTTCTAAGTAGCTGCAAGCTTGATCAAATGGACATATATAGGCTGGGGTAGCGGCTTCCAGCGGCATTGTATGTGTTGCAATCATAAAAGTTTCTCCTAATCGCGGTATCTTTGCGAACCGGATACATATATGCCTAGCTTATCCCCTATGTCCAAAAAAGGAATAAATTCTGTAGTTTTTGTTACAATTTTATTTTTTGTTAAAAAAATCACAGTTTTGCTATTAAACTGTGAACTGTGGTTTATAAACAGTGAAGGATCAATATTTATATATTAGGGATCAATTTGGCAAAAATACCTGAGAAGTAAAACTACCATGCAATCCATAGGGAATATGATGCTTGAGGTGGAGACGAGCGATCGCACCTTTTTCCGGATTCTTAGCATCTAAAATTACCACATCTGTACGGTGATACGTAGCATCATAAACCAAAGCCAGCAGCCAGCCATCATCTTCTTGTTCTGCGCCTGGACGGGGAACAAAAATCGGTTCACCCATAAAACCATGCGGTGCAGCACTCCAAAGTTGTCTTTCTCCTGTTTCCAAATCTATTTTCAAGATAGCTTGTAGAGGCGCATTCCCTATCTGTGCATGAGCCGCACCTATGTATAGATATCGATAACTGCGTCCCACCTTCGCTGGATGAATAGTGGGGAACTCACAACAGCGTTTTTCAATTAATTTTTGTTGTACTGTTCCATCATTGAGGTTGAGGTAAAATCGCCAAAGTTGCCCTGGTGTGAGTGCTTCAAAATTAACTTGGCGAAAATCACTCCCTGGTTCTACTTCTGGTAACGAGTTGTAGCAAATCGAGTCCACAAAAATCTCATCACCCATGCCAAAGGCATTCACATGATGGAAAATAAACCCTGATGTGGTTTCCAAAATTTTGACTTCTTTTTGCCCTGGCTGAGGAAAACGGGGAATGACAATAATTTGAGTTGGTTGATTTGGCTGTACCTTAATACATTCGCCTGCACCACGCATTCCCAAAGCGAAGGATATGGGATTGAAAGCAACAGGATTTTGAAATAAGATGCAGTAATTCGGGGTAATGACAAAATCGTGAATGAAACAGAACCCCGGAACGCTATGAGCGTGTTTTCTGACCACTTTTCCGGCTAGATTTAACTCAAAAATTGTAATTGTGGTGGATAGTCCCGGTTTAATTGAGAAGTTAACCAGGCAAGGCTGACCGCCATCTTGTTCGCAACTAGGGTCAAGGCGAGGATGTGCGCCAAATGCTTCACCCTCTGATAGGGTACCGTTGAGATATTCTTTCCCTAATGTTTCTAAGGTGTAAGGGTTGAGGCGATATGGTTCAGCAGCTTCCCATAGTGCTAAAAGTTTATCACCTAAATAAATAACGTTGGTGTTAGCAATATGTTTGAGTTTGAAGTCGAAGATATTAGCCAGCCAACCGCCAGGTTTTTGTGTGCCGAATACACCACGATAAAGTATTTTTCCAGCTTTCTGTTCTGCTAAGTAGCCCTCGGTGCGGATAAAGCGGTTGCGGAAATGGGCGCGACTATGATTAAAGGTGATGCGGCTAATCATTCCGTCACCATCAAAAGGATGATGAATGCGTTGTCCGTTGACATCAAGTAAACCGGGGCCGTTTCTAAATAGCGTACCTTGCAGTTCTAAGGGGATTTGTCCTTCAATATCATCAATCCAATAGTCAAATTCTTGAGTGAGAGATTGATATCCTCCTTGCCAATCTTCACGGGTGTAAGATTTTTCTAAAGTTGATGTTTGTTGGTTTGTTAAATTCTGCATAGTTTTGATTTATCTCACGCATAGACGCGATAGCGGCTTCCCGCAGGGTAGGCGCAAAGACGCAAAGGGATTATTTATGTCTTTGCAGGTTTGATTAAAATCAGGTTATTCACTAAGTTGTGATTCTTGTTCTTGCAGTATTAAATTTGGTAAGAATGGTTGTTCACTGCCAGTTGGCAACGCTGGTTGCAATGACTGTGTTTCAATTTGTGTGTCGTCTTTTGGTAGCCAGTGGAGAAATGCTAGTGGTAATAAGGTGCTGAGATTTGTGATCATTACCAAAATCCACATTGAGTTAAAATTACTCTCGGTGATACCTAGCCAGTGCATGATGATGGCTCCAACTTCATAGGAAACCATGCCGGCTAAGTTAAAGATTGACATTAATAAGGCAAATAAGGTTGCTTCTACTCCAGGCGGGCAAAGTCTAGCTGCTAGTACTAAGACTGGCATATAGGCGATTTGTCCCATAACGGTGAGTATGAGGCTGTCTCCTAAACTAAACCAGCGGTCATCTATACCCAAGGCGCGGTTAGTGTGCGTTACCAAAAGCAGCATTGTCATGCCTAAAACTGCTGAAATAACGGTACTCCAACCAAAAATGACGCGGAATGGGACGCTTTTCAAAAAGCGTTGAAAAATCCAAATGCCCAATAAAGAAGCAAGACTAGTTACTAAGCGTACTCGCCCTAAAAATTCTGGTTCAAAGTGGAGTTCGTTGGTGCTGAAATAGAAAAAAGCGGAATCAGCGGTTGGGGTAGCTTGTAGAATGAAGACGAAAGCAGCTGGTAGCCAAATTATTTTTTGGCTGACTGCTTGGCGTAACTGTTTGAGTTGATGCTTAATGCTTGGGGAGTTAGCGTTATTAGTATCGTTAGTTTCTTGGTTAACAGGAGACTCAGCGATTAACCAAGCTACTCCAGAAACAATTAACGGAAAAGAAGCGGTAATTAAAAATATTGTGCGGGTAGTGAAATGTTCCAAAAGCATCCCGCTAAAGTAGGCTGTGACTAAGCCTCCAAATGCAGTTGCACCCCAGCACAGGGATTGTAATGAACCTGCATCTGCTTGAGATTCTACTCTGGCTCTTTCGACAACCAGTGAATCAACTATGACATCGCTGACAGCTATGGCTAGTGAACTCAGGGCGATCGCCAGCGTTGCTGCCCAGCTACTATGAACTATTGTGGCCATACTCACCCAGGCAATAGCTCCTAGTATGCCGGACAGTATCAAATAGGGACGGCGACGATAGCCGAAAATCGGTAAGCCATCGGATATAAAGCCAAATAGTGGCTTAATCATCCAAGGTAAGGCGACAACTCCGAACATTGCTGAGACTTCGGCCGGACTCAGCAACAATTCATCTTTCAGGAAAAAGCTAACAGCTAAACGCGCCAGCCCTAAAATTCCTTGGACAAAGTAGACGCTAAGAATAGCAATTAACTCGGCACTGGGTTCATGACCGAAGAAGATTTTTTCTGTTATCGAGTCTTTGACCTTGGACAAGCCAGAGGAGTCAATGAGCATTTGATAAATATTTTTTAAGTTTTGTCTACTTTTCTATAATATCGAGAAAGTCTGAAGTCTGAAGTGTGAAGTCTGAAGTAATTTGAAACCTGTTTAGGTGTATGTTCAGTCTGCTGGTGCTAGAGCTAACATTATGGCTTTAATGCACCGAGCGAAAACATGAACCTTAAACTTTACGAATTTGATGTTTTAGAAACAGAATTAACAAAACTTCCACCTGCTCACAGACTATTAGATAATCAAGGAAAAAGTCTGATTGATTTACCTTGAGTTATAAATTTTATACTTCATACTTCACACTTCAGACTTCATCAATTTATCTAGAACTGCGATCGCTTTTGGTGGCACAGATGTAAACCGAATCATCACAATATGTTCGTCAACGTCAGATTTTTTCATCACCTTAGCGTAAATAAATTCTTCTTGTGTGGTGAGTTCGGAGTCTAGTAATTTAAGTTTAAGGTTATTTAAGAGTTGTAATGAATTTAGCGATCGCAGTTGTGCTACTTTTTCGGAAAAGCTAATCAATTCCCCCGGAAATACAGTCCCAACAGCTTGTTTGCCTTGTAAAATTGTATACTCTATAGGCACTGGTTGATTGAGATCAACCATTCTTTGATCATCGTCAAACAAAAACAAGTTATATTGACCACCAACGCCGCGAACTTCATAAATAGTAATTGGTTCTCTAACACCTTTAGGCTCGATTTTCATTTGTCCGCCAATTTGCAGTTCAATGTTGGCATCTTGGAGGGTATTTTCGGAAATTAAAACTTGTCCGCCGACTGTATAAGTTTCTACACGGGAAGCCAAGTTAACATGACTACCGATAACGGTATACTGAGCGCGTTTTTGGGAACCGATATTACCAGCAACGACTTCACCTGTGTTAATCCCGATTCCCATTTCCAGGATAGGCAAGTTCATTTGCTTATTGTATTCATTGACTTGCTGCATCGCTAATTGCATCGCCACCGCACAAGCGATCGCTCTTTGAGAATCATCAGGACGATGAATCGGCGCACCAAATATAACAAAGATACCGTCACCCATAAACTCGTTAATTGTACCTTTGTACTGATTAATCACCTCTGTCATCGTTCCAAGATAAAAATTCAGAATTGTCACTACTTGTTCGGGTGACAATTGTTCTGACATGGCAGAGAATCCGCGTAAATCAGAAAAAAGTAGCGTGACTTTGCGGCGATCACCACCTATTTTTAAGCCAGAAGGATTTTCGAGTAAATTAGCAACTACTTCATCTGTGAGGTAGCGACCGAAAGTTTTCCGCATCCCCGCTGCGCTTTCAGCAATGTATTGTGTAACTGCGATCGCTGAACCTGCTAATGCAAAGAATGAAGGTACAACCGGAATCCACCAACCAGCTAAAAAAGCTACAAAACTACTACCAATTAAAGTACCAGTTGTTAACACCACATTGATCGGCAAGCGGATTTTTTGATAACTACTGTGGCGTTGTACCCAACATAAAGTTGCACCTGCGATCGACCAACTCAAAATCCACAGATATTCTAATGACTCAGGTAAACTTTGAATTTGTTGACGACCATCTATAGCTGCACTCAAAATTTGACTAATCAAATTTGCATGGATAGTTATACCAGCCATGCGTTCTGGTTCAGCAAAAACACTACTACTATATGGCGTATAAAATAAATCTTTCAAACTTTCAGCAGTTGCCCCAATTAGTACCACCTTATTTCGCATGAAATTTGGTGGAATGCGATTTTCTTGGACTTGTGTCAAAGATATTTTTTGAAACTGTTGTATTCGTCCTCGGTAGTTGATCAGCACTTGATAACTACCAGCATTAGCACGGATATAACCGCCATCATTAGCTTCAAAAATTGGGTAAATACCTTTACCTAACTGCAAGTAATTTGGGTTATTTGCCGATGGCTTCTCTGTAATTCCTTCTGGTTTTAAGTACAACAAAGCCAATTTCAAGGCAAAACTTTCGAGAACTTCGTCATTTTTTAAATTAACGTAGAGCAATCCTCGCCTAATTTTGCCATCCCCATCTATAGGTAAGTCATTTGACCCAATCTGATGGCGTTGCTTCAGTATTGGAGACGCATTAACTGCGGAACTATCAGCAGTATCAGAGACTTTCTGCACCCCAATTATATTAGGCGTAGATTCAAATACCTTAACTAAAGCTTGATGACCAGGATTAACAGGTAAATCACGATAAATATCTAAACCGATCGCCCTTGGTTTTTGTTGCTTAATTTGCTTTAATAAACTAGCCAAAGCCGCATCAGACATCGGCCACTGCGTTTGCTTGCGAACATCTGCTTCATTAATTTCAACTATCACAATGCGGCTATCAACTGGTTCTGATGGACGCAGCTGAAAAAAACGATCTAACGCTACTAATTCCATCAATTGCAGCCATCCTGTGAACCGCAATCCAATTACTAAAGCCGTCACACTAGGAACAGCAAATAAAACACCGCGCCATTGCCAAATTTGCGGTTTAAGTTTTGACCACATCATAAGTTTTAAAGCCATAGCCAAGGTAGTTAGGACATCGGTAAATGGTAAAACTGAGACATTAAAAGACTTTTAACTCTGTCACCCTTCGGGTTCGCCAGTCCCCCAGACGCTCCTGCGTCGCTAACGCTGCGCTAACGTGACGGAGACCGCCAAGACGGGGGCTGGTCTCACCTGTCACCTATTACCTGTCCCCTGCTATAAAAGTAAAAAGTCAAAAATAAAAAGGCAAAATATGTTACAGCAGTTTGCAAGTAAATGAGGTGCAAATGCAGAACTTAAAATTAGATATAAGAAGTTTTTACCTCCTGCCTCAAAACCCGTAGCTTTGGACTTCATGCAAAAGAAAACTGCTGTATGTTTTTACTTTTGCCTTCTTACAAAGTTAGGCGAAGAGCAACGCCGTGCGGGGGTTCCCCCCGTTGAGGCGATTGCGGGGACGGAAACCGACACCGCCACGCCAGTTCGCTCAAGTCGGGAAACCCTTTCGGCAGTCGCTCATGGGGGAAACCCCCAAGACCGCGCTGCCTCACCACGCGACTGACTCAACTTTGCGCTTTTACCTTTTGACTTCTATTTCCTACTCACTTTTTCACTCGTACAGCAATCGATAAATTGCTCGGAAGCCACTGCTGTCAACTTAACTGATTTTAATAATGTCCACCAATTGATTCTGACTCTTAAATTGTTCGGCTCAGTGCGGCGTAACTGCGCTGAAGTAGCTAGTGCTTCATGCCAAATCCCAGCTTCTGCATAGAGACTAGGTAACTTCTGTGGTTGTGCCTTTGCTAGAGTTTCTGACAATGGTGCTTCTGCTTGAGTGCGTTCTACCCAGCCATCTACCCAAGGATTTATACTGGAATCCTGCGAATTGCAAACAACTGTCAGATACCAGTGATAACTTTTACCTACTGCTAGTTTTGGCGCAGTATTAGGGAGTGTAAAGCTAATAATTCCAGGTTTATTAGGTAGCGTCACATTAGTTTCATAAACTACGTTTTCGTTGTTGTCAGTTAAGAGAATAAATTTTGCTGTTTTGACTGAGGATTGAGGCACAAACCAGAAAAATGTTGGACGTTCAGCTAACGTCAACCCTAATTTATTAGGAGGCATCAGAGAAGTTAGTGGTCTATTCCCTTTCAAGCAGGAAGAACCACGAGTTGAACCACCAGCGCTTGGAGGTGGATCTGCTCGTTTTGGTGGCTTAAATGCCTGACTAATTTGCCAAGTTTGTTGTCCAGAAAAAGATTCAGCTTTTATCTGTGTTGCAAAACTAGGAATTGGCAGAAAATCCAAGCAAAGCAGCGAAAAAAGGGCAAAATGTCTAAAAGATTTCATCCATTTCATATTGGTAAGAGTGCCTTGGTTTTAGATTTACCAAAATTGATAAATTTTCACTTATGAGCCTGTTCCAGGAATTTAGTAAAACCTGGCATTTAGCAGTCAGCTAAATATAAGTGTTCCCAAAAGCAAACTCAGATTTTGCACTCACTAAAAAAGTGCTGAGTGCTTAGTTAGAAATCAGCACGACTCAAGAGAAGTTACAAATTTCGCATCTCTACTGTTGACGATCGCTCTTTTACCGCTGACTATTGACTATTGATTATTGACGATTGACTAATGATTAAAATCGCAGTTGTTGGGGTCGGGCGTTGGGGAGTACATTTACTGCGGAATTTTTTAGCGCATCCCCAAGTTAGTGTAGCAGCAGTAGTCGATCCCCATTCGGAAAGATTAACAGCCGTCAAGCAGCAATTCCACTTGGATGAGAATATATTCTTGACAACTCAATGGCAAGCTTTACACGAAGTCCCAGATTTGGCAGCAGTAGCGATCGCCACACCAGCCACCACTCACTATCATTTAATTAAAGATGTCCTCCAGCAGGGCTACCATGTTTTAGCAGAAAAGCCTTTAACTTTAAATCCGAAAGAATGTGAGGAACTTTGCTATTTGGCAGAGTTACAGCAATTAATATTAATGGTTGACCACACCTATTTATTTCACCCAGCGGTTGAGGCCGGACAAAGGATAGTTCAAGCTGGGAAATTAGGTGAATTACGTTATGGTTATGCTTCTCGCACTCATTTGGGGCCAGTTCGACAAGATGTTGATGCCTTGTGGGACTTAGCCATTCATGATATTGCGATTTTTAACAACTGGCTAGGTCAAGTACCAGTGAAAGTTCAAGCAACGGGGACAGTTTGGTTGCAAAATCAAGAGCATAGTCCGACATCTGGTTTGGCAGATTTAGTCTGGGTGACGCTAACCTACCCAAGTAATTTTCAAGCATATATTCATCTGTGCTGGCTTAACCCTGATAAACAACGAAGATTGGCAGTTGTGGGGAGTCTGGGTAGTTTAATTTTTGATGAAATGTCTACTGCGTCACCATTGACTTTATTACATGGTGAGTTTGAACGTCAGGAAAATCATTTTCTGCCTGTTAATCAAAGCCGAGAAGTGTTGGAATTAAAACCAGGTGAACCATTACAACAAGTTTGCGATCGCTTTATTCAATCTATAATTCAGAATCAACCTCCGGTTATGTCATCGGGCTGGGTAGGTACGGAGTTAGTAAAAATTCTGGCAGCTTTAACCACATCTCTCAACCAGGGCGGACAACCTATTTTTTTAAAAAATATTTAATATCTTTACACCATATCAAGACTTACACAGTAATACGAAAAATCAAGGTTTTGAACAAGAGGTGTAGATAAGTAAAATTCTTACACCTGTACATTCTGAACTCTTTACACCTAGTTTCTATAAACAAGCTTTCTGTGTCAGTCCTTTGTATTACTTCTGCGGGAATTGGTGAAGGCTGCAGAGACTCAGCTACATTGGATATATATAAATACAAATTTTCCAATGACCATTTACTTTTACAAAGTTTGGCAGCCTTACGGGTGTTTTTCTAACTTTTCTTCCCATCCAATCCAAATCCACGGTACTTATTGGTCAACAGTTGAGCATTATTATCAAGCACAAAAGTTTTTCGGCAGTAGGGATGCAGCAATTATACCTATTATTCATGCTGCTGCTACACCAGAAGAAGCTGCCGCTTTAGGCCGCTGTAATAAACGTACACTACGCATAGATTGGGATTTGGTGAAAACTCAAGTTATGCGTGAAGCTGTACTCAAAAAATTTCTCACTCATACTGATATTCGGGAAGTTCTGTTAGCCACAGGTGATGAGATGATTGTCGAGAATTCTCCCACTGACTATTTCTGGGGTTGTGGTACAGATAAAACTGGTCACAACCATCTTGGTAAAATTCTGATGAGTGTGCGTGAAGAAGTTCGTCGATTACGCTTTTACTCGGTAATTACTAGAGATTGTCTCACAGAATAGCTACATCTGAAAGAATATTGTTACTGGGAGGGGGAATGCTGACATTCCCTAAATTAAAAAAATTGACAAGTTAGTTCATGATAATTACTTAATTTATTTTTTTTAAAATAAAAAAATTATAAAAATATGTAAATAGCATAGAAAAATTTTTGGAATTTGATAATTTACATAATTTTACCGAATACATCATTTAAGAGGAAGTATAAAATTAATTGACAATTAATACTTCCTATTTAGTTATTAAAAATTAGAAATAGAAATGGCGGCTCGGATTTAGCAGGGTTTTTTAATCTAGTTTAATTATTTTTGTATAGGTTTATTAGGCAATGGAGTATACTGATAACCCAAGCGGTTCGCAGCCAATCTTTGACCAAGAAAGCTTATTGCACCGGATAATCAACCGGATTAGGCGATCGCTGGAACTGCCAGATATTTTAACAGCCACCGTTGCCGAAATCCGTTTGTTTTTGGCTACAGACCGAGTTATGGTGTATCGGTTTGAGGCTGATGGTAGTGGTGAAGTTATTGCTGAATCTATTAATTACCAGATTTTACCATCCCTAATCGGGTTGCATTTTCCAACAGCAGATATTCCCCCGGAAAGTAGAAAAATGCTGCTGTTAGGACGGCAACGTGTAATTGTAGATGTATCCAGTGGCAAATTAGGGTTATCTTTGCTACAGCCGAATGATCACGAACAACCCCTCGAAAGCGAAAATATCTACTATAGACAAGTAGATCCGTGCCACATTCAATACTTAACCGCAATGGGAGTGCAGTCTTCGCTAGTTGTGCCAATTTTGCATAGCGAAGTGCAAGGCGAATCACTAAAGCCCTTACTGTGGGGATTATTGGTATCTCACCACAGTCAACCACGAGAAATTTTGCCAGCAGAACTGACATTAGTCCAACAAGTTGTTGATCAAGTAGCGATCGCTATTGCCCAAAGTAACCTATATACTCAAACTCTGGCTAGACAAAAGCGGGAAGAGACTATTAATCGCGTTACTACCCTACTGCATAAATTACCAAAACTTGAGTTGCAGGCAGCTTTAGAAGAAACTATCACAGCGTTAGATGGAATAGGTGGTCGACTTTATATTGAACAAACAGCAGAAATTTACACCTATGGTGATCAACCAAAAATCCCCTATGAGTTAGAAACTAGCATCATCGAACAACATCCTGTTTGGCAAAAATGGATGGATGAATACAAACAAGGTCAAATTTGGGTCACTACCAACCTTTATCATGAAGCACATTTACGCGTCTTAGCATTTGCGTTTCGGTTAACTCAAATTCGGGGTATATTAGTCATGCCTTTGCACTACCGACAAAAATTTATCGGTGTGTTAAGTGTTTTTCGCCCAGAATTCAACACCGAAATATTGTGGGCTGGAAGACGTGAGCAAAATCCCCAACAACAGTTTCCCCAAATTTCTTTTGATGTGTGGCGAGAGGAAAAAAGAGGACAAGCTACTGAGTGGACAAATGAAGAAATTTCTCTAGCTCAGGCTTTATCTTATGGCTTTTCTATCGCTATTGAGCAACAACAAATGTACCAAGAGGTACAACTGCTCAATGCCAATTTAGAACTGCGGGTAAAAGAGCAAACCGCAGAATTAGAAAAATCATTATTGTTTACTAAGGTAATCAAGCAAGTTTCAGAGCAAATTCGTCGTTCGTTAGACTTAAAAACTACCTTACGAACCATAGTTCATGAAGTCCGTTCTCTGCTGAATTCCGATAGAGTGCTAATTTATCAAAGAACTAGTGAATCTGATGGTCAAGTAATTGTCGAAGAAATTAATGGTAACTGGTTATCAACCTTGGGAACTACAACACCACCAGGATGTTTCCCTGATGAATCTGCTCGTTTTTACTTGCAGGGTAAAGTTAGAGCAATTAATAATGTTTCTACAGCTTCTATAGATCCTTGTCACCAAGAATTTTTGCAGAATCTGCAAGTACAAGCTAACTTAACTGTCCCGATAAATATAGGTTTGCGACTTTGGGGTTTACTGATTGTGCATCAGTGTGAAACTCCCAGAGACTGGCAAGATACAGAAATTAATTTACTACAACAGTTAGCAGATCAAGCGGCGATCGCTATTCAGCAAGCACAGCTTTATGAGCAAAGTTGTTTAGCTGAAACAGAAGCCAGAGCTAAAGCTACACAATTAGAACAAGCTTTATTAGAACTTCAAGAAGCACAAACCCAATTAATTCAAACTGAAAAAATGTCTAGTTTGGGACAGCTAGTAGCAGGTGTAGCCCACGAAATTAACAACCCCGTTAACTTTATCTACGGGAACCTGCACTATGCGAGTAAGTATACCCAAGACTTGTTAAAAATCATCCAGCTTTACCAATTGCACTATCCTCAACCTCATAATGAAATTCGCTCAACAGCCAAAGCTGTTGATTTGGAATTTTTAGCCGAAGATTTACCAAAAATGATTTCTTCAATGCAAGTTGGAGCCGAGCGCATCCGTTCAATTGTTTTGTCTTTACGTAATTTTTCGCGCTTAGATGAAGCAGAAAATAAACCAGTCGATTTACATGAAGGTATAGATAATACTTTATTGATTTTGCAACACCGTCTCAAATCGAATGCTCATTTTACTGGCATTGGAATCATCAAGGATTATGGCGATTTACCATTGATAGAATGCTATGCCGGACAAATAAATCAAGTCTTTATGAATATCCTCACTAACGCTATTGATGCTCTAGAAGATCAAGGCGAAATAGAGGAGGGAAAATCTCAGCTTCCTCGACCTCAGATTTGGATTTCTACTAGATTAGCTACAGATACATCACGCGTGTTGATTCGGATGGCTGACAATGGGTTAGGAATGACAGAAGAAGTGAGAAAGCGCATTTTTGATCCGTTTTTCACTACCAAATCTGTGGGCAGAGGTACAGGGCTAGGACTAGCTATTAGTTATCAGATTATTGTAGAAAAACATGGTGGCATGATGGAGTGTATCTCTGAACCTGGTAAAGGAACAGAGTTTTGGATTGAGATTCCTATTAAATTGTTACGTAAAGTTAATGCTGGTAAAAAACAGGAAACAGAAGATCCTCTAGAAATAGACTTAAATCACTGATTAATTTTATTTACTTTAAAAAAATTCATAAAAATTAAGTTGATGCTTGAGTAAGTCTGAAATTTATCAAATAAAATGGTAACAATTTGATAGTCCAAATATTTTCATAATTAACAAGTGATGTCGTTAATAAAATCAAACACTCATCAATGCTGACTTCTAACTCCTGAGTTCTTGATTCTGACATTAAAAGTAAAGTTTAATTGCAGAAAAATCCATAACAAACAACAGGTGTTAATCTAATAAATGAAGCAACTAAGCTTCCCTGGCAGATAAAACAGCTAGATTGCAATAAAAGAAGAGGTAAAACGCTGTTGAGTTCATGTCTGTCTCGTTCAAAACCAACAACACCCAACGCGAACACTGATATTTCCTCAAATATTGAAAATCAGGGGGCGCTGTAACTGGTTTTCATTGCTTGTTTTGAGTGGTGAAAGAGATTACATCCCTGGCTAGAAGAAACAAGAAGAGGAAATAATTACAGCTAGTAGATGCTTGGGTGTTGTTGTGTTTAGAGAAATCAGTGATAAGCTTGGATAAATTAAATAGTGAGAAAAATTTGAAATAGCGCCTTATGTCAATTATTGCGCTCAGAGCATGGTATATTCAGGATTATGAGCCGATTTCAGAATTGGAAAAACGCTCTCCAGATATTCGCCTTAGTAAAAAAAGTTTACTGCGTTCAGCATTACGTGCAGACTTTTTAGAAGATAGCAATGCAGTGAAAAAGTCAGTTTGGTTTGAGCGGTATCTGGAAGGGGAAAATATTGAATTTTATATTGAAGGTAGTGGTGGTTATTGTGTAGCTAATATTGACTTGATCAGCCATGAAATTTATTTCACTAAACAAGCATTATTATCACAGTTAGACCCAACGATTTTTTTATGTTATCAAACTGAGTATAATGCAGCCAGCGATGCCCTAAAAGAGGGATTGCAAAAAAGCTTGGAAATTTTGAATATGCGATCGCGTCTTCCCTTAACATTAGTAGAATCCTATAGACCGAGTGATGGAACTCTGCGATTAAATCGGGCAATGATGCGTAAAATTCGGAAGAGTCTGTTGTTTATTGCAGATACTACACCTATAGCCAGCATCAATGACAAAGAAAATCAGCAATTAATTCCTAGTCCCAATGTTTGCATAGAAATTGGTTATGCAATTCACAGTAAACGCTCTGAACAAATTTTGTTAGCACATATGCAACGCCCAGAGTTAGAAGGTAAAATTCCTTTTGACTTACCTACACAACAAATTCTGCAATTCAAAAATAGTACAGAAATCAATAAAATCTTAATCAAAGCGTTAGAAGTTCAGTTAGCACGGTTTAAATTATTTTATTAAGAAAGAGGCTAGGGGCTAGAGACTAGAGGCTAGAGGTAAAAAAATATATACCTCGTAAATACACCAATTGTTAGAGGAAGAGTATCGGTATCAAACCTTAACGTATATACATAGTTAACTTATGTAATGTAAATCCAGAGGTCAAAATGACTCAGGAAAAAGATAAACTGATTGACTTATCAGTTCATGAATCCTCAGTTCCCAGTCTGCTAGATGTTGATCAGGATAAACAAACCCTGGAAAATATGAATGACTTGAACGATTCTGTTCCTGATCATGAAAACGCTGATGCTCCTACTCCTCAGCCTTTTGATGATGCTAACGACGACAACCTGGTAGACAAACAGATAACTATTGCTAATTTAAGTGCTGGCTAACGCACTCCAATGGTTTCACGCTGGTGTGGTTTTAACATAAATGCCATATCAGGGCCATCTGGCACAATCCCACCAGGGTTAAGCGGGAAAAGATTACCATAATAGTCTTGCTTGACACTTTCTAAATCGCAAGTGCCAGCAACACTCGGTAACTGATACAAGTCGCGTAAGTAGGCTCCTAAATTTGGGTAGTCTTGAATGCGGTGGCGGTTACATTTGAACAACCCGTAATATACGATGTCAAATCGAAACAGCGTTGTGAACAAGCGCACATCTGCTAAGGTGACATTATTGCCACAAAGGTATCGGCTTGTATTCAGCGCTGTCTCAATTTCATCGAGGGTGTCGAACAGTTCATCACAAGCTTTGTTGTACGCTTCTTGAGTTTGGGCAAAACCGCAGCGATACACACCATTGTTAACACTTGTGTAAATTTTTTGATTCCACCAGTCAATTTTCTCTTTTAGTTCTGTTGGGTAGAGATTTAGTGTCGGGTTTATAGCGAACTCATTAAATTCTGAGTTCAGTATGACAATAATTTCCGCACTTTCATTATTGACTATGGTTTTGGTTTGTATATCCCATAACACTGGAACTGTACTACGTCCACTGTAGCCAGGTTGAGCAAGCTGATAAAGTTCAGCTAAGGTTTGGCAACCTTCGTCTTCGCTGGTGAATACCCAACCGCCAGAAACCGCAGAAGGTTCAACAGTAGTTACTGAGATGACATCTTCTAATCCTTTAAGCGACCTAACAACTAGTGTGCGGTGCGCCCAAGGACAACCTAAGCCAACATAAAGTTTATAACGTCCTGATGCTGGTTGGTATATGTTACCTTCAGCTTGACTGACAACATTTCTAAACTGGCTGTCGGGACGAATGTATTCTCCTGATTGATTGCGGGGGGCGAGTCGGGACATCATTAACTGCCAAAGAGTTGTCCAAACAAACTTGCCCAAACCGATGATTAGCTTTGGCGGCAGAGACTTGCCCTTTTTCTTAATTTTGGTATTAGTCATAAGTAAGTCGATGGGAAAAAACCAAACTATGTTAAGAAAGGTTAATTAAAGCTAAAACCTCTTTTCCTTCAGCATAGCTACCCTTCGGGTTCAGCAGTGACGCTCCTACGTCGCTACCGCTGCGAAGATCGCAACCCTTCGCACGCGCCAAGACTGCGGCTGCTTCTCCTCCTGTCTTCTTCAACCCAATTACAAATATTCACGCCGTTCTGACTTGAAAGTGCTGAGGAGCCAGTCGCGTGAGCGGCTGTGCCGACTTGAGCGAACTGGCGTTGCTGAGTAAAAATACTAGTCCTCAATCTCTCTTTTATGTATGTGTTCTGGTGTACGCAGTTCATGATGGCTACTTAGTTGAGTAGTTAGCGCACTTATGCTCAATTCAATTGAATTCGACAACAAACGAAAGCCAGAAAGCTTGCTCTTAGATAAATCTATCGCGTCTGTACCTACTCCCTATTCCCATTTCCATCTGTAGAGTAAAACTGTTGGGCATAAAAACGGGCATAGCGTCCTTCCTGAGACAGGAGGGAGGTATGAGTACCAACTTCAACCAACTGTCCTTGTTCTAGTACGAGAATGCAGTCAGCTCGACGAACGCTACTCAAGCGATGGGCGATGATAAACACGGTACGATTTTGCATGACTCGCTCGATCGCTTCTTGAACTAATGCTTCTGACTCCGAATCTAAAGCAGAAGTAGCTTCATCCAGGATAAGAATTCGCGGATCGTTGACGATCGCTCTGGCGATCGCTAATCTTTGGCGTTGTCCGCCAGATAGGTTAACTCCCCGCTCGCCTACCCAACTATGGTAGCCTTGGGAAAACTGCGTGATAAACGAGTGAGCGTTGGCAATCTTTGCCGCTGCTTCAATTGCTGCTAAATCTAATTCTTCTTGACCGTAACCGATATTTTGGGCGATCGTCCCAGAAAAAAGGGTAATTTCTTGGGGAACAATGCCAATTTGACGGCGAAGGCTGGTGAGTGTGACATCACGGATATCAATATCATCAATTAGAATTTTACCCTCTTGAGGATCATAGAAGCGAAGTAAAAGGCTAATTAAGGTCGATTTTCCCGCTCCAGAAGAACCAACCAAGGCAATGATATTCCCAACAGAAGCCTGAAAACAGAGATCCTTAAGGACTGGCTGACCGGGACTGTAGGCGAAATTGACATGACAATACTCTACTTTGCCAGCAACTCGTGGCAGTTCCCTAGCATTCGACTTTTCGCTTAAACTCGGCTGCTTCGCCATCAATTCAAAGATGCGTTCTACAGAAGCCTCGGTCTGTTTGTACTCGTTGTAATTGCTAATCAACAAATCGATTGGCTGAATTAGTATGGCCACAGCGGCTAAAAAACTGATAAAGCCTGGCGCTGTCAGCTGATTCTGAGAAATCTGCCATCCTCCCAATAGAAATAGCAGCATAATGCTAACTGCTTCCAAAAAACCAACAACGGGAAACTGAATTGATTTGAGTTGTAGAGCGCGATACTTAGCTTGGCGATTGTGTTCTGCTTCTTGATTAAATCGCTTGACTTCATAACCTTGTGCTGCAAAAGCTTGAACGACACGAATCCCGCTAAATACTTCAGTTAACAGCGCCGACAAATTAGAAACTTGATTTTGACTCTGGCGAGATAGCACAAGTAATCGCTGACCAAATAGCCCGATTAACCAAGCCATAAAAGGAGCCAAAATCAAACCCGCAAGGGTAAGTTGCCAATTCAGGTAGAGCATGTAAATGGGGATTGCAATTAACTGCAAGAGATTGGAAAGAAACTGATGGGATAACTTGTCAACAATCTCGCCTACGCGATCAATATCTTCAGTCAGCCGATAAGTGAGGTCTCCTGTCTGTGTGGTTTCAAAGTAATCCAATCCAAGTTTGTGCAGATGAGCGTAAACCCGCTTCCGCAAGTTTAAAACCATATTGAGAGCAGCAGCGATCATAAAGACATTCTGCCCGTATTGACAAAGCCCTCGAATCAAAAATACCAAAGTAGCTAGTCCGAGCCAGTAGGCAATCTGGTTAACATTACCTTGGCCAACAAAAAAAGCGACCTGACCTGCTAGGTATGGCAGTGCTAAGGTGAGCAACACAAATCCTAAGATACAAGCCAATCCTCGAAATAACAGCGGCCATTGGGGCCACAGATCAGGTAACAGTTGCCAGTAACTAGAGCGGACTTTCATACTCTACTAAGTTTCTCCTAAAGAGGTTAGCAGAAAGCGGGCTATTCTCTCAGATGCACCGGGCGGGCCAAATCGCTCAAGGCCATTTTTTTTGCACTTAGCGAGGTAGTCTGAATCTTGTAAAGTCTCGACTACTCGTTGAGCTGCTTGCTTGAGAATCTCTGGGGTTGCTGGCTTAGTGCCGATGGTTTGAGCAGAAATGCCCAATAACCGCGTTTGCGCCTCTGCAAATTGATAGGTAAATTGAGGCCCTTGTCCGGGAATTTGGATGATCGGTTTGCCGATCGCTACCGCTAAATCTACTGCCAATCCTGCCATGCCAATAACAAGGGTAGAGTGATATAGGATATCACTGAAAGCATCTAAGTAACATCTAATTTCCACAAGTGGTGATGTTTCAGCAGAACTTCCTGGGAGAGAATAAGTAAGTATATTTTGAGTCAGTTGCCAACCTTCACTTTTAGCAATGTTGTCTAGCTGCTCCATCAAATTTGATACCAAGGCGGCACGAAACTGGAATTTTGACTCAGGCATCACCTTGGCAATTTCTACCACAAGTTGCAACTGTAAACAGAAATTTCGCGCTGCTTCTGGCATTCGTGATCCTGGCAAAAGAGCGATCATCGGAATGTTTGGTTTCAGATGCAAGTCTTTACCAACTGGGACAAGGCGATCTAAAGCCGGAATACCACCAAACTGAGCTTTAGCTATACCTTGCCGTTGGAGATCAGCAGCCGTATAGGAATCTCTGGTGAAAACTGCCTGACATCGAGAAGAATTCAACTCATGGCACAGTAGCGGATTGAGACGCAATTGACCTTCATAGAGGGCAGAAAGACAAGAGATAAACGAGACGAAAGGACGTTTTGTTAAGTAAGCAAATGTCTGGGAAACAAAATCCCCAGTAGCCATAATCAAATCATAGTTAGAAGCAGACTGCAACACTGCTTGTAACTGTCGCCACGTTAACCCAATTAATCCCGCTTGAAAATCTTTGAACAAATAGAGGTGCTTCATGTAGAAGAATCCTCCAGAGGGCATCGTTTGTGTTGGGCCAATAATCGGAATGTCCAAGCTGCGGTAAGCTTTTCCTTCCCCCACAATTGGCATTGCTGCCATCTCCAGAGAATGACACAATTGCCGCAGGGTCTGAATCACATGAGAGGTGTGGTTGTCCTCTCCGTGGCCGTTACTGATAAACAAGATTCGCTTGGAAGGCATCTTGGCGTTAGGATAAAATAGAGTTAAAATTTTCAGTAAAATATTTACCTACATTTGGTAAGTAGGTGTAGAAACTAAAAGCGACTGAGGTAGTTTTCTATTAACCAGAAGGAATAGAGAGGGTGAAATGCAGATGAATGCCGATTAGTAGTGAATCTGCACAACATCCGGTAGCAGATTCACTAATCCAACTTGTGGGTATTATATTTGAGGTTTTTTGCATCTTCAATTTATTAATTGTTGCTCTAACCACGCCTAATGACAAGCTTACTTTATCCCAAAAGCGATCGCCTTTAGTACTGCGCGGAGTGTGCAATCACGTCAAATATTGTCAAACCATCTATGACATTTACCCAAAACACCTGCCTCCTCTACCTCTTGTCATTTTTATAGCTCTGTCGAATTTACTTTCAATTACAACTCTATTATCTCGAAAAATTTAGTTCTGATCTTCGGTGCGGACTAATTGCCCTTGTTTATATGCTTGTCGTAATGCGATCGCTTCTGCCACAATATGCTGGGCGCTCAATCCTTCTTCATCCATCATGCGTTGTAAGGTAATACCAGTTTGTTCTGAAGGTTCATGAATTGGGGGAATTTGGCAGTATCTCCCACCATTTTTTGTCCGTCGCCAAATACTGGGTTTTTCATATCTAGCGGTTTTGGGTGTACGCTGCTTTTTAATTAAGGTACGGACACTTTCTTGATTAATAATGCTTAAGTCTAGTAGCCGATTGATAACTTGTTGGTACTTTTTGCTGTTTTCTGCTAACTGATAGATAGTTCTTGGCTCAACTTGGGCGATATCTTGCGGTGAAAACTTCTCAAATGCTGCTGCTATCTTTAGATACCGCTTTTCTTCACCTTGCCAACCATGTTCTAGAAGTAGCTTTTTGTAGTCTTGTAATGAAAGCTGTTTTTTTTGTTCTGCTAACCAAAAGGCATGATGCAAAATTGCCTTAGTGACATCAGTGAGCCGTTGAAAAGCTAAACTTTCGACTTTAACGCTCTTGGGGCGATTAGCTTTGTGTTCAGTTGATTGCTCAAACTTAGATTGGCTGATTGTTTGAGAATTCACTTGGGCTGCAACTATACCCTGTAATGGTGTCATCATAGTATTAGTATTGTTTAAACTTCGCGTTGGCAAAGTATCGCTCAGGTGTCTATCACTAGAACAATTGTACTACTAAAATCTCCATAAAAAACCCCAAACATACGTAAATTTGGAGTAACGGTATGAAATATTGATGGGGTGGGGTTTTCGAGCTAAAAGTTTTTTTTATAAGCTTTGATTATATGTTAACTTCTTTAACCATCCGTCAGCTTCTGCATAAAACTTAAATTTCCTTTCATCAATGCGAAACTGGCTGGTGTGAACCATTCTTTTATCATTTACCCACTTTGTGCCGTGATGTTTATGTAGTAATTCGTGGTATAAAACAAACTCAGCAACAAACTTTGGCACACTAGCACTATCAAGAGTTGTACTAATAACTACCCTATCTCTAGCTGGCTCATAGTGACCGAATTTACGATAGGTTTTGATTTGACTCCATGCAAGTCTTGGTTTGACAAGATTAGCAGCAAAGTATTCATAGTTGAGTTTGTCAAACAATTCATTTAAATTATAAAAATTCCCTTGAGGATTTTCGGCAATTACTTCAGCAATTAAATCCAAATCTAGAAGAACAGAACTATATTCTTCTGAACTTGCAAATGACCTAATGAGTCTAGTACTTTCTTGACTTTTGCCAAAAATAGTACAATAAACTAATGCTTGAAAAACTTTTTCTGATGCATTAATAAAACCTTCATTAATCTTGAGAGAAATAACTTTGTTAGACCTTTTACCTTGGTACAATCCTGCTAAATTAGTGAACGCAATCATGACTTCAACTGCATCTTGAGCATGGGCTGAAAGGATTTGTTGGGTGATTTGTCGCACACGGTAAGTGCTGATTAGGTGAAGTTGTAGGTTTTGTTCATTAGTGAGAAACTTAAACCAAGAATATAGTTTGCGAGATGAATTAGTTAGGTTGGCTGGCGTTATTTGCAGGTTAGAACAGATATTTTCAATTGTTGCTACTGTTTTGGTTAAAGTATGGGTTAGTTGTTGAATTTGAGCAGCGTCTGGATTTTGAGTAGACGCTAAATTAAAAATATTTTGTAAAATAATATTTTGTTGAACTTTGATGTTCTTGATGCTGATAGTCTCAACTGTCATGAGATGTAAGAAGATTAATAATAACTATTTTTTAAAGAGACGTAGCATTGCTACGTCTCTACTAATGTTCAGATTTTAGCTAAAGATGTTTTGTCACTAGCAATAATATGTATATCAATGTTTTTTAATAAGCGCACTAATTTTTGGGTTAACGAACCTTTGAGGAGGATTTGCCAGCGAGATCGCTGACTTTCTCCGATTACTATCTGGGTAATGCGGTATTTCTCGGCAACTTCGGCGATCGCTTGAGCTATATTACTATTGGTAACGCGGATAAAAGTACCTGTAAATTCTTGACACAGCTTTTCACAGTTGTGAATGTGTAAAGTCTCTTCCTTATTCAAAAAACGCTCAGGATCGGCGACAAACACAACATAAAGTGGCGCATTCATGTAATTGGCAAGTCTAGCACCGCGACGCAGCAATTGTAATGAATTGGGATAAGTAGATACACAGACTAAAACTCGCTCGTGGATGTTACAAAATTGTCCATGAGGAGTAGAGGCGATCGCCATTTCTTCAATGTTGTCTGCTACCTCTCGCAAAGCTAATTCTCGCAGAGCAATCAAGTTACGGCGCTGAAAAAAGTTATCTAAAGCTTGTTGAATTTTTGGTTGTGTGTAAATTTTCCCTTCTAACAGTCGCTCTTGCAGAGTTTCTGGCGTAACATCTATTACCACCACCTCGTCAGCTTGTTCTAAAATTCTGTCTGGAACCCGTTCTCGAACAACTACCCCAGTAATTCTAGCTACCACATCATTGAGACTTTCCAAATGTTGCACATTCATTGTGGAGTAAACATCAATACCCGCAGCTAAAATTACCTCTACATCTTGGTAGCGTTTTTCCCGTGGGGAACCAGAGACATTAGTATGGGCGAGTTCATCGATTAAGACTAGTTGGGACGTAGACCTATAGCTACTTGTCGGTAGACATCGCTGTAAAATTGCCTCTGTGTCCATTTCCGTTAGCGTCAACCCACCTCTAGCAATTTCCTTTCGGGGGATAATTTCTAACCCTGCTGCTTTTTCTGCTGTCTCTTTACGTCCGTGAGTTTCTAACAGTCCAATAACTACATCAATTCCTTCTTGTTTGAGTGCAGTTCCTTCTTCTAACATCCGGTAGGTTTTACCCACACCCGGAGCCATACCAATAAAGATTTTATGTTTGCCTCGGCGGACTGGATGAATTGAGGAGTTAATAGCTGCACCGTAATTAGTTTTTTCTAACATGAGTTAGGTGATTGAGGATTAATAAAATTTTAAATATAAGTTTCACAGTGCAGTTTGGAAAAATGAAACTATTTTATCTTTGTGATGGGGCGATCGCTGACGCAATCAAATCTTACGCCTGGCTAAAGCCTTGTGTAAAGAAGTACAATTGTTGTTAAAATCATCTATTAATTGGCGTAGGCGATCGCCTAACTCATGAGTAAAGCCAGAATTCTCGATCCATCCGAGAGCTATACTTTCAGCAAGTATGCCGAATTAGCATACGATAGCGCCGATATCTTAGCAGAATTTGGTGTTACTCTCAAAAATAGTTCACTCCAACTTCCACAGCAATTGCCAATCGATCCACAACCACTGAGAACAGAACTGCAAGAAAATCTTACTTTAGTAGATCCTGTTTCCGAAATAGCTAGACGTGAAGCACTGATCTTTCCGATTCTCAAGACGGTTTGTAAATTCATCCAAGTACCGCTCAAAATTGAATATCCTGTGCGAGTCAATAATTGGCTCAAAGGCAGTTTTGATTATTTTATTCCTACTGAACAAAATTTATTAGTGATTGAAGCTAAAAATGCAGATTTAGCAAGAGGTTTTACCCAGTTAGCGGTAGAATTGATTGCTCTTGATCAATGGACTGATTCAACAGTTCCAATGCTTTATGGTACTGTGACAACAGGAGATACCTGGAAATTTGGCATTTTTCAGCGCCAAGAAAAAATAGTTCATAAAGATATCAACACATACGCTGTTCCTAGCGATTTGAATTTGGTGCTTTCTGCTCTGTTTGGTATAATTTTGAGTTAGGCGGAGAATTTACTGGTTTCGATAGAGCGATCGCTATCAGTCAAAAAACTTTGTAGATATTTACATCCAAAAAATCTACTTTGCACTTCTTTTCACTGATTGAGCTTACGATTGATATCTTGCAAGTCTAGTGCATAATTCAAGCGCAGAAAATTGACTCCTGGTTCGCCGAAAATCCATAAAAATCTGCCATCAGTATACTTATTCAGTAAAGGTAAGATGTCATCTTCTTTGATACCACGCGCATTAGCTACCCGTGGTAGTTGCTGTCTGGCTGCTTTCAAAGAAATATGTGGATCTATACCTGAGCCGGAGGTATAAATTAAATCTTCAACTGGTTGAATACTTTGTTCTTGGTATTGATTTGCTTGCTCGATAACACGGTTGAGTAACTCTGGATTACTAGGAGCGAGATTACTAGCTCCAGATATACCAGTAGGTTTAGCTTTTCTGCCTTGGCTATATCGTACTGTACTAGGACGACCTTGAAAATAGCGATCGTCGGTGAATATTTGACCAATCAAAGCCGAGCCAAAAGGCTTGTCATTTATATTTACCATGATGCTGCCATTAGCTTGAAAAGGGAATAAACCTTGACCGATGACCAGAATTGCTAAAGGATAAATAAGTGCTGTTAGCAACCACAGTATCAAAGTTATACGAATTGCTTTGAGAGTTTCTCGAATAATTACCATAAACAATTTCTAGCTTAAAGATAGGGGTTAGAGACTAGAGGCTAGAGACTAGAGAAAGGCAAAGTCTAGCATACATCACTCAATTTTTTAGAAGCGTTCTGGTTGAAACACAACAACAAATAAGTAAATGATTAGTGCTATTATTACTGCACATAAAACGCCATACGCCCAAGTAAATTGAATTTGCAATGTGCTATTAGCCGCATAAACTACACGAGAAATAACTAAATTTAGGCACATTGCCATAAAAATTACGATCGCCAGTTTTTGTTTACGCCATTGTGACCAAATATAGGCGATCACCTGCATTAAACTCATCTGCTTTCTATTCATACTTTTCTTTTCATTTCCCCTTCTACCAGAGTAAAAATCAAAATTTTATTCTTTTACCTTTTGCCTTTTTACTTTTACCTTTTTAAGCCAACCCTACGGCTGTAATCAACAAATCTATTAGTTTAATAGCAATAAATGGTGCAATCAGCCCACCTAAGCCATAAATTAAAATATTGCGTTGTAGCAATTGATTAGCTGTTAGGGGTCTAAATTGCACACCTTTCAAAGCCAAAGGAATTAAAGCGGGAATAATTAAAGCATTGTAAATTAAAGCTGATAACACAGCCGAATTTGTGCTAGTCAAATTCATAATATTGAGACTTTGCAGGTTAGCTGCTGCAAAAATTACCGGAATAATTGCAAAATACTTAGCAATATCATTAGCAATAGAAAATGTTGTTAATGCCCCACGAGTAATCAGCAGTTGTTTACCAATACTGACAATATCGATGAGTTTGGTGGGATCAGAGTCTAAATCTACCATGTTGGCAGCTTCTTTAGCAGCTTGAGTACCTGTATTCATAGCGACACCAACATTCGCCTGTGCTAATGCAGGAGCATCGTTAGTTCCGTCGCCTGTCATAGCTACCAGTTTGCCTTCAGCCTGCTCTCGTTGAATAACGCTGATTTTATCTTCTGGTGTGGCTTCGGCAATAAAATCATCCACGCCGGCTTCTTGAGCAATTACAGATGCAGTAATGTGGTTATCGCCTGTGAGCATAACAGTACGCACACCCATACGGCGTAGCTGGGCGAAACGCTCACGAATTCCGGGTTTGACAATATCTTTGAGATAGATGACACCATAAATTTCTTGATCTAAGCAAACTGCTAGAGGTGTACCTCCTTGTTGGGAAACTCGCTGGTATGCAGCATCTAGTTCTGGGGTATCTTGGCCATTGCGGGAACGGACAAATCCTTGAATCGCTCCGACTGCACCTTTACGAACTTCTCTACCATTGCTTAAGTTCGTGCCACTCATGCGAGTTTTAGCAGAAAATTCTACAGCTTCGGCATGATTGGGATCAAAATCCAGGCGTGCGCCTAATCTTTCTGCGAGTCGAACAATGGATTTTCCTTCTGGTGTATCGTCAAATATGCTGGCTATCAAGGAAATGTAAGCCACTTCCTGCATAGAATGACCGTTGATTGGAATGAATTCTTCTGCTAAACGGTTGCCAAGGGTAATTGTGCCAGTTTTATCTAAAACTAGGGTGTTGACATCGCCACACGCTTCCACGGCTCGTCCAGAAGTGGCAATGACGTTATATTGGGCGACTCTATCCATACCTGCAATCCCAATCGCACTGAGTAAGCCACCAATGGTTGTAGGGATCAATGCCACTAATAACGCAACTAAAACTGGTATGCTAATAGGACTTTGAACGTAGTAGGCGAAAGCTGGCAGAGTAGCGACAACAAACAAAAATACTAAACTTAATACTGCCAATAATACTGTTAATGCGATTTCGTTAGGGGTTTTGCTGCGTTCTGCCCCTTCTACTAAAGCAATCATTCGATCAATAAAGCCTTTGCCGGGATCAGCTGTGACGCGAATGATTAATTCGTCAGAGATGATCCGTGTTCCACCTGTAACAGAACTCGCTACATCGGAACCCGACTCTTTAAGAACTGGTGCAGATTCGCCAGTAATTGCTGATTCATCCACCGAAGCGACACCCATGATGACTTCGCCATCAGCGGGAATGGTATCGCCAGCAATAACATATATATTGTCTCCTTGTTTGAGGGTGGTGGAAGGAACTTCGGTAATTGAGCCATCGGGGGCGAGTTTTTTGGCTGTTGTCTCTGATTTGGTCGATCGCAGTGCATCGGCTTGGGCTTTACCGCGTCCTTCGGCTACGGCTTCGGCAAAGTTAGCAAACCAGACAGTAAAAAACAAAATCCCGGTGAGTATGCCGTTGAATAGTTGGGGGTTTCGCTGTTGGGTAGGGCCAAATAAGTTGGGATCAATCGTGACGGCGAAGGTAATAAGTGTGCCTATCCATACCAAAAACATTACGGGATTTTTGATAGCAGCTTTGGGATTCAGCTTAATAAAAGCATCTCTGATTGCTCTGATATAAATTCCTTTAGTATTTATTCTGGCTTGTTTACGGGCTTGACGACGATCGCTCGGACGCGATTTTTTAGACTTAGGGGTAGGTGCAACTGGATTCATATAAGCAGGGGGCAGGGGACAGGAGGCAGTGGTTCGGCTTCGCCCTTCGGCTATGCTCAGGACAAGCTCACCAACCAGGCAGGGGGCAAGAGGCAGTACTCTTGTACAGACGCGATTAATCGCGTCTGTACTTAACTACCAGATGTTAGTTTAAATCCTTCGGCAATGGGGCCTAGGGCTAAAACGGGAAAAAATGTCAATACCCCTAAAATCAGCACTATGCCAGCTGTAACTGTGGTGAATAGTAATGAATCGGTTTTGAGTGTTCCCGGTGTTTCTGGTGTGATTGGTTTGCGCGACATACTATCAGCCAACAGCAAGATGGCAATAATTGGGATGTAGCGCCCACCAAAGATGCTGAAACCTGTGCTTAAATTCCACCACAGGGTATTATCAGCTAGTTTCTCTAAACCGGAACCGTTATTAGCTGCGGCTGAAGCATATTCATAAACTACTTGGGAAATGCCGTGAAAGCCTGGGTTAGTAATTCCTGAAAGCGAGAAGGGATAAGCTAAGGCGATCGCACTGGGAATTAAAATCACGATGGGGTGAATCAACAACACAACACTGGCGAGGACAATTTCGCGTTTTTCGATTTTGCGTCCTAAAAATTCTGGTGTGCGTCCCACCATCAACCCAGTTAAGAACACGGTGAGAATTAAGTAAATCAGCAAGTAAGCTGTACCTGTACCTTGCCCTCCCCAGATAATCTGCACAAATAAGTTAAATAATGTAGCAAATAATCCTTGGGGCATTAAAGAATCGTGCATTCCATTCACAGCACCAGTCATTGTGGCTGTGGTAGTAACTGCCCACAGTGCTGTTCCTACCGCCCCAAATCTGACTTCTTTACCTTCTAAGTTCGGCAGTTCTACTCCCAGTGTGCCGTTGACGAGGGGATTTCCTTGCAGTTCTCCACTGACTGTCACCCAAACAAGAATTACGAAAGCTGTAAACACCATCCAAAACAGTAGCCAAGCTTGTTTGATGTTTTTGGCAAACATCCCATAGGTAAATATCATGGCTGCGGGAATAGCCATCATCGCAATGAGTTCGATTAAGTTAGACGCACCATTCGGATTTTCAAAGGGATGGGCAGAATTCGCTACAAAGAAACCACCGCCGTTCTCACCCAGCATTTTAATCATCTCAAAGGAAGCTACGGGGCCTCTGGCAATATATTGTGTGCTTCCCTCTATGGTTTCTACTACCAATGGTTTGTCGATTGTTTGTGGTACGCCTAATACAACGAGGGCGATCGCACCAATTACGGAAATTGGCAGTAATATCCTAGTAATGCCACGAATAAGGTCAACATAAAAGTTACCCAACTTTTTACTAGTTAATCCCCGAATAAACGCGATCCCCACCGCCAAACCCGTACCAGCAGAAGTAAACATCAAAAAGCCTAAAGCGGCTACTTGGCTGAAGTAACTCAGGGTTGTCTCTGGGGTATAGTGTTGCTGGTCGGTATTGGTGACGAAGGAAATCACAGTGTGTAGCAATGTATCCCACCGTGGTGCAGCAAAGCCATTGGGATTCCAAGGTAAAAATCTTTGATAATATATCAACCCGAAAACTAAAATACCCATGACAATGTTGCTGAACAGTATTGCCCGGATATACTGCCAGGCTGTCATATCATCTTTTCTGTTAACACCTGCTACCAGATAAATGCTGCGTTCTATCGGGTTCATTAAGGGATCAAGCAACGTTCTTTGTCCCATGAACACACGCGCTATATATCTTCCCAAAATTGGGGCGATCGCTATGACGATACACAACGTCAAGCCGATTTGTAAAAAACCTTGTCCCATTTATTTTGCGCTCAATTTAACTTAAGAAGGAGAAAGCTAATTATTTTAGATATATTGCGGATTTCCACCATAAGTACAAAACTTGTGTCTCAAGGTGGAGATATAGAGTGTTTTACTTCTGAATTCTGAATTCTGACTCCTGAATTCTGCTATAAGAGTGAACTATTTGGTAATTAGATTGTGAGCAATTTGGCAATATTTTATTTAGTCTCAATACATCTATCTTGATTTACTCTGTTCATTCACTACAATTTTTTAGTGACTTTTTAAAGTTTCTGTCAAGAGTAGTTAAAATTAAATATTAGTTACTTATCAGTTGGTGATTTAGATCTATTTATGTAATTGCACTAATTTAATAGGAATTTAATAATATACAAGTTTAAAGCAAAAGTATCATTTTACACATTGTTTTTCTATAGGATGGATATCTTACCCGCCTAACATGGTTAATTACAAAAAATTATTGTGATAAAATTTCTTGATTTGATTTTTTTACTTTATCAACCCAATCTTGATATAAATTGAAAATTTCCGAGTAAGAAAGTTTACCTTCAGCAACAAGTTCAAATAACGAGGGTAAGAAGAATTTAGGTAATATTGGATGCAAATATTTACTCAGACTATTCCTCAATAACAACTCAAAAAATAGCTTTTTCGAGGAGGGAAGACCATAATCACTTAATTCCACCAAAGCAATGCCATCTGCTTGACGTTGAATAGTAAATTGTTCCACAGCGACAGCTAAATTATCAGAATATTTATCCAAAATTTGATTAAAAATAACTGCATCTTCCAACGCCGCATTACAGCCTTGACCAAGAGAAGGTGAGACAGCATGAGCCGCATCTCCAATCAGCACTACACTATCACCATAATGGTAGCGGTTACAGCGTACTGTTAATACTCTAGATACTGATCTACTCGCAAAATCTTCGGCTTCTGATGATGGCATGATCTGCCCAATCTCTGGGAAATATTGCCGAAAATAGCTCAATACTTCTTGTTGTGTAGCTAGTTCGGCAATTGTTTTATCCTGGTGAGGAAACAGCACAACACCACTCATACTGCTGTCCATTTGATATACCAATAAAACAGTTGTACTGTTATCTATTCGCCAAGAGTGAACTTTACCTTGTTGCCAGTTGATGCCTAATTTTGGATTTAAAGGTGGTAAAAAAATAGATTTATAGTCGTTAGGGACGTAATTTTGTTTGCACTTAAAGTTGTCTGTCTTGAGAAGACTTTCTCTTACTACTGAACGCGCCCCATCTGCACCTACTAATAGGTCATAATCAACCGTTATCTCGGCTTCGGAATCAACTTTTTTGAACTTTACCTGCTTGGCGGCACAATCTACTTGTATACATTGATGGTTGAAGTGAATATTGAGTTGATTGCGATCGCCTTTTGTGGTCAACTGTTCTAACAATTTAATCACCAAGTTGGTGCGGTCAAGACTCCACGTTTGATACTTTCGATTAATTACCCGCGTTTTAGCATTATTTTCGTGTAGCACTGCTCCGTTGGTTTTTAAGCTGATGGCTTTAACAGCTTCCTCCAGTCCTTCAATTTGCCGTAAAGCATTTATCCCTCTTTGACTGAGAACGATAGGAAAGGTGCGAGACTTAGAAAATGAGGCAGTTCGCGGATCGCTACGAAAATCGAAAATATCTATTTGATATTTTTCCTGACGGCGCAACAAGTAGTGAGTTAGTAGAACTCCGCTAGGGCCAGCACCAACGATCGCTACTTTTTTCACCATAATTCAACTCACTACTACCCCAATTTCATAATATATTCACTGGATCGACATCTATAGTCAAGCTAACATTATCACAACATAACTCTCTGACTTCCTCCCAATTGGGTAACTGTGGTAATTTATCAGCATTAAATTTCAGCAAGATTTGCCAACGGTAACGATTTGCTACCCGCATTACACCCGCTGGTGCGGGGCCGAGGATTTCAAATCCTGCTTGACTACTCAAATTTGTAGCAATGATTTGCGCGGTATTCTGCACTTGTATTGGGTCAAGGCTGCTAAGACGCAATAAAATTAATCTACCGTAGGGAGGATAATCTAAGGCTTGTCGTTGTTCTAATTCGGCTTGGCAAAAAGACTGATAATCGTGGGCGCTGACTGCTTCAATTACAGGATGTTCTGGCGTGTAAGTTTGCACTATGACTCTCCCGGCATCGTCGCCTCTACCTGCGCGTCCGGCTACTTGGGTGAGAGTTTGAAATGCCCGTTCGCTGGCGCGGTAATCTGATAAATGCAGCAGTCCATCAGCAGCGACAACTCCCACTAGTGTTACCTGTGGTAAATCTAAACCTTTGGTTAGCATTTGCGTCCCCACTAATAAATCTGCTTCGCCGTTAGCAAACTGAGTCAATAAGGTACGGTGTGCGCCTTTGTTGCGGGTGGTATCGCTATCAAAACGGATGCAACGCAATTGGGGAAACTGTTTGGCTAATTCCTGAGTGACGCGTTGTGTGCCACTACCAAAGAACTTTAAGTAAGGCGAACTGCAATCGGGGCAGTATTGGGGATGCGATCGCCCATAATTACAGTAATGACACCGCAATAATTGCGGCGCTCCTGCTTCTGTATGGTGATACGCTAAAGACACATCACAGTAAGGACACTCCAGGACATAGCCACAACTGCGGCAAGACACAAAGGTACTATGTCCCCGGCGATGAATAAATAAAATTCCCTGTTGTCTTTTTTCTTGCAGTTGCCCTAAAGCTTCTTGCAAACTGCGACTAAATATTGACCGATTCCCCTGCTGTAATTCCAGTCGCATATCTACCACCTCCACTGGTGGTAATGGGCGCGAGTTGATGCGTTCGGGAAGGGAGAGGTAGTGAGTGGGGTGTGAGGGTGTGAGGGTGTGAGGGTATGAGGGTATAGGAGAAATTGGCAGTAAATTTTCTCCCCTGCGCCCCTGCACCCTTGCACCCCTGTCCTCCTCATTCCCCACACTCACCCAACTCTCTAACGACGGAGTCGCAGAACCTAAAACTAGAGGACAATTTTCTAACTTGGCACGCCACTGGGCGACGGTGCGGGCGTGGTAGGTGGGGATGGGAGAATCTTGTTTGAAACTACTGTCGTGTTCTTCGTCTAAGATAATTAAACCAAGTTTGGGTAAGGGTGCAAAAATTGCACTGCGCGTCCCGATGACAACTTGAGGTTCGCCAGTCAGCATTTGTCGCCAAGTGTCGTAACGTTCGCCTTCGGAAAGGGCGCTGTGATAAACGGCGACTCTGTTTCCAAAGCGGGCGCGGAATCTGTCGGTGAGTTGGGGTGTGAGTCCAATTTCGGGGACTAAGACTAAGGCTGATTTACCTTGATTGAGTAGTGGTGCGATCGCTTGTAAATATACTTCTGTCTTACCGGAACCTGTTATGCCGTGTAACAAGACTTGAGCAAATCCATTAATGGCATTTATAGTTGCTAAGGCGTTGGCTTGGGCTGCATTTAAGGATTTTGCTTGGTCTTGGGTTAATGTTGGCCCTTGTTCTTTGCGTAAAATTTCTCGTTCTTCTAGAACAACACAACCTTTCTGCTCCAATCCTCTCAGTGTAGAGGTAGTTGTTTTACATATTTGAAGAAATTCACTCAGCCACAACTCGCCACCACAATCACGTAAAATTTTCAGAATTTCTCGTTGCCGTATATTCAAGTTTACGTGCAACCCGTCATTAACTAATGTAACTACTAGCTTGGTCTGAGGGCGAGAGCTTTTCGGTAATTCTACATAAGTTTCTGCCCAACCACGAGCAAGTAATTGTTCTTTTCCTCGATTAAATCCTTTGACTTGGCGTTTGAGAAATTTAAAACTATAATCTCCATCTGCTTGAGATTGCAAAATCTCTAGTATTTGTCTGGCTGCTATGGAACGAAGAAATTCTCCTGCACCATTGGGAATGCTTTCTCGTTTAAGACGAATGCGGTGTTGCGAACGACCTAGCAACCCAGGCGGTAAAGCAACGCGGATTACTTGAATTAAAGATGTGTAGTAATATCCTGAAACTAGTTCTAGTAATTTCCAATAGCTATCTCGAAAAAAATCTTTTTGGATGACATCTTCTACATCTCTGATTTTTTCAGGTGCTAGATTACTTGGAGGTTCTGCCAAAAGGCGAATTGCTATCCCCCCTACCTGTTGAGTGCGAAGTGGGACACTCAGAATATCTCCTGGTTTTACTTCTAACTCAGGAGGTAATCGATACGGATATAGCTTGGCTTCTGTTTCTGTTGCACCTGGACAGTCTACTAATACTTCAATGTAGCGATCACCCAAATTTTGGGCTTGGTATGACTCCCCTGGCTCTGCCACTACTAAATTTTGTAAATTTAAGTCATTAATATACATATTTTTTGTTTTTTATTGACAGGAATTGATCATCCCTTCTCTTAGCTCTAAAAAATTTAACTTTTTTCTCCCTACAAGGTAAAGTGTATTTCGCAATACTTTTATCCCTCATGATACTTGATAAGTTTCCTGTTATGTAACCTACTAGACAAATCAAACTTAGCCATACGTGCAATAAATATTTAAAGTCCACCTACGAGAAAAACAAAACTATATCCCTAAGTATTTATGAAATCATTTGTCCATTTACTAAATATGGCGTAGCCTTTTTCCGCCCATTGATAGATATTCAATTGTTTGTATATATGAGATGCTTTTATACAAATAAATTATTTCAGAAAATTAAGTTACTGAAATTGTGACGTTTAGAAAGTTTTATGAAATTCAAATAATACAGAATCAAGACATTAAATTTAGACATTAATCACCACTCCTAAAGCTTAAAAATTTTATAAAAATACAGATTTTTTAAGGAATAGGAAGAATTACTGGATTTCTTGTACATTTGTGAAGGGTGAGAATGGTTGAGGGCGTTTGACAGATTTAGGGATTAATAAAAAAATAAGGAATATATCTGTTAGAACCTGAGACAATAATTTTTTAGGTGCAATAACCAGTAATTGCAAGAGGTTCTATCTAGCAAGAACCAAAAAATGACAGCTAGAAAAGAATTTTGGTTTTGTTAAGTAATTAGTAGAAACTTGTACTTTGCTATAGAGAGGGTGCATTTGTTTCTAAGGGGAAACTACCAAGCAGTAAGCGAGTAGCTGTCAAGGAATTATGTACCAAACCAAGCAACCATCCTTAAAGGAAACTATGAATATTGCTGAATTGGGAACAATGGAAATATTGGAAAACGCTGCCGATACAGAAGAGCAACTACTCGAAAGTTTAGAATTATTGGTAGAAGAAGAACCCCCAATTGCAGAAAGTCTCGAACCAGAAGAACGTGATGGGGATGAGATGGCGGCAGCTCGACCTTCAGGATATAACAAAACCGAGCATGATGATGCTGTAGGTGCGTTTTTTAAAGAGATGGCACGTTATCCGCTGCTGAAACCAGATGAAGAAGTAGAATTAGCGCGGCGAGTCCGATTTTTAGAAGAAGTCCAGGAAATCCAAGCCGCCTTGCAAGCCGAACTAGGACAGCAACCGACGAAAGTCCAAGTAGCTGCCCAGTTAGATATGACTGAAAAGCAGCTAGAAAACCGCTTGTATCAAGGTCGAGTCGCTAAACGTAAAATGATTCGCTCGAACCTTCGATTAGTCGTATCAATTGCCAAGCGATATTTAAATCGCGGAGTGCCTTTTCTAGATTTAATTCAAGAAGGGGCGATGGGATTAAATCGCGCCACAGAAAAATTTGATCCCGATAAAGGATATAAGTTTTCCACTTATGCTTACTGGTGGATTAGACAAGCGATTACGCGAGCGATCGCTAACGATGCCCGGACAATTCGCTTACCAATACATATCGTAGAAAAACTTAACAAACTCAAAAAAGCCCAACGCGAACTTAAACAAAAACTCGGTCGCAACCCCACAGAGGCAGAAATGGCCGCTTCTTTGGAAATGACCGTCCAACAACTACGCCAACTACAACAATTACGTCGTCAAGCACTCTCCCTCAACCACCGTGTTGGTAAAGAAGAAGATACAGAATTGATGGACTTATTAGAAGACGAAGATAACCTCTCTCCAGAAGCAAAAATGAATGAAAACATGATGCGTCAGGAAATTTGGGAAGTCTTGGGTGACGTACTAACTCCACGGGAAAAAGACGTAATATCTTTACGCTATGGACTCACAACTAGTGAACCCTGCACTCTAGAAGAAGTTGGCAATATGTTTAACTTATCGCGTGAACGAGTGCGCCAAATTCAAAGCAAAGCCATGCGAAAATTGCGTCGTCCTCACATCGCCAAACGTTTAAAGGGTTGGTTAATTTAAGTCAAAAGTCAAAAGTCAAAAAACTATTGACTCCTGTCCATTAACCATAGACTATGGACAATTGACAAATGACTATTGACCACTGACCAATGACCAATTTAATTTTGCGTTTTGCTGAACCAGCTGATAGCAACGTACTATTTCAATTAATTAAAGAGTTAGCTGAGTACGAGAAATTATCTCATGCCGTCACAGGAAATGTATCGGCACTCAGAGAGCATCTATTTGGTTCGCCAAAATATATCGAAGCAATCTTAGCAGAATATCAAGGTCAGGCTGTGGGCTTTGCCTTATTTTTGCATAACTATTCTACCTTTCTTACCAAGCCAGGAATTTATCTTGAAGACTTGTTTGTTTTACCAGAGTATCGCCGACAAGGTATTGGGAAAGCACTGTTGATTAAACTAGCACAAATTGCTGTAGAGCGAAATTGCGGACGCTTAGAGTGGAGTGTCCTCGATTGGAACGAGCCAGCACAAGCATTTTATCGTAGCATGGGAGCCACCATTTTAGATGATTGGCGAATTTGTCGCGTTACAGAAGAAGCATTGACAAATTTGGCAGCTAAAAGTTAAATATCTTAAAAATCTAACATTCAAAGACCTTGGTATTTTTGGGTTTCACTTTGTCCAACCCAATTTACAGCCGTAGCCAGATCTGTTACGACATTTTAAAAGTGTGAAAGATAGGAAGAGTAATACTTTTACCTCCTGCCTTCTGCCTCCCGCTATACATTTATTTTTCTCTCTTCAGAGTGATAGAAAAAGGTTAGACATGGCTGTTCAAAAGCATTGCAGCGAAGTTTTACAGCTTGTCTTTTGACTAAGATGATTTAATCAACTGACAATTATGAATGATATCATCCGAAATTCACTTTGGTTTCAGAGAGAACACTCCATGAAGAAAATTATTTCAGTTATGCTGTTAGGCATTGCTATCTTCACATTTGCCTTCAGCACACCAGTTTTAGCAGCAGACACCGCCGATGGAGCTAAAGTATTTAGTGCTAGTTGTGCTGCTTGTCATGCAGGTGGGAAAAATTTAGTTCAAGCTAACAAGAACTTGAAAAAAGATGCTCTAGAAAAGTATGGCATGAACTCAGCAGAAGCCATTATTGCTCAAGTGACAAATGGTAAAAATGCCATGCCTGCTTTCAAAGGACGTTTAACAGCTGCTCAAATTGAAGATGTAGCGGCTTACGTACTAGGACAAGCAGAAAAAGACTGGAAGTAGATTAGTATATATTCCTACAAACTGCGGGGCTAATTGTCCCGCAAATCCTAATTTTTGCCGAAATTGTCGCTAATACTTATGACTAATTTTTGGCGATTTTTATTTAGCTTGCTGGTTGTGTTTCCTCTGACTTTTGCTACTCAGTTTTTGCCTGCATCACCTACATTGATTGCACAAAATATAGCGAGTGATGCTTTCAATTTAGGTGTAGTGCAGATGCAGCAAGGTAACTATGAGGAAGCCATAGTTTACTTCAACCAAGCAATTCAACAGCAAGAAAAAATTGTTGCTGCTTACAGTGATCGCTGTCTTGCTTATCTTTATTTACAAGATTACCATCAAGCGATCGCTGATTGCACTCAAGCAATAAATTCTGCACCACATCATGTTGAAGCTTATCTCAACCGAGGGTTAGCACATTACAGACAAGGTAATTATACTAGTGCGATTGACGATGATGATCAAGCGATCGCTCACAAACCTCATGATTTTCGCGCCTACTATAATCGGGGTGTAGCTCATAACGCTCTAGGTGATCACATCTCGGCAATTACTGATTTTAATCTGGCATTAACGCAAATTCCGCAACTACCATATGTATTCTTGGCAGATATTTACAATGATAGAGGTTTAGCTCATTTTCAATTGCATAATTTAGCAGCAGCAATACACGACTTTGATTTAGCGATTCGTTTCAACGCTAACGATTACAGAGCTTATTTTAACCTTGGTTGTGTGTGTGGTCGTAATGGAGACAACACAGGTGCTGTAAGTAACTTTTCTGAAGTTATTAGGCTAGATCCTAGTAATGCTCAAGCTTATCTTAATCGAGGCATAGCTCGGTATAATTTAGGATATCATCAAAGAGCGATCGCTGATTTAAACAAGGCATCTGAGTACTTTGAACACCAGAACCAAAAAGTTGCCTACGAGAAAACGATAGATTTACTCAAGCGCTGGCAACAACAAATCCAACTTGCAGTACAAGTAGCTTAATTTCTAAAGTTCTCTTTCATTCTCCACAAAACTCAAGCTCGATAATGATGAGCTTGAGTTTCAAATAAATGTGCGTAAGTTCCTCTCAAATGTATCAGTTCCTCATGAGTGCCGCTTTCGACTATTTGCCCACGTTCCATCACGAAAATGCGGTCGGCCATTTTGACAGTTGATAAACGATGGCTAATTAGGATAGCAGCTTGATTTTTGATGAGTAGGCGAAATTTTTGGAATACCTCTTCTTCAGCTTTGGGATCTATTGCACTGGTAGGTTCATCCAAGATAATTATTTGAGAATTTCGCAGAAATGCCCGTGCTAGGGCGATTTTCTGCCACTGACCAATACTGAGTTCTTCCCCTTGGTCAAATAACTTGCCCAGCATGGTGTTATAACCTTGAGGTAATTTAATAATGACTTCATGGGCAGCGGAGCGGTAAGCAGCTTGAGAAATGTTTTCATCATCTAAAGGTAAGTCAACATTGCCTAACCAAATGTTTTCCTGGGCTGTAAGATGATATTTGAAATAGTCTTGGAAAATAACGCTGATTTCTCGTCTCAAATCAGCGATCGCAAATTCGCGCAAGTCAATACCATCAACAGTGATACTACCCCCAGTAGGGTCGTAGAGGCGACACAGAAGTTTAATGAGAGTAGTTTTGCCCGAACCATTTTCTCCCACTAAAGCAATCACTTCTCCTGGTTGGATGGTCAGGCAAATATCTTTAAGTGCTTTGCGTGTGGTGGTAGCGTATTGGAAACTGACATGGTTAAACACAATCCCCTTTTGGATGGGTTGGGGAATTGGTTTGGGATGTAAGGGTTCGATTACCTTGGGTTTGAGATCAAGGAACTCGTAGAGGTACGTGAGAAACAAGTTCTGTTCATAGAGATTGGAAACCCCCCCTAATATTCCCTCAAAGGCACTTTTTCCCTGCTTAAATGCTTGGTGATAGAGAGCTAAATCTCCGATAGTAAGAGTTCCCTTGACAGTTTGATAAATAATAAAACCATAGGCAGCAAACATCACTATGCCTGCGATCGCTTGAGCAGTTAAGTTAGCAATAGACCTATGCTTGGCAATAGTAAAGCTTTCTTTATATAACTGCGATCGCAACTGGTGAAACCGCCTACTAAAGAGTAAACCTAAATTAAACAAACGAATTTCTTTAGCGGTTCTATCGCTGGTGAGCAGCGCACTGTAGTAGCCAGCACGTCGCCTGATTGGTGTGCGTTCTCGCTCCCATTGGTACATGACCTTGGCGTATTTTAACCGCACAAATATAGAAGGGATAGCGATGACGAACAAAACTCCAGCAATTCCCCAATGGTATGAAAGCAGCAAACCCACCACTGCTATCAGAGAAATGCTGTTTTGAGCAATCTGGCTCAACTGATTCACAATTTGGGTGGGTCGCTCTGGCGCTTCTCTTTGCGCCCGTTGCAGCTTATCGTAGTACTCTGCATCCTCGTAGTATTCTAAGTCCACCTCAATCGATTTGGCATGGAGAATGCTTTCCATGTAGTCTGTCACTCGCTGCGCTTGGAGGGTGCTAATGAGATTAGCAGATGAATCGCACAGGGACGTGATTAGAGTCACAGCACCAACACAGGCAAGCAGTAGCATTACCTGACCAAAGGCTACTTGCTGACTAGCAGTAGTGAGGCTGTTAGAAACTGCATCTACCACTAACTTGGTAAGATAAAGCGATGCTAGGGGTAGTATACCCTGCAAAAGAATCAGCGTACTTTTTGCAACAGTTAATCCTGGCGCACTTTGCCAGACAAAAAATATAGCACGCTTAATTTTCAGCATTGAGGCGATCGATTGTCAGAAATCCTTCTTGAATGAATTTTGTTGCTAAGTCAATTCTGCCTTCGTCAGTGATTAAGCCACCTATATCTTTGACAGCGAAGGATTGTGATTGCAACAATGTCTTAATCGAGTGTGAGACGAACAAAGGAAATTCTAATTTTTTATCGTAAAATTTGAAGTATACTTTTTCGTTATCGTTATCAATCTTGAAGAGAATATTTTCTCGTCTAGACAGGATTGAATTCAAATTTAGCTGATTAATTTGAATGGAGTCTTTAAAGCGATTTTGATCTTCTGAGCGTTTACTAGACATATACTGGTCAAATTTTATTGACCGTAGCTCATCAACATTCAAATCATTCATTAAACCCTGAACGAGCTTGTAAAACTCTTCTTTAAACTGCTGCTGGCGATATTCACCTGTTAAGGCATTTGGTATAGCTTTTCTAAATTCAGGCTTTTCTTCAGCTAAGTTAGCAAGTTCTTGCAAAAGTTCAAACCAATAATTAGGATGTAAACCTAATGTAATATGAACTGAAGCAGTATTTGTTGTCGATGCGTCATGTACCAAGCCTCTAGGTATATATAATAAGTCTCCTGGCTTGAGTTCTACTTCAAATGTTGGTTTACCTAATTCATATTTATCTTTGTACTTGTGATGAGGTAACTTTTGTGAAGGCAGTTCTACAGGTGTGTTGTATAAACGCCAAATTTTCGTTCCTGTAGTTTGTAAAATAAAAACATCGTGATCGTCGTAGTGAGGCTCAAAACCCTGGGCATTATGTGGTGTAATATAAATGTTGAATTGTAATCTAATTTTCAGTTCGTGTTCTAGATCGCTACAGTAGTTAATTAATTTGAGAATTGAGCGATCGCCACCATTAATAATTAAAGTGTTTCCTTGATTAAATAAACTGAACAGCGTGTCGTTGTTAACAATAGATGAGTTTCTATGTGACCATTTATAAGCTGCTATTTCATCACCGTTATTAACTACTCGAAGATGAGAGCTTGGTATGTTTTTATTTTGGAAGAATAAGTCAATGTCATCCGCATTAAGAATAGCATCATAGTAATCTGGTTGGGTTCTGGGTATGTAAAAGTACTGTTTCTCGTAATAAGTTTGAAAGAACTCTTCGATGGTATTGGGAGAAATTAAACTGGTAAATTTGTGGTTTATATTCATCTTTATTTACTGAGAACAACAAATTATTAGTTAACTCTCGTGTGTCAGAGGCTATTTATAATCGATAGTAGTGGCGTGGTACGACTAAAGTGATGCGTTATTTGGATGAAATAAACCGCTTATATACGGATTTTATTAATATAACATTTTAGCCTTGCCATGCCACTAGTAGAGTGACTAATCTGCCAGGCTATCATTGTTATTGGATGTAGTATTCCCAAATCCATCAGGATCAGAACCCGAATTGTTGTTATCTCTTCGGATAGGTCGATCTCTATCTGAAGCCGCGTTGTTATTTTGTGAGCCTCCTACGTTATTAGTATTTCCCAAAGCATCACCACGGCTTCCATTTGAAGATGATGTCAACAGTTTCATAGTTCCGTATTTTTTAAGGCTTGGTTGCTCATAGAAAAGTTTTAGCATCTTGTTCTCCATGTTTTATGTTTAGAATTCCAATTTACCTGAAAATTAGTGTAACCTCTTCTCCTACCTTCTCTTCAACCCAAGTAATTAAATCTTTCAACATCCTAAAATCTTTGGGATTCTCCAGCTTCCAAATATCAAATTGATTAGCTAATTGAATACACTGCTTAAAATGCTGCTCAAGTGCTACACCTTCCAAAAGTCCACTTGGTAATGGAAAGAAACGTGCAAGTGCAAGAAAAGCTTCAGTTCCTAACATTTTAGTAATCTTAAATTCTACTCCTTCTTCGATAATAAAAATGTGAGCAAGAGAAAACGCTTTATCGGGAAATTTTTCTTTGTTTTGAATGATACGTTTTCTTGAACCTGAGAACAAAGGTGATAAACTTGATTGCTTATAACCCAGTCCTTGGACTGTCGCAGGCCAGATTTTTATCTGTGGAAAAGCAGGATAAACCATCGCTTTACCTGTTGAATTCAAGGAGATGGCGACCATATCATCGCCTAAAACTGTATAGCCACACTGAGCAAAAGCAGCAGCAGTTGTAGATTTACCAGCACCAGGACACCCAGCAAAAATGACAACCTGTTCGCCTATTTTTACTGCACTTGCATGAATGAGAAATAAACCTCTTTGATAAAGAATTAAGCCCAAGGCTTCGCTCAATATATACAGGTTTAATAATTGTGGGTCAATTTCATCAGAGTCAGAGTCAACGATGAGCGTAGTGCCATTTTTAGCTAATAGTGTTGCGACTCCTGGCCATTTTATGTAGGCTTCTTGAGTGTTACCACTGAATAGGGCTTCAATTCCTTGGCGTTGTATTGATGTTGGTTCTAAATAGGGTGGGTTAAGTTTGCCTTTTTCGATGTAAATGTCTGTTTTGTTTTCTCCTTGTAGTAATTCATGAAGAGGAAAATCAGAACGAATATTTAAATCATAGGCTTTGTAAAATGACATAATAATTGCTAAATTTTTCTTTTTTCAGGCGTAGGTTGGGGAGCCACTGCGTTGTGCGGGTTTCCCGACTTGAAGCAAGTGGCGTTTGATGAAGGAAACTCAACATTATCGAGATTTTGTTGGGTTTCGCTATCGCTCCACCCAACCTACTGTTTTTCCGGCTAACTTTATTTTGTTGTTAATTCCTTCACAAAAGAGAATTAATCTCTTCTACTATCATCTACATTACTATTAGTTAGATCAGTATTCCTACCAGGAATACCCGGACCACTTGTGTTCTCATTGAGTGATCTTCCCGTACCACTATTAGCAATGGAATCACCACCACTACCAGCTGATGCATGGGTTAAATTTTTCATTGTTCCGTAGTTTGTGATTTTAGGTTGCTCGTAGGAAAGTTTCATTTTTTGGCTCCTTAATTAATGTTATTTAGTGAAACAATTACAGCCAAGAGTTAATTTTTTGCTTGACTTAACCACATCGACAGGAAAATTGCACAAGCAATCAACCTAGCCCTACGTCTCCTCTGCAACCAAGGAGTCGCAGAGTTTGAAAATTCTTGGTACTCTTGATATAAAGCATTAGTGTTTACATATTGGGATAAATGTAACTGTTTTTCTAACAACAAATTTTCAACCAACTTTCGTTCACCACTTTCCATTCCTGGAACTATAAACCCATAAAAATCTACCTTACTGCCACGATGGCGAACTTCTTCAGGCAAAATATCCTTCATTGCCCGACGCATTACACCTCGCCCAAAACCATTGCAGAACTTCAAGTGTGCTGGCACTGCTAAACACAATTCAACCAGTCTTTTATCCAAAAAAGGATGGCGGGGTTCTATTGCCAAAGCTGAACTAATCGCATCAATTTGCTCAGTACCTTCTAGCAAATTACCTGATGTTATCCCGCGATAATGGTTTAAATATTCAGATGATAAATAATCAAATTGATATGAAAATTCTTTTTGCAATAAATTATTTAAGTTTGTTTGATGAGCAAAATCCATATTAATAAATGAATTATGCAATTGCCATTTTAATTGGCGTATATTGTGATATATACTTCTAGCTATCAAATGAAGCAATTTATGAGTAGAAAAAGACCAATGATGAGAAACTCCATAAATAGCTTGCACATATTTTTTTAAATTCAAACTTTTTGCTAATTCTTTTATATAAGGAAAAACATATTCATATAATTCAAATTCAATCTCTTTTTTCAAAGAACTATCTGACTCATCTTTTTTGTAGTCAAAACGTGCTGCAACAATCTTTTTTAGATGACTCCACTCTCCTAACTCGATTAATTCGTTGGGATAATCTTGACCATGAGAAATAATCGTATCTCCGTCATGACCAGTTAATATCACTCTTGCACCTTGTTGCTGGACTGACTGTATAATCGTCAACAAAATTGCAGGTGTTGGCATCTGCACGGGTTGGTCTAACCAAGGAGTTACTGTTTGAGCGGAACCAATTGGACTACTCACTTGACCAATATGATGTTTAAACCCTCCCTGCGCTAGAACCGTATCGACATAAGCTTTTTCATCAGTAGAAGGTACACCACAGTCAGCGTAAACTGTTAGTAACTCAGCTTCGGGGTTTTGTTGTTTTAAAAGATTCCGCGCCACACAGCTAACAGAAGAAGAATCCAAACCACCACTGAGAGTTGATGCAATTGGATACGCACTACGTAAACGACAAGCTATAGCTTCTGTAAATCTCTCTCGAAAAGCCTCTACATAATCACTCTCAGACTTCAACACCTGTTGAATTTTCTTAGCTTCTGCATCCAAATCCCAGTAAGACTTGCATTCCATCCCTCTCTCACTTATTTCCATCCAGTGAGCAGGAAGAAGACGCAGAATATCCTGGTAAAACGTATCTGGTTTTAACTGAGCAAAACCACTTAACTGGCACAGATAAATCCCAACTTTCGCTTCATTAATCTTTCGAGGTACTGTATCTAAACATAAAAGACCTTTAATTTCGGAAGCAAAAGCAAAGAGTTTCCCAGGTTGATAGTAATAATAAAAAGGCTTCACCCCCATGTGGTCTCTGGCACAAAATAGTACCTTCTTTCGCTGATCCCAGATAGCAAAGGCAAAGTCACCTATTAGTTTTTTGGGACATTGCTGACCCCATTCTTTATAAGCAGCTAAAATTAACTGGCTATCCGTAATTTTCTCTGCTAGATGGTCGTTGAAACTCAGTGCAGAGATGAGTTCATCTCGGTTATCAATACGAGCATCTGCTGTCAGGACAAAATTACCTGTTTGGTCAACCAGAGGTAGTTTTTCTAGTAAAGATTCCGGTGTAGTCCATAGCATTCGATGTCCCAGTCCAACAGAACTTTCGTACCAGATATCTGCTCCATCTGAACCTCGATGTGCCAAGATATCCACCATGCGTTCTAGATTTTCTAAGGCAACTGGACACTTATTAAGGTTGTAAATGCCTATAATACCGCTCAATTTTCACCTCCTCTAACGCACGGAACGATATTGAATAAAATCTTTCAATAACCATATCAGCGCAATACTAGTCACTACCCCGTAGCCAAGCGCACCGAAAATAGCTCCAAAGTAACTTGCTACATTTGGGCTGAATGAACCCATTGCTGCTAGTCTGACCATGAATTCCAAAGGGCTTTTGACTGCTCCTCCCAATGCACTAGCGAGTATCCACCAGCTTGCATAGTTAATGTGACGGCGCAGCACTAACCATTGGCAAAAGCCAATGATGAGCCATTCTAAGAACCTGACAGCAGAACGAGTCCAAAGTATTTGTATTTCTACAGTCTCTGCTCCTATCGCCAGTTCCCCTTCGGGAAACATGATTACAATCCATTGCCCAATATCAACTATATGAATCAGATAAAAGGCTACTATCCAACCCCCGGCACTGAGAAATATCCATCCTCCTATTGAACGCAGGTAACGCTGCAATACTAACCACTGAGCAATTGCAAACCCAGTTTCTAACCAAAAAGAAAACTCTTCTAAGAATTCGCTATAAATATTGGCAACTATCCACAGCCCAGCTAAAGATAAGTTAGAAAGTAAATACTTTTTCCCGTTAGTGGGCTTATTCGATTTAGGTTTTTGGGATTGAATTAGCCACATTTTTGAGGATCAATTCAGTCAGAATTGAATTTAAAAAACTTACATTTCAAAAGTAAGACTAATATGTAAAATTCAGTCTTTTTAGTTCTTAAGGCTTGCTTAACTTCGATTCTTAAGCTTTAAAATACTCTTTATAACCTACCTCATTCAAAAGATGGCATTGGAGTATATTTCTCAAGGTCTTTTAAATATCCAAGAACAATTTGCCCTTGAACTTCCACCCAAGCATGAGCTTCAAACTTCCCTGCTGCACTTTTAGCTACACCAATACGAAGTTCAGATGAGTAACCATGCCAACTCATTAGCGTCTGTGTTGTTAAAGCACGCGCCAGACACTTTGCACCACCGGGAGTATAGCGACTGCTGCGATTTACTGCTTCAACAATTTGACTTACAGATGGGGAAAATTTTTGTACTCTTAAAAGCTGCATTTGATTGATGCTTGCTAACATCTGCTTTAGGGTTGGAAATGGCAACAACCATAGACCCAATCTGACTAATCCCAATAAAATAAAAGTATTGAACAGAAGTTTTCTTTCAGCAGACGTTAGGAGCAACAGCTTACGCCACTGCTTCATTTTTCACCTCAATTAATCCTTCTATTGCTAATTCTTGGAGTAATGCTAGTATGTCATGCTGGCATTGCTCAGGCTCAACTGCATACTTCGCTAAAATAGCATTCTGAATTTCAGCGAAAGTTTGGGGTTGTTGGATAAGCTCCCAAATAATAGCAGCTACAGAATTGAGACCATAATATATACCAGATGTTGTGTCGAGAATGACTGTCTCTGTATCTAGGTTAGAAGATATCTGTCTCTTAGATGCTACTAAAATTGAAGATTCTGAAATAGCGAAATTTGAACTCATAAAATGAAATTATGATAGGAATTTTGTCAAGTCATCCTAGATCATGGAAGTGCTTAAAATAGTTCCATGATTTAGTATGAAAGATGTTAATTGATTTGTTGATTAGCATACTACGTGATATCTGAGTACTATTACTTTGATTACAGTAAATCTTTACAAAAAATTTAAATTTTTGTTCAACATTAATCAAAAAACGCTATTTTTACACACAACAAACAATTCAAACTTTATTTAATCTTTAATTATTTATAGAAAAAAAATTCGAGAGCATTTTTTAAAGTAAGTGAGAGAATTGATATTGTATTTCATCCATTTTTCAACGGTAGACTGTAGCTTCTGCGGAACAGATAGTAACCATTATAATTTAATTTTATTAATATAACTTAACTTTTATTCATGACTCTGGATAATAAGAATTGAATCAAATTTCTGGCATTTAATTTAATGAAGGTTTGTGGAAAATAAAAATCTCCGATTATATTGCACTCCAAATAGAACAAATGTTGAAATAATCAATTAAATTATCACTTTATTATTTAAAGTATTAAATTGTAACTAATATAAATTTATTTTTACTTGAGCAATCTTGTTAATTAATTTAGCCTTTTTATACAGACATTATAGACATAAATATGGAACTTATGTCTAATTATTAGAGTTGAAAATCTTGAATTATTATAGTAACTTTGCAAACATCAAAATTAGATTAGACAAGACATAAGTTAAACAGTCTAATCTTTGAAAATAACGGAGCAAAGCTAATGACAAATCTCACAATTAATGGATTAAATATTATCGGTTATGACCTGTTTCACGATTCTGAAAGTTTTCTTGATGGACTAACTAGCCAGGAAATACTTTCTCTTGAAGGAGGTTTTTACTTTACATTTTATGGGTTTGGCTTCAACTCTAAGTTTGGCTCTTATAACGACTACTATGGTTATGGTGGCTATGGTAGCTACGGTAGTTTTAGTGGTTACGGTGGCTATGGTTTTGGACATAATTACTTCTTTTAAGTGTTAATTAATGGTATTAATTGACTAGGAGAGTAATAATGGTTACTCTTCTAGCTTTTTTCTGGAATTTCATAAGTTTTGTAGACCAAACAACAATTTACTGGAAATACTACAGTATGTCGTTTGACAAAATTTTGTAGTAACCGCAACAATACCCATTAGTGATTGTTGTTACTTGGTGTGAGACAAAACGTGAAAAAGAATTGTTGGCTGCTAGTTGCTTTACCCAATTTACTGATGACTCTACCTGCTGGGGCTATTGATACTGAAATTAAACAGCAAGCTGGCACTATATCAACAGTAACTACAAATATTCCTGACTTACAAGAAATTGAGTTACCTATTACCAATGCTGAATTACTAACTCAAGAAACTGTTTCTGACGAGGAAGTTAATCAAGAAACTCAGCCAGAAGAAGAAACACAACCTGCTGAAGATGCAGATATTACTATAGAAGTAATTGGAGAACAAGATAATCTATCTGGCTCTACACCTGTTTATATCATTGAGAAAGAAGAAATCCAAAAACAGGGTGCTAGTAGCGTTGCTGATGTTTTAAAAAGATTGCCTGGTTTTGCCATTAATGATGTTGGACATGGTGCAGATATTCATACAGGCACATACTATCGCGGAGCTTCAATTAATCAGTCTGTATTTTTGATTAATGGCAGACCAATTAATAATAATGTCAACACTTATCATGGTACAACAGATTTAAATAGCATACCTGTAGAATCAATAGAACGAGTAGAATTATCGAGTGGTGTAGCTTCTACTTTATATGGTTCCTCAGCTTTTGGTGGAGTTGTTAATATTATCACCAAAGAAGGTTATGGTAAACCTAAGCTAACTGGTAGTGTCGAGTATGGCTCATTAAGCTTAAATAATCAACAGACTAGTTTCAGCGGTTCAGTTGGTGATGCTAGATATAATTTTAGTTTTGAAAGATTTTTTTCAGATAATCGTTATCGCGTTCCATTAGGTGCAGCTAACCGTGATGCTGAAGGCTTTTTATCAAATGCAGATACAGCTACAAGTACTTATTTTGGCAACATCGGTATAGATTTAAATTCTAGAAATATTTTGAATTTAGATGTTACCAGCCTTAGCAGTCGTCGAGGATTAATTTTTTTCGGTTTCCCGCTACAAAGAGACCGTTTAGACCATGATGGCTTAAATATTGGTTTGTCTTGGAAAGCTCGTTTAGGTAATGGCGATCGCTCTAATTTAACCACTACAATTGGTTACAATCAAGACTATTTCAGTACATACGGCCCGACAGGCAACTTTTATCGTACAGGTGCATTAGATACACAACAATTATCAGCCAGAATTGATCATGAATGGCAATTAAGCCAAAACAATAAATTACGTTGGGGATTAGATTTAAAAAACACTGACTTAAATGGTGATGTCCTGAGTACAAGTCCAAATCGTATTGCTAATAATGAAACTGAAAATAGAGCTTTATTAAACACAGCTTTATTCGCTGTCAATAGTTGGAATATCAGCAAAAATTTTCAACTCGATTTAGGACTCAGACAAAGCTTTGATACAGAGTTTGGCAATTATCTCAATCCTAGTGTGGGCTTACGTTATGCACTCACACCAACAATTGCCATGCGTGGAAATTGGACTGGTGGACAACGCAACCCAGGACTAGACCAGTTATATGTTTTTGACACAGTTCATGGTTGGGAACCAAACCCTGATTTAGAACCAGAAACAGGCTCTTCTTGGACTGCGGGAGTAGATGTTAAATTAACAGAAAATTTGACAGGACAGTTTACTTATTTCGGCAGCAGTATAGATAATCGTCTGGGTGTGGTAGCAGGAAGATGGGCAAATATTGGGCTAGTAGATACTAATGGTTTAGAAGCAGCCTTACAACTAAAACTTAATTCTGGCTGGTCAACTTTTCTCAACTATACTTATACAGATGCCCAAATAAAAACAGGTACAGAAAGAGGCTTACAGTTGGGTTTGATTCCTTATTCTGTATTGCAAGCTGGTGTTGGGTATCAAAATTCCGGTTGGCAAGCTAATTTGTATATGACATACAACAGTGGTGCGCGTCGAGCCTTATTTAATCGACCTGGCGACCAAATTACAGATTTTGCCCCATCGTATTTCAATTTAGATTTTAGTGGTCGCATTCCGATAGCTGGCAACTTAGGACTGACAGTTTATTTAGAAAATCTACTGGGTGAACAATACGAGCGAGTTAACCGCATCTATAGTCCTGGGTTTACTTTCCGTTTGGGGTTAAGTTCCAGTTTGTAGACATGAGATATTACGCCCAAATCAATTAAAATGGCTGATATGAAAGCCAGAATCGAAAATCAAGTATTGTTTCTTCACCACGAGGATTTGCCAGAGTTTAAAAAAGGCGGTTCAGTGGTGAGAAATTCTTATTTTTGGGCGCTACGTTCAATTGCGGGTCGGGCTTCGCGTTATAGTGATTGGGAATATGAATTAGAAGTTTGGTTCGCACTCAAGCGAATGCTGTTGTCGTTTGCTGAGTCTGGGTATTTAGGTTACAGAGAAACTTTGTTGGAATTTCCTTTGACGATGGGGGAAATTCCTGATGTGCTGCGAGATGTGTCAACCTGGGAGTAATGTTTTAGTATTCTGTAGTATCCGGTTGTGTTGGCTGTCATTTGTTATTTGTTCTTGGTTATTGCTTATACCAATTCAAATAATATTGGTAACAAATTGATGATTTGTCAGGGCGAACAGTCGTTCGCCGCTACAGCCGCTACAATAGATAACTTTTTGCGTCAGTTTAGTTTACTTTTCTCATCATTTTTTCTGGACGAATGGATGGTAGTATTTTTGCTAATCACACTAGCAACATCCAAGTTGTCTTACTTCGTGATACCAAATGACAGTTTCTCAACTTGCTGCGTCATTTATCTGTCTGTTTGAGAAACTCTAGATTAAGAATAGTTCTAGAATGCCAAGCTTTTGTATGTCTAAATCTGCAATCACAGTCACGGTAAAATTATTCGCTGCTTATCAAGAAGCCTTTGGGGTTTCAGAATTGGCGCTGGAATTTCCGGAAGGTACATCCGTCAAAGCAGTATGCGATCGCCTGATTGTTGAACGTCCAGAACTCGCCAAATGGCGCGACATCACTCGCTTTGGTATCAATTTGATTTTTGTTGAACCAGATACATTACTGCACAATGGTGATGAAGTTGTACTGATTCCACCTGTGAGTGGAGGGTAGAAAAAAGTTAAAAAGCAAAAGTTAAAGGGCAAAAGTTAGAACTATTGCTGCGCCTGTGCGATATTTCAGTATTTGTCTTTGTTGGGAGATGGTTCGGGGACAATGTTGATCACTCGTTTTTGATGGTGGCGGAGAATGGTTAGTTGCGATCGCACGCCAATGCGATCGGGTGTTAAGAGTTTTTGTAAGTCGTCAGTTCTGACTAGTGATTGATGATTAAACCCAACAATTACATCTCCTTCTTGTAACCCAGCTTTTTCAGCAGGACTGTTTGGTTCAACAAACATCACAAAAATGCCTGTATCCCCCAACAATTCATGAAATAACATAATGCGGCGAGAAATTTGTACGTCTTCTCCGCCAATCCCAATATAAGCTCGTTGTATCTTGCCATGTTTCATCAACACGGGGATAACTCTTTTGGCCGTATCAATTGGAACAGCAAAACAAAGTCCTTGTGCCATCATCACTATGGCGGTATTAATTCCAATCACTTCGCCGTAGGAAGTCACCAGCGGCCCGCCGGAGTTACCAGGGTTAAGTGCAGCATCAGTTTGGATAATATTTTCGATGACTTTACCAGATTCTGATCTAAATGAACGTCCGACGGCGCTAATTACGCCAGTGGTGACAGTAGTTTGCAAACCGTAGGGATGACCAATGGCGATCGCTACTTGTCCTACACGTAAAGATTGCGAATTACCTAACCTTGCTGCAACTAAATTTGGTGCATGAATTCTTACCACCGCTAAATCCGTATCTGGATCTTCGCCGATTACTTCGCCTGAATAACTACGACTATCAGCCAGTGTTACCTCTATTTTGCTTGCACCATGCACTACATGGCTATTGGTCAGTATATATCCATCGGGTGTAAAAATGAACCCAGAACCATTACCACGCAATTCCCTTGGCAATTTTTGATAATAGCTGTGGCGTTCTCGGACAAATTTTTCTACATCAATATGAACAACTGCCGGGCTGACTTTTTCTACCACATTAATAACAGCTTGGGAATAGGCATCAAGTAGTTGTCCATCAGTAGTTGAAGAGCGATCGGCAAAATAATCAGGGGATACGAATCGCGGATCTTTAGTCATGTCTGCTATTCCTATCGGCTCAAAATGAGGTAGGAGACAAGAAAGCCATGCTTTTTTTCCCTTGTCTCCTGTTCTTCTTCCTTGATCCTGACAAGCAAGACCAATTTTTGCCAACTAAATTTGTAAATTAATTTTTAAATCAACTTGATCATTTGCCGAGGTACTGACTAGCCATACGAATAGCATCAGCAATGTCAACATCTCCATCCCTGTCAGAATCCAAAAAGGCACTCAATACTGAATTGCCACCAGATTGAGGATTTTGGGCGTTTGCACCTGATTGCAGGAAATTCAGAACCACAGGCACAATTAAAGGTAGTAACTGTTGAATAGTTCCAGCATCTAAACCAGTGCGCTGAGAAACCACCTCAGCTACCTGCTGTTGCATACCCAAAGAAAACAAAGAATCTACAGCTTGTGGATTAGGAGAAGTACCAGCATATTCATTTACCAAAGCTTGAGCTTCGGCTTCACCGCCTGTCGCTTGCTTTTCTTGTAAAGAAGAACGTACATAATTGCCTACAATTCCTAAAACAGATTGGATAGTAGAAGAATCTGCGCCAGTGCGATCGCTCAACTGTTGTACGGTGTTGATGATACCTCCCAGTTGACCTAAGCTACCTTGCTGATTGGGATTAGCCACAGCACCGAGAATTTGGTCAAACAGTCCCATAAATTTTTTCTCCCTGATATCGTTTCAATAGTTTTGCAGGTTAACTGAACTGTATCGTATTAACAACCTGTCTGAAGAATTACAGTTGTTTGTTGCTGGTTTAACCGCAGGTAGAAGAACTTAACTCATGAAATCAGTAATATCAGGACAGTAGAGCTAAAAAGTGGGTATAGATTTTATCTTACCTGCTGCAAATTGTGCTGTGTTGGTGATTGGGGCAAGCAGTAATTATGCGTTGGCAATTAGGTCGTCGGAGTGAAAATGTTGAAGATAGGCGGGGAATGCGAGTTTCCGCTCCCGTGGTTGGTGGCGGTATTGGCGCACTGCTGCTATCGCTGCTTGTAGCGCTATTGGGTGGTGATCCGAGAGTAATTTTAGAACAAAATAATCCACCTAGCGATCGCCCAGTCACCCAATCACCGCAGACACCAGCCCAAGACCAAATGGCTGATTTTGTATCCGTAGTGCTGGCTGATACCGAAGACACATGGAGCGAGATATTTCAACAAAGTGGTGACAGATACGTAGAGCCGAAGTTAGTACTGTATTCCGATGCGGTGGAATCTGCTTGTGGATATGCACGTTCGGCTGTTGGGCCATTTTACTGTCCGCAAGACCAAAAAGTATATATCGACTTGAGCTTTTACCGGGATTTAAAGAACCGCTACCAAGCACCAGGAGACTTTGCCCAAGCTTATGTAATTGCTCATGAAATTGGGCATCATGTCCAGAATTTATTGGGAATTTCTGAGCAAGTGCGATCGCTGCAACAACGAGTAGATCAAGTAGAAGCAAATCAGTTATCTGTACGCCAAGAACTGCAAGCAGATTGTTTTGCAGGAGTTTGGGCAAATCGTGCCGAGCGATCGCGCCAAATTCTGGAGACTGGTGATATCGAAGAAGCCTTAAATGCTGCCAGTAGTATTGGAGATGATCGCTTACAACAACAAGCTAGAGGTTATGTAGTCCCAGAATCTTTTACTCACGGCAGTTCAGCCCAAAGAGTACGCTGGTTTAAACGAGGGATTCAAACAGGCGATCCGCAGCAATGTAATACCTTTCAAGCAGCCAATCCTTAGAGGATGTCTGAAAAGTAATGGGCGAATATAATTCGCTACTATACAAACGAAGTCCGCCTACGCGGACTAATAGAGAATTAAAGTTTTTGAACCCGCGTAGGCGGTGAGACCAGTGCTGCGGGA
>NZ_JAIVFW010000170.1 GCF_020829595.1 Nostoc sp. CHAB 5844
GTGAAACTGACCAGGGACTATTTCGAGCAGCAGAAGACCGGCGTCCCGCGCTTCGATCCGGACGCCTATCCTGAGCTGAAGGGCAAGATCGAACATTCGATCTGGAAAAATTGAAGCCGGAGCGTTTTCTGCTTTTTCGGGAAACGTTTCCCGGCCCGGTTGTGCTCGAGTTGCTCCGGAAGCGCGTCGAGCTGCCACGCTTGTCTGCCGGCGTCGTCCACCTATGCTGCGATCAGCACAGGAGACAATGATGGACTGGAAACTGCCGAGACAGGGCGCGTGCCGTTGCGGAGAGGTCAGGATCGAGGTGCGCGCTGCACCACTGGTGACCCTGGCCTGCCACTGCACCGGCTGCCAGAAGATGAGCTCTTCCGCCTATTCGCTATCGGCCGCCATCCCGGCTGAAGGTTTTGCGGTGACCGAGGGCGAGCCGGTGGTCGGCGGCCTGCATGGGCCCGACGCGCATCACTATTTCTGCCCGCGCTGCATGACGTGGATGTTCACCAGGGCCGAAGGCATGGACTGGTTCGTCAATGTGCGCCCGACATTGCTGGAAGGGGCAGGCGACTTCGCGCCCTATATCGAGACCTGGGTCGGCGAAAAGCTGCCCTTCGCCGAAACCGGTGCGGTGAAGAGCTATGACGCCCTGCCGCCGATGGAGGATTATGAGGGGCTGATGGCGGAGTTCAGTGAGGCGAGGCAATCTCCTTGAGAAATGAGTACTATTTCGCGTAGTTTGAAATCAGGCTCAGATGTTTCCAAAGCGATTTGTGTATTGCCATCCTTTCTGCGTCGTTAAGCGTAGTGTTTCCTCGGAAAATCCATCGTTGCCTTGCTCTCGTAACGTTCCTTGAATCTTTTACGATAAAATCGTTTCCTACCACACCAATTCTGTACAAGTCTTCCAAAACTTTAGGAAGCTCGTATTTTTTGAATAGATCTTGGATGGCACCATCATCTTTGTATCGATGGCGTATGCGGTCCTCTAGGTCTGATTTGAAGAAATGCGTCTTCGATCCAAGTAAAAGACGTTGCAACGCTGATATATCTTTATTCGAATAGACAGCCAGGAGCTCTTCGGTGACTTCTAGCCAAGTTTGTTTTGAGTATTCTGTTGCGGTTCTTTCGAAATGTTCAGTTGTAAATTTTGAATCAGTTTCTCTGAAATCTCTCGCAACCCTGAGAAGTCTCACTATATCTCTTGGTCTGTAGTATGAAGAATTTAGTATAAATTTGTAGAACATCTGGTTATTAATTTCTACGGGAAAGAATCTTTCCCAGACATCCTCCTCGTTGATGCCGACTGACTTGGCGATCTTTCTGCGAATGAGGTTCAGTAGGTGGTGGTCTATAGCATCCTTTCCTTCGGACCAATCTAAGCGGACGCCATAGTCGTCTACGTCTCTACCAATTTCGTGTCCCAATTCCAGCACTGAGTGAAGAACTTCGGTTCTGAGAGTTGAGCATAGAAAAATCCTCTGACGACTTTCAGAAGATTCTGCATTGATTTGTGAAATCGCGTAAACTAGGTCTCTTATTATTCTGCGATCTCTGTCAAATTGTTCCGAATTTTGGTGAAATAACTCCAGTTCATCAAAGTATATGTAGTAATTTCTATCGAGGGGTATAGTGTTAATTAACAGAGATGCTGCTCTATTTAGGTCTGATATGGAGGCCTTATCTTCGTTTTGTTTCTTTTCTATTGCCAAACCAAGTTCGATTGCTACCCCGAGGGCCTCTGCTGATACATTGACCGTTCCGGATTTAATTTGTGACAGGATGCTTCCAAATGATTTAATGATTTTGTTTTCACTTATTCCGGTCAGTTTAAATAATTTTTGCGCTTGAGGTGAATTTGTTCCGTTTTTCTTAAATAAGTTTGCAATTCTTTGATGGATAATCCATTTCCATGATTCTTTGAAATCTTGTAAAAAAGTGTTTACATCTCCTGTTTTTATAATCTCGAAGCCTGAACTCTTGGAAAGGTTTTGCCTGTCCTCTTCTGAAACATGTGATTTGAATAAAATTAGCTCGGAAACTCCCCCTTTTTTCTGGGATAGATCGCTTAAGTACCTAATTAGCGCAGTTTTTCCGGTACCTTTTAATCCTAGGATAAATGACTTTCTTCCCGACAAAATATCTTCGACGTCGACACGTTCAGGTATTGAGAACGATTCGAAAAACAAACTCTCCTCAGCTCTATGTTGCTTAAGAATTTCATTCTTTGCATCCACTTCGCCAAAATTTATGTTCTTCAAGTTCATTGCATCCCCCCTCGCGCATCTAACTTCGACGATTTTCCAAGATAGAGAGAAATATGCTTATCGCATTTCCTGCACCCGTGCTTCATATGAAGCTTTGAAATCTTGTCGATAATACTACGAAATTTGGCGCGTCACTTTGGGGGAGGTAAGCTGCTCAAAAGGCCTTAGGGCAAGGCGCCGATTGCCGTCCGAGATAGATTCCACCTATTTGGCGTCAGCTGGTGATTTTATACGGTGCAATTGAACAATATCGACTGGCGTTCGAGTGCTTCAATCTCTGCTTCGCTCAAGCCCATATCATTGATGATCGAGTCGACTAGGTTGCGCGGCTCGGGCAATTGATTGATCCGAATGCGTGAACGATTCCAGCTTGTCATCTCGGCAGGAGCGATTGCCAAGAGTCGCTTCTCCAAATCTCGGAGATCCTGTTTGGGCCAAGACAAGGGAACACAAGCTGCTCCACAATGCCTTCGAATAAACTCCCGACGTACACGTTTGGCGAGTTTCGCATCGCTGGGCACGTGAAATTGTGACTTTCTGTCACGCCACATTCGCCCAATATTGTAGTTGCACGCTAACTTGTGACTTCTTTCTTCGCTTCCATTTACATGTCGACTGAAAATGCGGTCACGAAAAGTAGTTGATGATGCCATGCCGATATAGCGAATTGCACCCAAGTGATCGGCTAACGCGTAGATGCCGAATGCATGCGGTAGTTCTTCAATTCTTGTTAGCGGCTGAGCTTGGAGTTGCACCAAACATTCTGTAGGTAAC
>NZ_JAIVFW010000171.1 GCF_020829595.1 Nostoc sp. CHAB 5844
TCGTCGGAACCTGCGGCGGTGTGCTGGTCCAGCGCCTGCGCGACGGCGAGTATCGAATGGCACAATATGACGTGCGTTATTTCTCGCAGAAGCTGGTCGACGAGGAGGGGATGACCGACGCCGAGCTCAACCGCCTGTGCAAGCGATAGGGAGCAGGCGCGCGACCGCGTGAATCGCTTGAGAAACGCGTCGTAGCACACTAGATCGCGCGCATGACCTCGACCAACGACATTCGCCGCTCTTTCCTCGATTATTTCGGGGGGACGGGCCACCATATCGAACCGTCGGCGCCGCTGGTGCCGTACAACGATCCGACGTTGATGTTCGTCAACGCGGGCATGGTGCCGTTCAAGAATGTTTTCACCGGCCTGGAAACGCGGCCGTACAAGACCGCGGTTTCGTCCCAGAAATGCGTCCGCGCCGGGGGCAAGCACAATGACCTCGACAATGTCGGCTTCACCGCGCGCCATCATACCTTCTTTGAAATGCTGGGAAATTTCTCGTTCGGCGACTATTTCAAGGAACAAGCGATCCATCATGCGTGGACGCTGATCACCAAGACGTGGGGGCTGGCGCCCGAGCGGCTGACCGTCACCGTCTATCACACCGACGACGAGGCGTTCGCGCTGTGGAAGAAGATTGCGGGCCTACCCGACGAGCGGATCATCCGCATCGCGACGAACGACAATTTCTGGTCGATGGGCGACACCGGCCCCTGCGGCCCGTGCAGCGAGATCTTTTATGACCATGGCGACCATATCTGGGGCGGGCCGCCGGGGTCGCCGGAAGAGGACGGCGACCGTTTCGTCGAAATCTGGAACCTCGTGTTCATGCAATATGACCAGCGCGGCCCGGGCGACCGGATCGACCTGCCGCGGCCGAGCATCGACACCGGCATGGGGCTGGAGCGCGTCGCGGCGGTGCTGCAAGGCGTCCACGACAATTATGATACCGATACGTTCAAAGCGCTGATCGCAGCGTCGGTCGACCTGACTGGCGTCCCCGCCGAGGGGGCGACGCAGGCGAGCCACCGCGTCATCGCCGATCACCTGCGCGCGTCGAGCTTCCTCGTCGCCGATGGTGTACTGCCGTCGAACGAAGGCCGCGGTTATGTGCTGCGCCGGATCATGCGCCGCGCGATGCGCCACGCGCATCTGCTCGGCGCCAAGGACCCGTTGATGTACCGGCTGTTGCCGTCGCTGACCGCCGAGATGGGCGCCGCCTATCCCGAACTGATCCGCGCGCAGCCGCTGATCGCCGAGACGCTGGAGCGTGAGGAAACCAAATTTCGTCAGACGCTCGACAAGGGGCTGCGGCTGCTCGACGAGGCGACGGTCGGCATGGGCGCGGGCGCCACGCTGCCCGGCGAGGTCGCCTTCAAGCTCTACGATACATACGGCTTCCCCTATGATCTGACCGAAGACGCCCTGCGGACGCAAGACATCGCGGTCGACCGCGCGGGTTTCGACGCGGCGATGGCGCAGCAGAAAGCCGCGGCGCGCGCGGCGTGGAAAGGCAGCGGCGAAAAGGCGTCGGACGAAATCTGGTACGACATTGCGGAAACGCATGGCGGCACCGAATTCACGGGATATGGCGCCACATCGGGCGAAGGCACGGTGATCGCGCTGGTCAAGGACGGCGTGTCGGTCGACGAGGCGAAGGCCGGCGACGCGCTGGTCGTGCTGACCAACCAGACGCCCTTTTATGGCGAGAGCGGCGGCCAGATGGGCGACAGCGGCACGATCGCAACGCTGGGCGGCGCCAAGGTTGCGGTGAGCGACACGGCCAAGCCACTCGGCCGCCTGCACGCGCATCAGGCCAAGGTCGAAGCCGGTACGCTGAAGGTCGGCGATACGGTGCAGCTGACCGTCGATGCCGAACGACGCGACCGCATTCGGGCCAACCACAGCGCGACGCATCTGTTGCACGCCGCCTTGCGCAACCGTCTCGGCGGGCATGTGACGCAGAAGGGCAGCCTGGTCGCCGAAGACCGCTTCCGGTTCGATTTCTCGCATCCCAAGGCGCTGAGCGCCGAAGAGATTGCCGACATCGAGGCGGATGTGAACGCGCAGATCCGCGGTAACGAGGCAGTGACGACACGGCTGATGACCCCCGACGACGCCGTCGCGGCGGGCGCGTTGGCGCTGTTCGGCGAGAAATATGGCGACGAGGTGCGCGTGCTCAGCATGGGCAAGGCGAGCGACAATCATTATTCGGTCGAGCTGTGCGGCGGGACACATGTCCGCGCGCTGGGCGACATCGCGTTGCTCAAGATCGTCAGCGAAAGTGCGGTTTCTTCAGGGGTGCGGCGGATCGAGGCGCTGACCGGCGAGGCGGCGCGGACGTGGCTGAACAGCCGTGACGAGGCGCTGAAGGCGGCAGCGGCGGCACTCAAGACCTCACCCGACGATGTCCCGGCGCGCGTCGCGCAACTGGCCGAGGCGCTCAAGAAGGCCGAGCGCGAGCTGGCTGATGCCAGGAAGGCGCTGGCAATGGGCGGCGGCGGCGCGGCGAGCGGACCCGCGGTCGAGCAGGTGGGTGACACGGCGTTTATCGCGCAGGTCGTTGATGGGCTCGACCCCAAGGAATTGCGCGGCACGGTCGACGGGCTGAAGAAGCAGGTCGGCAGCGGCGTCGCGATGCTGGTTGCGGTCAACGACGGGCGCGCTTCGGTGGCGGTCGGGGTGACCGAGGGCGCCCGTCACAATGCCGTCGATCTCGTCAAGCTGGCGGTCGCGGCGCTGGGCGGGCAGGGCGGCGGCGGGCGGCCCGACATGGCGCAGGGCGGCGGACCGAACGGCGGCGCAGCGAACGACGCCGTCGCGGCGGTCAAAGCGGCGCTTGCCTGAAACCGACCGACATGAAACCCACCAAGAAGACGCGGCGCACCGATCATGCCGAGCGGCTGGTCGCGGCGCCGCTGGTCGACGTCTTCGCGGCGTTTACGAGCGCTGAAAAGCTGGCGCGCTGGCTGCCGCCCGAAGGGGCG
>NZ_JAIVFW010000172.1 GCF_020829595.1 Nostoc sp. CHAB 5844
TCAGCCGACGCCACTAGATGACGCCGGGATCGTTCGAATATTGGACGCCCTTCCGAACAGGCCTCTACTGGCCGGCGAGGAGGGGTTGAGGCTATCTTTGGCTGGCGCGCAATCGAAGGTGCCTGTTGTGGTCATTGATGGCCGGATTGCCCTTCCATTGCCAGGGCAACCGACCACGCACATTCTGAAGCCGCCGATAGCGCGCTTCAAAGGCACGACCGAAAACGAAGCATTCGTGATGAGTCTGGCCGCCGCGATAGGCCTTGACGTTGCCCCGGTAGAGGCAAGGACTGTAGAGGGCCGTCCATTCCTCTTGGTCGAGCGATATGATCGCGTGCGCGATAATCTCGGCGTCATGCACCGTATCCACCAAGAGGATTTTTGTCAGGCGCTCGGGGTGCCACCGGAAAGCAAATATGCCAGCGAAGGCGGACCGACTTTCAAAGATTGCTTCGAGCTGCTGCGGCGTGTATCGGCGCGGCCGGCGACGGATATCGCGAAGTTGCTGGATGCAGCAATTTTCAATCTCATTGTCGGAAATGCCGATGCTCACGGCAAGAATTACTCAATCCTGTACGACGGCCAGGGACCGAGAATGGCGCCGCTGTATGACTTGCTCTCGACAGTGGCATACCCAGACCTGTCGGCAAAGATGGCCATGAGAATTGGGAAGCGAGCGACCTTGGCCGAGATTGATGCGGATGGATGGAAGGTATTCGCGAAAGATGCCGGGATTGGTTTTGCTCTGGTTCGCCGGCGTGTTGCCGAGATATGCGGAGCAATCTTGAGCCAAGGAGTCGATGTCTCAGTAAGTTCGCAAGGCGGCCAAGCCGCCCCAGAAGTATCAAATTCGGTGAAGAACCGCGCCGTTCTGGTATCTCTATCAGTTAGGTAGCGGTCTATTTAGGCATGCGCCTGTGGGAGGCAAAGCGCCCTAAATGGCCTTTATTTCCTTTTCCAACATTCGGAATTTATCCCTGACATCCTCACCAGAATAAAAGTCAAGGAGATCCTCCTTTGTAAAGGAACCGTCCTTCAAGAATTTAGCCATATACCGCTGGTTGAATTCCATCGACAGCATGCTCTTGTCTAACTGCATGAGAATTTTTTTACAGTTGTCGATATTGGACATAACTAAGCTCTTGATGCCCAAAGCGTCGTTTATGTCCTTGATGATCCTGTTCATAATTATGGACATAATATCTCTGTCAAACTCTATATTCTTAGAGTTTGCCGCAATATCTCGCGCCAACATGTAGGCAATTGTGAGGTTTTTATAATCCCCCTTTAGAGAATCAATTATTGCGACAAATCCGACAGCAGGAATATATCTAACATCTTGGATAGAATTCAGTATTCCACCGTCCACGAGCGATGCGTCAAAAACAATTATACTGACCTTTGCATCTCTATTTGCCTGAGCTTCAATTAATTGGCTCCATGCCGTATCAGTTTTTTTGGTAAATATGTCTCTTGACTGGATTTCGCCGAGGCGAATGCCTTTATCAAACTTGCATTCGATAGCTATCCTGACGCCATCGTTTCCATCTACATAGGATACAATATCGCCAGTCTTGTTTTTATGTAGATTTCCCGCAGCACTGCCAGTGAGAACTACCTTGTCGGGCAACCTTTGCTCCGCGAGGAACTGTGCCAAATACTCAGCGATCTCCTCTTCTGCGAGATTGCCTTTGACCGCCGATTTGTAGAATAACTCCTTTTTCATTTCAAAAATTATTTTAAGGCTCTCAAGTTCTGTTCCAAGCTCATTCGATGTCTTCGACAAGAAAGTGGAGATTCTATCTTCCATGAGAGCGAGCACGCCAATGTACAAAGCTCTATATAGCTTGTCGTCGCGCTCAGATGAGGGCATTGTGTCAAAGAAATTAAAAAGTATCTGATTGTCAGCTTCAAATCCGCTTATCTGAAGTCTTTTAGTTTGCTGATTTAAGGTAACAATCGCCATTTTTTAAACCTTACTATACCGGTAAGCGCCCTTAATGTGAGCAGCCAAATATTGCCCTTTGGAGGCGGCATTTTCGAAATCGTGGCTTACGTGATGAGGGACGTCATAATAATGATAGACCCCACCGTTGTTGAACGTAACCTCCAGGGTGCAGGTGGCATCGTCGTACCTAATTTCCCTGATGTTGGACGATTCGAATTGCGAATAGGTATGCCAAGCCATCTATTGCTCATCCTTTTCTGTCTGTGGGGTTAGTCGAGGGTTCTGTTGCCTCCAGACAAGTGCAAACTCCTCGTAATTCGGGCTCGGTTCCATAGGAATGTTCCAGCCTCCTGGTATCATCGAGAACTCCGGGGCGAGATCATCACAAACTATCGGGTCTTGACTGTCGGGGCGTTGATCTTTGGGCGGAGCCTGGATCAGGGTGCGCATTGGCAGGCCTACAGCTTCACCCATTATAATGGCCTCACCTGTCCTCAATATCGGAAGCATGTTTGTCAATCCCTCGAGGTTGTCGGTCAATGCGCCGGTGATATGTGACCGGTCCGTGGCATTGCTAAGCCGTAAGGCGAAGAAGGTACCGCACTGAGAGAGAATGGTTGGATTTATCTCTGATGGGCGCTGACTAACAATCATTGCGCCAATACCGTATTTTCTGCCCTCTTTCACGATCCGCTGGACAATTGAGGATGCCGCGCCGCGAAAATCGTTATTTAAGTATGTATGGGCCTCTTCCATTACGATCAGAAGCGGGCGCTCCCTCCCGCCTTGCGATAGGTTTCGTGCCCAGAACAGAGCGTCGTAAAGGACGCGAAGCAATATTCCTATAATGTCATTCATCAAAGTGGTCGGCACACCGGACAAATCAAGGACGGTAACGGGCCTGCCGCTTCCAAGCCAACCTTGCATCACCTCCGCAAGATCGCCTTCTACATTGCCATCTTCTTTGGGGCGCCAACGGCCGGGTCTGAGTACAAAATCGAACCGAGAGA
>NZ_JAIVFW010000173.1 GCF_020829595.1 Nostoc sp. CHAB 5844
AGCGCTCGACTTCGTTGGCGTTTCTAGATTTCTTGAAATACCCTTCAACCTCGAGTTCTTCTGGAATAGCACCGTGCAGATCAATAATATTGTTTTTGTTTTGCATATAAAAGAATCTTGATTTTGCATCACTTATATTATAAATACTATGACTGTATACCGCTCTTGCTCTTAAGCAAATTATTTTTGCTATATCTAACTCAATCGAATTATCTGATATCCGAATATTATACACATTATCAGTCTCCTTATAAATAAACTGCGATTTACTTTTATCATCTCCAATCTGGATGTATAGACGCCCCCATGAACCAAATCTTGAGTCAATAGTGCAGACCCTCTCAAACAATCCGCCCATATTATCAGATTTAGGCGTATTAGACCCAGCAAAAAATACAACGTACGGCTTACCCGACATAATATTTTCTATAATATATTTTACGCAGCATTTAATTGCTTCCTCTCTAAAATCTTCGCTCTCTTCGCTTGGAATTATATTAGAATTACTATATTTATCTGAATATAAAGATACGATTTCGCATAATTCAGATGAATGGTAATTTATAAAAACTCCAGACGAAATAAAATGCTCAAAGGCTTCACATCCACTTGCATTCAATTCCCAGAAATATTTATTTTTGTACCAGGATGGATCGAAATACGGATTTGGTTTGTAGCCCTTAGCTATACCTTGATTTATATAATGAGATAAAGGTGACATTTTTTGCGATTTAACTTCCCTATAAGTATTGATATACCAATGACTATTAAAAAACTTATTAGGATATCTATATTCTGCAGATCCTTCATTTAAGAAATGCTCAAATGGATTTCTGCCACTGGAACATACTTCTGGGTAAGAAGCTTTATACCATTTTGGATCAAAATATGGATTAGGCTTCCTATCTTCAATCGATCCGATCATTTCGTAATGAGACAGTGGGTCCAGCTCGCCCAAATCTCCATATACCGCCGAATACCAAGCAGAAAAAAAGAATTCATTTGGTTTCCGGTTCTCACGCCAACCTGCCGTGAGATAATGCGTCCACGGGTCGACCTCAGCAGCTGCTACGTCAGGGTTCTGCCATAGATACCAACCCTGATCAAAAATTTCAGGACAAAAATTATTTTCGTTTTTATCTTCCGAGGTTTCGATTTGCATGATTTATTCCTTCATATGTTATATTTTGTCTATACGTCGAGTTCGTATATAGGGACAAGTGCATCCACAATATCACTCAGCCGCCTATGATATCCGCTAAGCTCATCAACATAAATATTTTCTTTAATATTGATATTATTTATTATTTTTTTGACACCTTCTTCTATATCTCCGATTGAATATAAAAATGATTCGTTCGATTTAACAACTTCTATATGACCTGAATTAGAAGATAGAACTACAGGCATTTTATATGCCAATGCTTCTGCAGCTGAGAGACCCCAAGTTTCATGTAAAGAACTTGACAGAAACAAACTTTTGCTTTCTGACAAATTTTGATATAGCTTGGACATTCGATGAAACGAAGTAGCTCCTTTTAATTGTATTTGCTTGGAAACTCCAAAATATTTTGCTTTTTCATATAGAAGCTTGTAACTATCAGTAGGAGTAACTATTAGAAAATCAATGTCATTGATTATTTTATGAACATTCGCAAATATTTCTAACGCTTCGATTACATTTTTTCCAGCTTCAATACGGCCGACATAAAACACATTCATTTTTTCACTTGATTTATTTGAAACTACTTTATCAACCGAAACTCGATTTGGTATAATTGATACATATCTGTTTGTAATCTTAGAAATGGGATCCAACATAGACACAGATGGAACCATAATATTCTCTATACTATCTTTTAGCTCTCTAAGATAGTTTTGTCCGGCATATCTACTGGTGTGACATTCGATAATTACCTTTGATTTCGTAGGAATAAATTCGAGTATTTCAGGAGTATCTATAGAAATAAATAGATCATATTCACAAAAAATTGGACGATCAACAACTCTTAAATAATTATGAAGTTCATAGTAATCTACCGCTGCATTTAGCGCGGCGATACCACCATAATCCTTCAAGAAACATACATCAAAACATGCTGAAATAGATGCCGCCTTGAAAGCGATAGCTCTATTTATTATAGCTCGTTCAACTCCTCCAATCGTAGCAAATTGATAGAAGATTAGGATTCTTTTGTTTATCATCTCAACCTACCATTGCTTCAAATCTATTACGCCACCTTGAATGTTCGCAGAAATCGGATATTGCAGAATAATCAATCTCTCCGCTGACAATTTGCGTATATATATTTTCGATAATACCAGACGCGTTGGCCCAGGATGAAATAACTTTAGTTTCTGGATAAGATTTTAAGTGCTCCATCCCACTTGCGATCACAGGTAATCCGTAATAAAGATACTCATATATTTTTATTGGATCTACCGCTTTTGTTAATGCTGTATTGAGAAAGGGAATTACTCCAATATGCCACTCAGGCATGTATTGATGCAGCTTTTCTGCTGGAACAAATCCTATAAGTCTAATATTTTCTAGATGACTTATCTTTTCGCGAACCCAATCCGGTTCACCGTATCCAATAATTTCAATTATTATTTTTGTGTTACTATCAGCCAATGCAATGAGACCTTCCCAATCAAACCACGCGTCAGTTAAATGTCCAAAGTATCCAATTACTATTTTTCCATCGACTCTTTTAGCACGCGATGAAATAAATTTTTCACTGCGGAAAACAGTACGCAATCCATTTGGAATGCATAATACATCATGGCGGAGATCTGAAAATTTTTCTTTCAGTGTTGGGGAAATGGCTATGCAACGATCAGACTCTTTCAGAGCGCGTGTCTCTAGTTCATCTTTCCACCACACTGCTTGTCCAACCTTGTTAAATTCTTCCCAATCATCC
>NZ_JAIVFW010000175.1 GCF_020829595.1 Nostoc sp. CHAB 5844
AGTGCAAACCAATTGCGTTAGAAGAAGGTACAACTGCACCGGAGATGATGTTGTTGCCGTAGATTAAGGAACCTGCTACTGGTTCACGGATACCATCGATGTCTACGGGGGGTGCCGCGATGAAGGCGATGACGAAGCAGGTGGTTGCAGCCAGCAAGGTTGGAATCATCAGTACGCCGAACCAACCGACATAAATTCGGTTTTCGGTGCTGGTGATCCAGTTGCAGAACCGCTCCCATACGTTCGCGCTTGAGCGCTGTTGTAAGGTTGTGGTCATTTTCTTATGATTGCTTTGTTTTTCTCTTTTTTGGTAGGTGATTCTACCTTCTATTAAATTAGAAGCATAATTTAGTTTTGTAAAGCTTTTTAATTAAGCATATTTTATAAAAAGTATTTGTTTTTGTTATGAATCGCGACAAGTGCCGCGATTCAAGGGGTTTGGGCATCAACCAGGAGGCCAAGCCATCTGTCGTCCTCCTAAAATATGCAGATGTAAATGATAAACAGTTTGACCACCATCAGCATCAGTGTTGATGACAACACGATAACCGTTTTTCAAACCAGCTTCTTGGGCCACACGCTTGGCTGTCAATAACAGATGTCCTAACAAAGCTGCATCTTGAGCATCAGCATCAGCTAATTTAGCTATGGGTTTTTTGGGAATGACGAGGATATGAACTGGCGCTTGCGGATTAACATCTTTAAACGCTAAGGCTAAATCATCCTCATAAACGATATTGGCGGGAATCTCCCGACGGATGATTTTACTAAAAATCGTCTCTTGATTGGTCATTGGTCATTTGTGATTTGTCATTTGCCAATTGTCAATGATAAGACGGACGCATGACGAATGACTAAGGACAAAAATAATGCTTGCTAGAGTTTGGAGTGCATCAATTGTCGGCATCGATGCCGTAAAAGTGGGCGTGGAAGTCGATGTATCAGGGGGATTGCCAGGAATTATTGTCTTGGGGCTTCCAGACAGCGCGGTTCAGGAATCAAAGGAGAGGGTGAAGGCTACCTTAAAAAATGCTGGTTTTGCCTTTCCGATGCGGAAAATTGTGATTAACTTGACTCCGGCAGATTTACGTAAGGAAGGCCCGTGTTTCGATTTGCCGATTAGTGTGGGAATTTTAGCGGCTTCTGAGCAAATTAATGCTGATTTATTGGGAGATTATCTATTTCTGGGCGAAGTCTCCTTAGATGGTAGCTTAAGACCTGTGGCTGGGGTTCTGCCCATAGCTGCTACTGCCCAAAAAATGGGAATTGCAGGTTTAGTTGTGCCTGCTGACAATGCCCAAGAAGCGGCTGTGGTAAAGGAATTGGCTGTTTATGGTTGTAAAACTTTATCGGAAGTAGTTGATTTATTAAATAATTCAGGCAGTTGCCAACCTGTAAAGGTAAATGAGGCAGTAGACACGGTAAAATTACCTTATCCGAGCGCAGATTTGCACGATGTTAAAGGACAAGCTCATGCTCGTCGTGCTTTAGAAATTGCGGCGGCGGGCGGACACAATCTTATCTTTGTAGGGCCACCAGGTAGCGGCAAAACGATGTTAGCCAGACGCTTGTCAGGGATTTTGCCACCGCTGGAATTTTCAGAAGCTTTGGAAGTAACGCGGATTCACTCTGTTGCTGGATTATTAAAAAATCGTGGTTCTTTAGTGCGCGATCGTCCTTTTCGTAGTCCTCATCACTCAGCATCGGGGCCTTCTTTAGTTGGTGGTGGGAGTTTTCCGCGCCCAGGGGAAATCTCATTATCTCACCGAGGTATATTATTTCTGGATGAACTCACGGAATTTAAACGGGATGTGTTGGAATTTCTGCGTCAGCCTTTAGAAGACGGCTATGTGACAATTTCCCGCACTAAACAATCAGTTGTTTTTCCGGCACAGTTTACTTTGGTGGCGAGTACTAATCCTTGTCCTTGCGGTTACTACGGCGATACCATTCAACAGTGTACCTGTTCGCCTAGACAAAGAGAACAATATTGGGCAAAGCTTTCTGGGCCGTTGATGGACAGAATTGATTTGCAAGTGGCGGTGAATCGCCTCAAACCAGAGGAAATTACCCAACAACCCACAGGAGAGTCATCAAAATCTGTGCGGGAAAGAGTTCAACAAGCACGCGATCGCAGTATTCACCGCTTCCAAACAGAAACAAGTCTGCGTTGTAATGCTCAAATGCAAAGTCGACATCTGCAAAAATGGTGCAAGCTAGATGATGCTAGTCGCTATTTATTAGAAGCTGCAATCAATAAATTAGGCTTATCAGCTAGAGCCAGCGATCGCATTCTCAAAGTTGCCCGCACTATCGCAGACTTAGCCGGAGAAGACGATATGCACACCCACCATGTAGCAGAAGCAGTTCAGTATCGCACAATCGATAGAATGCTATAATAACCAGTGCAAAATTGCAGCTATCTATTAGGTAGATTCATACCAAAGCACAAGCATACAGCACAGGACTTATGCACAAAGATTGTCTGTTAAGACTGGGTGTAAGGGTTTTGAAGATTTATACACCCACACACCCATATACCCTTGCCCAAACCCTTAGTTTCTCGTTTTCATGCGTAATATCATATCCGTCGAATTGACAATCATAAAAACACCCACCCCCAACCCCAGCCCGCTTGCGAGGAGGGGAGACAAAGTGTAGCGTTAGCGGGGTGGGGTTCTGAGGGAATTATGGGTAATTTAGCGGACATGATACAGCAGTTCCCGATGATATGAGGTACAGTTAGTATTAATAAAATAAAAAGATAATACTGTCATGAAAGCATATTCAGTGGATATCCGAGAAAAAATAGTTGCAGCACATATTGAGGAAAAAATATCAATTCGGCAA
>NZ_JAIVFW010000176.1 GCF_020829595.1 Nostoc sp. CHAB 5844
TTTAGTTTATGTACTAATTAAATTACATGCCTTACAAAAGCAGGCTTTGGTGGTGGCCAGCGGTAGCTATGGTGGGTTGCCTACTTAACTGGTTAGGCAGACGTGACAAAGAGGCTCATTCGGTTGAGGTGCTCTCAGGGGTGATGTTCAAATAAATGGATATCGCCGTTATTGTTCGATAAAACTAGTTATGCAGCAAAGGAGCGATCTGTGACCGTCTACTGTGTGTCGTATGACCTGAACAAGACCGGGCAGAACTACAGCGCCTTGTACGAAGAGTTGAAGAAGTCACCGAGTTGGTGGCACCACCTTGATTCCACTTGGTTGATCTACACCTCCGAAACGGCCGAGCAGCTGTCAGCACGCCTTCTCAAGCACATTGACACTAACGACCGATTGCTCGTTATCAAGGTTGTGCAGGCGTACCAGGGTTGGCTCACCGAGGAAGCTTGGAAGTGGATCAATGAGCACGTTACAGATGCTGCCTAACTGGTTGTTCGACACGGACGCACACGTGCATCCGCGCGCCTCGCGCACTCGCCTTATGTGCGTCAGTCAACGCCGACGTTAGAATCTTATAGAGGAAGGAATCTAAGGTGTCAGGATTAAAGCTAAGATTTATTAAGCCTTGCAGAAAAACAGATAGCTCTCCTAAATTAACAGTAAGCAGGGTTATAGAGAATAAAAAAAGAAAAACGGAAACTTCACTTATACTAGATTTAAATATCCTTATAAGAATGGAGGATGTAATTCTAAGGGGAAAAAGCCCATTAGAGCTAGGCTTGATGGAATTGGTAAATTTTTTGAATCAATGCCCCCCAGAAAGTGTTTGTTTAACACCTGGCGTAGCTTTAAGTGAGGTTCATCCTAAGTTCAAGAAACAGTGCTCTGAAATATACGAAGTCTTTCTCTCAATTTTCTGTCCTCAGATGGTGGATCATCCAACCGCTACAAGAAACTCTCAAGATAAAATTGAAAACACTAAAAAGCTTAAATTCAATGAATTGCCAATCGGTGAGCAGTATCTTCATTCGATTTCTTACTATTCCCTAATTCAAATTCATATAATTGATAGCAAATACAGTGATTTGACAGGGCTCGAAAAATTTAAGATGTATATGGATTCCGTATGTGACGATATTGATATGTTAAGTGCTGTAGAAGCAGAGGTTGCAAAATACTGTTTTAGTACAAAAAAAGAGCACTACAGCCAAGATTTAAAGGATCGAATACAGGATATAAAAGATAATTTCCTAGATCGACATAGCAATCCAAAGAAACATCTAGATAATATTTTTAACGGTGTTCAAGACTTAAAGTATGGAAAATCTGCCTTAAAGTATTCTGAGGAGTTTTTTTATGGGAAAAACCAAGAAACTTGGGTGCTAACTTTAGACTCTAAACTATATTGGTTAAGCGAATCAATACATCATTACCCAGTTGAGGGTGAGCCTCATAGCAAGTTTTACAGTATCGTACGAACTCCTGAACAAGAAAGCTGTGAATATTGGCAAAGTGTAGATCGGGCACTGAACGAAAGGCTAGGTTTACGAAAACATGAAGGAAAAGTTGATTCTCCCTTATCTGAAAAAGACATGGAAAACTTACATTCAATATTGCTAGGCAAAGGTTTTAGCGACTTCGAAGATGAATTTAATTCCAACAAATGCGTTAATTAGGACGCTCGCGAGCTCGCGCCTATTGCGCAGGCGTTAGGCATTTATGGCACATCTTGATTGTGAAAGCCCAGAAACTGCTCTGGAATCCATCGCGAATATTTACGATGCAGCGCCAAATGAAATTAGGCAATTTTTTAGCGATTTCGATATAGACGAACATTACGAACGCAATAGACCTGAATTGCCGGGCAATGATGAAGTACGCCGAATTCTTGAACTCCACTTTGGAGAGCCCAGAAATAATGTTAGCCGAACATATTGGTTTCACCTATCAAGAACAGAATTAGGCGCAAAATTTGTATCCGGCATACACCCACTTAATTCCGCACTTCCAAATATTTGGGGCTTGCTAATTCGAGTCGTGCGAAACACTCCTCACGCTGAACGGCTAGCAGCAATGCGAGTGGAAGGCGTTCAAAATTTTCAATACAACTTCAAAGCACTAGACCCATTACATTGGGGGCCATATGCAATGTTGGTGAAAGAAATAAGCTCACATGCTTCCGCCGCTAGCAATCACGACTATTTAAAACTACCAGAAATTATCGAAGATATTTGCCTTGGCTACGAAGAGCAATTCGGCGAAGATATACAAACCACAATAGAAAATGCACTAACACCAACTATCGTGAAGTTCTGGACTGAGGAAAGTGACCATCTCTACGGTCTTTCATCTGCCATCTACTATGCTTATCTTTCTTGTCGAAGGCTGGAGTTGAGTGGCTTAGCCAATACATGCTTCGATGGGGGCGGGATCGCCGTGCCAAGCGAAAGAATTGTTTATGTGGAGCAAAGAAATGCCTAACTGTTTGCTCAAGCTGACGCCAACAGGCTGCGCCTGTTGGTACCCTACTCTTCGCTTCGGCGCACCTTGCCGCGGGCGTTGGGCATCACAAATGCGAACTGCGGGTTACCTCTCCCAGACTCCACCCCATGGACTAGATGCGATCCGCGTGTCCACTACTTCACTCCTATCCTCATGCTGATTCGGCCGCGCCTCACCGATTACTTTGGTATCCACAAGTCCCAAGCCGAACTGGATTTCGTTATTCAATTTTTGGATGAAGATCTGCCGCTGTATGTTGACCCGTTCCTACTTTGGAAGTCACCGTCGCAACAAGATCAAGCTCTCCA
>NZ_JAIVFW010000177.1 GCF_020829595.1 Nostoc sp. CHAB 5844
TCTAACTTATAGAAATCGTCGAAAAAGATTTAGTTTGAGGTTCAATTTGATTGCTGGTCTTTACAATTATGAACTTCATCTCCCACAAACCGAATCTTCATGACTGACTTTTGCAAGAGGTCTAATGAAATAATCAGCGTTTGAGATAGTTAGTGATAGCAACTATCTGGAAAAATGTTGATAGTTAATTCATGTCACCATTACTAGGGGTAATTTTGATTTTTTGAAGATATTCTTAAGTTCATTTAGCGGCTTAGGATTGATATCATGTCCGGCAAAATAACCATAATTCTTGTTTTACCCCTCCCCAACCCTCCCCTTACCAAGCTACCGTGTACACACAAGTATAGGCAGCAAAGGTTTCAACTCTTTTAGCCCCCATAAATGCCCAAATTTTGGGCAACTGGAAACTTCTTTTATCCCCCTAATTTTAGGAATAGGGCGATGAAACTAAGTTTTAGGTAGGATTTCAAGACTTGTGTGTACACCGTAGCTTGATAAGGGGAGGGTTAGGGTGGGGTAATTTGAGAACTGGTAGTGATTCAATCACTTGTTTGTACACTGTAGCCCTTTTTAAGGGGGGCTAAGGCGGATCTAATCTCTCGATTTATTGAGGAACTTTCAGATTTTCTGCACCTTGAGTGACTTTAGCAGACTCAATGCGATCGCCCTGCTGAATTTTGTTCACTACATCAAAGCCATCGGTGACATAGCCAAATACAGCGTAATTGCCATCCAAAAAACCCAAATCAGCCAATGCAAAGTAAAACTGTGAAGAAGCTGAGTCTGGTTGTTGCGATCGCGCCATTGCCACTGCACCTTGTTTGTGGGTTAATTCTGGTGGTTGAGTAATTCCAGCCATTTCAAATGTCTTACTGTAAATTGGACTGGCTTCACCTTTGGGTTTGATTTCTAAAGGTACATAGCGCTCATTACCAGATTTCGGGTCAATATAACCGCCTGTCCCCAATCTGCCAGCAGGAAACTTGGGGTCTTTGCCTTGAGGATCGCCACCTTGAACAACAAACGGTTGTGGGTCGCGCACTACTCGATGGAATACCAACCCATCGTATACACCTTTTTGGACTAAATCGACAAAGTTACCGGCTGTAATTGGGGCGTTTGTGCCATCTACTTCGATAGTGATGGGTGAACCTTTCACTGTCACCACCACAGTAGCTTTGCCTTCGAGCCGTGGTAAATTGTTCATTCCTGGGATACTCTCACTTGTGGTTTCAGATACAGAAGTTGCTTCAGTAGTAGTTGTAGTACTTGTTTGTGTGGCCGTGGATGTCGGAGAAGAAGCGTTAGAGCTAACTTGCTGTGTAGAGCATCCTCCCAACATTAAAGCAGCGACCATCAAAAAGGTAACCAAAAATTTTGTCAATATTAAACGCATTTTCAGGTACTGACTCAACCAGAGTATCTTATCCTCTCAAGTGAGTTAAGAACTAGGAATTTTAGAAGTATGAAGTATGAAATTTAAATTTCATACTTCATACTTCACACTTCATACTTTACAACCCTTCTAAAGATACTTGTAAAAACCGGGCTAACTCTGCGCCTTTTGTTTCTATTTCCGTCAAAGATAGTGGTTGACCTACTCTAGTTAAAGGAATATCTCGTCGACCCTTAATTCTAAGGTAAACTGCACGCTTAGGATTCAAACCTTCTTTAATTTCCAGCCGTACAGCTTGTACATCTCGAATGGGTGCATCAATTTCAATGCGCCGATTTTTGCCAGGAAATCCCCAACGAAAAATTTTGAGACTACCAGTTTCTTGATTGAATTCGTTGTAGCCGCCGCCCACATCCCATAAAATCATTAGCCACAAATACAAAGCTAAAAGTACGCCAGCCGTGCCATACAAACCCATAACTAACCCTTGGGGTACGAACACTAGTTCAGTGGGATCGGTGACTAATAGTAAATTGATTTTTAAGTAACTAGATATGCCTGCCAACAAAAAGCCTGTGGCTCCTAAAGTTAAGACAGTTGCCCACCAGTAGTTACTCAACCGACGAGAACCGATAACTTTTTGATGTAGAACGCTAGAAGAGCGATCGCCATTAGGTGAATCACCTTTGTTAATTGTTGTTGATGCCGTCATGGAACTACCTTGGCCCGTGAGTGCTTCCCTATTAGAGTCTGCCATTGAGCCGTATATCTTGCAAGTTTGGTCAATAGTCAATAATCATTGGTCATTCGTCAAAAGCTAGACACAGGAAGCCAAAGGATAAAGTTTTATATTTCATACTTCACACTTCAAACTTCATACTTCTTTGTAAGATTTCTGAGAAAAGTTGTGTCAGATTGTAAAATTTCTGATATTCATATTATTTAATAGGTTTGTGATCAATACAGGATTTCCCTGCGTAGTTCGGGCAAAAAACCGAACTAATGTGATAAGTTAAGGATCATTAAGTTACCACAAGCTAGGTTACTAGCCAATGGTACGTGTAATGGCATAAGCCTGAGAAAAGCCAACTTACTTAGAAGGCAAGCTCTCAGAAACTCAGCAGCCCTCAAGCAGCTGAAATTGTCAAAAAAAACGTTTATTCCTCAAAAGCGTTGAAATTTTTAGTAAAAAGAGGATTTTAGTTCGATGACCATCGCAGTAGGACGCGCCCCAAGTAGAAGAGGGTGGTTTGACGTACTAGACGACTGGTTAAAGCGCGATCGCTTCGTATTCGTAGGATGGTCAGGAATATTATTATTCCCCTGCGCCTTCC
>NZ_JAIVFW010000178.1 GCF_020829595.1 Nostoc sp. CHAB 5844
AGCACGAAAACCGGGACGTGATAGGGCGGGTTGTCGCCCCACCAACCCTTCCAGCTCTCGTCCGGCCATGGACCGCGCACGGGCCCGAACATGTTGCGGCCCAAGATCCAGGCACCAAGATTGTCGAAGCTGCGCGTGGCGAATTCATTGTCGACGTCTTTCAATCCTTCTCCCTGGCCAACCATCTTCTGGAAGGTGTCGGTCTCGAAAAACCATTCATGCAGTTTTTCGCCGTTCTCGCCGAGCGGGTTTTCCAGGCTCTGGTTCGGTCCGGCGCCGTAACCATCCTGCGAAATCGAGAATGCTCGAACCACCAGCTTGGACATCACAGGCTCCTGTAACTGATTGCGAATTGCAACTGGTTATAGAATAACTGCTTTTAAAATGCAACCGGTATATCCGCGCGCTTTATTTGCCGGGAATGGCCCTATTCCACAAAACAGAAAGCGGCGGGCAAGCCCGCCGCTTTTCGCGTTTTGGATAAAACCACTGTTAGCGGTTGCCGAAATGGTCAACCCGATAATCAATGGCTGCCTGGCCGGCCTTGTCGGCAGAGCTGAGCTTGCCACCAGCCAGCCACTCTGCGGTGGCACTGTGCGTGGCGATCGAAGCGGTATGTCCCGCATCGACCGTCGTCTTGTACGGGTTTGAGCCGGCATAAGGATCAAAGTTGTCGCTGCCTGCGAAAGCGGCGCCCGAGGCAACCAGAAGCGCGGCGGCGGTAAGAGCAAGGGTCTTCATTTTCAAACTCCAACGTTCGGTTTTTTCCGTCCGTCAGCGGCGTGTTCTTGGGAGGTCATCGCGTCGTTCGGACAAGGGATAAATGAAAAAGGATGGCCAAAGGTTCCCATCACAAGAATGTTTATCGAAATGTGATGATTGCCTCTTGAAGTTTTGCTTGGGTCTACGCCGCCGTGGATAAAAATCTTTGTTTTCAATGTTTGTGAGAGAGTGCCAAATATCATTTGATATTATCACGCTGTCCGTGCACGCCATTTCTTGAAGGAGGTGTCGTATGTCGATGAGCGACGGAGATTTTCACAGGAAAACTATTCCAGGACACCCTAAAAACAGAAAAGCGGCGGGCAAGCCCACCGCTTTTTGAGGCTGGATGCCGGCTGGCGCCGGCGACCAGATTAGCTGTTGCCGCCGAGACGCGGAGCACCGTCGGTGATGGTCTTGACGGTTTCCTGCGAGGAAGCCGAACCATTCTGGATCGAAGCCGTAGAGGAGCTGTCGACGTTCGAATAGGTGAAGTTCGAGCCGTAGTGATCGCTGCCGGCGAAAGCGGAACCAGCGGCAACCAGAAGGGCGGCGGCGGTGAGAGCAATGGTCTTCATTTTCGTATCTCCAATTAGGAATGGTTTGATATGTTTGGCTGTGATTAGCTGTTGCCGCCAAGGCGCGGAGCACCATCGGTGATCGGCTTCACAACGTTGTTGCCGAGGTCATGCTTCGTCGCGTCGGACTTGACCGATGCGGTGTAGGAGCTGTCGACGTTCGAATAGGTGAAGTTCGAGCCGTAGTGGTCGCTACCGTTGGCAAAAGCAGAACCGGCGGCAACGAGCAGGGCAGCAGCAGTAAGAGCAATGGTCTTCATTTTCGTACTCCAAATTTCTTTTTCCGTCCGTCAAGCGGCGTGGTCTTCTTGGGAGGCAATCTCGTCGTTCGGACCACACAGAAATGGGATTGGCCCTCAAAAGGTTCCAATCACGAGAATGTTTAGCAGCCATGCAAAAATGGCTCTTGAAGTTTGATTTTGGTGACACAGAGACTACAAAAAGTTTTTAATTTTCAATTGGATAGGTTGCGTGTCGGGAACCGGTATCAAAAAACATACTGAACCATCGTTCAGTGAATCCCGAACGGATTGTCTCTATTTTGTGAACGAATAGACGATTTTTAATGCGAAACGATTGACGTTACGCGGATCAAAAATCATCTAGACTGTGAGACTGTGAGACTGTGAGACTGTGAGACTGTGAGACTGTGAGACTGTGAGACTGTGAGACTGTGAGACTGTGAGACTGTGAGACTGTGAGACTGTGAGACTGTGAGACTGCGAGACTGCGAGGCTGCTGGAAAGCCGGGCCAGGAAGCTGAATGAAGCTCAAACGAAAAAAGCGGCGGGCAAGCCCACCGCTTTGTCCTGTGCCGACCAACGGGCCGGCAGCTGTATCAGCTACGATTAGCTGTTACCGCCGAGACGCGGAGCGCCATCGGTAATCGGCTTTGCTGCGTTGTTGATGTCATGCGAGCCGCTCTTCACCGAAGCGGTGTAGCCGCTGTCGACGGTCGAACCGAGAGCATTCGGATTGGAACCGGCATAGGCATCAAAGTTGTCGCTGCCCGCGAAAGCCGAACCAGCGGCGACCAGGAGAGCAGCAGTAGCAAGAGCAATCTTTTTCATTTTCGTACTCCGAATTTCAATGTCTGTCCGTCATGCGGCGTGTTCTTGGGAGGAATTCGCGTCGTTCGGACAGGGCGTATCTGGGAAAGCCACGGCCAGGTTTCCAATCACGAAAAAGTGCCGCCTGGACCATGGAAATGGTCCTTGAAACAACCAGCGCGAAGCCTAGCTTTGGAAATTATTGCAACGATTACAAAGGGGTATGATCGGCGATCGTTGGCTGATATGCAAAACGATACTAAGCCGACGTTCATGGCGTCGTGTACGCATCGTCAACTGATCTCAT
>NZ_JAIVFW010000179.1 GCF_020829595.1 Nostoc sp. CHAB 5844
CCCTCAACTATCATTGGGATTTACTAAACTTCAATCCATTGTTTATAGACTTACTTCCCCACTTTTTATATTCCTGACTCACCCTGATTTTGTATTTTCCTCTGCTTAGAGTGACAAATGAGGGATAGATATCAGCATGGGCAACGATAGAACCCAGCCCAATAATCAGTTCGCAATTAGAAGAATCAGAATCAGCACAGGTTTCGTGAAGAACCATTGGTTCCGTAATTTTGGAGGATTCGGCTTTCTTCAGGGCAGCAATTAACTCCGTCTCTTCGGTGGTCAACTCCGCCCAGTAGTCGGCTTTGATTACCTCGTATTCCTGTGCCACTTCCAGATAATCCCACCAGCTACACTCAGCCTTAGATAGCACCGCACGAATATCGCTCACTGCTTGGGGTAGCAGTTGTAATTGTTCTGCCCGATATGCGATCGCGCTGGGTGTTGGCTCACTACCGAGGATGATTGCAGCAGCTTCTAACGCTTTGGTGTTGTTCATGGCACTGGCCAAGTTACTCAAAGCTATACCCATCAGCCTGAGACATTCTTGTGCATTCTCCTTTGGCGGTTCTTGCGCCAGCGATCGCAGATCAATGGTTTTATCTAGCGATCGCTTGACATCCTTGTTTAGTGCTTTGGTTGCTTGCTTGGTAAAAGTATTGCCCCACTCCTGAGCCGGACGTTCTTCTACAGCACGTTCTAATTCCTGAATACGTTTTTGTAATCGCTGGTTCTCAAGCTCCAACTGCCTCAGTCCTTCCAACTCAAAAAGCCGATGCTGCAACTGGATGTTCTCTTCCTTTTGTTTCTGAAACAGGTTTTGTAAAGCGGTCAGTTGTTCTTGTACTTGCTGTTGGGCTTGGGTAGTTGCTTCTGAAAGCAAGCCTACTCTCAAGTCCTGCTCTAACCGTTCCAATTCTTGCTGGTGTTGCTGCTTGAGTTGGGCGATTGCATCAGCATACTCTTTGGGGTAAGTTCGCTCGGTGGTACATAGCTCAGTTGCCTCATTACTCAAATCCGCATTGTTCACCAGTTCTCTGCTACCATCTTCAAACGTGACAATCTGTTGCCTTTGATTGGGTGGATCGGCTGAGATGGTTCCTTCTTCACCATAACGGGGGTGAGTTGGTGAGGTTACTTTTACCGTGTTGGTTTTAAGAACCATTGGTTCCTGATTTTGGTGAACCATTGGTTCTTGATTTTGAGGAACCACTGGTTCCTGAGCAATAGTTTTCTGGCGTGGAAGCCGAGGAACCACAATATTCGCCGCAGATGCAAAGTCTGATTCGCTAGGAGAAGAATTTTGTTCGAGTGCGATCGCAACAGCAGCCTTGAGTTTTTCTGGTTCCTTGACTAATCGGATTAACGAACGGGCTTGACGCTCATTCTTGATGTGTTCGCCCAATTCATCGGCTGTGTCCTTAACTTTCTTGGCTCCCAGCAGTTGGTTGATTCTCCGGTATCCACCCCAGACTGATAATTCGGCTTGGCAGTATTCCTCAAAACTTTGATAGCCAGCTTCACGGTAAAGCTGTTGATCACGCATCTGTAAAATGTCATCGACAGCTTGCCATTCAAAGCGGTCTATGGCAGTGAAGGTTTCTTTGATGCTGGTGTTGACGACACTGTAAGAGAGCGTTGATGTTTTTTCTAGTGTCAGCATATTTCTTGCCCACTATGGTAAACGCACAAAAAAAAGACAAAGGATGCAATTTAAACAAAGTGAACATTGATGCTGATCTTCAGGTTTAATTAAAACTGCGTCAGCATATATCTAGCTCACTTTGTTGCCCAACAATCTGAGTTGGCGATCGCATTGCTTGCCGGCGGCGATCGCACCCATTTATCAAGCTTCAAGTAGAAATCAGTCTGACCAACAGCGATAGCGAATGGAAGTACAAAGCAGAGATAGTGCTGTTAAGTTAAATTTGCTGTAAGTACGCTTAGTCAAACTGTATAAATTCACCTTACTGAATAAGAAATTAAAATAATTGAGCATTTGAGATTCCACTAGAATTTTCATTACTGATCACAGGAATCCACAGGTAATCTAAATCTGTGCTGCCTGTGATTATGCTGCCTCTTCACCAGTAGAGTGGATTTGCCTCTTGGTGCGCCTTTGAGGAATGTCTTGCGGATCTCTCATTTCAAACAGATCCCCAACATTTCTACCAAAGTAGTTACATAGGGTTTCAACGGTACTGACATCAACGCGACTGAAGTTATTGGTAAACAAACGGTTGATGGTAGTCACATCTAAACCAGTGTCTCTTGCCAATTGTCGCTGGGACAACTGGGGGTCTTTTTCGGCCATCAAAACAGCTAAACGACAGAACATCTTTTTATCCATTCCTCCATCGTACTTGTAGGCTATGCTAACACAGTGTTTGTCTTACTGCATACAAAATATGTAATTAAACAATTAATGTATGAGTTATATTGACAATCGTATGCAGTACCGCATATACTAATAGGTACAAGAGCAAAGAAAAAATGATTTTCTCCGCTTACAGAACCTTGGCAACCTAACCCTCATTTGTCACTCTAAGCAGAGGAAAATACAAAATCAGGGTGAGTCAGGAATATAAAAAGTGGGGAAGTAAGTCTATAAACAATGGATTGAAGTTTAGTAAATCCCAATGATAGTTGAGGG
>NZ_JAIVFW010000017.1 GCF_020829595.1 Nostoc sp. CHAB 5844
ACAATTGGTCTTCCAAGCTTAATTTACCAGGTCGTCCTGTTTTTTGTTTCGGCTGACTGTGCGATCGCACGACCTCAATCATCTGCTTAAAAGTTTCTGGACGAACGCCACACAAGCGTTTGAAGTCAGAAGACTTCAGGTTTTTTACCTGTTCGTAGGTCATACATGTCACTCCACTCTCTCCTACTTATCTCATCTCACTGGGGACTTTTGCAAGAAGTCTAATGAAGTCACTTATATAATCCTATATTTGTTAGTTGTCACTTACAGTAATTATTTCTAACTTTTTTATATCTGCTAGAGGTAGTACTATCGCCATTGGAAGCTCAAGTTATTGCCAAAATTGAAATGGTTCTATGCCACTAATCCATCTTTTATAAAAGTAAATTTTGTTTGTAATTCAATAAATGCGCGTTACTAAAATTACTGCATTTTTTGCAGTCACACGAATTTCTGTAGCAGCAATACTGGGGTCATTGAGCCAAAACTCTCTGAGCGGATCTGTGCGTCCTTGCCATTCTGGAGGCCAATATTCTTCAGGGGTTAGATCGTCTAATAAAATAAAACCTCCATGCTTGAGAGCATTTATTAATGTGTGAGGTTCTAAAACTTTTGCTTTTCCGCCATCAACAAATAATAAATCAAAGGGAGCATAAGTAAGTATTTTATGCCAGTCATCTTGAAGTACATTTACATTAGATTTATCTATAAATAACTGTTGAACATTTGTAGCAAGATTAGGATCAATTTCCACAGTGATGAATTGACTATCTGGATGTAAAGCACTCACAATCCAAGCTGCACCTACACCGCAACCACTACCAATCTCACCGATGCGTCCGTGTGTAATGTGAGTTGTTAGCACACGCAACAAACGACCGACTTCTGGTAGAGAGGATTGGGTAAAGTTCATTTGCGCTGCAAGAGATTCTGCTTTATTTACTAATGAGGGAATAGAAGCGATCGCTCGGTCATGTGTCATCTCTACTCCTTACGTAGCAACTCTTCTCGTAACACTACTGCTAAATCCTTTAATGCTTGTTCACCATCGCCGACAAAGGTTGTACCGTGCATTGTCGCCAGGGTTTTTGGTTGGAGTGCAGCTAGTTCTTGGAGAATGCCCTCAGTATGTGTGGTATACGGTATATAATTAGAAAAAGGGCTTGCTTCATAACCAGCGATGGTTTGACGGAATCGCTCAATCACATCCGATTCAGTTATTGGTTCTAAGTCTCCAAACTGATGGAATAAGTCTGAACAAAATAAAGTTTTATTAGTAGTTTCAAACAATAATCCTGCATCCCAGCCATGAGGAACTTGTGGTGTATTTTGAAACTGAAAGCTATATTTTCCAGTATTCAAAATCTCATTGTGTTGCAGACTTTTACTAGGACGGATAGCAAAATCATCTACACTGACAAAAGCTGCTACTTGGCTACAAACTGTCTGAGCATTTGAGGCAATACTCAGCCACTCATTCAGCGAACCACACTCATCAGCTTCAAAATGGCTAAAGCTAATCCAGCGAATTTGTGACGGATCTATAATCTTTGCTACTGCTTCCTTGACTATGGGAAACATCCCTTTTAGACCTGTATGAAATAATAATGGTTCTTCATCCTTCACAAGAAACTGAATAAATTGCAAGTCTATTTTTGGTTCATAGGTAGAAATGCGATAAATATCTGGAGCAATTTCGGTAATAGTAGTCATAGTTTTTTGACTCACAATGGTAATAAGGAAACATGAGCCGAAACTACCTTCCATCCTTCGGTAAATTTGTACCAAGTTTGGCTTTGTCGTCCCAAACGTTCGACACCATTAATTATGCGGCGAAATTCTAAATTTACAGTTGCTGTATCGTTACCAAATGTGACAACTTTGAGATTGGAGATTTCACGTTCTATTTTTGGGTTCGGTCGTGAAGTACGAAAGTTACGAATCTCTTCACTACCGTAGAGGTTTTCTGCTAAACCAAACCGCACTACTTCTGGTGCATCCCAAAATAAACTATCCATCACCTTTAGATTGTTATTAACTAGAGCTTCTTCATACTGGAGATATAAATCAGTTACTTCAGCTACAACAGCAGGGTCATTAATTGAAGTCATGATTTTTACCAAATTGCAATATGCTGATTATGCACTTTTTTTAAGAGGTATTTGCATTTAAGTTCAAGCGAACTAAGTTCCGAAAGGTTGAAATTTGCTGCATAAATATCACTGAACCTGCAACACAAACACTTGCACCAAGAATGACAGTATTCACAACACCAATACGGCTTGCCAGTGCGCCTGCTATTAAGTTACCTAGCGGTACTGCACCTGTAGATGCCATCACATACAGGCCTGTGATTTGCCCTCGATTTTCATCGCTGACTAACAACTGAAGTAAAGTACGTCCGGCAATTATCTGCAAAATAAAGCCAAAACCAGCCGCCAATAATGAAATTAACGAAAGCCAGAATACACGGGATAAGGCAAAAACAATCAGGCTTACGCCCATAAAACCTATGCCCAATGCTAAGACTTTACCTAATCCATGTACATTTTGATGCCTAGTTAAATAGATACCACCTGCTAAAGTTCCTAAGCTCGATGCTGTCATTAAAAAGCCAAAAGTGTTAGACTCTCCTTGCAAAATCTCCTTGGCAAAAATCGGCCCTAAAGCTAAATAAAATCCCCAAACGCAACAGACTATACTCGAACCAATCAAGATAGAGCGAATTGGCAAGAACCCTATAGCGTAATTAAAACTAGTTTTTAATTCTTCTAGAGGTTTGCGTGTGGAAATGACAGCTTTTTTAGTAGTAATTCTGATTGCTAAAAGAGCAATAATTACAGCAACATAACTGATACTATCCAATAAAAAACATAGCCCCGATCCCCAACCTACAATTAACAAACCGGCGATCGCTGGCCCCACCATACTTGTTACACTCACCAGAGAAGAGTACAAGGCAAACGCATTACCGAGATTGTCTTTACCTACTGTTTGAGGTAAAAAAGCTTGCCGAGTCGGAATATCGAAGGCGTTGATGATCCCTAACAGCACACCTAAAAAAGTAATGTACCAGACGTTAATCGTACCACTCAAAGCTAACCACGTTAGAGCTAGAGACCTCACCATCCCTAAAATTTGGGCGACAAGCAGAATGCGGTGACGATTAGCGCGATCGGCGATAATTCCACCTAGAGGTATCAAAAGCAATGTGGGAATTTGGCTGGCAAATCCCACTACACCCAATAGCAAAGCGGAATCAGTCAGGCGATATACTAGCCAACTTGTAGCTACCTGGGTCATTGATGTACCAATCAAAGAAATGGCTTGACCTGTGTAGAACAAGCTAAAATTTCTGGAATGAAAAGCACGGAGCATGACTTTTAAAAAGGCAAAAGGTAAAAGTAAAAAATGCTTATTTTGTAATCTTTATAACTATTTTGAATAGTTGCTTAATTTACGCCGTGTTGTTCTAAATTAAATTATTAAAGTACGGTAAGTTAGTAAGCCTACCGTACTTTAATAGGGAAGTGTTTGTGCGATCGCCTCAATTTTATCCTGATGATGAAGTTAAAAGTAAAAAGCTTTTACATTCAATTCTTAATTCTTTTCTTTTTACACTTCGACTTCGCTCAGCGTAAACTTTTAACTTTTACTTTTTGGCTTAATTGAGTGCTGGTTCAGCTAATACCTTCTCGGCTTTTTGCTTGAGAACAGTTGGTAATTCACTGGTTAACTGCTCACCTTCAACTATTTGCGATTTAAAACCATCAGGCCCAACTGGAACGTCACCTGTAATAGTAGTGCGATAGAGTACGCGCTCAACTTCTAGATGATCCAAATCTTGTGGGGCTAAATGCGAGGTGGCGCGGTTATCCCAGAACGCGATATCACCATTGTTCCAACGGAAGCGAGTGGTGTAGGCGGGTTTAGTGATTTGGTTGAAAAACAACTCCAGCAGCAGTTCACTCTCTTGTGGTGACACATCCAGAATGTGCGAGGTGAAGCCAGGGTTTACGAACAATGCACGTTCACCTGTTTCAGGATGAACGCGTACCACTGGGTGAATCGAAACCTGTGGATTAGCTGCAATGCGCTGGGCATATTTGCTATTGCTAGGTATCCGCAAACGTGCATTGAACCGATGCTCGGCTTTCAATCCATCTGCTAGAGCGCGAAGGGGCGCAGACAGACCTTCATAAGCTGCAACTAGATTAGTCCACTGTGTGTCTCCACCAACGCTAGGAACATTAACTGCTCGCAAAATCGAACCCGCAGGAGGGTTAACAACAGCAGTCACATCGGTGTGCCAGCGGCTTTCATAGCTGGTACGCCGTATACCGTTGCGGCGCTCGAAGCGGCTGCGATCGATTGGTAAGATTTCGGAAAAGCCTTCTATCGGTTCATCTTCGTGGGGGTGCGCGTAGGTCACTTCACCAAAACGAGCCGTGAAGGCAATCTGTGCAGCATGGTCGATGTTTTGATTGCGAAAGAAAACCACCTTCCACTTCAATAGTGCTTTCCGAATTTCCGCAACTGCTTCATCTTGCAGAGGACGCGAAAGATCCACGCCACTGATTTCAGCACCAGTAAAACCAGATGTCGGTTTAACTTCAATATGCTTGTATCCCATGTCTATTCTCCAAAGTCTGATCTATGGGTGAATTTTTGTACTCGTCAGCTTTCTTTGGAAAGTTTTTATTCAGTCCAAGGAAGATACCAAAGAAGCATCTGTAGCTGATCAATATTTTACACTAAGTCGATAGATTTATCGTAGTATAAAATTATTAAGAAAGTTCAGTGAAACCAGTTTGATAACTACTGAACTAATCAGGATAAAAAACGAATGTCCGCAACTCGATACTTTCTCTAGACGGTGCATCTGAAGGGCTGCTGGGATCTTCAAAAGCTGTGTGGGCTGCAAAACGTGCGCGTCCGTCTTCCGCAGAGTCGAAGCATTTGATAAATAGTACCTCGTCCCTTCGCATTTGTGGAAAGTAGAACCATTGATGTTGTGGATTATAGGTGACTGCGTAGGTTTCACCAATGCGATCGCGGTATACTAAGTCTCCAGCTACAAGGTCTTGTGGTGCAATGCTTTGAGCATCACACACTGTCAATGGTGACTCTTGGATTGTGTTAGCGATGCCTCGCCAAACATTGATAATGGCAAATCGTTGTTGTAATAGCGTATCAATGTCTTCTATACCTCGTGCTGCCAACTCCAAACGCGCCCTTGTATAGCCAGATTTAGCAGTAAAGTCGTTATGTACGCGCTTCGCTGGTTCTTTAATATTGTTCTCACCTGGCTTTGATTGAGCCGCATTACGGAGGGTGTGATCAAATATCACTACTTGAGAAGCACCCGTCAGTTCCTTTAATAATTGCTCTGCTTCTGGATAGTAGACTTGGCGGATTTCGTCTTCGTTATAAAAGTCGCGGACGCTGGTATTGTACGCAGTAAACGCAAAACCCTGTTCATCTAGCGAGATTTTCTCCGAGATGGAGCGAGCATTATAAATTGGTACTTTATGAGTCTGAAAAGTTCCGTTAGTGCGAGGAACTCCTGGCGGCGGTTCATAGGTGTAGTTGACAGGTTTTTCTGTCATCGGTATCAGATAGCTGAGGTTAGCTTCTACCGATGGCAAGCCGTAGGAAAGCGGTTTATCTATAACTTGGTTATTTAAGCTCATAGGTTATACCTGTTTGAAAATTATAAAATCTACGCAGATTTAGCTGACTCCCACCTTATGCCATTTCACGAAACATCTGATATAGATGTAAACCTTGAAATCTTTGCTCCATCTAAGTCTTTTAATTGCGAATTGCGAATTGTGAATTGGTATTAGCTGGTTGTTTCCATACTGCATCTGCATACAGTGATGGCTCGAAGTCGGGTGCAACATTGTCACTAGTAATCCGGGCTTCGTGTAGTGACCAGTCAGCAAAGAATAAGTCGTGGCTGATGCGTGATACTATTGCTGGCACATCGCGCCGGATGCTAGGTACATCACCGATGGGCAGACCGAAACTGACGAAGCCAGCAGGATTGAATACATGGATATCCTTCAAATAAGGCGCGCTGCTAGGTACTTTTTCTTGATATTCATGGGCGTTGCCAAGGTAAGGGTAAGTGCTGAGTTGTTCGTTGCGCTGATCTGCTGGTGGCTCGTAGCGATCGCGCCATAAAGCTATATGATGGGCAAAATCAGCGAGTTCCGGCCGTTTGGTTGGATCAACAAAGTAGCCCGTACCCGCGATCGCAAAATCGAACTCGAAAACATCATCATTCACCTGAGCCACAATGCGATCGCCCTGAGTCTGAGCCTCTCTCCACGGTGCAGATAAATGCAGATGGAAGTTAGAAAACGCAGTTACCCGTTCAATTGCATCTGGTGGTGGTGTTGAGCCAACCTGATTAAACCGCCAAGCTTGGAACCACCGCGCCGCATCAGGTAGTTGTGCATAGTTGTAGTAAGCACCAGGATAACCCCGCACACGAATCACTGGCAAAGATGCGATCTGCGATCGTCGTGCAAACAGGTGTACTTCCTTAGCACCTGATTCTAGTGCCACTCCTGCCGCATCGAAAGCCGAAGCCGCCGCACCCAGCACTGCTACTGTTTTGCCACGCAAAGCACTAAAGTCTATTTCATCGGCGGTATGTGCATATAAATTGCGCGGCAGAGATGCCAGTACAGGCAGGATGTTTGGGCCACCAGTGCCAGCTACACCGTTAGCAAAGATAATCTTACGTGTCGTTTCTACCTGCGGAACACCGTTCACTTCCAGGTGTAGACGAAAGAAACCTGTTGCTGGCTCAATCCGCACCAACTTCGTCTGATACCTAACTGGAATATTTAAGAAATGCCGATACCAACTAAGATATTCAGCCCATAACACTCGTGGAATCCGGTCAATTGCTGCGTATGCCTCAACGCCTTGCCGCGCCTCGTACCAAGCCTGAAATGACAGCGCAGGAATGCCCAGTTCTGGCCCTGGCAGGTTTTTTGGTGTGCGTAGCTTTTTCATCCGCGCTCGCGTCAGCCACACGCCTGCATGAGCTTCGTCCTCAGCCGCATCGATGATTGTCACACGGCCAATGCCAGCACGCCTTAGAGCAAATGCGAAAGTACTACCACTGCCACTACCACCTACTATCGTCACATTGTAGTCAATACCTGGGCGATCGCTCACCCAGTTTTCGGGGTCGGGGCCGAGTAGGCGCAACGCCTCGTGTGCGGCAAAATCGAGGTCAGTCGTTGTTGTCATATCGGTCTTTCAGGATGAAACAAGGTTTTACGAAGTTTAGTGCTGAGAGAACCAGAATTTTTAGCTTCACACAAAGAGTGTAGATGGATTAATCGCTTCTGATCATGAAATACTCTCCTGTCACCAAACTTGCTTGCAGACACTGACTAATTGCTATACAAGGAATAAAAAGGGATGCTGTTCGGTGAGCGATTTACTACAAAGTGATGTAGAAATCTTACTCAGCAGATATAACTTACACACATTGATACAAAAAATCTGTACTGCAGATCACTATCTCATGATAAACTAATTATTAGTTGAACTAACATTAAGTTTTACAAACAGATAATACAATCAATACGCTATAACTGTTGACAGATTGCTTGCTCACAATGCCCATAACTCAGAACAGCGCAAATCAAAGAAAGCTGTCATTGACTTGAGCAGTTGCGGAAGCCATACCCATTTCATCTGGCGACGCTCTTGGGGAGAGACACACCACTGACAAGCAACGTAAAGACTTTGAACAGCAGCCAGTCTATAGTCATTTATCAGTTGCTCCCAATCATAACCAGACACACCATTGCTTAAAAGACTGGTATGATATTCGCGTAAGATAGGAATTTCTAATTCCCGTCGCCAATCAGGTTCCCACCAATGCACCATCATATACGCAATATCACTTACTCCCAACCAAGTAGTCAGTGACCAATCAAATGGCTGGCGGTCAATTAGATAAATTTTCCCGTCTCCATTAAATGGAGAAAGAATGTTACCAGGGTTAACATCACCGTGAATCAATGTGAAGCCAGATGAATTGAAAGTGCGCTCAATCATCTTGCCTGGATGGTACTGAAACACATCCATAAGTACTGACTCCCATGAACTATCAATTTCACCCCTCACTTCCGACAACATTGGTAGTAATCCAGGTTGAGCATGAGCTACGTATTGCTTAATTTCACTGGGACTGGGAATATTAGCACCAATAGCCTCTAACTTTTCGCTTCCCCACCAATGTGCGTGCAATGTAGCTAGGGCTTGAGCAACGGCACATCCGTATGCAAGTGTTGGCTCCTTTTTCCAACTAGCACTATGGCTTGCAGATAGATCTTCCATGAGAATGTGATACCGAGGAGGGTTCTGTCCATATCGTGCATGGTAGCTTATCGGTAGCGGTCGGTTGACTAAATCAATGTAATCCCGTGTATAGTAATTGACTTCTGAATCTCCAAAGGTATTTTTATTGCCTAAACACATTTTCAGCAACAGCGTTGCAGGCATTGTACCAGTTGCTCCCAATGTATATTGAGGACGGATTGTAACAATTCGGGCATTTTCGCTGCCTCTGGCTATAATAGTAAAATCAAAGACTTTGCCTGTAACCAATGCGTCACTACCAATCAACACTGCATTGAGCCAATCAAGAGTTATTTGACGAATATCAGTAATGACTTCACCATTCATTTTTGGGTTCTATTTTCTTTGCTGTTCTCTCCTTACACAAGTATATTCAGGAGTTATTTATCGGCGATCGCTTTTAAAGAAAAACGTTTGAGTTGGCTGAAAATCCTAAACAATTTGAATTGCTGCTTTGGAACACGCTCATGACGAGCAGATTCTTGTGGTAATTCCCAAATATCACGTATCTCATATTCTGATGATTGGACATAAGGTGGAGACTGATGTTCAGAAAAGCCAGGTTCTCCATTTAATAATTCTCTTTCTATTCCGTGAAACATATTTTCTCCCTAATTGAAAATAAGTTGTGATTGCCTAAAATATGCCAAAATTTAAGTTATATTTTTAACTTTTAATACTCAATGCCGCCTTACCTAAAGACGAACAAATCACATCATTTTGAGGTGTATGAATACGGCTACAAAGAACATCTCTATAATGCCTTTCCAGGGGATTTCTCTTAGTTAAACCTGGATTTCCAATTAGTTGTAAACCAATTTCTACAGCCTTAATTGCATTACTCGTGGCTAAATATTTCACTGTTTGTGCTTGTAAATTAACCTTGGGATCGTGTTCACCTTTATCAATATCTGCTGCCAAACTATAAATTAATCGATTGTTGGCGTATAGTAATGCTTCAATTTCACCAACAGATGTTTGAAAGCGCGGTAAAGTGGCTAAAGTTGCACCTAAATTAGTAGGCGATCGCTCATTCAAATACTCAACTAACCAGTCTCGTGCAGCTTTTGCTACCCCTTGATACAACGCACTTAAAAATAAACTACCAGCTGCCAGCATTAAGGGATCTGGTTGTGACCAAGCCTTTACAGGACGAACATCTAAGGCATAATCTGAGGGAATGCAAACATCTTCTAAAATTAAGTCGTGACTGCCTGTTGCCCGCATTCCCAAGTGATCCCAAGTTTCCACAATCTTGACTCCGGTAACGTCACGCGGAACTAAAAAACTCCCGACTTGCGGTTCATCATCATCTGTCCGCGCCCAAACTACGAAGTAACGTAAGATTGGGCTGCCAGTGGTGTATTGTTTGTGACCAGTGATTAACCAACCATCAGGTGTGCGTTGAGCGATTGTGGCAGGTAATCCGCCTCTGGCTGGTGTACCTAATTCCGGTTCCACACGGGCAGCATTCAGCAAAGCAATACCTTGCACAGATTCCCGACACAACCTTTCATAGATATCTGGATGCCAGCGTCGGTGTCGGGCGGCGTTAGCGTGTTGTAAATAGTGCATCGTCAGCACTAAGGCAGTAGAAGCATCACCACTGGCTATCTTTTCAATCACCCGACAGGCGGTGGTGTATCCTACAGCTAGACCACCAAACTCTACTGGTACAGTCAGACTCAATAATCTTGCTTTGTGGAGGGCATCAAAATTTTCCAACGGAAAAGAACTATCGCGATCGTGGATGGCAGCGCGAGTAGCAAAATCGGCAGCAAGAGAATTGACAAGTTCAAAGAGATTGGGTAAGAATTTTACTGTTGAGGTAACGGATGCTTCTAAAACAGGTGATTTTGACATTTAGCTTTTGACTCCTGAATTGAAAGGGGGTGTCAGGGGGTAAGGGTGTAGGGGTGTCAGGGTTCAAGGGAGAAATAATTTCTATTCATTCTTTCTTCTATACCCCTATACGCCCACACCCCTACACCCTTAGTTTTATTGGCATTTGGCGATATCTTCATTCAAACTTTTATCCCAGAGTTGCTTCACATCAACTTTTGAGGGAATTACACCCGCTTGAAAAAAGGTATCGGCAACCTTTTGCTGAGAAGCTATTGCTTCGTCAGATACAGGAAGTAATTCTTGGCGACGCTGTTGTTGGCCTTGCTGGGCATCTTGATAAACAATGCCTTCATCAACATCAATGGCAGTTGCATAATTCTTAGACCATTGCTTGAGATTAGATTCTCGCCAACTTTGGGATTTTCGCAAACGACATAAGAAATCAGCGATCGCTATTTTCTTTTGCGGATTGGCGATCGCGTTGGGTGAAGCAATAATCACGAAGTTACCGCTCAAAATATCTTTTGCCGATTCCAACACCCGCGCCCCTTCTTTTTGCGCTTGGGGGATAGAGTAACCGTAGGTAGCCCAAGCATCCAGTTCGCCTTTACGAAAAGCCGAAAGTCCATCAGGTATCGATAAAGGAATTGCATTGATATCCTTCATCGTCAGCCCAACTTTTTCCAACATCTTAATTAGGAAGTAGTGGGCAGTTGTAGCTTTCACGTATCCTACTTTCTTACCTTTGAGATCAGCGATGGTTTTTGCAGTCGAATTCTTGGGTACTAGTACAACTTGACCAACCGTAGGCCCTTTGAGAGTGGCAATAATTTTTACAGATGCCTTCGATTCAATCGCAAAAATCGGTGGAATTTCACTAGCTGAAGCCAAGTCAATCGCACCAGCATTGATTGCCTGTACCATCAAATTACCCCCAGTAAACTCAGTAAATTGAGTCTTGTAAGGAAAATTATCTTGTCCAGCTAACTTTAAACCTAAGTCCCAGCCACCTTTATACTTAGCAACACGTAATTGAGTAGTATTCGATGCTGCAATTTGCGATGGACTAGGATTAGCAGCGATCGTTGTTGAACTAGTAGACTTAACCTCTGAGCAAGCTGTTATTGCCACTAACAAACAACCCAGAGACAAGATAAAATTCTGCCGCAACCAATTGGTAGACACGTTAATTCTTAGGTATAAAAACACAAAATTTTCTGATAACCTCTCCGCGTACCTCCGCGCCAACCTCCCGAAGTTTGCTCAACGAGGAGGCAGTCCGTTGGGCGGCTTTGCCGACTTGAAGAACTGCCGTGGGAACCTCCCTCCGGGTTCGGTAGTTCGCAAGACGCTCGCAGGCTCGCTAACGCTGCGCTAACGACGGGAACCGCCAAGACTGCGACTACCTCACCGCACGCAACTTCTCTACGCGTGACGGCAGTCGCTACAACGGGGGGAACCCCCGCAACGCGCTGCCTCGCCTTTGCGTTAAAAAAAGGTATAATTCCTAACTACTCCAATAAATCCGGTTCTTCCCGCACAATCCGGTCATAAAGAGGCTGAAAACTAAACCAACCGCCCGAATGCGTTCCCACTTGACCATGAGTAAAAGTTGCAGTTTCGTGATCAATCGGAAGTGGTTTCCCTGCCGCTTCTGCCAACAATTGGGCTTGAGCTGATCGCTCAAAAGAGATGTACCAAAAAGCAGCCTCGTCTACAGTCTGTCCTACAGTCAAAAAGCCATGATTTCTAAGAATGACAGCTTTTTTATCTCCCAAAGCTTCAGCAATTCTTTTACCCTCTGAAGTATCTAAAACTACTCCTTTATAGTCATCAAATAGAGCGTGGTCTCCATAAAAAGCACAAGCATCTTGAGTTAGAGGGTCAAGCAAGCGACCAAGACTTGACCAAGATTTCCCATACAAAGAATGAGCATGAGCGGCTGCAACTATATCAGGTCGCGCCTCATGCACTTGTGAGTGAATGGCAAAGGCAGCACGATTAACAGGCGCATCTCCCTTAACAACTTCACCTTCTCTATCGACCAATAGCAAATCAGAAACACGAATGTGACCAAAGTACTTGCCAAGGGGATTCACCCAAAAATGGTCGGTAAACTCAGGATCACGAGCAGTAATATGGCCAGCTATGCCTTCACTAAAGCCAAAACGACCAAACAGCCGAAATGCAGCAGCAAGCCGTTGTTTGCGGTGAAGACGTTCTTCTTCAACTCGTTCAAAGACTGGCGGTTGTGGTCTAGTGAAATTTGGCATGATTTTCTCTTTCTTGTTTCACAGGTACATTAGAATATCCAGAGCGAAAAGACCGCACACTTTTTTGTTCGGGATGATAATGATGTCGCCAAATACTACCAGTGTCATTACCCATGACATGAATTGAGATAGAAGGCGCAAATACTGTAGTAGCTTTCACAGAGTGAATCTCATTATCTGGCGGCAATAGATGGTAAATATCGCCCGCTTTCACTTGATATGTGCCTATAGTTTGCAACTGGGCGTGTCCTTCTAACTCACCGCTATCCACGCGACGATATACTGTTTCTTCCTGTTTGCCTTGATACAGACCTACTAGACCCCAAGACAAATGATCGTGGACAGGAGTAATCGCATCAGGAGGAATCACCAAACTAAAAATAGTTAATAAGCGATCCTGTGAGCGATACAGCAACCATTGTCCGATTCCTCCACCTAAACCACTGTCAGGATTTGGTTGACTAAAAGGTTTTGGTAGCCAATTTACTTTCTTCAGCAGTGCTGCGAAGTGCGGTTCTAGAGAATTTAAGGTTTCTTTTCGGTTATGAGTTGTGCTAGAGATAATTTCTTTAGCTGTTGCTACAAACTCACGCAAATCAGGGCTATCAACAAACCATTGATCTGCTTTTAGAGGTTCAAGAACAGTTGTATAAGGCATAGTTTTGGCTGATTCAAGCTACGGTTGCTGTTTGTCGTTCTTGTCGCTGGACTTCTTGACGTACTAAAGGAATTACATCTCGACCATAAGCGATCGCATCTTCCACAGGATCAAAACCGCGAATCAATAGTGTTGTGACTCCAGCTTGGTAGTAATCAAATAATGACTCTGCTACCTGTTCAGGAGTCCCAACCAAAGCGGTAGTATTACCTCGCGCACCAGTAGCAGCTGCGATCGGTGTCCATAAACGTTTATCATGGATTTCGCTTTCCTTCGCAAACTCCAGCAACCGCAATGAACCAACAGCTTGAGGTCGTGCAGCAGCCCCCGGAGATAATTGAATCCCTGCCTGAGCACGGGTTTCATTAATACGTGAGAGAATATAACGTGCTTTTTCCCATGCTTTTGCTTCTGTTTCGCCCAAAATCGGACGCAAGGAAACACTAAAGTGTAAATCTTTTCCTGGCGGTGCTGCTGCTTTCACCTCTGCGATCCGCCCTTTAATAGCAGCTATGGGTTCTCCCCAAAACGCATATACATTACTGTGCTTGGGACCTACATCTACAGCAGCACCAGAAGCACCACCAAAATATATCGGAATATGTGGTTGCTGTAAAGGTTTAACTTCCGAGAATGCAGCTTTGAGTTGGTAAAACTCTCCTTCAAAATCAAAGGGTTCTTCGCTCGTCCAAACTCGTCGCACAACATCAAGATATTCATCAGTTCGACGATAGCGAGTATCATGATCTAGCCAGTCACCATCGCGCTGTTGTTCAGCATCACTACCACCAGTAATGATATGTACGGCAAGGCGACCATTAGTGAAGTGATCTAATGTTGCTAATTTGCGTGCGGCTAAAGTAGGAGCCACAAAACCCGGTCTATGTGCAAGTAAAAACTTCAGTCTTTCTGTTGCAGCAGCCACATAACTAACAACATTAAAGCCATCCGGCCCTGTAGAACTGTAACCAACTAACACTCGGTCAAAACCGCCATCTTCATGGACTTTCGCAAACTTACGGACATAAGCTAAATCTATACTTCCCCCTGTGAGTGATACGGTAGGGCTATGTAATTCCGACGCTTCTCGCGTACCAATCATGCCAATAAATTCCACAGGCATATTAATTTTGCTCCTAGTTATTAGTTGTCAAGAGTCATTAGTCCATAGTTAAAAGTTCTTCTCCCCTGCTTCCTTTTCCTACCTAGCGGCGGTAGTTCCCAACGGACACACTGCCTTAACAACATCTACTCGTTGCGGAATAATTTTTTGCTCTAATAACCAGTCAGCTGTTTTCTGAAGATTGGCAACATCTTGAGCATTAGGAAATACATAAGACTCTGAGCCTCGATTTTTAGTCACCTGCTTGGCTACCGCATCCGAGATTTTTAACTCTTTAACTAAAAAATCTGATGCAGCTTTAGTATTCTGATTTAACCATTCACCATCCTGGCTCAAACCAGTCAGAGCCGCTTTCACTGCTACAGGACTATCTTTAGCTGCATCACTACGAACAACTAGAATGCCGTAGGTAGGAGCAGGGTGTGTAGTGGTGATTCTCCGCGCCTTATGCTCTAGTTCAGCAATGGAAATATAAGGTTCCCAAACTGCCCACCCATCAACAGAACTTTGATATAAAGCAGGTGCAGCGTCATTCGGTGATAAATAAACTCGCTGGACTTTTTCTTTAGGAATATTCTCTTTTTCCAAAACTTTTAATAATAGATATTCGCCTGCACCACCTTGATTGACTGCAACTTTTTTACCTATTAAATCAGTCGGTTTACGAATCGGAGAATCACCACGAACTAAGATGGCACTACCTAAAGAATTTGGCCTAGGACGCTGTATAGAGCCAATACAAAGAGGCTGTCCAGCAGCAATTCCAGAGATAGTCGGAATATCACCACAGCCGCCAATATCTGTTCGATTACCATTAAGAGAACTCAAAAGCGTAGCGCAACGGTCAAATGGCCCACTCCATTCAACTTTAATATTTTGCGTTGCTAACTGACGTTCTAGCTCACCTCGTTGACGCGCAATGGGAATAATCCCGCCTTTTTGGTATCCCAAGCGAATCACATTATTTTTCTCTGTAGTTTTGGTAGTGAGTGTTGTTGAAGAGGAATCTGAGTTAGCTGCGGCATTGGTGGCTGTTTGTTGGCTGCAACCAGAAACCATCAATCCCAGAAAAGAAGTCGCAACTGCAAAGATTTTACTAGCAGAATACTTTTGTTTGTGCATAAAGCGGTGTTTTGTGAAATAATTCACCACAATTGACTCCTTGATATCAATTTTTAGGAGTTTAAGCAGCTATATTTATGATAACAGTCATTAAATACAGTAAGTTGATAGATTTACCGTAGTTTATAAAAAATAAGAATACCACCTTTTGATGGATTGTCCAAATCAAATCAATATTTCTTTATTTCTATGCATTGAGTTGAGCGACAGTCTCTAAAAAACGGGTATGAGTCTTCCTTTATATTCTTTGTTGATAAAATCTTTGACGTTGGGATGAACAAGTAGCTTGTTTAATTTTTGAATCTTGGGTTCGTTTTCTCGACCTTGTAATGTAACTAATGCGAGAGCATATTTTTTATCCTTAGCCGTTTCTTCACCCATAGAATTAGGTTCTATCCCTGCGAGTGCAACAGTTTGCGCCGAAGATACAATGAAGTCTACATCATTAATAGCTCGGACAACTTGTACACCTTCTACTTCCTTAATTTGCAAGTTTTTCGGGTTAGCAGCAATATCTCTTTGGGTTACAAATTGTTTAGCGTTTTCTTTTAACTTAATTAGACCGTTAGCTGCTAATAACCTTAATCCTCGGTCATTATTGATGACATCATTAGCAATTGTCACAGTTGCGTTTTGAGGAATTTCGCTGACTAATTTTAATCTGTTAGAGAAAAGACCCAGTGTGTTTAAATAAACTGTATTTAATGCTACTAAATTTAAATTAAGTTCTTTAACAGCATTATTCATGAAAGGTCTGTGCTGAAAGAAATTAGCATCAATAACTTTATCTCTCAAGGCTGTGTTGGGTTGTATCCAATCATTAAAGGTAACAACTTGAATTTCTAAACCTTCTTGTACTGCGAGATTATTATTCACAAATTTCAAAATATCTTGAGAGACAATACCAGTTACGCCAACTTTAATTACTTCTTTTTGCTCTTTTTGGCTAATTGTTTGTGTACTATTAGTAGAATTTTGAGTAGATTTTTGACTACAACTAGCAAAGGCTAAAGAAGCAGTAAGCGAACCTAAAGCGGTTAAGAAAAATCTGCGTGTATTCATAATAATTTTCATCAGTATAAATTGTAAATGATGAGTGCTGAGTAACAATTTCCCCCCTGCACCTCTGCTCCCCTGCTCCCTTGCCTAAGTTCAACGCTTTCGCATACGCTGGGCAATAAAATCACCTAAGAATTGAATAATTTGTACCAATGCAATCAAAACTACAATGGTAGAAAACATGACCCCTACATCGAAGCGTTGGTAGCCGTATTGAATTGCTAAATTACCTAATCCACCGCCACCAACAGCCCCAGCCATCGCGGAGGAGTTAAGTAAACTCACAATCAGAATTGTCATCCCTAATACTAATGAGGGCAGAGCTTCGGGTATCAATACTTTGAGAACGATTTGCCAATAATTGCAGCCCATTGCTTGGGCTGCTTCTATGAGTCCCTTATCAACTTCTAAAATGCTAGTTTCAGCAACGCGACCGAAAAATGGAATGGCGGCGAGAGTTAAGGGAACTAAGGCGGCAGTGCTACCGATGGAAGTGCCGACAATTAGGCGTGTTAGTGGTGTGAGAACAACAAGCAGAATAATAAAAGGAAATGAGCGTCCAGTATTAACGATCGCACCCAACACTTTATGCAGTTGCGGAAAATCTAGCAAGTTACCTGGGCCTGTCATCACTAGCAACAAACCCAAAGGCAAGCCTAAAGCTATAGCGACCAATGCCGATGTACTCACCATGTAAAAAGTTTCACCAGTGGCTTGCAGCAAACTTTGGAGTAATTCTTGTCCTTGCATCTTTTGAAAAGGGTGTAAGGGTTTTGGGATTAAAGTCTCAGACCAGCCTGTTTTAATAGTGGTAGAACGCGCTGACCGAAGAAATCCAGATCAGGCTCGAAATCGTAGAAGGCAAGTTGAAAGCCATCGACACCAGCTTTATTCAGTTGCAAAAGTTGCTCGGTGATTTGTTCGGCTGAACCGATTAGCTGCACATTACCGCCGATCGCACTGCCAACACCATGACGCAAATTACCTTTCTGATGTCCCTTCCAGGCGTGTGCATCGCTGCTGACGCGAGAACGTCCAGCAATTGACTCATAATCGGCATGGTCGATAATCGCTTGAGCGTATTCTTGTGCCTCTTTTTCAGTTTCACGCACGACAATAAGCGGATTTAAGAGAGTGCGGATTTGTCTACCATTGGCGATCACCGATTGTTTCACACGAGCAGTATGGGCGGGTAACGACGACAAGGCACTTTCTATGTCACCACCAGCCGGACTGGTGATAAATACAATATCAGAATGGCGACCCGCAAACTCAATGCCAGCATCCGAGCCAGTGGCGTTAACTAAGATGGGGCGACCATAAAGCGGTCGGGGGCTAATGTAGGCATCTTTGAACTGCCAAGAACTCTGACTCTTGTAAGAAAAGTTCTCTGTTTCCGACCAAAGTCGTTTCAGGACAGTGACAAATTCATCAGCAAGTTCATAGCGGCGATCGTGTTCGATTTGACTCCAACCGAACAGTTCATGCTCATAAGCCCGGTGTCCGGTGACAACGTTAATTCCCCAGCGACCTTTAGAAATGTGGTCAAGTGTTGCACCAAATTTAGCCAGATGGATGGGATGCCAAGGCCCGTAGAGGACGTGAATTGTTGAGATTAAGAGAATGCGTGAGGTAATGGCAGCAAGGGAGGCAGTAGCGATGAAGGCATCTAAACCTGCTTCTGTGCGAGTTGGGCCTTGTCCGCCCTTCGGCTGCCATGTGGAATAGCCGAAAACAAGGTCAAACCCTAACTCCTCAGCTTTTTGGGTCAGTTTGGCATTATAGTCAAACGACCAATCGGTAGTGCGCGGTAGGGTAGAAGTACTCCAACCACCATGATGAATCGGTAAGAACAATCCTAGTAGTACAGGCTGCCGGAGAGCTTGGGATAATGGGCTTTGGGGATAATCTGTTGGAGAGGCGATCGCCTCTTTACTTGCTCTCAAAGAAGTAGTATCAATTGCACTCATAGTTCCTCTCAACGGTTTCGGTTGGCTGCGAGATCCCCAACTTCTGATAAATACTCATAAAGCAATACAGAGATTTAGATTGCGTTGAGGAACGAAACCCAACAACCAAAAACCTTGGTAATGTTGGGTTTCACTTCGTACCCTACGGGATCTTGCTACAAACGCCACTTGCGTGACTGCCGGGGAACCCGTCCAACGCAGTGGCTCCCCAACCTACATTTATTTTTCTTTCCTCAAAGTGATAGAAGAGGGGTATTGACTTATAAAGTGGTTTCCCGCAGGTTATAAATCAGGGATCTCAACAAAATTAAAAGAATCCTCTCTGCGGCAATGGTGTACCGTTAATCTCATAGTCGCCGATCGCACGAGCTTTAAAATGATTTGGGTTGTGTGAGGACAAGGTGCGGGCGTTGCGCCAGTGGCGATCAAAGTTTGAGCTTTTTTTCGTTGTAGAAGCCCCACCAACTTCAAACAATAAGGTAGCCGAACGTAGAGCCAAATCATCAACAATCAATTTGGCCTTAGCTGCACTCAAAGAAGTTGCCAGGGCCGCAGCTGTTTCTGCCTCCTCTCCTTGGGCTTTGGCAGCAGGAAGGCGATCAAGACCATCAGCTGCTGCTAAAACAATCGCTTCGGCAGCAAAGGCATTAGCGGCAATCTGTCCAACAGTCTGCTGTAAGATGGGGTCATCTGCTGCTTGCTCGGTTACGGCATGGTAGAAAGTCCGGGGTCGAGTACGGATTAAATTTGTTGCATCGCGCAGAACGCTGCGGATAATGCCAGCATTGATTGCTGTCAGGAACAATTGCGGGACGATGTTGTATGGCAGGTTGTCTTTGTCTTTGTCTGTCTCAAAAATTACTTCATCTGCCTCTACACGGACATTAGTAAATGTAGTTGTTCCTGTGCCTGTAAGCCTTTGCCCGAAACCGTCCCAATCATCCACAAGGTCAATGCTCTCGCGGTTGGTAGGAATGAGTATGAACGCTGTAGCGCCATCGGGTACTAACACACGCACGAAAATTAAGTCTGCATAAAGGCTGCCAGTGCTGTAATATTTCGTCCCATTCAAACGATAGCCGTTGCCATCGGGTGTTAATTTTGTATTCACGACTTGACCGCCACCAGATCGCTTGACTTCTAGTTCGGTGGAAGCGAGTCCAATAATTGCACCATCGACCACAGCCTTGAGCCAGCGGCGATTCCTTTGGGTGCGTTCAGAACGCAAAATCCGCTCTGTTACAGAAAAATGATTCCGCACAATGTGAGCGACGTTTGGATCGGCATCCCCCAGTCTAATCACGACCTCAAATAGTTCTCGCGCAGTGCTACCACCACCACCTTCAGCAACGGGGATTCGCAATGCACCCAACCGAGAACGCCGGATTAATTCAACCACATCAAAAGGCAGGATGCGCTCGCGCTCGCGCTCACTTGCCCCCAGAGCAATAAAATCAAAAAGCTGCTGGAGTTCCGGCGAATTTGCTCTCACAGGAGCCGAAAATTGAATTGTCGTATCTGCAAGTTTCTCTGGACTCTTAATCATAAGTTTCTATCTCCGAATATCCTGTGGAAAATCTATGTTGGTGAGTGGTGAGGCAATTGCTATTTCTGGGTGACGCGACTTTGACACTACAAAGTTGAAGAATGTTTCCAGCCTTGAGGCGATTACATCTGGTAACATATTCAAGCCACCGACTGCACTCGACAAAAACCATTCCTCTGTAAGGGTTTTAGATGTATTTAAGTTTTATAAAGCACTAAAAATCTACCGAGTTACCGTAGTTTGATACTCCCAAATTTTCCCCAAGTTGTCAATCTGTTTTAACGTCTTTTATCCTGCTCAAAGGGGTTTAAAATCCCATACACAACGGGTGTTTGTGTTGGGGTAACAGTCCCCCTTACAAAAAGTAACTGTTTAATCATATCTGCAAAATGATTTAGATAAGATTACAATAGGTGAGCTACGTATAAAGTAGTTAAGTAACCTTTAGTAATTTGACCATTGAACTTGGTATTAATTAATTCAGCGATCGCATGGAAAAAACGCGCTTTTGTAATGCGATCTAAATTTATATGACCGGAGTAAGTATTTAAGAGGTTGAGATAACTTGCACTGTTGTATGTTGCATCCCATCGATAAGAGCGATAGACTAGTTCACCAAACAAACCTGTTTGCTGAATCTCCTCTGTTTTATTAGGGACTTTCTGCTCACGCAAAGGAGGCTCATCGTCTTTAACCAGTTGAGGAGCTAAACTTTGATATAGCTCCTGTACTTCTTCAAAGAAGCCATTACTAGCATCACTATGTACGTGTTCATTCCAAAATAGCGCGATCGCTCCTTCAGATGTGAGGGCAAGAGCCGTTTTTTTGTAAGCAATACTTGGGTCAAGCCAATGGAAAGCAGTCGCCGAAATCACTAAATCAAAAGCATTTTCTTGGGTCACCCAATCTTCAAAAGCGATGTTACGCACTTCTACTTGCGGATAAGCAGTCAGATTTTTTTGGGCAACCGTAGCAAGATTCTCACCCAACTCAATGCAGAGTATACGATAACCCCGCCGGGCAAAGGGCACAGTTGCCTGACCAGTACCACAACCAATCTCTAATATCCTTCCGTCTGGAGTGATTTCTGAGAGAGTCACCACATCGTCAAAAAGCGCTTCTGGATATCCTGGTCGAAGTTGGTCATACAACAGTGCTACTCGATCGAAAGTGGTTCTTAACTGACTTCTTTCATCTGTCATGTGTTTGTATTAAGAAGTAAAAAGTAAAAAGTTTACACTGAGCAAAGTCGAAGTGTAAAAAGATAATCCCTATAAATAAACAATGGGGCTTGTTTGCATTGTTCTTTTTCTTTCTTTTGCCTTTTTACTTTTTACTTTTGCCTTGTTCGGTCATACCATAATTTGACAAATGCTTAAGGCTTAACATCTATTGGAGTAAAAGCAGCATACTGTTCAGCAGAGAGAGTCGCATCCTTAACGTTGATGTTCTTTGTAATGAATTTTTGCTGATAGAACAAGTCAGCAATCTTCTGCTGTCCTGATAAAACTTCTTCACTCAGGCGTCTTAGAGTGTAACGCCGCCGCTTTGAAACTAATTCCAATGTGAGAACATCAATTTTTGCTTCGGGTGAAATTAGTTCGGCAACTTCTCGTGGGTTGCTTTCAGCCCATTTACCGATATTGTTAATCTCTTCCAAGATGGCTTTGACTAGCTCAGGGTTCTCTTGAACAAAGTTACGTGAACCTAACCAGTAGCCTCCTTGAGTAGTAATATTTTTACCATTGCGGAGAATACGAACCCTACCAGTTTTTTGAAATACAGCCAAATGGGGATCGCCAATCACTGCCGCTTCAACACTCTTACGTTCAAATGCTGCACGAGTTTCTAATGGTGTAAGGTTAATGTGTTTAACATCACTAAGTTTTAGTCCAGCTTCTTCTAAAACCTTGACAACGAAGTATTGTTGTGCTGTGGCTCTTTGAAAAGCTAGTCCCTTACCTTTTAAATCAGCTACAGTCTTGATTGAAGAGTCTTTCTCCACTACAACAGCAGTCCCTTCACCAGTACCAGGTTTACTACTAGCAACGTAGACGAAAGGAACACTAGAGGCTTGAGCAAAGATAGGTGGAGTTTCACCAACAAAACCGAAATCCACACTTCCTACATTCATGGCTTCTAGAAGTTGCGGCCCGGCGGCAAATTTCGACCACTCTACAGAAATACCAAGTGGCTTTAAACGCTTTTCTAGAACTCCTTTAACCTTGACTATATCTCCAGCCGTCTGATAGCCCATCTTTAATACTTTGGTCTTGATGTTATTAGAGGCAACAGCGGTTTTCTCTGTAGTTTGCGAGCTACAACCAACTAGGCTTGTAGACAGGGTAAATACTCCTGCCGCTAAAAACATTAGAAAGCTGCGTTTTTTCAATATTGCTATCATGATGTATTGCCAATTTTCTGGGTTTAAAATACACGTTTTAACAAGAAAGAATTCAGGAGTAGGGGCGTATTGCAATACGCCCGTACAGAATTCAGAATTTTTATCTGTGCGACTAGTGAGGTACCAGCATTAAGGACTTTTCAAACATCCTCTTACACCAGACTAGTCTGGAAGAAACGGTTAGCAGGGCGCGCCAGTCCGAGATTTTCACGCAGCGTCTTCCCCTCATACTCTTTGCGGAAAATTCCACGCTGTTGGAGTTCTGGCACAACTTTGTCAACAAAATCATTCAGCCCTTCAGGAAGAAAAGGAAACATGATGTTGAAACCGTCAGAACCTTCCTCGGTCAGCCATTGCTCCATTTCATCAGCAATGGTTTGGGGTGTGCCAACGAAAGCCAGCCCGCCGTAACTGCCAACGCGTTGAGCCAGTTGTCGAATAGTCAAGTTCTCGCGTTGCGCTAAGGCTATTACTCTTTCTCGTGAAGAGTGACCAGCATTAGTCGGTGGAATTTCTGGCAAGGGGCCGTCTGGATCAAAACCCGAAACATCGTAACTAAGCGCACTATTCAAGCTAGCGATTCCACTGTCATAATGTACTAGGCTATCCAAATAAACACGCTTGGACTGTGCTTCGGCGACGGTTTCTCCCACAACGACTAAAGCACCTGGAAGGATTTTTATACTGTCTGGGTCACGTGCGATCGCCCGCGCTCGTCCTTTAATGTCCGCAAATAAAGCTTTGCCAGCTTCCAGATTACCAGCAGGTGCAAACACAGCCTCGGCAGTTTCGGCAGCTAATTGCCGTCCGGCTTCGGATGCGCCCGCCTGAACAATTACTGGCCAGCCTTGGACTGGTCTAGCGATGTTCAATGGCCCCCGCACCGAGAGATATTTTCCCTGGTGATTCAGAACGTGAAGCTTTGCAGGGTCGAAATAAATCCCTGCCTCTACGTCCCGAATAAAAGCATCGTCAGCAAAAGAATCCCAAAGACCGGTGACGACATCATAAAATTCTCTAGCCCGCCGATAGCGTTCATCATGCTCTATCTCTTCTTCTAATCCGAAGTTGAGTGCTGCGTCTGGATTGGCTGTGGTAACGATGTTCCAGCCAGCGCGACCGCCACTGATATGGTCGAGAGAGGCGAAGCGGCGAGCGATATGGTAAGGCGCGTCATAGGTTGTAGAAGCGGTAGCTACCAGCCCGATGTGTTCGGTGACGGCAGCGAGAGCAGAAAGCAGGGTGAAAGGCTCAAATGAGGTGACAGTATGACTGCGTTTCAGCGCGTTAATTGGCATATTCAGCACCGCTAAGTGATCCGCCATGAAGAATGCGTCAAACTTGCCTTGCTCTAGTTTTTGGATGAATTTTTTCAGTGCCGGGAAGTTGAAATTAGCATCAGGTATAGCCCCAGGATAGCGCCAAGCACCTGTATGTATGCTTACTGGGCGCATGAAAGCACCAAGTTTTAATTGCTTCGATCCGCTCATTATCCCTCCGTATGTGTAATTCGCCCTGGGGCTACGCCCCGCTACGCTAACGTAATTCGTAATTAAAATGCAGGGGAGATCGTCCCTTGACGATAGTTATTGATGTAGTCTTTTAACTTGGGATCGATAACCAATTGATTCAGTTTTTGGATGTTAGGATCGTTTGCTTTTGATTGTACAGTTGCTAAACCCACCGCATAATTTTTGTTAGCCATACCAACCTCGTCTAACACGATGGGGTCTAGGGATACCTTTGCCTGCACAAGAAAAGATGCAGATGTGACAGCTAAATCTACGTCGTCTAACGCTCTAACAATCGCATAATTGTCTAATTCTTGAATTTGCAAATTTTTCGGGTGCTTAATTACATCTTTGACGCTGTAATACTCCCCTGACTTGTCTTTTAAATTGATTAAGTCGATGTGTTTGAGAAATTTTAAGGCGCGATCTTGATTGCTGTCATCATTAGAAATAGCGATTGTTGCCCCTGTAAGAATTTCATTAATCGATTTTATTTTTAGTCGTTTTGAATAAAGTCCAGTTATGGTGGTATAGCTGCGATTTAACATGACAAAATCTGCATTTAGTCTTTTAGCAGCTTGTTTCATAAACGGTTGATGCTGGAAAAAGTTAGCATCAATTTCTCCATTCTTGAGAGCATCGTTAATCTTCACCGAATCAGCGATAGTCACGATTTGAAAATCTAAGCCATGACTGGGGGCTATTTCTTTTTGAATGAACTTTAAAACATCTTCGGTGGTAGTATTTCGAGACCCGACTTTCAGTGGTGCGGTCTTAGTTGATTGGCTAACTAATTGACTAGTCGGTGAATTCTGAGTTGGCGTACAACTGGCAAAAAGAACAGATGCGATCGCCGACTCTGTTGTTAAGAGAAAATAGCGACGACTGAGTTTTTTAACCATAATTCTTGTCCTGACATTAATGCACCTCTACTTCAAACTCTGCTTCGTGTAAATATTTCAAAGCTTGAGTGACCTTTTGACCTTCTAATTCGATGTGAAACTGACCAACTCGGCGATCGCCTACTGTTTCCACACTCCCACTGAGGATATTGACATCCACATCAAAACGACGCGCTAAGGTAGCGAAAATTGGCTGACTTGCTTGTTCTCCGGCAAAGGCGATCGTAGCGATGACAGCGCCGGGTTTTGGTCTATAACCATTGCGATGAGGAAAAAATTCTTGGGCAAGAAATGATTCTGGTTTGGCGATTAAATCGCTAACATATCCCTTCTCTACAACTCTGCCAGCATTGAGTACCGCAACACTATCACAGATTTGCTTGACTACACCCATTTCATGGGTAATTAGTAAAATTGTCAAACCCATGCGCTTGTTCAGGTCACGCAACAAGTCCAGAATCGACCTCGTAGTTTGGGGATCAAGTGCTGATGTCGCTTCATCTGAAAGTAGCACTTTCGGTTCTCCTGCCAAAGCCCTGGCAATACCTACTCGTTGCTTTTGACCGCCAGAAAGTTGTGCTGGATAAGTATCTGCCTTGCCTTTCAATCCGACAAGTGAAATCAATTCTTCCACCTTTGCCCGTCGTTGCAGTCTGCTGTAACCCATCACTTCCAAAGGAAAAGCAATGTTTTCCGCAGCAGTTCGGCAACTAAGTAAATTAAAGTGTTGAAAAATCATCCCGATGTGTTGACGGGCGCAATGTAACTTATCCCCAGAAAGTTTTGTCATCTCCTGACCATCAACTACAACTGAACCATATGTAGGTTTTTCTAGTTGATTAACACAGCGAATTAAAGTACTTTTGCCTGCACCACTTTGACCTAAAACACCAAAAATTTCTCCTGATTTGACGTGAATACTTACACCATCTAAAGCTACAACTTTTTGTATTCCTTGATTATAAACTTTATGGACATCGGTAAATGTAATCATCTCAGAATGCCTCTACAATAAACCATTATTAAAACAGAATAAAGGCATCAGTCACCGGAATTCATAATTGATTCTGACTCCTGAATTCTGACTTCTGAATTCTTTTTTCTAAGGAATGGGAATCACTGCACCTTGATATTTATCTTTAATAAATTGCTTAACTTTATCATCCCGCAATAACTTATGTAGTTTTTGAACTCTGGAATCGGTTTCTTTGCCTTTTAATGTTGTGACAGTAACAGCATAAATTGGGTCTTTAGCTGACTCTAATGCCAAAGCGTCTTTATCAGTTTTCAATCCGGCTTGGACAATCCAATTACCTGTAACTCCTGCTAAGTCCACATCAGGAAGACTTGGGATTGCCTGCGCTCCTGGTATCTCTTTAATTTGGATATTTTTGGGATTTTCAATAATATCTTTAGGACTCGCCGGACGGGCATTTGGCTTGAGTTTGATAAACCCTGATTCTTCCAACACTTTTAAAGCGCGATGGGAATTGCTAGGATCGTCAGGAATTGTGACTAGAGCTTTATTAGGTACATCTTTGAGAGACTTATATTTTTTAGAAAAAATGCCGACTGGATTTAAATGAATTTGGGGAGTAAAAGCATACATCTCGAAATTATGTTTCTTACCATAGTCTTGCATAAAAGGGATGTGTTGAAAATAGTTAGCATCGATTATTCCATCTTTCAAAGCAGTATTATTCTGCACAAAGTCATTGAAAGTAATAATCTCAATATCTAGCCCAGCGTCAGATGCTAAATTCTTTTTAACAAACTCTAAAATCTCTCCGGCTGGAACTGGTGTGACACCAACTTTAATTTTTTCTTTGGTTCCTGTTGTAGTTGTGTTAGCGGCTGGGGTTGCTGATGGATTTGTAAATGTATTAGTAGCAGAATTATTTTGCGGTGAACTACAGCTAGAAAATACTGTAGAAGCTGCAAAGGATGTAATGGCTATTAAAAAGAATCGACGGTTAAGATTGATGGTATTCATGCGATCGCCTATTTTAATTAACAATACCTAAAAACTATTGCTATACTCTTATGCTTTAAGACTTCTGCTCATAAATCCAGTTATATTTCGGGTCACTGACATCGATTTTTTTGGGAATAACTTTCAGTTCATAGAAGGCATCAGCCATACGTTGTAAACCTCCCAAAACTTCGCCTGTTACTGGTAATACTTTGCGTTCTCCACCACGTTCTTCAACGATTTCCATTGTCTTGATATCAACTTTGTAGAGTTTAGACAGCAGTTGTGCCGAATCTTTGTAATTTTGTCTAGACCAAGCACCCGCCTTTTCTAACTCCTGCAAAATAATCTGGAGAATGTCTGGATAGTCTCGAACAAAATCTGGAGATGCATAATAAAATCCTGGGCTTTCGGTTGCTGCCTTGTCACTAAATACAGTAGTATTGTCTGCCAATAAACGAGTGCGAAGTTTACGTTCTGCTTCAGCTGTATAAGGATCCCAGATTAACCACGCATCAAAATCTCCTCGTTCAAAGGCTGGTAAAGCTTCTGCTGGTGTCAAAAATACTGGTGTGATGTCACTATATTTCAACCCTACATTTCCTAAAGCACGCACGATCATATACTGCGAACTTGAGCCTTTAGCAAAAGCAACTTTTTTACCTTTTAAATCAGAAAGTGTTTTGATTGGTGATTTTTCTAAAACCAGAATGGCTGAACTTCTAGTACTACTTGTACTTGCTGCCACTCTGACAAATGGTTTATCAGCAGCTTGAGCAAAGACGCTTCCTGTACCGCCACCACCACCAAAAACGATCGCACCTACACCCATCCCCTCAAGTAAAGGTGCAGTGGAAGAAAATTCATTCCATGTTACAGAAATACCTTGAGGTTGCAGACGTTTTTCTAAACTTCCTTGCGCTTTTAAAATATTCAACAGCGCCATCCCTTTTTGATGCCCCATTTTTAGCACTGTTAATTTAGGGATTTGCGGTTTTTGTGCTGGTGCATCAGCTGAATTACTGGGAGTGCAAGAAGCGATCGCTAAACTCAACCCAATACCAACCACAAACAACACACCAAAAGTTTTAATTCCTTGATGCTTACCTTTTAAAACAGCTAAAAAATGATTTATCAGTCGATTTAACATAATTTAATCCTTCGTGCTGTAGCACATTTTGTAGACTAAATCGTGGATTTATTGTCAATTTTGAAATCGAAATTAGCTATAAAAAAGCTTATTATTATGTGTCGAAATGAATAAAAAATACTAGCCTCTATTCCACATCTTGAGAGTAAGAATCGAGGTGTCACCACGGTAAACCGCAGAGGTCAATACTTCCCTTTTGCGGAGCTTTGTCAGTTATAGGTAACACCATCGTTTTATTAAGTGTGAAAGAAACTGTACCACCTGGTTGCTCAACTAAAAGAGTTCCATTGAATGCTTGCCAACCAAGATAAGTATAAAAAAATACTAACTCATGACGACATACGAGTAGCGCGAAAGCAATATCGTTTTCATCAAAAAATGCTGCTGCACGACGAATAGCAATAGTTGCATAACCTTGTCCTCGTACTTCCGGACTGGTCATGACACCACCAATACCTCCAATACGAGTTAATACACCGTCTAACTTTGCCTCACGGATCACAATCCCTAGATGTGAGACTAATCGTTTTTCGTCCCACACCAATAAACGCCATTGCGGTAAACACCATGTAACATATCTTACCGGACGAGTATCGATGACTTCCGGCGGATAAACTGCTGCCACAAGTACACACAAAGCTTCCTTGTCGTCTGGAGTTAAGTCACTAGCAGGTTTCAAATCGAAACTCAAAGAACTACTGTTGCTCATCAGTCTTTAACACTCACAAGTTGGGGCAATCTAGTAGGTTGGGTTGAGGAACGAAACCCAATATCCAAAAACCTTGGCATTGTTGGGTTTCACTTCGTTCAAATGCCCTTCGGGTGACGCTCGCAAGCTCGCTACCGCTACGCTAACGGCAGTTCCTCATGGGGGAAACCCCCAAGACCGGACTGCCTCACCACTTTGTTCAAGTCGGGAAACCCGCCCACACAAGTGGCTCCCCAACCTACAATTATTTTTTTCTTCTCAGACTGACGCAAGAGAGTTAATCATTCACGCTTACAAGTTGGGGTAGTCTAGATTTAGGGATATCCAAAAAATAAGATAAAACTTCTCGCCGCCAAGCGTCATAAAGTACTGGCAAATCATTAATTTCGATACCAATAGCTTTGTGGCTCAAATGCCAATGCTCCCAAAGATAGGGATTGCGACGACGTTGACCTTCTTCATCCGCTTCTAGAGCTTGGGCAATTAAATCCTTTTTCTCTGCTGCCGAAGCTCGATCAAATTTACGTTGCCACCAATCTACAACACCCAGGCGGTGGACTGCTTCATCTGGCAAGATTCTTTCGGCAGCAAACTTAGCTGAGTCTGGGTCGTTAATTTTGCTGGTACGGCTATTAAGGAACAGCAAAGCCACAATATGAAGTTCGTAGTGCAACTCAAATGCTAAAAAGCCTTGCCAATTACGAATGGGTAAATCACCCATATAATCCCAATGCTTTTGTACTTGCTTTTGAATATCCTCAATCGGGTCGCGTCCTGATATTGCCTGCGCTCTTAAACGAGTATTCTGAGCGTGTGCGCCGTCATCCCCTATTTGTCTACTCAAAAATAGTTGTAATTCTGGGTCAGGAATTTGGTCAATTATCTTAGCGCAGACTTGCACAATAAACAGGTCATGGGCTGCACCACCAACACGGAAATTATAGAAATTTTCTTTTTCTTCATCAGTTTGCGGTGGTCTGGGTTCTTTTAGCCGCTTTTTGGGCAGGTGAGGGGCGTATTTATCAAGTAGTTTGTCAAAAATTTCTAGTTCTAAATCAGTAGTCCAAGTTGGACGAGTAAGTATTGTAGTCATAAGTTTCCTTTATAAATGGGCATTGGGAAGTAATGTTAGCGGTAGCACTAGCCTCTAGCCTTTCAAGTTGCGTAGGTGTTGCCCGTCGCAGATATCGCTTTTTCTCTGTCTTTTGTTAATGCCTGAACTCGTGGCATGATTTCCGTAGAAAAACGTTCCATTTCTGTAGCAAAAGGCTGAAATTGCAGCATGAAAGTACCAATTCCTACTTTGGTAAATTCAGCAATCCGATGGGCTACAGTTTCGTAGCTACCAACCAATCCTGCTGCTGTACCACCATTACTCCCCACACCAGGGTATTTAGCCATGTTTTTGAACATAACTACTTCTGAATCTACTCCTTTAAGTAGTTCTGTGCGATCGTCTTGTGCCAGTACCATTGCTCTTAAGTTTTGATATTCTGCTTCTGCCTCTTCGTCTGTCGGTCGAGCAATGACAAAGGCTGACATAGCAAAGCCCAAAGGTTGAGAGCGAAACTTAGTTTTTTGAGCAACCTGAGCAATGGTTTCGCGGATGACCTCAATCGGACGACCGTTAAGGAAAAATGTATGTGCTTCCTTTGCGGCTAGTTCTTGTGCTTGTTCTGACTCCCCACCCACATATACACGCGGATGCGGTTTAGCTATTGGTGATGGACTAAACTTTAAATCATTGATCTGAAAATAGTCACCGTGGAAGTTGACTTTTTCTCCACTCCACAGAGCTTTGACAACTCTAATCCATTCATCAGAATATCGATAACGTTCATCGTGGGGAAGGAAGTTTATCCCTAGTTTTTCTATTTCTGGTCTGAACCAAGCACTGACTAAGTTAATCGCAAAACGTCCACCACTAATCGCATCAATACCTAAAGCCAGCTTTGCCAAAACGGCGGGATGAAATAGTAATGGCTTGATAGCTGCAATAATCTCGATTGAGTTCGTTGCTTCTGCCAGTGCTGCTGCTGCTGTCCAGGTTTCTAGTTGGTCAAGTTCTTGGTTTCTGGGATTGATGATATGTTGCGCTATTAAAGTTGTGGTAAACCCGCATCTTTCAGCCAATTGGATTAAATTCTTGGCTCGTGAATAACTAGCATCACGAGGCTCAAGAGGATGGTTCATTACGCCGCAGTTGCCGTAAACAGGAATCCAAATCCCATAGCGTGGTTCAGACATAGCTTTCTAGAACCTTTGTAGTCGGCACTAAAACTTTACTTTTGCACCCAAAACTATATAATACGGTAAACTGATAAATTTACTGTAGTATATTATGAGATTCGCACAGATGAGCATTAAAAACAAGGGGGTATTTAGGAAGTTTGATTCTGATAATCTTGATGGGTGCAGCTTAGAAATCCGCAGTTGATCTTGAACTTGAATACAAGTGCGAACAGAACTGGTTATTTTTGACTGTGACGGAGTGTTGGTAGACAGCGAGACTTTGAGCAATCGCGTTATTGTCCAATTTGTCGCAGAGTTAGGACTTATATCATGTCCGGTAGCATAACCATAATAAAATCGACAAGTATGCATGATCACACAAGCATCTACCGTAGTAATGCCAAAGCTTAACTGAAATTAGCTTCGTTTTCTGTGATAGAATTCACGTCTTTCCACAAGCGACTAACAACAGGATCTCCATTGCGCTCTCACATTCCGCCAGAAACACTTTACCTTCTTATGAGGAGCGTGAAGTCATTTGCCTTTGCACTTGTGTTGACCTATGAATTTGCCTATCATACGGTCACGCTTGGTCTTAGCCCTTTCCAGCTTGTTGTTGTCGGTGTTGTGTTGGAGAGTATGACCTTTCTTTGTGAAATTCCGACTGGTATGTTTGCTGATCTTGTCAGTCGGCGCCTATCAGTCATTCTTGGAATTGTTCTCTGCGGTGGCGGCTTCCTCTTTGAGATTTTATCCCCTTCTTTTGCTGGAGTGCTGGTGGCACAAGTACTGTGGGGTATTGGATTTACGTTTTTTAGCGGCGCAGAAGCAGCTTGGATTACCGACGAGATTGGAACGGAGCGTGCTGGTTTGCTGTTTTTGCGCGCCACACAACTGGGCCAAGTCTTGACAATCATTGGTACATTTCTTGGCGTCATCCTTGCTTCTTTTAGTGTTTCCTTGCCAATTATCGTCGGTGCATGTCTATGCTTATTCCTTGGTATTGTCTTATCCTTTACGATGACCGAGAATGGATTTCAGCCGACTTCGAGAGTAGAAAAACAAAGCACTTGGACAATTGTTACTCGACCACTTCGTGATAGTTTTCAACTGATACAAACGCATTCAGTTCTTTGGTTGATTCTGTTAATCGGTATCGTGATTGGTGTGTCTCTTGGCGCCTTTGATCGGCTGCATACGCCGCACTTTGTTACAACGATTGGTTTGCCTTCGTGGGGAACACTGTCATCTGTGAGTTGGCTAGGTATCGTTAATGGCGTTATTAGTGTTCTGTCGCTGCTTGGTATGGAAATTGTCCGTCGCCGCTACCAAACGATAGAGCAATTGGTGATCATAAAGTTACTGGTCAGACTCTATTGCGGAATGCTCGTTGGAAGTTTTCTGTTTGCGCTCACAAACTTGTTTACAATTGGATTTGCAGGGTTTTGTCTTACACAAACGTGCCGGAACGTTAGTCGGCCATTACTGTTGCAGTGGGTCAATCTCAATGCGCCGAAGCAGAGCCGTGCGACCGTGATATCGACCTATTGGCAGGCGAATGCACTTGGTCATATCGCTGGAAGTCCAGTGCTTGGATGGCTTGCTACAATAGCTTCCCTGCGAACGGCGCTGAGTGCGGGAACGCTGGTGTACATTACGACGATACCGATCTTACTCATCGCCCAACGACGGTGGAACCGCGCGCAGCAGGTGCCTATTCGTTAAAGGGCGGGGCTTGTACCCATTCTTTTGGTCAAACATGGATACCATTGCAATTCCTGCTTTGAATCGCCCAGTCAATGCTGTAGAACCCGATGCATCGAATGCCTCTTACTTTTTTGCCGCTGCTGCCGTCACGGGAGGTCGAATTAGGGTCAACAATTTGACCAAACAATCTTGTCAAGGTGATATTCTTTGGCTCAATGTCTTAAAACAAATGGGTTGTCAGATTCATGAGGGTGATAATTACACTGAAGTCATTGGGCCAAAGCAATTACAGGGGCTCGACATTGATATGAACGATATTTCGGATTTAGTGCAAACATTAGGAGCGATCGCTCCCTTTGCCAGTTCACCTGTTACCATCCGCAATGTGGAGCATATTCGATATAAAGAAACCGAACGTATTCAAGCTGTTGTCACTGAGTTACGTCGTCTAGGAGTCAAGGTTGAAGAATTTGTCGATGGACTCAAGATTGATCCCAGTCCAGTTACACCATCGCTAATTAAAACTTATCAAGATCATCGAATGGTGATGGCATTTGTTTGCTATCACTGGCCTAAAAGTTCCAGGGGTCGTAATTAAAGACCCTGATTGTACCGCAAAGACTTTTCCAGATTTCTTTACCCGATTCTTTCAAATGTTAGAACAATAACGGTTGAGTTTGGGCTTGATGTCAGCTTTTATAACATTAACTCTGATAGTTCACTCAGCCGATTGATTCGTTCTACAATCCGAGGAGATGCTTGCAAACCACCGTGAAGACGGTTAAGCCAGACTCCTATTAATCCGGCATCTCTGGCTGCGATCGCATCTAGTTCAAGGTTATCTCCGACATAGACACTCTCTGTTTCTTGTACTCCCAGTTTGGCACAAGCTAACTGGAAAATCTGAGGCGCAGGCTTCGCAAATCCCGCCGCTTCTGAAGTAACAACGACATCCATAACTGACAGAATACCGCATTGTTTAAGTACTTCTACCTGTTGCGCCTCCTGACCTTCATTACGCCGCAGTTGCCGTAAACAGGAATCCAAATCCCATAGCGTGGTTCAGACATAGCTTTCTAGAACCTTTGTAGTCGGCACTAAAACTTTACTTTTGCACCCAAAACTATATAATACTGTAAATTGATAAATTTACTGTAGTATATTATGAGATTCTCACAGATGAGCATCAAAAATAAGGGGGGTATTTATACCAATTCAAAATTCAAAATTAAGAAAGTGAGGCGTAGCATAGGTTTGGGGGTTTGCATCTGTATCATATTTTTTGTGAAATGGTATTAGATTCTGTAGAGAACAGGGAGACAAGCAAGAATGACTGCAAGCAGCTGCCCTTGCCTGTCACCTGTCCCCTGCTATATGTCATTTTGCTAACACCTATTGCTTTTTGTTAGTATCTATGGGATTTTTTTCTCAGCTAAAATACGGTTTGGCGATCGGATTGCCGTAAATTAGATCTGGAAAACCAAATTCATTGTAGTCAATCACCCTCTACTATTGCATTTAGTAGCGCTAGCCAAGGTTTGGCTTGGTAAGGAATACGTATCGTCATGAGACAAATACATCTAGCCGGGTTTTTGCTTGCTTCGCAGGTTGTTCACTCTCATGCTGTTTGGCGACATCCCAGAACTGAGTTAGGCTTTCTGGAAGCCGAATATTATCAAAATATTGCTCGTATTTTGGAGCGTGGCAAGTTTGATTTAGTATTCTTCGCCGACTCCTTGACAATGCCTGATACTTACGGGGGGAGTTTTGCTGAGAGTCTGAAGTATGGCGCACAAGGGGCGCTGAGGCTAGACCCGTTATTACTTGCCACTACGATGGCAGTTGTTACCCAGCACATCGGTCTTGGTGTCACCCGTTCGACAACTTATTATCAGCCTTATGATTTAGCCAAAGGATTTGCGACTCTTGACCACCTCAGCCGAGGAAGGGCAGCGTGGAATGTGGTGACATCGAGTCGGGCTAGCGAGGCAGGAAATTTTGGTTTCGAGCAGCATCTAGAACATGATTTACGATACGATCGCGCTGATGAATTTCTCGAAGTAGCCTGTAAACTATGGGGTAGTTGGGAAGAAGGAGCCTTAGTTTTAGATAGAGAAAATGGCATCTTTGCAGATCCCACAAAAGTTAACTACGTTCATCATGTAGGGCAATGGTTAAAAGTGCGGGGGCCTTTGACTGTTCCCCGTTCTCCCCAAGGGCGACCACTAATTATTCAAGCTGGTGCTTCTAATAAAGGTAGAGAGTTCGCGGCTAAATGGGCAGAGTTAATTTTTGAGATTAGTCCCAATCTCACAGCCATGAAATCCTACTATCAGGATGTGAAAACTCGCATGGCTAAGTATGGACGTAACTCCGATACCTGCAAAATTTTACCTGCGGTCATGCCCTTTGTAGGAGAGACAGAAACTATCGCCAAAGAAAAGCAAACCTTTCACAACGAGTTAGTACATCCAATGGCTGGATTATTAACTCTATCAAATCACATTGGTGTTGACCTAGCACAATACTCTCTAGACCAACCGATAGAAAAAATTGACGTGCAAAGCGCTCCAGGAGTATTTGCTGTAGCGCAAAAACTAGGTGTAGAACAGAGTTTAACATTAAGAGATTTAGGCAAGATTTATGGTAGGAGCTTAGTTGTACCGCAACTAGTCGGCACACCCACCCAAATTGCCGATCAATTAGAAGATATTTTTCAACAAGAAGGCGGAGATGGTTTCATCATTTCTCCAGCCTATCTCCCCGGAGCCTTTGAAGATTTTGTGGATTTAGTCGTTCCCGAACTACAAAAACGCGGACTATTCCGCAAAGAATATACAGGCAACACTCTCAGAGAAAATTTGGGATTTAATGAATAGTTAGTTTTCAGGAGGCAGGAGACAAGAAGAGAGCAGGGGGAGCAGGGGAAGCAGGGGAAGCTAGGGGGGAATTAAAAACTCTTGACTCAGCACTCAGCACTCAGCACTCTCAAGACAGGAGGCAGAAGTTAATAATTATCTCCCCGATCCTTTGGGATTTCTTTAATTTGATGTGAATTCGACAGACCTCACCCTCCCAACCTCCCTCGCCTTTTAGGAGAGGGAGGAGCAACGAAAAATCAAGCTTTTACTCCCCTCTCCTCGTAGGAGAGGGGCTGGGGGTGAGGTCAAAAAAGGACTTATCGAACTCACGTTAATTTTGGATTTTGAATTTTGAATTGCTTCTAGAGGTAAAAATGTCAGAACCACGCTATGGTATTTGGTCGCCTGTTGGGGGTAACTTTGGCCCCCTAAATTCATCAGATGAACCGCTTGATGCTAGTTATGAACGCACGCGATCGCTAGTATTAGAAGCAGAACGTTTAGGATATGTCACAACTTTAGTAGCACAGCACCTTGCCAACCCCCGCAGTCTAGAGTTAGACCAGTTAGAAACTTGGACAGCTTGTGCAGCATTGGCTGAAGCTACAGAAAGCATAGAGATTATCGCTGCAATTAAACCTTTATTATTTCATCCAGCCGTCTTAGCCAAGATGGCTTTGGGAATTGATGCTATCAGTAGTGGACGTTTTGCCATCAACCTGATCAGTGCTTGGTTTCGCCCAGAAATGGAGCGTACTAATATCCCCTTCCCACCCCATGATGAACGTTATCGCTACTCTGGTGAATGGTTGCAGGTTGTTAGAGCTTTGTGGAGTGGAGAAAAAGTTAACTTCGAGGGTGAATATTTCAAAATCCAAGATTTGAGCCTTCGACCCTTTTGTGTTGCTCAACCCTATCCTCGTATTTATCTAGGAGGAGCGTCAGACCCAGCGCAGATTTTAGCAGCCCAACAAGCCGATGTTTACTTCATCAACGGTCAGCCAATTGAAGATGTTCGCAAAGTAATTAAACAAGTTTTGAGCCGACCCCGTTTCCTACCTCAACCAGTCCGCTTTGGTCTGTCAGGCTTTGTCATTGCCCGTCCCACAGACGAAGAAGCACAAGCAGAACTAGAACGACTCACGGCACTGCAAAAGTTAGAAGAACAATATAAATTAAGTGTTGCCAAAGGAGTTGACCCAGAAGCCGTTATGTTCCAACTCTTCGCCAAAAATCCGGCTGTTGGCGGCAATGGTGGCACAGCCGCAGGATTGGTTGGCAGCTATGATACAGTAGCCGCTCGTGTTGCAGCTTTCGTTGATGCAGGTATCGATACTTTCATGTTGCAATTTAATCCCTTTGTACAAGAGATGACACGTTTTGCTCAAGAAGTTATGCCTCGTGTGCGACGCTTACACAAAGTTGCTTAGTTTTTAAACGAATGCACCTTTCTAATGGAAACAGATTACACAAAATTATGAAAAAACGTAGACGCGAAGCGGCTTCCCGAAGGGTATCGCAAAGGGTTCAAAGGACACAAAGAAATAAGGATTTCAAAGAGTTATTGCGTAAGTCCTAAGAAAGTTCTACGGCAGTTTCAACCAGATATATATGATGACAGATAAAATTCTTCAACAACAAATTGAGTACTATAGCGCTAGAGCAAATGAATATGATGAATGGTTTTATCGAATAGGACGCTACGATCGCGGCGAAAAAAATAACCAGCGGTGGTTTAACGAAGTAGCTATTGTCAAAGATGCATTACACAAAATTTCAGCGGTGGATGATATTTTAGAGTTAGCAAGTGGAACAGGTATCTGGACACAGGAGCTTTTAGGTATCGGTAAGAAAATTACTGCGATTGATGCCAGTGAAGAAGTAATTGCAATTAATCGTTCTAAATTAGGTTTACCGAGTGTTAAATATTACATATTTGATTTATTTACGTGGCAACCTGATACTGAATATGACTTGGTATTTTTTGCTTTTTGGCTCTCTCATGTACCGCCAAACTTACTTAATTCGTTTTTGACTAAAGTTAATCAATCAGTTCGTATTGGTGGACAAATATTTATCATTGACTCTCGCTTTGAACCTACATCTACAGCTAATAATCATATTCTTGAGGATGATAGAAATATCTATCAAACCCGCAATTTGAATGATGGGCAAGAATTTCAAATTGTCAAAATTTTCTATCAGCCCGATGAACTTCAAGATAAGCTAAAACAAGTGGGTTTTCAAGCTGAAGTGAAGATAACAGATAACTATTTTATCTATGCACATGGAAAGAAGCTTAGTAACGCTTTGTATAATTCGTAATTCGTAATTACTGCTATATAGGACTCATATTTTGATTTTTGAAAAAAAGTCCGTACACCTCAAAGAGCCTTCCTGACTGTTGCCTATTGCCTATTACCTGAATACGCAAGTAAGTTCAGAAATCAAACTGGATTTTTATAGAAAATTAACTTGCACTACTCATTGTTAGAAAAACTAATAATTAGAGTATCATATTATTTGTAATTTGCTGTACGCACTCTTTGTATTATGCAAATATCTACTGCACAATTAGTCGGACAAAGCAGCAAGTCTGCGGTATAGCTAACGCAATTTAATAGACAAAAAAGCAGATAAGCAAAACACGCCAGTATACTAGCTCATTGTCGAAGATGGCATTAATGACGAATTACTAGCAGAAATGCAGGTGGATAGGTTTTTGCCACAAGAAGCCGCTCACAGTAGCAAAGTATGAAGCTGACTACCAAACAGGAGGAAAAGAAATTGCTAACAGAAAATGAACTACAACTAACTGCTGACGTGCTGGTAATTGGTGGTGGACCGGCCGCAGCATGGGCAGCATGGGCAGCTGCATCCCAAGGAGTAAAAGTCATCATTGCTGATAAAGGTTTTCTGGGTACAAGCGGTGCAGCTGCGGCTAGTGGTAATGGCATCATGGCTCCTTCTCCAGAGAATTGGGACAAAGTTGTATCGGAGCGTTATCGCGCAGGAAAAGACCTCGCTAACTTACGTTGGATTGAGCGTGTCATCGAAAAAACTTGGCTCAGTTTGCCCTTAGTAGAAAAATGGGGCTATCGTTTTCCCAAGGAAAATGGGGAATCCGTGCGCCAGAGTTATTATGGCCCTGAATATATGCGGGTACATCGCAAAAACCTTTTGCGTGTTGGTGTACAAATTCTCGACCAAAGTCCGGCTTTAGAGCTTTTATTAGCTGAAGACGGCTCAGTGGCAGGAGCAAGAGGTATACAAAGGCAGCACCATCGTACTTATACCGTTCGTGCTGGTGCAGTAGTCCTAGCGAATGGTGGTTGTGCATTCTTGAGTAAAGCATTAGGTTGCAATACTAATACAGGTGATGGACTGCTGATGGCAGTAGAAGCTGGTGGCGAACTCTCTAGTATGGAGGCTTCTAATCACTATGCAATTTCGACCGCTTTTAATGCCACAGTCACGCGGGGTGTTCCCTTTGGTTGGGCTAGTTATACCGATGAAGCAGGTAATGATCTTGGTGGCTATATCAATGGTCGTCGCGATCCTGCGTTCCTCCCTAATGCCCTGATGAAAGGCTCCGTTTATGCTCGTTTGGATAAAGCCACAGATGAAGTCAAGGCAGTAATTGAAAAGTCTCATTTCATCGCTTTTCTACCATATATAAAGGCTGGCATTGATCCCTATACAGAACGAGTACCTGTAACACTTGTTTTAGAAGGTACAGTCCGAGGTACAGGTGGAATTCGGATTGTCAATGATAATTGCGCTACAAAAGTTCCTGGACTTTTCGCTGCTGGTGATGCAGCATCGCGGGAATTTTTAGCAGGGTTAGCTTCTGGTGGTGGTGGCCCTAATGCTGCCTGGGCAATCTCTACAGGACAATGGGCAGGAGAAGGAGCAGCTGCGTTTGCCAAAAGTTTGGGCGCACGTGCAAATGAACGGGTTGCACGTGCAGCTGGTCAAGTGGGATTGCGCTCAAATCCTGCGTCTGAAACGTTCGATAGTGAGACGATTGTGCGCGGTGTCCAAGCTCAAATGTTCCCATTAGAAAAGAACTACTTACGTTCTGAGCAGAAACTTCTCGATTCCCTCGCCAAATTAGAAACTTTGTGGCAGCAGGTACAAGGGAATCCAAAACAAGATAGTGTGCGCGATATAGAGTTTTCTCGTCGGGCAGTTGCGCTCACAGCTGTTGCGCGATGGGCATATTTTAGTGCTTTACATCGCAGAGAAACCCGCAGCGAACATATTCGTATAGACTATCCCCAGACTGATACCAATCAGCGTTATTATCAAGCCACAGGCGGCTTAGATAAGCTATGGGTGAGGCGTGACTGGATTACGGATGCTCCTGCCACAGCACCAGTACAAACCACTCCAACCACACTCACTGTATCAAAGTTGTAGCCGGAGCAATATCATGATTGAGCTTGTCAGCCATAAACTCTGTATTAATTGCAATTTGTGCGTTCAAGTTTGTCCTACTAATGTCTTTGATGCAGTTCCTGACGAACCACCCGTAATTGCTCGTAAGGAAGACTGTCAAACTTGTTTTATGTGTGAGGCATATTGTCCTGCGGATGCGCTCTATGTTGCCCCCGAATCTCATACTGATATTGCAGTCAATGAGGATGAGTTAATTGAAAGTGGTATTATGGGTGAATATCGTCGGATATTGGGTTGGGGATATGGCAGAAAAAACAATAGTGAATTAGATACTGCTCATAAACTACGCCAACTGCCACGCCCTTATCAAAGTTAATTTTAGTAAGTTTGAAGGCGATCGCAATTTATCTTCAGCTTTGAAAAATGCGATCGCCTTTATTTTACCTCACCTTCAATAAATTATTTATCAAACACCAGAAGTAGTACCACCATCAACCAAAATTTCTGCCCCAGTAATTGAAGAAGCCAAGTCAGAAACTAAAAATAAAGCCAGTGATGCAATTTCTTCTGGCTTGACAATTCTCCCCAAAGGTATAGCTTTCAATGATTCTGCTTTAATTTCTTCTACACTCACACCACGAGATTGGGCATTTTGTTCTGCCAAACGTTCGGCGCGTTCAGTGCCAGTTAAACCAGGAGAGATAGCATTGATCCGAATATTGTACTGGGCTAACTCTTTAGAAATTCCTCGCGTAAAATTCAATAAAGCTGCATTGGTTGTACCACCAGGGAGAAAGTTCGGACGTGGTGTGCGTCCTGCACCGCCAATAATGTTGACAATTCTCCCATCACGCCGACTTTTTTGAGGTGGTACAACAGCTCTAACTAATCGGATGTAGCCCAACAATTTCAGATTCCAAGCATCTAAAAAAGCATCATCACCCAATTCTAAAAAAGAACCTGCACGGGCTGATCCAGCATTGTTAATTAAGATATCAATCTGACTAAATTGTGCCAAAGTTGTAGAAACAATTTGATCAATACTTTCTGCTTGGGTGAGGTCGGCACTAATAGAGAGTATTTTAGCTCCTGGGGTGGGTAAAGATTGGATGTCAGCTACAGCCTTCTCTAGTTTTTCTTGATTGCGAGCTGCGATCGCTACATTTACACCTTCACTATAGAGGGCTTTGGCCGTAGCTAAACCAATACCTGCACTTCCACCTGTGACAATTGCTGTTTTACCGGATAGTTTTAAGTCTAAGCTCATAATAATTTATTTGTTGGGTATTTGATAATGAAAAATGTGAACTAGCGTCATGCAGAGTGTAGGCAATAAGAGTTGAGAATATTAACTTTTGAAATTGTCTACTCAAATCGCTATAGACTCTGTACGAACTAATAATATTGCTGATTGCTCACCTGTATTGTGGATGTTAAGGATAGTTTGATTTTCATCAGATGTACAGCCCAAAAGTATCTTGATTTCTGTATCTCGTTTTTGCAAATCAATACTACAGATAATGGCAGTTACTCTCTTACTAGATAAACTTCCAAGCCAGACATCAATATTATCTTTGTCTCCAGCTTGAGTATTTTGCAAATATCCATAGTCTAAGGGGTAAATGAAGGCTGGATATCTTGGATGTTTGCTTCCTTTAGGACGCTCTATTTTGATATTACTAGTAGCTACTAACTGATCTAATTTAGTCCAGAAGTCATTGCTGTTTGTCATGACAGTGCTGATGAAGTCTCATACTTTTACTTGGCACTGTTAATAAAATTTTGATTTTGCTGTTCTAAAAGGTTTGGTAATAATCTCATATCATTAAATACAACAGATGCACCAACTTCTCGTAATTTTTCTGGCTGAATCAGTTCTGCATAACCAAACACTGTCATACCTGCATCGACTCCTGCTCTCACACCTGTTGGTGTATCTTCAATAACCACACATTCCTTGGGGGAAAATCCCATTCTGTCGGCTGCATATAAAAATACATCTGGATATGGCTTGCTTCGTTGAACATCTTTCGCACTAAAAATTTTTCCTGAAAAATAAGGCAATAAATTTGTTGCAGCTAAAGCTGTTTTTATCCAATCATGGCTACTATTTGAGGCAACACAATAAGAAAAATTTAGTTTACTTAAAACCTCATATATTCCTTGTACTGGTAGCAAATCTGTAATAAAAGCTTGCAAAACTCGTTGCCTAAACTCATTACTGAAGTTCTCTGGTGGAGATTTACCAAACCTATTTTTAATTATTTCTACACATTGAGACATTGATTTGCCCACAAAAATATCGAACACATCGTCTAAAGTCAGAACTATTCCTATTTCGATGAGCATTTCCAACAAAATGTTATTTGCAAGTGGTTCACTGTCTATAAGAACACCATCACAATCAAAAATAACTAAATTTAATTTGTCCATGAGTTTACAAAGTTTGATACAGCCGTTTTCTTTTGTATGAAGTACAAGACCACGGGTTTGAGGCAGAAGGTGAAGCAGTCGCAGTCTTGGCGCTTTGCGTCGATTGCGAACTGCTGAACCCGAAGGGCAGAAGGAATAAGAAGAATTTCTTTTTTGAGTTCTTTATTGTGTACCTCATTTAGTTGCAAACTGCTGTAACTCACAGATTTGAAATGTGTAATACTGCCTTGCCCAGATAGCTTCTATTTAACAATTTCTGTGCTACATCAGCTACTTCTGTCCAATCAGCTTCAATATCAATTTGGGGACGCAATTTACCTGCTGCTACTAAACTCAAAAGCCTTTGTAATCCTATTGCTGCTGATTCTCGTCTCAATTCGTGAAACAAAATTAGGCCATACAAATTTGTACCACCTGTGGCAAAAAAACGTTGGGCATTAAATGTTACTTCAGCCCCTCCTGACACACCAAACAGTACCGTCACCCCATCTTCTGCTAAAAAACCAAGGGCTGTTCCTAACGTATTGCCGCCTACTGATTCGACAATTAGATGATAAGGACTGTATTCGCTAGCTGATGAAAGATCCTCTCCAATGACTACAAAATCGGCCCCAGATTCTTTAACGAACTTCTCGTATTCTGGACGACGAATATGAGCTGTTATTTTTGCGCCACTAAGTCGTGCTAATTGAATAGCGAAGTGTCCCACGCCGCCAGATGCACCTGTAATTAATACTGAGCGGCCTAAAAGTGAACCTCCTTTGAGTAGGGCATGATAGGCTGTTAACCCGGCTACAGGCAATGTGGCAGCTTGAGCAAAGGAAACTGACGAGGGCAATTCTGCTAAGGAGTGGGTTGGTACTGATACTAATTCTCCCCATGCACCAGAACGCAGGAACCCAACGACTCGCGCCCCGACACTTGGGCCAGAACCATCAGCAGCAGGAGTTTCTACCACACCAGATAAATCCCAACCTGGCCGCCAACCAGCGTCGGCAGTGGTTGAACGTTTGATTTCTCCCCGGTTCAAGGAAATTGCTGCTACTCGAATAACTGCTTCATTAGCAGCAGGGGTTGGTGCATCTACATCATGCAGTGCTAAATGTCCTGATACATTAGGCTCAACAACAACGGCACGAATTTTACTCATCTTGACTAAACTTGAATGAGGTTACAGTTTTAGTTTGTCGCGGTTTCGTCGGCAAGAATATTAATGATTTCTTTTAATTGACGTTCGCGATCAGATTCTTCTGGTGTTTCCTGACCCAAAGAGGTATCTTTTACTAAGCGGTAAACATCAGCCGCACCGTAAAAAATGCGCTCAGTCAAACCTAATTCTTTGAAGGTTTCTGCAATCTCTTCCATTTCTCCTACCCAACGATGTGCTTTTGGTGTCATAGATGGAATGGAACGAAGCAGTATACTAGCAAGTGCTGGCTGACTATGAGACACTTCACTCCATAGTTGCTCATCTAAGCCTAAACGATGGGCAGCAATCAATAATTCTGTGCTAATTGCTGTTAATCCTTTGGTGAGGGCGGCGTAAGACATCTTTAACCCTGAAGCTTGACCAATTTCATCACCAATAACTCGGATGTCTAATCCATAATTACTCAGTTGTTGAAATTCTCCGGCTTGTTTTCCTGAAGCATAGATGCGAGTGCGTCCAGGAATTCTGGGAGGTGGGCCAATGATGGAAGCATCTACAAATGTTGCTCCTGATGATTCAATCAATTGAGCGATATTTTTTACCTTTTGAGGTGCAACTGCATTAGCATCAACATAAAGAATCTGTTTTCCCACATTTGTGATTACCTGGGCTACTTGCTGGGCTACTTTCGCAGCGGCGGCGGGGACTAAAACTGATAACACTACATCAGATTCAATGACCAACTGTGTGAGAGAACCCACATCTTGGATATTGGCTGCGGCTGCTAGTTGCCGGGTTCTGGGACTGCGATTTTCTAGGGCGGCGATAGTTTTCAATCCATGTTGATTGAGAATAGATGCTATAGCCTGCCCCATATCGCCCGGACTTAAAATACCGACTGTTTGAATTGGCATAAAAAGCTTGATAATGCTCTGTATTCAGCTTTGAACTACTACGCTGATTTTGGTGATTGAGTTCTTAACTAAACTACTGTAAGTTGATAGAGTTAACGTACTTAACTGTGAATAGGAAGTTATCACAATTCTTCCCATAAAGCAAGCTATTAGATGAATCAACAAGCAAAATTCTTCAGGTTTGGGTGGCTTTCATTGAAGAAATAGTATCATTTGATTTGCTAACAGGCGATCGCCAATCCGTCAGTTGCCCAATCCAGCACATTAGTATTATCCATCTTAAAAATCAACCCCGCGTTTCAGTTCGACACCTTGATTTGCATAGTGTTTGTGGCAGTATACCTCAGAGTGGATACTTGCTAAATCAAAGTAAGCTGGTTGCTGTTGGCAACGCCCAGTAATAATAATTTCTGTGTCGCGGGGTTTACGGAGTAAGGCTTGAACGATGGGTTCTACTGGCAGAAGTTCTAAATCGACGGTGGGGTTGAGTTCATCCAAGATGATGGTTTTATACAACCCAGATGCGATCGCAGTTTTGGCAATTTCCCAGCCGCGTTCGGCTTCAACATAATCTAATTCTTGCCGAGAATTACGCCAAACAATGGCATCTCGACCACAACGTTGATGATCTACCACTTCCGGGTAGGATTGTTGCAAGGCGGCGATCGCTGCATCTTCTGTATAACCGCTACCACCTTTGAGCCATTGCATAATCAACACACGGGTAGAACCGGGATGGTTAATACCTCTACCAATCGCCTGTAATGCTTTACCCAAAGCACTGGTAGATTTACCTTTACCTGCACCAGTATAAATTTCAATGCCCTCAATTAATAGCTGTTGGGCGGTGGGATGGTGTTGCGGCTTCATTTCCGAGTGCAAATCGGCGATCTCCAGTAATTTTTCTGGTGCGCCGCGTCCGGTGGCGATGATTTCTAATTCTTGGGGTTTAGATTTTAACGTCCGCACCACCTCATCTACTGGTAGCAAACCTAAATCTAGGACAGGGTTCAGTTCATCTAATACTACTACGGAATACAACCCAGAGGCGATCGCACCTTTTGCCACATCCCAACCCCGTGCTGCTTCTTTGCGGTCGTAGGGGATAATTTCTTCTGGGCCAAAAAATTCGGCTCTCCCTGTCCGCACCTGATCGATTAAATGCGGAAATCCACGCTGTAAAGCTGCGATCGCGCCATCTTCATCATAATCACGTTCTGGCCCTTTTAAAAACCGCAGCAGTAAGACGCGATTGGAATTACTCGGTGTATTTATCCCTAAGCCAATCGAGCGCAAAACCACCCCTAAAGCCGCTTGAGATTTACCTTTACCCACGCCGTCATAAACGTGAATTTGACCTGTAAGCCGTTCAGAACGCGCTTGCGCCGTGCGAATACCGATGCCGTTCCTTGTCATCCTCGAAAACCTGTAACGTGGCAGTCTCTAATCTTACCTAACGTCTTGCACTTTCAGATATAAAAAATCTCTTTTGGGTGCTTCCATCCAAGAGTTAGCAGGATATATTAACAGGGTAAATAGGGGTATACTGGCACACCAAGATGGTAAACAGCGATCGTCATGACATAATTGCCTCCATCAGCCTGATTATCCCAACTTTACCCTCTCACCTTAAACCTTACCATTGACCCTCTATGCTAGATAATTTTACCCTACCTCGACTCTTGCCTATTGGCGTGATGTTGTTTAACCTTTTATTTTTACTAATTGCTATACCTATTGAAGCTTATGTTTTTAATCGTAGGCTAAAGTTTGACAAAAAAACTAGTATTTTTTATGCCATAGCCATCAATCTCTTTTCGGGAACTCTTGGTTGGGTCATATTTTTTTTCTTAGAACCAATTTTGCCACCAGAAATTAAATCAGAATTAATTAATTATGTGTTTTTTAATAACTTTAGATACCCCAATACTCAAGCCACCTTGATTTTTACTACTTTTATTATTTTCTTTACAACTTTTTTAATGAAATTTTTAATGTTACAAATTTTTGTATTTACTTTAAGAGAAGATGGTTGGAAAAAACCAGAAATTGTCGAAACATCTCAGCGTAGACAGTTACGCCGCGATATACCTAGTCTCAAATTGCAAACAACTAATTTAGTGACTACTACATTAATAGCTAATTCTCTCAGCTATAGCGCTATTACGATTATTTTGTTGATTCGTAATAGATAAATCTCATCATTTTTCATTGCTAAAATTATTTAGAGGTAAAAGCATGAATGTTTTATTTAAAGATTTGTTTGGTCTATTTAAGTTTACGGAAGACATCTATGCCAGAGTACGAAAAATATTAGTTCCGTCTCAAGCTTACGCTTGGCAGACCTTGATTTACTTAAGTGTATTTTCTGGAGTATTATCATATTTTGCTATAGGTTATGTCAGAGATATAATTGCATTTTGCGGTTGGTTATTTTTAATTGCTGGTACAGCTTGGTATACCACTGAAGATCCGCTAAGAGTTCCAGGTACTTTTATGCCGATAGGTGCAGTGATCACAGGCTTTTTAGTCAGTGTTTTTGCTTTCGGCGATCAACAGGATGTGATTACACCCAGAACCATCGTACTCTGGCCAACTATATCGGCGTTAATTACAGCCCTTCCTGAATTTATTGAAGGCACAGATACCGACTCAAAAGCTCAAATTCCCAAACCAGAGGTTAGGCAAAGAATCATTGTTTTAGTTGCAAGTTGTATGATTCTTAGTTGCTGGTTGCAATTTTACTTTGTGATGGATAAATGGTTAAAAGAATATCCCACTTTACTAGCAGATAATTTTCAACGCAGCACCTTTGTTAAAAGAACAGATATAGCCGAAAAAGTTCCGAAAAATGGCGTTGTAATTTTAGATAAACTGCAACCATTAGTAGAACAACAAATAGATGAAAGACCTTGGTCACAAGTAGAAAGATGGCTATTAGATGCAAAATTACAAGTAGGAAATTTGGGTAACAGAGTTATAGAAAAACACCTGGGAACGTATGAAGAAAAAGCACTATGGCGTGTTGAACCACGGGTAGTTAATACTAAATCAGGGGGATATATATTAGATTTACTGAGTATTTGGCGAGGCCCAAGTTCTAGCCGAAAAGGGTATTATCTGAAAAAATCTTGTCGAATTGACCCAGTAGCAACTTCTACTAAAAAAGCTATCACAAGCACAAACCCAGAGGACAAAATTGCAGTCGGAGAAATAGAATGCGATCGCATTAGTAAATTTGTTGCTGGTTCTCCTCCACCGCAACAGTAATAAAATAAATATGAAGTATGAAATATGAAGTATCAAAAGGGGGACAAGGGAGAAAAACTTTCGACCATTGACAATGGACAAATGACAAATAACAAATGACTATTAACCAATGAGAACTTTTGTAATTGCGAAAAATGTCTTTCAGGAAGTGGTACGCGATCGCATTTTATATGTGATTGGATTTTATACATTGATTTTGGCGATCGCTTGGCGAGTACTACCAGAATTTGCTGCTACTAATGAACACAAAATGTTGTTAGATTTTGGCATAGTAGCCATGAGCGCCATTACCTTAATTGTGGCTGTATTTGTGGGTACGGGACTGGTAAAAAAAGAAATTGATAAACGCACTATTTTAGTGTTAATTGCTAAACCAGTTAGCCGTAGTGAAATTATTGTTGGCAAATTCTTGGGTTTGTCGGCAGTGTTGGCGGTTTTAATAGCTACAATGACTGCTATTTATCTAATATTTTTACAACTAGAGAATATTCCTCATCCGACACTCAGCATTTTAATTGCCGCAGTTTTTTTATTTTTACAGTTATCGCTGATCAATGCTGTGGCTATTACTTTGGGTGTGTTTACGAATTCCTTGCTGGCTGTAACCTTAACCTTTGCCGTGTATTTGATGGGGAATATTACGCAAGATTTAGTTAAACTGGGTCGTTTGAGTAAAAATCCAGCGATGGAAAGCGTCACACAAGGTTTATATCTGATTTTGCCAGATTTATCTCGCTTAGATTTAAAAAATGATGCTGTTTATGGACTGCAAGCCTTACCTAATGCAACTATATTAATCACCAATGCAGGCTATGGCGTACTTTACAGCATTATGCTATTGGCGATCGCTAGTTTTGTCTTCTCAAAGCGTGAGTTTTAAATATTAATTAGTCAAAGTCAGAGGTTGTTTGTAATTCTTAATTAATGGGGAGGCTCTTTCTAAAGTAAATCTAAAGAGACCCAAGCGGAATAAAAACGAACGGTAGGATGCAGATAATCTTTCGGTAAAACGACTGAAACCAGAATCTTCGCAGGTATATACCAACATAACTAAAAGTATGAGGTAAGAAATAACAATGCTGGAAAGTCTGGGAAGAATTAATAATTCATTAGTCAGAAGCGTTGCGACAGCCGCTACAGTTTGCTCAGTAGTAACTTTATCTATTGCTATTGTAATTGGTGTTACCAATGCCAAAGATAAATCTGCCTATCAGTTTGGTGTCTATTCCTCACTGTTTGGTGCAGCTGCTGGTGCAGTATTTGGCTTAATTTATACTAGTAAAGCAAGTGAAAATAAATTCACTCTAGATATCAAAGCATCAGACAGCAATGTTTGGCAAGATTGGCGAAATTTTGTGGTTGTGCGGAAGGTAAAAGAAAGCGAAGAAATTACATCTTTTTATTTGCAACCTGAAGACAAAGGTGAAATTACCAACTTTCAACCAGGACAATTTTTAACTATCAAACTTGATATTCCAGGACAAAATAAGCCTGTAATTCGTACTTACTCGCTTTCAGATTATCCAGAAACTGGCGAATATTATCGTCTTTCAATTAAGCGAGAACTTGCACCAAACGGATTAGATGTTATGCCTGGTATAGCATCTAATTTTATGCACGATCGCATTCACGAAGGTTCAGTAATTCCAGCCAAACCACCAAACGGTAAATTCGTTTTGGATCTGCATAAATCTACTCCCGCAGTATTGATTAGCAATGGTGTGGGAATTACGCCGATGATTAGTATGGTAAAAGCTTGTACTCGTCTTAATCCTCAGCGTCCTGTTTGGTTTATACATGGTGCTAGAGACAGTCAATTCCATGCTTTTCAAGATGAAGTGATGGAATTTGCTCAACAAAATCCTAACCTAAATGTACATATTCGCTATAGTCGTCCCAGACCAGAAGATACAGGTAAATATCACAGTGTTGGGTATGTTGATGCTGCTTTAATTCAAGAATTATGTAGTCAAGACGCTGAATATTTTTTGTGTGGTTCACCACCGTTTATTCAGTCTATAACTGAAGGACTCAAAGCATCGGGAGTACCTAATCATAGAGTCTTCTTTGAATCTTTCGGTAAACCGATGAAAAGTGAGTCTGAAAAACAGACTCAAACTGCAACTCAAGGTGAGGAATTTGCAGAAATTGTCTTGGCAAAATCTGGCAAAACTTTGTCCTGGCAACCTAGTGATGGCACTATCCTAGAATTTGCCGAAGCCAATGATATTGATCCACCTTATAGTTGCCGTGTCGGTGTTTGTGGTACTTGTATGTGTAAAATCCGCGAAGGTGAAGTTGCCTATCAAGAAGAACCAAGTGCAACAATTGATGAGGGTTCGGTGTTAATTTGTATTTCTCAGCCTGGAAGTTCCAGATTAGTATTAGATATTTAATTAGGCTTTAGATCCCCGACTCCTGCAAGAAGTCGGGGATTTATAGCGTTTCCAACTCCAGTGAGGTACAAGATAACCCCTCCCCAACCCTCCCCTTACCAAGGGGAGGGTGCCGTTAGGCGGGTGGGGTGTATTTCATAAGCTTGAGAATTGCTATAGTTGTTTAATAAATAATAATTATCTCAGGTTTATAAATTGTCCCTTCAGGCATAATGGTATGCCGGAGTTTACTATAAATTATTTTGGTTTCCCAAAGATTTGCATTGAACAAGTTTGCCTTAGTTAAATTAGTCCATGTCAAGTCTGCACCATTTAAGTTTGCTTCAGTTAAATTAGCCTCTAGCAGTATTGCGCCACATAGGCTGGCTTCTTGAAGATTAGCTCTGACTAATTTGGTTTCTATTAATGAAGCTTCTATTAATCTGGCATAACTCAAATCTGCTTCGGTGAAATCTGCACCACACAAAGAAGCTCCCCAAAAGTTACTATTACTACATTGCGATCGCCACAAGCAAGATCCACACAAATTGGCATAACTTAAATTAGCATTGCTTAAATTTACTTGTGTTAAATCTGCTTCACTTAAGTCTGCACCAGTCAAGTTAGAACCAGATAAATTAGCACAACGTAAATTTGCTCCTCTAAAGTTAGCACCACTTAAATCAAGTTCTTTTAACTCAATTAAGTGCAAATCACATCCACTGAAATCCTGCTGCTGTCCATATTTTTCTTGAATTTGGCTAGAGATTAATTCCTGCACATCAGCAAAATTTCTCATGGTACTCACCTCAGAGTGTCAATAATTGCAAAGCTCAATTGTGAGAGTCACTGTATATCGAGATTACACCAATACAGATAATTAGCTGAATGAGAAATTGACAATGTTTGAATAATTAACGAAAAATTGGCTTAAAACGTATTTTTCACAACAAAAAATGCTGACATAAGTCAGGAAATTAATTTGGCATAGTGACAAATAAAAAGTCACTGTACAAAAGATAGATGTCAAATGGGTTCTATACAACCCCACCCGACATCGCCAGCAAAATTCGCTGCCGCCGCGCCCACTCGAAGGGTGCGCCTACTTGCGCTGTGACGGTGTTCTTGCTCTTGTCCTAATGAATGCAGAGGTTATTGCATCAAGCATAGTGCGATCGCCGCAGGATACGTGAGCAGAGTAAACAGCTTAATCTCCCATAACTCCAGGGGTTCGGCGGTGTTGTAGAGTGCGTGAAAAGCATCACAGCCTTGAGCCACGATAAAATCATCAACGCCTTTTTCTGCCCCTGGCAAGTCAATCACCCTCAAGGTACAGCCCTCATACCATTTCACCAAATAAATGATACAAATAATTTCTCCTCTGCCCCTCTGCTCCCCTGCTCCTCTGCCTGCCTAAATGTATCAATTTTAAAGTGAAATGGTATCAGCCGTGAGCAACCGACCTATACGATTAATCGCGGTTCTGACCCGTTGAACAGTTTCGGGCTTGGTGTCGTGGTCAAAACAGATGTTGACTTGTCTGCCTTGTGTTGCAAAATGTTTCAGGTCCGGAATGAGGAAAGGTTTACCAATGGTAGTACCGTATTCATTTTGAATTTTGAATTTTGAATTGATTCATCCTGTGGTGTACGATATCCAGCGTTAACACCAGGAATTGCGATCGCTGCATAACCAGCACTCAATAAACAAGCAGCCTTTTTCGCTCCTTCGACAATTACGACTAGCACGTTGTTTTTCCAAACCCAATGCCAGAAGCCACCGGGATGCAGTAAGTCTTCATCAGTGATTGGGGTCCATTAGGCGCAAAAAGGCCACCTCTGTCACATCCAACAACCCAGAATCCCCCAACTCAGACATCACCCCTTCAGAAAACCCAGCTTCAGCAATCATTGATGTTCCTGCTGTTGAAGTTTCTGAATTAATCCCAGAAGAATAAATCAATCTAACTGCTACCAATTAAGAATCAGAAGGCTCAACTAAAAACTTTTGATTTTCCACGATGAATAAACTCATCTCACTGCTACCAATTAAGAATTAGAAGGCTCAACTAAAAAGCTCTCATTTTCCAAGTGAATTAACCAATCTCATCAATACAAACCATTCATTAATCAAAAGGAAAGCTAATCATGACCTACCCAAATCTTAATTCTACCCCTTGTGAGTTCACTATTCCGATCAAATTGAATATACCTATCGATATCTATCCAATAGTAAATGTACATCCAGCACCTGCTAAACAAGAGAAATTACCTGTTTATTTACAGCCCGATCTCTTCTTGACACCACAAGTGTTGGCACAACCACAAAAGTGCGATAGTCTCCCTGAAAATGGTCAGGAGTACAACAGACAGCAATTACCTACCCAACCAATCCAACCATCTCCATAATCCAATCTCATCAATTCAAACCATTCATTAATCAAAAGGAGATCTAATCATGACTTACCCAAATACTAATTGTACCCCTTGCGAGTTCACTATTCCGATCAAATTGAATGTACCTATCGACATCTATCCATTAGTAAATGTGCATCTAGCACCTGCTAAACAAGAGAAATTAGCTGTTTATTTACAGCCCGATCTCTTCTTGATACCAGAAGTGTTGGCACTACCGCAGAAGTGTGAATACCTTCCTGAAAATAGTTACTACAAACAGTAGTCGCCTACCCAACTACAGTAATCTGTCGCAATCTAGTTTGGGAGTTTAACTGTTGATTTTAGAGGATGTCTGAGAAGTCTCATTTCATACTAGCCTTTGCGACTGAAGTCGCGGCTACACAGACTCTCACCCGCCTACGCGGGTTCAAAAACTTTAATTCTCTATTAGTCCGCGTAGGCGGACTTCGTTTGTATAGTAGCGAATTATATTCGCCCATTACTTTTCAGACATCCTCTTAGGTACATATCTTTTATAGAAGGCTTTTTAACTACCTTTTAAGGTAGTAGCCTTCTTAACTAGACTACCATTTTTTGTCCCTGTTGAAACACATTAATCTTGATAGAAGCTTATGTCTGTTACACCCTCACATAATTCCAATTCAGAAAGACGCAAATTTCAGATCTCTTTAATGTTAAAAATGCCTATTGATATAGAATTAGAATTGTCAGTAATACCGTCCGTAAACTATAACCAAGTAGAGGGTAATTATGAATCTCTGGAAGTAATTAGTAATAAGGGAACTGAGTTAGAAGATGTCCAAGTTTTATCCAATCAAATACTAAATCAGCTATTACAAGCTTGTCAAGAAACTACCACATCACAGTACGAGCAAGACAATTTAGAAAATAATCAAGAAGATACCAATTTAGCAGAACTTAAGAGTGTAGATACCTTGTTAGCAAATGTTGTAGCGAACCAACAATTTACACCACCAGCCGCTATCCAACAACTTACACCACCAATCGAAAAAAAACAAAGAGGATGCTTGTTAGACTTAATCAACGATAGTTTCGCCCTATCAATTAACTCTATAAGCACAATATTTTTCCTCGGCAAACTTGCCAACTATAGTTGGGAGTAATGCAACTTCCTTGATGAGTTTACCTTTAATTTAAAGATAATTTTTGCCACATGTAGTTTATCTTAGAAACTACATGTGGTTTATGATGATAGTAGAAGTGTTTATCTTGGTAGAACAATAGGTACAACAACAGAGGGAGTTGCAGTAATCCCGATTGCGTTAGTCACGGTCATTTAAAACACAGAAAGTGTGCGAGAAATATTATGTCCTTGCTTGCTTTACACCCCTAATTTTAATTATGGGGTTCCCTACACCCTGCCCTCTACACCCCTTTCATGTAGAGCGACTAAAGTACATAATCAATTTAATTGGTCATTGAGACTCAAGTATCATCTAAGAGGTTGTTTGAAAAGTGCTATGTTGTGATTTTAATCAAATTATTACCCCCCTTAATCCCCCCTTTCCAAGGGGGGAAACCAGAAATCCAGTTCCCTCACGCCACGTGCTTCAAGTCGGCAAAGCCGCCCAACGCAGTGGCTCCCCTTTCCAAGGGGAGGGTTAGGGTAGGGTAAAAAAATATTTGACACATCAATCATGACTTTTCAAACATACTCTAATGTAGAGATTGTCTTCCAGACAGCCCTCTGTTTGAATCAAAGATTTGCCCCAATCCGGCTGAACCGGATTGGGGCGTAGGACGCGCTTTGCGATCGCACTCGTTGCAAACATGCACTAGCAAGACTGAGAAACGCTATATTAATCCCAACGTATAGTTACCTTCAATTCTTGAGGAACTGTATGTTTAAGTAAAGTACTTTGATTGCACACATCATCAAATGGGAATCCATAAGCTTTATTCTTTATGCTATGAAGATGCCAGAATTCAGCATAATAATTAGCAGGAGGTTTTTCATCATTAGCATTAGCAGGATCTTTTTTGTAGTACTCTGTTGGTTCACATTTTTTTTCCGGATGCTCTAATATGTGCCTGTTAAACATGGCGCTAATTTGAGCTTGAATTGCCTTTTGAATCCCCTGGCCTGTTGCAAATACTCCACTACATTCAAAAACTTCCCAGGATTTAGGATAGTTAATTGTATACTTTGTATCAGGAGAATCAGCTTTGGTAAAAGTAAAGATTTTATTTTCTACTTTTCCGATAAATGTTCCCTCTTGTATTGAAAGTTCAAGTTGATATTTCGTGTAATATCGCCACATCCTGCTAATATAATCATCGAAGTATGTTGCGTTATCGCCACCATTACCAAAACTTCCTTTAAATGGCGCTATTATTCTATATGGTTTCTGAACCAAAGATTGAAATTTTGCTGGCACTGTCTTAGCGTATTGATCAAATAAATAGCTTCTCGTTCTATCTTCAAGTATGCCAGCTTCGTCTCGATGTTCATCAGTTGCTATTAATTCAATGACCATTGGAAACCCAAATTGGTCTACTTGAGTAGTATTGCCGTGGAAGCCTATATCATCGATGGTAAACTCTAACCAATCAAAGTAAACGTCTACATTGGGGTCAGATGGATTAGCCGTGTCCGGTTGAATAAAAGTATTTGCGTGACTGATTTTTAAATACATTGGCGAACCCAGACTAATGTAAACTCTACCCGAAATAATATGTGTTTTAGGTGGAACTTCTATTTCATGAACCTGATTAACAGTGTAGAAATAATTACACCAGTTTTGTCCATTTTTAGTGAGAGAACCTTCTGCATTATTATCACTAACATTACATGGAATTAAGTCACCATCTTTATTAAGGTGACAAGTTTGACCCGATGCATTATTACCAATAATTGCAAAGTAAATTTCCCCGTTTTGGTTTGTATTGTTGATAAATGATTGGTTTGTCTTGTCGATAAATGTAAATTTCATGATGTTACTCCTTGAAAATTGAGTTGTATGGTTCTTTGCTACAGATTTTGTGCGACGATCGCACGGTTCACTGATGAAAAGTGGAGCGCAAACATTTAAACGAGGCAACTGCACCTGCAAGAGTGATGAGAAAATATTGTTTAGTAATTCGCCATGCACCATGCGATACGCGCAACATCAAGCCAGAGGCTTATCGCTCAAGGTTTGCCTATATCCATCGAGAATTATTTGAAGGAAGTGCGATCGCCTATCTTGTTTGGTGCGATCGCGCTCTTGTGTTATCCTCAAACCCATCACTGATTTCTCATCTACAGTTGGGAAATATTCAGGTGCGATCGCTCAAGGTTTGCCTATGTCGATTGAGAATTATTTGAAGGAAGTGCGATCGCCTATCTTGTCTGGTGCGATCGCGCTCTGGTGTTATCCTCAAAACCATCACTGATTTCTCAGCTACAGTTGGGAAGTATTCGGGTGCGATCGCCCTCAAAAAATCCACTTGTAAATAATCCGGCTATTTGCGATGAGTCGGGGCATGAAAGGCTCTTTGTCTCATCAAGAAGCATGACTCATCACTGGAAATTTGCAGGCGGGAATTTTGTAGAGTGGGTTAGCCTATAATCCTCTGCCAAGACGATGGTTTGTTAGGTTTCGTGCCTCAACCCAACCTACAAGATCGGGCGATGATCGCTTGTACTCTATCTACCTGCAAACTGCTGTCAAGATCTAACTCTAACCCTTAGCTGACTTCGCAGATTAGTCAAAATTTTGTAAAACCAGTTTAGATCGTCGTCATTCCTCCATCGTGTAATTGTCTGCCATCTATCTTCAAGGTTCCACTGTTCGGCATATTCAAGTTCGTTGTCAATAGGACTATCAGGAAAATCTCTTCGTAAGCCCATATAATCCTCTTTGCGGTATCTTCTATCTCGCACTTCGTCGGCAGCTATCTTCCCAGCTTCAAGATTTTGATTAACCCTGGTAAGCAATCGGCGAAGTTTTTCGGTGTCGAAATAAAAGTAGACACCATAATATATAACTTTAGAATTTTTTATCTCATCGTGACCTTCAAATGGTTCTATCGATACCGTGAAATCACTCATATTTATATTTGTCTCCTCAAAAAATTCTCTATAAGCAGCTAGGAAAGCGCTACCCTCTTCCATCTCACCACCTGGGAATGCATTTTTGCCCCTACCATTTAATCTCCTCCCATCTGGATAGATATCTCCTATATCGTCATGTCCTTTTTCATGGAAAAAGTAACCGAGTATGTTTTTCTTTGCTATGATAAAATTTCCTTGCATATCGTGAGCGACAGCATAGACGTATTTTATTTTGCCTTTATTTTTTTTGGTGCTTGTTTCAGCTATATTCTTCGTCTTCTGTGATGCTTCTGTTGCCCCGCCTTCTTTTGAGTTGAAGTTAGCAGATTGCCTTAAACCTTTTTCAAATTCAAGCTTATTGTCTTGGGATAGCTCTATCTTTGCTTTGTCTCCAGATTCTCCAACTGCTACATAAGAATTGGCATCTAAAGCGTTTGTCATAAATAAAGGTGATGGTTTCCCTAGCAGATCCGGGATTAGAATACTTCCAATTTCTGTAATGCCAAACCATCCATCAGTACCCAAATCCCTCTTTTGTAAAGAATTGTCTAGGGTCTCTATTATCGTATCGTATACGTCTTTAGAAGGAACCGTATTGCATTCACAATGAAATCCCAGTCCTTCAGGTGCTGTCATCTTCATCTTCCAATCACCAGGCTTGGGGTCTTTGACAATAAGACATCGAACTGAAGAACCGGACATGATTACCAGTTGGTTTTCTTCTTCAATATTGCGATCGTATTTGGTTCCATCAGGGTCTTCAATTGTCAGTACTGCACCATCTGGGAAGTCAACAGTGTCATCGTCTTTAGTGAGAACTGCATAGAAATAAGGCGCTCCCTCTTCGACATTCATCGTATGGCTGGAGTTATGCTCTTGTTTGTTATCAGCAGTGCTATTACATGCACAATAACAATATGAATTTTCACCTACCAATACAGTCCAAGGAGTAGAAACGGAGAATTCAATGTAATCAGCCAAGTCATAGGCATCTTCTTTTTCGTCTTTGAACAGAGCTAACGTGTAGATGACACCCGGTGTAAATTTGTAATTAAAGTTAACTGTCCCTTCCTTACCTTCGTCCTTGGAAACCTTACGCCAGTCTTTTTCTTCTTCTATATTTTTATTGAGATTATCCCAAGGTGGCATTACGCCGCGATAGAGAACCCACCATTGGTTGTCAGGGTCAGCAGAAATCTGGTAGTCAAATGTGATAGTATTCTCCGAAGTCTTAAGGTTAGAGAGGGTATTTTTGAGGGTATTATCTTCTAGCGGAACGCAAAATGTATAGTAATCAGCTAAGTCATGGGCATTTTCAAATTCGTTTTTGAATAGAGCTAACGTGTAGATGGCACCTGGTTTAAAGTCGTAATCCTTAATCTCAGTCTCGTTACTGGTAACCCACCTCCAGTATTCTTTATTTTCATTGAGATTATCATTTCGCATTACGCCGCGATAGAGAACCCACCATTGCCAATAATGATATTCGGCAGAAATCTGGTAGTCAAATGTGATAGTATTCTCCGAAATTTTAAGGTTAGAGAGCTTATCGTCTTCTGGCGGAACGCGAAATTCAACGTAATCAGCCAAGTCATGGGCATTTTCTGTTTCGTCTTTGAATAGAGCTAATGTGTAGATGACATTTGGTCTAAATTTGTAATCATAGCTAACTGTCCCTTTCTTACCTTCGTCCTCGGCCTTGATATCATATTTAATTGGCGGCTCTTCCTTATTTTCCTTGGGAACCCAATCCCAGTATTCTTTCTTTTTATCGGGCTGCTTTTCTTTCTTGTCCTTGAGATCGCTCCCATCTGGAAGCACGCCGCGATAGAGAACCCACCATTGGTAATTAGGTTTGGCAGAAATTTGGTACTCAAATGTGATATTTTTATCCGAAATTTTATGGTCTAATATTCGGTCTGTTTTAGAAAACTGTGTCCTCTTCGTTAACCGATCAATATCCATGTTTTTTCCTCCAAAATCGTTTGTAGATAATTGTCGAAGTCGCGTGTCCAACCGCCAGTCATGACGGCGTGACTTGAAGGCTTGGTAAAAAATGGAGTATAGTCTGCACTTGGTAGAGCTACCCTCTCCTCTAATTCTTAATTGGTAGTAGTGAGATCAGTTTATTCACTGTGGAAAATCAGAGGTTTTTAGCTGAACCTTCTAATTCTTAATTGGTAGCAGTGAGATCAGTTTATTCACTGTGGAAAATTAGAGGTTTTTAGCTGAACCTTCTAATTCTTAATTGGTAGCAGTGAGACTGATTTATTCACTATCTAAAGCCGCCACGATGACTCCACATAGGCGCAAAGCAAGGCTAAGTCTTGATTAGCAGGAAAAATTACATATGAGTCTTGAGCTTTCAATGACAGTTAATCGAATTTTTTAACCTAATTTCAACCTTAATATACTTGACAGAAATGTCTGCTTTGGATACACATAATTATTTTTTTTGCAAGTCATATTAGTAGCTAGAAATTTATTGATATCCTCGCCTATGCATAAATTGATTGTGTTAATACGTATAGTTAATATAGGATTCCACTAAGAGGATGTTTGAAAAGTCATGATTGATGTATCAAATATTTTTACCCCACCCTAACCCTCCCCTTATAAAGGGGAGGGAACTGGATTTTCTTGTTTTCCCCCTTTATAAGATGGTTTTGCTGGGGTAGAACTTCCACAAGCTAGAGGGAACTGGATTTTCTTATTTCCCCCCTTTATAAGGGGGGATTAAGGGGGGTAATAATTTGATTAAAATCACAATATGCTACTTTTCAAACAACCTCTAAATTTCCTTTTTAAGAGGAGAGTAAAATGTCTAAAAATATCTATGGGTTTGTACTAGTAGCATCTAGGAATATCAAATGGATGCTAACAATGGCTCTTGTTTTAAGCAGCGTTACCTATTATCCAGCAAAGGTAACAGCCCAAACTAAACAACCAGCAACCACGAAGCAGCCCGCGCAACCAGCCAAAGGTAGGACTTCACCTCAACAACCTACCTCTCGACCAGTTTTTGTTTTGCCAAAAATACCTGCTCGCTTAAGTCCGATCTCTGGGCGGAGAGCAGGAATGGGTAGCCGGGATAATTGTCCTGCGGTGACAACTGCACTCACTGCTTTAGTACCGTTGCAAGAGGAACAACAGGTTAGTAAACAAACAGACAAACCAGTTTCCGGGATTGTGGGGGGACTAACCACCTCTGAACGACCAACGTTTTGGTTTTACGTTCCCTACACTCAAGATTTAACAGCTAGTGCTGAATTTATCTTACAAGATAGTGCGGGAAACGATATTTATAGAAATGCGATCGCACTACCTCCAAAGCCTGGTGTCATAGGTGTTTCTCTCCCATTCAATGCATCCTTGCAAGTAGGAAAAACATATCGCTGGTATTTAAAAGTCCTTTGCAATCAACAACAAACAGCAAGTGTTCCTATTTATGTAGAAGGAGATATTCAAAGAGTCAATTTGGATTCTCATGTGATGCAGCAGTCGCAAGCAGCAGTCGAACCACGACAAAAGGTTGCAATTTATGCGGCTAATGGGATTTGGTTTGATTCTCTGACTATGCTGGCACAACTGCGCCAGAAGAATCCTAATGATACATCTGTTGTTGAAGATTGGCAAAGTCTATTAAGGTCTGTCAATTTGGATAATGTTGCTACGGCTCCTCTGGTAAAATAATAAGCTGATGCGCTTTGAAATTGCATAACTCTACTCGCCAGAAAGACGCGCGGATACTTGCAACGGGGTGTATGATAATATTCTCAATTTTTACATCCTTTGAGACGACACCACCAAGATCTCTTTTCCATCCGTTGCAGCGCAGTGTTAGCCTGCTGGCAACTACAGCTATTTTCGATTCTTCCAGTATTTAGGCTCTCGGCTGCAATGCATCACTGCCAAAATCAAGATGTAATCCTGCTCAATTGTGTAAAGGATTCCATACGGAAATTTGCGTGTCATACATCGCCGAACATCTTCATCAATCAAAATGTAGCGTGTAGGGGATTCTCTAATTCGGTAAACTGCATCCTCGACAGCATCAATAAACGCCTGTGCTACCTCAACTCGCTGTTCCATGTAGTATTGAACAGACTCAGCATATTCTGTGAGGGCTTCAGGGTGAAAGGCATACTTCATTGATTTAGCAACCGTCTCACCTGGCTCAATGCTTCTTCTCCTGGGATCGGCTGTACAGAACCGTTGCGAATCTGATCTCGTCGTTTTTTGGCTTCAGTAAGCCAAGCTGCTTGAATAGTCGGATCGGTATCAAACTCAAGACTTTCAACTAACTTCTCTGCTAGAAGCGCCCTAGACACACTAGGGAGAGCTAGGAGTTCTTCTGTTATCTGCTCAATTGACCGCATAGCTCCTCGCAAGATAGAAAATCTTGCTTATGATTTTAGCAAGATCCATTAACAAAAAAACTCAAAATAACTTCAAATTCATGGCGTGTGCGTTCCATTGTGAAACTCGTTTGATAAACCAACTCTGAGCTAGTCTGCTTCAGGTAAATCACGACTTGTTGCAACTGTTTTTCTACAACCAATTACCAACTAACACATAAGGGGCCCAGTAAAGAGGACGAATGTATTGCGGACTAGACAGCAGCTTCAATTGAGCTTCGCGTAAAGCTGATGCTGTAGTTTTGCCAGTTATTAACTGATGGTAGAATTCACTAATAAACAAAGCAGTGGAGTCATCCCCAATCTGCCATAGGGACGCTAAAGTACTGCGCGCCCCAGCACGCAGGGCAACTCCTGCTAATCCTAATGCAGCACGGTTATCTCCTTGTGCTGTTTCACAAGCGCTCAGAACAAGTAATTCCACTGGTTGTGTTCGTTTTTGCTCTCTACTTTTGAGCAAGCTATCTAATTCATTTACATAAATGCGTTTATCGGCTGCTAAGATAAAAGTGTCTTTTGCTTTAGAGCTAAATTGCCCGTGAGTTGCCAGATGAACAACTCTAAAAGGTTTGGCATTAATCGTTTTACTTAAAGTTGTACTTTTGAAATTTTCATCCAATAATATTGTCGTTGATACGCCCGATTGCTGAATCAATTTCAGTTCAACTTTAACGTTGGGAAGCGGTGCAAACTTTTCATTTTTGGGTGGTTGCGAGAGTCCTCCAGCAAGAGCGTTTAATTTTTCCTGCGCTAGAGGTTTGGGGGTAAATAGTTGCAATCCTGGGCTAATGGCGATCGCGTACTTCTGGACTAAATATTCTTTGCCATCATACAATGCAGACATCGGAATATTTCGTAGTGACCCGTCTGGGATAAAGACTAGAGTATTAACTCTACTATTTTTGAGTTCACCTGCAACTGGTTTAATTAACCAATCATAAAGCTGCTGGGAAACCGCTTGAAATTGATTACTAGCTTCAGGTTGAACTATCGTACCTCGCATTTGAGCGATCGCCTGCTCTACTTGCTGATGGTTCACCACAGAAGTTTTATGTATCAAAGGTTGGTTGGGAAGCTTGAGGATAACTTCTAACTGGTTGTCTAAGATAATCGGGTAAAAAATGGCAGTACTAGGATGATCGCGGTCTACCACTTCGTCCAATACCACAAATTGGTTACTCAAGCAAGCTTCTCGAAAAAAATTGTCTAGTTCTGCCAATTGCAAAGCTTCTATTCGCTTGCGGACTTTATCTAGATCGGGTTTTCCTTGTCCTTTCTGTTGTAAAAGCAGTTCTACTGACTGGCGATAAATAGGTTCTACGCTATCACGAAAATTAAACTGTACCTCTCGGTTTACCGTCACTAAATCGGTGCGGAGAGACTCAAGAGTTGCGACTGCGGTATCATAAGCAGCGATCGCTCCCTCAGTATTTCCCTGTGCTTTGAGCAAGCGTCCCAACAGCCACTGCCAACGGTAAGCTATATCTGAAGCATCGATTTTTTCAGCGAGAAACAATGCTTGCTGCGTCAAATCCTGTGCTTCTGGCCATTGATTGTTTTGTTCGTAGACTTCTGCTAAACTGCCAAGTGCATAGGATTGGGCACGCTCATCACCTATGGTTTTGGCTTGTTGAACGCTGTTTGCGAGAATCTGGGCAATGTTTCTTTTGTCACCAATTTTGCTGATGGTGCGAGCAAAATTGATCCGTGCATAAATACCAGCTTGAGTAGTGGGCAGAGTTGCGAGTTGAGATTGGATTGTAGGTATGATTGTTTTCGCTTGTGCTGTTTGTTCATTCTCGACAAGCAAGCTAAGTTGATTAATTTGAGCTTGAACTTTGGTGAGTGGGTTGGATGCAACTAAAGCCGCATTTTCATAATGAGCGATCGCGTCTTTTGTATTACCTAACACTCTAGCAGTATTACCGAGGGAAAATTCTGTCAGACTAATTTCTGGAGGTAGTTGCAGACGTTGAGCGATTTCTAAGCTTTGTTGTAAGATTTGCTGGGATGACTCAAGTTCGCCTAATTGTTGTAAGACATTGCCGAGCGATCGCAAAGCTGTTATTTTTACAATTGAGTCAGGTTGGGAAATTAATTGTTGAGATACTTCATTCAATATATTTAAGCTACGGCGGTAAAAACCAGCAACTCGTAAAGCTTGTGCTTGGTTAATCCGGCTGCGCGTTACTCCAGCATTGTCACCTAACTTCTTCCAGATTTGCTCTGCTTGTTGTGATGTTTTTATAGATGCATCAGTTTGTCCCTGTACTAGTTGCAATTCGCCCTGAATATTGAGAGTTTGTGCCAGAATGTCTAACAATTCAGATTTGGGATTATTGACATTTAACTTTTGATTTATCTCATCCCAACCGAGTAAATTTAAGCTATTGTCAATAGTTGCATCAGCTTCTTTCCACGAACCGAGTTGCTGGTATACAAGAGAGAGGTTAGTCAGCGCTGCGGCTTGTGCGAGGTTATTGTTTTCTCGTTGATAGATACGAACAGCTTGTTGGAGAACAGTTACAGCTTCAGCAAAGCGTCCAGCTTGATAAAGCGCTTCTCCTTGAGAGACAAGTTGCTGTGGGTTTATGGTTGAAGGTTTGGTATTTTGGGTGTAAAATCCAGCGGATGAATTTGTCTGAGGTTGTCTGGCGAATGTGCTAGGGATAATAGTTAGAGAAAAAGCAAGGGTAAATAGGACTACATTTCTTACCGCAAATCTCAGGAGTCGCTTGGTTAGTGCAAATGGATGCATATTTCACACCTTAGCGAGATGTAAGACAAGAAGCAGGAGTTTGCCAAGAACCGTGAGGGGTGACACCGGGTGCTTGCGCCACGAGTTTTACATTCCCATTGCTATCAACTACCCAATCAGTAGCTTTCACAATGGTCGTCGCCGCAGCAACTTTAGTACTATTTGAGACTGCTATTGGTTGTGGGGAAATTGTGGTTTTAGCTGAGTTTGCTGGTGAGGGTCTTAATCTCACCCATGCAGACAGAGTGCTTGTATCTTGTAACGGTTCAGTGGGACTCATCGGTAGTCCACCGCGCCCTGTCGCCACAAAGGAACTTTGACTTTGGCGACTCCCAGGAGTGCAGGCGGTGGAAATTTGCCTAGAGACATCAACAAGATTAATAGGGAGTTCGACTAAGCCGTTAGTGGGGTCAACATCAGGTGTAGTGATTTGCACATCACCGCTCAACTGGCGAGTTGCCCCGGTGGCGGTGATGTCGTTTGTGTTTAGAGAACGCATATCCCGAAACTGAATGCCAAAGATACCTTTAGTATCGATTATGACATTACCGCCACGAAAGTCATCAGAGTCAGCAGTAATATCGCTATTTTCAAAAGCAGCCAAGACATCGGCATTAATATTGATGTTGCCACCGATGACATTTTCTCCTTGGGCATCAGTTCTGATATTACTATTACGACCTATGATCAAATCTCGTGAGTTAATGTTAATTGTCGCCTGTTCCCTATTCGGGTCAACTTTAGAGCTGCGTGTACTGGCGGTGAGTAAGGCATCGTTATTTAAACGGATAGAGCGAGCATTTAATGTCATGTTACCTGCGGTTCCTGTTCCGCGATTCTCCACGGTTACTGTAGCCCCATCTCGTACCAGCAAGGTATTCGTTTTGATTGTCAAATCTCCCGCATCCCCTGTTGAGTTTTCCTCTGTAGAAGCAAACAAGCCACTGGGAACCTGACCATCAGCGCTTCTACCAATGATTTGCACATCTTGGGCATCAACATTCAAATTTCCACCTTTGCCCTTACCGAAAGTGCTAGCACTCACTTGTGCTCCATCTCGCACTTGCAAGGTATTAGTCCTCACCGTAAGATCACCTGCATCCCCTGTTGAGTTTGGCTCTGTAGAAACAAACAAGCCACTGGCAAACCCAAAATCAGCAGGTATACCAATCAGTTGCACATCTTGGGCATCAACAGTCAAATTTCCACCCTTACCCGCACCGAAAGTGACAGTATTTACCTGTGCCCCATCTCGCACTTGCAAGGTATTAGTTTTAATAGTCACATCACCTGCATCCCCTGTTGAGTTTAGGTATGCAGAAGCACTCAAGTTACTCGCATATCCACCATCGGCGCTTGTACCAATGATTTGCACATCTTGGGCATCAATACTCAAATTTCCACCCTTGCCCGCACCAGAAGTACTAGCACTCACTTGTGACCCATCTCGCACTAGCAAGGTATTAGTACGGACTGTAATATCACCCCCCTTGCCTGCACCAGAAGTACTAGCTAGTATCAGTGCCCCATCTTGCACTAGCAAGGTATTAGTACGGACTGTAATATCACCCGCATCCCCTGTTGAGTTTGGCTGTGCAGAAGCAAACAAGCCACTGGAAGCCTGACCATCAGCGCTTGTACCAATGATTTGCACATCAGTAGCATCAACAGTCAAAATTCCCCCCTTGCCCGCACCAAATGTACCAGCACCCACCTGTGCCCCATCTCCCACTAGCAAGGTATTAGTTTTAATCGTCAAATTTCCAGCATCCCCTGTTGAGTTTGGGTATGCAGTAGTAGCCAAGCCACTAAAACGACCAATGATTTGCACATCAGTAGCATCAACAGTCAAATTTCCCCCCTTGCGCGCACCAAATGTACCAGCTAGTATCAGTGCCCCATCTTGTACTAGCAATGTATTAGTTCTGACCGTAAGATCACCAGCATTTTCTATTGAATTGGAAGCGAACAAGCCACTAAGACGACCAATTAGTTGCACATCTTGGGCATCAATGCTCAAATTTCCCGCCTTACCCGCAGCGAGAGCGTCAGTAAACACTTGTGCCCCATCTCGTACTAGCAATGTATTAGTTCTGACCGTAAGATCACCAGCATTCCCTGTTGAGTTTGGCTGTGCGGAAGCACCCAAGGCACTGAAAGACTGGCCATCAGCGCTTATACCAATGATTTGCACATCTTGGGCATCAACACTCAAATTTCCCCCCTCGCCCGCACCAAATGTAAAAGCACCTATCACTGCCCCACCCGAAACTTTTAACGTGCTAGCACTGATACTGACATCGCCTCCCTGTCCTCTTGCTTCTGGTTGCACGCTATTAACAATTTGACTCTGATTGTTAAGGTTTATTTCGACCGTGGCATTAACCGTAATATTTCCCGCCTTACTATTATCAGAACCCAGTCCACTGTCTATGCCTGCAAACAGGAAACTCTCTCCCGTCATCTCTAAATTCCGGGCATTAACTGCAATACTACCACCATCGCCAGCACGAACATATACAAGAGCGCCATTGCTAAGGAAAACATCGCTTCTTTCTACACTATCGGGAAAACTCAAATTCAGATTATTACCATCCCCATTCAACCCAACTGTTCCCCCACTTCGTAACCCACCTAACTCGACTCGCCCACCAAAAGCATTCAATCCTCCACCATCCATTTTGACATTGCCGCCTACTAACAGTAAACTCCGACCATTTGGAACACGTAAACCAAATGTATCTGCACCAGCAAGAGTAGATCCTGCTGGTGCAGTTGAGTTATTTTGAATCGGGGCAGCCGCAATTTGATTGAATAATAAGGCATTTGGATTTACTGTTAACAAGGCTGAAGGTGCTTCTGGATTCGAGGCGCTGAAAAATCCCAGATTGCCAAACCCGATGGCATTGGCTGTTGTGGCGACAAAGGAACCGCCAATGTTCAAACTGGCATTTTTACCAAATATAATTCCATTGGGATTGATGATAAACAGGTTTGCTTTACCCAAGGCACGAATCGACCCATCAATGTTTGAAACGCCTGAGCCAGTAACTCGTGTGAGAATGTTTTGAATATCGAGTGCATTATTGAAGAAAGCTTCGGAGCCACCGGGAACAGAGAACGCTCTAAAGCTGTGGAAGAGATTAGCGCCTCTTGTGGTTCCCCCCTCAATAACTCTGGTATTACCCTCTAATCTCACATTAGAATTGTTCGGCAGAGTCCCATCTGGTGTAATTTGGGCAACTGAGATATTTGTATATAAGACTATTGCACTCCCGATCGCAATTCCTAGATGCCACCAGTACAAACGTTTAGATACCCTAGACATTGCACTCTCCTATAAAACAGGAAATTTAGCTTGGAATCCTCAACTTAAAAATATTAGGTATCAGCAAAATAGCTATATAAATGCTGACTATATGATTTACACATAGTAAATACTACATTGTTTCATCAAGTTTTCGTGGATTTTGCACACTCCCTTCAAGGGGTGTAGGAAATTCCCGATGGCGTTGAACAAACAACACAACAACACCGCTTGCAACCACAGCAAAGACTGAGGGAATAAATGGCAACCATACCCCTTGTTTTAAAACAGCGATGCTTCCAAAAGGAGCCGCACAGAGCGCGATCGCACAAGCTCCATATAAAATGATCGCGATCGCAAATATAGTGCATCCCTGATGGAGTAGCGAACGACACACGCACCCAACCATCAAACCAGACACACTCGACCATACCCATATCCAAACAATATCGCCCCAGAAAGGCAAAACCCCAAGAATAGGACGTTCGTCTAAAACTGCACTCACAATTTGGCTGACCATTTGCGCTTGTATAAATATGCCTGGTATTTCCTGGTAAGGTTGCTGTGCAGCAGAGTTGGGAGTTGACCAAGTATCGCTGATAGTGTTAGCTGTCACTCCGATGAGAACTACCTTATCTTTGAGCAAATCAAAGTTAACTTGATCACTCAATACATCTGCCAAAGAAACTCTTTGGTAATCTGCATTACGGTAATTAACAAGTATTTGAAATCCGCCTAAATCAACTCCTTGTTGATAGCCACCACTGCGACCTGGTTTTAAGCGTTTAAATATTTTAGAACCAAATTGTACATAATCTTCATTCAAATCAGGTTGAATATTTTCGTAAGATAAATAACGAGCAGCTAATTGCAACGAAAGTGAGTAAGGCGTTGTACAAGGAGACGAAGGCTCTTGTGCCATCATCATAATTTGGCGACGAACGATACCATCTGGATCTTGAATTGCATCAGTAAAACCCTGACGTTCTACAGGAACTTCAAGAGGTGGTTTAACACCTTGGGGGTCGTGTTTAAGATCTCTGCCTTTACAGACAACTACCACATTTTCTTTGCTCAGTTCAGTGGGGAGTTGTATCAGTTTTGATTCATTTCGGGGGTCAGCAAAATCTCTATAAATATCCAGTCCAATAACTCGCGGTTGATACTTTTGTAATTTGTTGATTAATTGAGCTAACGTACTATCCGAAATAGATTTCACTCCTGTAGTCGTCTCTTGTCGGGATTGAATATCTTTTTCAGTAACTTCAACAACAAGCAATCTTGGATCTAAATCTTCGTTTGGTCGCAGGACGAAGATTTGGTCAAAAGTTTGCAGTTCAGTTTTCTCAAAAACCCCCAAATATCTCAAACCTATCGTTGAAAGAGTCACAATAGCAGTACTCAGCATTACAGTCCAAAGTTTGCACTTTCGAGTCACAATTGCACTTTTACTCTTTGTGGTCAAAATTCTGCTTTGAGTCGAAACTTCGTCACGAGTCTTGGTGTCACCCGAACCACCGCGCAGTTCTTGCCAAGTTGTCGGCACAGTGGTCGGATTTTGGTAGATAACTGGCAACCAACTAGCACAAGGAAAGTCATTCTCCAATCCTTGAAGTCTTTCTCGCGCTTCTCGCACAGCCAGATAAAATGGCTTATTAAGAGCAAAAGCGACAAGAAAGTTTTTCAAAAACTCCTGTGCAACTAAATCTGGTACTCCTTCCCGCATCACAATCATTTGGGGAATGTTCAAATCAGCCAAATTCCGTGCCAAACCAATGCCATCACAGGAGTTGAAAATTGCCAGTTTTAAACCGCTTGTAATTGCTGTCTTAAGTGCATTCTTAAATTGAAAAATTGTTAAACTCTCTGTCTGATTGATGTAAATTTTCCCTGTTTCTCCATCTGCAATACTAGTGCTATGTCCGGCAAAAAACAGGATATCCCAATTCTGATTCCACAGTTGCTCGTCAAGTTCTTTTCGTGTAGGCTGGACAAGAAATGTAGTTTGAGTATCTGTTAAACCTTGCAACCAAGAACGGTCTTTATCAATATCAATCCCAACACTGTTACCAAGAATTGCTAAAATTTTGACTCGAACTGTGGGAGATTTTCGCACTACTTGAGGTGATGCATACTCATGATTGCTCAAAGCTAATTCAGCTTTTGGGTAATGCTCAAAAAAATCCCACAATTGCCAAGGCAATCGATGCAATGAAGTTATATTTGTTTCAATAATCACTCTAATTTCATCATCTCGATTGAGTAGAGTTCTTAACTGTCTTTCAATATTTTGGAAGGATTCAGATTTCAACCAAGCATTGATATGTGTTTGTAACTGGTGACATACTTCCTCGAAATCATTCACAGAAATATTGGTAATATCTTGTGAATGCACTTCTATACGTTGACTGCTGCCCAAACGTTGATGAACAGCTTCGTAGAGTAACTTCCATCTTCTGTAGAGTTCAGAAAGTCCTGGTATTGCTGGCAGACTCCCTGTTATTTTAAATAATTGGTTATTGTGCCAAAGTTGAGCCGTAACAACAGGAAATCCTTGATTTAAATCTCCTCCCAACAAGCTGAAGATGATTAGCTTACTCATTCGTCCTTTGTTGTTTGTCCTTATTTAATAACCAATGACTAATGACTAAATAACGAAATTTTCTGTTATTTGGTAACTATCAAAAGTAATTTGGATACTAAAACATTCTCCTACTTCTCCATCAAAGCGTTTCAATTGGATGTAGTTATCTTGTTCTCTAGCTTGCACTTGCTGAATCATTTCCCCTGATTCTAAAAGTAAAGCTAACTTGATATTAACAGGTAGATATTCTCCATTGGCAGGATGTAGTTGCACGCGAATACTAAATTGTTGGCTATCCTCTGGCATGAAGGCAACTAATAGCACTACTGTTTGAGACTCTATTTCCATTCCCAAGTCAATCAGCTTGGCTCGTTTGATACTACCAACTCCTGACCCGAAGCTACTTCTGAAATTAAGAGCTAGACTGTTGGAATTGAAAAGCAAAAATGTTTCTATTGCTTCCCAAGTATTATCATATATACCTTCTAGCCAACGACTCAAATTCACTTGCACTGAGCATGATTGTGGCTGCTGCCGTTGTTGGTACAAGCGCTGCCGCCACTGCTCATTTTCTAGTAATGATCCCCAAGTGCTAAATGCTACTGCCAATCTAGAGAAACGAAAAGAGGCAATGCCTATCCGTTGCACCAGATTTTCTGCTTGCTCGGTAGATAATTGTGGTAGTGGAGTTACAGCCGCTTTCATCTGTTCTCCTGTGCAGAATTGGTAACTTAACGAGAAAGCATTCAGGTCTTTTGTTAAATGCCGTGCATCTATACAATAAGTCCTATCCACTGAGTCATAGTGAGCTAGAGATTTTAGTTCTTTATGGGTTGTGTAAGCCCAAATTCTTACCCACTTGCCATCCGGTTTGACTTGCACTGCTAAATAGTAGTCTGCTGCCCAACTAGGAATGTCTACCCATTCCTGAGGAACTTCTAACTCGCTATCATCAATTGCTTCACTGGGGATTAACACGACTCGCCTCCCCTTTAACAAAATTGCTGTGCCATTAACAAATTCCCAAAAAGCTGGCGTACCAGGGAAACTGTACCAAACACTCGCTCTTGCAAAATCTTCAGTTGAGATCCAATCCAAAAAGGCATGGAGACAAATTTGATTGATGTAAGCGCACCAGCGACTACTAGGTGTGGCATAAACCTGGCTTTGCTGCCAGGATTGCGCCTGAATGGTTGGTGATATTTCTAACAACCATTCTCTGGGATCTGCAAACGCGCAAGTCATTTTTACTACCTTGTGAAAACTAGAAACTTATGTTGTACCACCATACTGGTTTCTCAACCATTCTTCCAAAGCAAGACTCATATCTTTAATTTGGTTGGAATTCACAGAAATATTCAAATCCTGGCTCCACTCGATCAGTGCTGCCAGTAGTGATTCTCTACCTTTAACCAGTCTGCGAGACACCGTAGGCTGACTCATCTGCAACCGTTGCATAATTTGCTGCTGAGTCAGTCCCTGTTCGTAATAAAGCTTAAGTACTTCTTGGGATTGTACATCCAGATTCTGTAAAGCTTTTAACATTACATTAGACATGAGAGATATTTGGTTTTGTCGATTTTGGACATCCTCTTCGGCTATCATATTAGCCATTGGCTCCTCAAAGGATGGGTCTGGCAAATCAAACGTTACTGTCGTGTCATCATTTTGCTCGAAAGCATTCAGAGATTTCACAGGTGGAAACAAATAAACTCGCACGTAAAAAGCTGTCTGGGTTAACCACTGTTCAATTGTTTGGGCGTTGCGTGCGAGAGTAGGTTGACTGATTTGGCTTTGGCGTTGGTGGTTGTATAGGTTGGCAATAGCTTCCCAAAGTTGACGATTCGGTTCTGGTAATTGAGTGTGACTTCCTGATTGATTTTGGATGTACAGTTCGTTGAAACAAGTCCAAGCTAAACGATATTGAGCAATTGTACTTTCTGATAATCCAGCTTCACTAAGAGCTTCATTAAGCAGCTTTTTGCTCACTTTGCGTAACAATGCCCAATTAGTGCAAATATCAGCTTCCTTGCGTTGACGTAAAATATCTCTCAGCCGACTGGGCATTGCCATCATGGCGTAAGCTTTTAAGCTAAAAGATTTTTCTGGGTTAAAGTCTTTAAGAATTGTTTCGACTTCTGCGATCGCCATTTGGAAGTAATCAGCGAGCATATACTGGCTGGAATTAAATTTAGCAACTGTTTTTGAAGCAACCCAATAACATGGTTCTTGTAAATAAGCTAACAGATGCATTCTAGCAAGGTTATTAAACCCAGAGTGCCATTGCTTGTACCAGTAAAGCACCCAAAAGTTTTCTGATTTAAGTGCTGATGACGAACGCTCCAAGTGATTTTGGATATTTCTATACAGTGTAGCATCTGTCAACCATTTGCTGAATCTGCCTCTTTCCAACTGCACGAATGTTGAGAACATATCCGTAATTTCTTGGCGAGGACGCATAAGCAATTTACAATATAAGTTGAAGCAGGACTGAAGCAGCTAAGTAGATAGGCACAAATAAATATCTAATGAAAACTAAAACGCCTAAAAGTCTTTACCTTCGGCGTAGCTGCTTTGTCTTAAGGATAAATAAGTATGAGTACCTATTTATTACCTATCAATAAGATATTATCCCACATCAGTAATATTCCCAAGCTTACAGTGCATAACAACTTCTTTGCTTGATCTCTAGAACTCTTGCAAATGTGTTTTATGGTGTAATAATAGGTTTGCCAATTTGTGATTAGGAGTTTGAGGAGCAGTAAAAATAGAGAAAGCCAAACAACTTATCTTTCTTTTGTCACTCTAGGCAGAGAAAAAAGAGAAAAAGTCTGACCAAAGTCCCCAAAGTTAAACCAAACTTACCATTGCCCCAAATGCCCATACCAAATCTCCCAGGTTGAAAAACTGAACAAAGGAAAGAGGATCGCCCCAAACTCAACCTTTTAGCCCATCCACACCACCCAATCAGTCCCGATCGCTACCAACTCCCTAAATATCTGTGGTTGTGCCTCCTCAAACGCTACCATCACGCCCCAACGCTCGTCACTGCTGAGGGTACTGAGGAACTCTTTGACTGCTCCCACACCATCTTTCACTCGTTCCCTGAAAAGAGCAGCGTAAGATTTGACCTGCTGCCACCAAGAATCACTGGGGTTGTCTTGCCCCTCCATATCCTCATTACTGGGGAGTGATGTTGTGTGAGTGATTGGTGTTGGTACATTTATATTACTACTGACTGACACCGAGCTATTCACAATTGCCGCTTCATCTCGCTTTAACCACTTGGAAAAAACTACATCCCGCCCATCATCAGTTCCAACAAACTTATAAACGCACTCCCGCTTACCTCGTGGCCCCAACCGACCAACATACGACAGCCGCAGATCAACCTTATCGAGTAACTTCTGTGCGATCGCCACAGGAGTAAGTTTTTCCGAAATAGTAACGTTTAAACAAGTCTTGATGAGATAACGATTCTCCAGCGCCACCCGTTTCAACTGCTGCATTTATATCTCACCCAAGCATAAACTGTGGCGTACTCTATATCTAGCCCATGTTGGCGTTTCAACCACTCGACTATTTCACCATAGCTCTCAAACTCTTTCCCTGTTTCCAGTTCTTGCTTGAGGGCAGCAAGTGCAACGGAGTTAATTTTTCGTTTTGCTAATTGGCTTTGGTGCAGTGAGTAAAAAACGGCAACCCCAGAGTATCGACAGCGAGATGACGTTTGATGCCGTTAGTACATTTGTAATAACAAAATCCTTTGGACTCGACGCTGGCATTGCACGTATTTTTTACCGCTTGTGAATCGATGATCAGCAACCGTGTCCCTGCATGGTTTTTTTTAACTTGTTGATGAACCGAGGAGACTTAAGTAAAGAACAGTGGGAACAGTTAAAACCGTTACTACCGCCACAAAAACCGCAAACAGGCAAGCCAAATAATGACCAGACGCTCGTTCCTCGCTAATATCGTGTCCGGTGAAAGACTTATCATTAAGGCAGCTTCAGCTGCAGAGGAGCAGAGGAGCAGGGGAGCAGAGGGGAGGGGTTTTTGGGTTCTCTGCATAGATTCGGGAATTATAACTAATTACCCGGACATGATATAACGCAAGGTTGTGAATGGCATCCTCTGGATACTGAGAACCGGAGCACCGTGGCGAGATCTGCCAGAACGCTATGGAAAGTGGGAAAGCGTGGCAACAAGGTTTTATCGATGCCTTAAAGTGGTGTTCGTCTAACCATACCCCGCCTATCCAATGAACCACGTCGAGGCCCTTTTAGCCGTGAAATCTACCGTCAACACAACATTGTTGAACGTGCTATCAACAGACTTAAACAATTTCGACGCATTGCTACTCGATATGAAAAACTTGCTGCAAATGATACAACCATGATTACGATCGCCTCCATTCTGTTGTGGTTATAGTTTGAAAACACGCCCTAGTAGTCTACCAACCTAAAAATGCTGGATGGAGGCGGGCAAGAGAGCAGAGGAGTAGGGGAGCAGGGGAGATAAATTCCCCTCTGCTCCTCCGCACCTCTGTTGACCACCATGCAAAGTTGGTGTGGCGGACTACTAGTCCTATACTCTTTTTAAACCTTTTTGAAATAGCTGGGTAAACTCCCCTGGTGCAAATTCTCCGTTATTTGGACGACGTTCTTGTTTGTCATTTCTTAAATAGAAGTACCTGCAATTAATATTATTTAGCCTTGTAGCACTATTAATATTCCAGTGTTCTAAACAAACACCTGTGAACTTTGCACCAGTAAAATTTGTTGCTAATGCTTGAGTTTTACTCAGATTAGCCCCGCTGAAGTCAATATTACTGAGGTTCGCTTCATTAAGGTTCGCTTCACTAAGATTAGTCCTGCTGAGGTTAATCCCGCAGAGATTAGCTCCTCTAAGGTTAGCCCCTCTAAGATTAACCCCACTGAGATCAAGACCGCAGAGATTAGCTTTATTGAAATTAGCCCCACTGAGGTTAGCTCTATTGAGATTAGCCTCGCAGAGATTAGCGCCGCTAAGATCAGCCCCGCTGAGGTCAGCCCCAGTGAGGTCAGCCCCAGTGAGGTCAGCCCCAGTGAGGTTAAGTCCACTAAGGTCAAGTATGGTAAGATTAGCTTTACTGAGGTTAGCTTTACTAAGGTAAGCCCCACGGAGGTAAGTTCTGTTAAGATTAGCGCCGCAGAGATTAGCGCCGTAAAGATTAGCGCCGCAGAGATTAGCGCCGCAAAGATTAGCGCCGCTGAGGTCAGCCTCGTAGAGATTAACCCATCTAAGGTCAACTATTGTGAGATCTGCTGTAATAAGGTTAGCTTTACTAAGGTCAGCTCCGCTGAATTTAGTTCTATTGAACTCAGCCTCGCAGAGGTCAGCCCCGCAAAGATTAGCCCATCTGAAGTTAGCTTCACTGAGGTTAGCTCTACAAAGATAAGCTCCACTAAGATCAGTTCCGCTGAGATCAGCCCTTCTAAGGCTAGACTCAGTGAGATCTACCCCACTAAGGTCAAATCTGCTGAGGTTAACTTCACTAAGGTCAGCCCCAATAAGATTAGCCTCACCGAGGTTAGACCCACTAAAATCAGGAATTATATCTGCATTCTCAAATCTCCACTTATTCCAATCTTGTACGCTTTTCCTTAACCGAGCACAATGCTCCTTATTTACCATTGCAGATTCTCCTTAAAGGCTGTTTGAAAAGTTAAACTTTTGGGCGTTGCATAAATGCAGGGCAGGATAAGTCTGCGTTTGAAACCATTGATAATTCGTTCCAACTAAGGCTAAATCATCCGATAATTCAACAACGCCAAATTGGCGTTGTTGAATCCAAGTATGAATTATGCGATCGCCTCAAGCTTGCGAGCGCGTAGCGCCCGCAGCGCCACAGAACCGTACTTGAGATAATGTATTACTAACCGAATCGATAGTTTCACCATTTCCTCGGACTTGGAGTAACAAAAAGTTTTACGATGTAGCCTAGCTAAATAATGTCTAAAACGACTATTCTCTCCTTCTACTCGTGTCATATAAGTTTTGTTGACAATATGGTCTTCATTACTGATAAAACAAAGGTAAACTGGGTAACCATCTGTCACATAAAAATAAGAATGCCAACACCTTATAATTTGCCAGCGTCAGGATAACCCTGCTGTTCATAAGAATTTATAAATTGACAACCACAATGAGCGCATATGTAATTTTGTTTACCAAACTTTTTACCATTCTTGCGATATGAATTGATGCACACCTTGGACATTCTATAGCGATCGCTCAAATTCATACTTCAATTATGCAACGCCGCCAATTTTTGATACCTATGAGTCATAATCTGATTCACGTGCTTTCCTCTTTATCTCTTTTTCATGTGTTCTGGTGTACGGAGTTCATGATAACTACTTACTTTTATACAGCGATAAATGAAGAAGTTTCTTTCTTTGTATATGCAGTAACTACATTCTTAATAATTGTCAAACCAACTCCTCCTGCCAAAGTCATAATTGATTCTGGATGGAATTGAACGCCAGCAATAGGTAAAGTTTGATGCTCGATACCCATAATTACACCATCATTTGAGATAGCAGTAATTTTGAGTTCTTTAGATAGGGTTTCAGGTATAGCAAACAATGAATGATATCTACCAACTTCAAAAGATTGGGGTAAGCCTTTGAAAATTACTGAATTTTGCTCAACAACAGAAATACGAGATACTTTGCCATGCTGAGGATAAGTCAGAACTCCTAGTTCACCTCCAAAAGCTTCAACAATAGATTGCAATCCTAGACAAACACCAAAAATAGGAATCTTTCGTTTTATGCAAGCTACTATTGTCTCTACTACACCAAAGTTGCTAGGTCTTCCAGGCCCAGGAGACAAAACAACAAGGTCTGGACACTCTGTATCAAACACTGATTCCGAAAAACCATATCGTAGAGTTTTAACATTGACATCAGCTTGACGGATGTAGTTAGCAAGTGTGTGTACAAAAGAGTCTTCGTGGTCAATTAATAAGACACGCTTCTTACTTTCTACTCTAATTGGCTGATGCTTAAGTTCTAAGCTAGTTGAAAAATTACTACTTCTTTGTTTTGTTTGATCAAGTATCTGGAACAAAGCCGCAGCTTTAATGATAGTTTCTTGGGCTTCAGCTTCTGGAATCGAATCATACAGGACTGTCGCACCAACTCGCACTTCAGCAATAGAATCTTTCAACTGGATAGTCCGCAGGATCAGACCAGTATTCAAGTTTCCTTTGAAGCTCAAGTATCCAATGGCCCCACCATACCAACGTCGAGGACTACGCTCATGCTGTTCGATAAACTGCATTGCCCATCGCTTTGGCGCTCCTGTAACTGTAACTGCCCAAAGATGGCTGAGGAATGCATCTAAGGCATCAAACTCTGGACGCAGCGTTCCTTCAACGTGATCTACTGTATGGATGAGATGACTGTACATTTCAATTTGACGACGGCCAATAACTTGTACTGATCCAGGTTCACAGATCCGCGATTTATCATTACGATCTACGTCAGTACACATAGTCAACTCAGCTTCATCTTTGCCTGAGTTCAACAGTTTTAAAATTTGAGCTGCGTCATCAATTGCATTTTGACCCCGTTTAATAGTGCCACTGATTGGGCAAGTTTCTACACGCTTGCCTTCAGTTCGCACAAACATTTCTGGCGATGCGCCAATTAGAAACTCTTCACCTAGATTCAAGATAAATCCATAGGGGCTAGGATTAATCTGCTGTAGTTTCCAGAAAAGTTCCGTTGGTGACTGTTCGCAAACTTGAAAGAAGCTTTGGCTGGGAACAACTTCAAATAAATCACCGCGCTGGAAGTATTCTAGTGCTTTTTCTACCTGTTGTTCATATTCTCCAGGTGCATGGTCAGATGCACTAGTATAAGTCAAGTTTTTACCTCGGTAATCTACTATTTGTCCATCACGAGGTAACTCCTTAGTACAACCATTTTTGGTGACAAAGTCATATTGCAAATGAAAAGCGCTTTGCTGATAGTAGTCAACAATTAACAATTCATCCGGTAAATATAGCACCAAATCCCTTTGATTTTCAGCGCGTTGCAAGTGCTTTTGCATCTGCTCAAACTGAAAAACTAAGTCATAGCCAAATGCACCATATAGCCCTAGATGCTCATCTTCTGGGCTGGTAAAAATGTTGAGGATTTCCCTTAAAATGTTAAAAACTGATGGTTGCTTACTTCTTTGTTCTTCTGAAAAGAAACGTTTTGTTGTCCGAACCGAGCCAGTTACACCATTAGTTTCCTTTTTAACGTCTTGAAGTTGCGGTAAATTGTATAGATACTCTACTAAATAATCTATCAGAACCATACCTCGCTCGTTGTGAGCTATGAGTGTAAAATTGTTGTCGCAAGTGGCAAGTTCTAGGGGTGGATTAACAAAACCGATCGCCCATCTTTTATATCTTCCTGGATATTCGTAACTACTTTTGAATAAACCTCCGCGTTGAAAATCCAGACGTAACAATATCTTTTCAAGAGCAGTCTCAATAGGAATTGCATTTACAGAGCGAGCAACACTTATTCCACCTTGAGTTTTATAGCAGTAAGTATTTAGATCCATCACTACTTCCTCAAAATTTTTATAATGTAAACTGGAAAAATTTAGCCTATACACTTTCTCTGAAAGAACTTTTGCTTCACTTAATAAAACCTGAAATACCAAAAATATTGCAATTTAGAGACTATAAAAATTTGCAAATAAATAAAGCAACTATAAAATACATAATAAGTTATTTTATAAGTGAAATATTTATTTATGGCAGCAAATTCACTAATATAGTATAGTAATTATAAAGTTTTATCTATACGCTCTCATACAGCTTTAAAATTTAATTATAAACTCAAAAAATTATTTAGCCTGTAAAAGTTTTATTGCTTAAGGTAAAAATACCTTTTCACTGAAGTTTTATTTACGAATGATCTGTAATCCTTAAACTTGTTTTGTTACTTTGAAACATTACAATAGGTAAAAGAGTTACAAGTTTTTAATTTCTACCATAGTCTATATATTTTAGTTGATATTAGAAATTAAAGTCTAAATCTTGAATAATTAAAGCTAAATCCTAAGCTTTGATTATTATTTTACAGAGTGACAAAGCAGAATTAAGATTTTACTATAAAATCTTAACTTTAAAGCATTAAATACTGATTTGATAGCCTTACTACATAAATTACATTTTAAAATTTTATAATTACTCTGTTGAAGAAGTTATTTAGCTCCAATTTTATGTACTTATCCTTCAATTAATGTTTTGGTAGTATTATATTCTTGCCCAAGCGATGCAATATCAATCACAAAACGGTACTTCACTTCGCTTTTAAGCATCCGCTCGTACGCTTGGTTAATCTTCTGAATAGGGATGAGTTCGATATCACAGACTATATTGTGTTGGGCACAAAAATCAAGCATTTCTTGCGTTTCTTTAATTCCACCAATCATTGAGCCAGCAATTGAGAGGCGTTTATTAATTAAATTGTTAATGTCAGGTGATGAGTGTGGATATTCTGGTACACCAAGTAAGCATAGCGTACCACTACGCTTTAACAACTGGGTATATGCGTCCAAGTTATGCGATACTGAAATCGTATCGAGAATAAAGTCAAAGCTGTTAATGTGCTTACTCATTTCATTATTATTTTTTGAAATGACAAACTCATCGGCTCCAAGGCGCTTGGCATCTTTGGTCTTATCCGACGACGTTGTGAACAGGACAGTATAAGCACCAAAAGCGTGAGCAAATTTTAGCGCCATGTGTCCCAATCCGCCCAACCCTACGATGCCAACCTTATCACCTCTGCCAACTTTCCAGTAGCGCAAAGGCGAGTAGGTGGTAATCCCCGCACACAAAAGCGGTGCAACAGCTGCAAGATCCAACTTTTGGGAAACGTGTAGCACGTAATTTTCATCTACAACTATCTGGTTAGAATAGCCACCATAAGTCATTTTTCCTGTCTGCTTCTCTGGGCTGTTGTAGGTGAAAATAATTTCGTTATCACAGTACTGCTCGAAACTCGCACGGCAGTTGGGACAGGTGCGGCAAGAATCAACCATACAACCAACCCCCGCAACCTCGCCTACCTGGAATTTGGTAACTTGTTCACCAATCTTCACTACACGACCCACAATCTCATGCCCAGGTACGATTGGGTAAACCGTGTTCTTCCATTCGTTATAGACTGTATGCAAATCCGAGTGACACACACCACAGTAAAGAATCTCAATCTGTACATCATGTGGGCCTGGCTCTCGTCGCTCAAAATTGAACAAGCCCAGTGGTGTAGTTGCACTTTGGGCTGCATATCCAATACTATTAATCACAGATAAACTCCTTTCTACTAAATTTTTAAACAAAAATCACTTAGGGCTTGACATGAAACAACCTTAGTCGGAAGTTTCATTCGTACTTGGTTGATAGCAGCTATATGTTCTGCATATTCTGCTGTACTTAGCTCACCCTAGCTACTTAAAAAACTTAATCAGTTCTTCTAACTTTGACCAGGCAGCGCCACTACGCAAGATTTCTTTTGCGATGCAAATGCCATATGCATGGTTTCCAAGTGGTACAACTCCTCCCACCTGAAGTGCTAGAGCCGCATTGAATGTTACAACATCTTGCTGCGCTTGAGTACCTCTACCTTGTAGAACAGAGCGCAGAATTTCAGCGTTATCTTGCACATTGCCCCACTCTAAACTTCTCATAGGAGCAAACTGCAAACCTAATTCTTGAAGTTTTAAGTTCTCTATATGTACTTGACCGTTAAATAGAATTGCTAAGTCAGTAATTTGTGCTAATCTAGCTTCGTTTAGTTGTTCCCGTTCACACAGAACAATGGCTTGTTGTGTACCCAGTTTACGTAAGGTCTGGGTAATTATTTTCAGTAAATGGGTTTTGGTTAGTATAATTACCTGTCCTGTAGGACGCAATGGGTTCGCGAGCGATCCCAACAAATTAAAGACAGTTTCTACTTGTATTACTTGTCGTAGTGGCGCAAGGGTCTTGAATATTGGATAAACACTAGATGCCAATAAAAATGTTATGCCAACTTCAGGTATTGCTGCTTGAATCTTATCAATTGTATTTTGTAAATTAACCCCTAATACTTCTAATAGATCTGCGAAACCTGCACATCTTGATACAGAATTATCGCCATATTTAGCAACTGGCACTCCAGCAGCAGCAGCAACAAAGGCAACAGCAATTGAGATGGTAAAGCTTGAGTTTCTATCTTCTCCTATATAGCAGATATCACTTAAAAGACTAGATTTGTTTTGACTTGTGGCTGTTAATAACGATGAATAGGATAGTAAACTTTGGATCGTATTAGTTAATTCTTCAGCCGTCAACCCTTTCATTTGTAAAATTGTTAGAATAGCTCCTGTTAACATAGGTGGAATGGTTCCATCGTACCATCCCTGCATCAATTTAGTAGCTTGACTATGAGATAAAGATTGACCTTCGATTAATTCTTCTACAAACTCACTCCAGAGTAAGACTTTTTCTGGAGTAGCGACATAAGTAGCAAAGTTTGTCATACCTTTATAGCCTTTGTAGGTTTTATTTTCTTCGTAAAATAAAGTAGTGTTTTGAGACGATTTATAAAGTAATTTTTAGACATCTAGAAACTTTCAGAAAATTTATACTTTTATTTAAAATGATAATAATTTTCATCTGCTATACACAACTTTTACGTCGTCCATCTCTGTTCAGTACCTATTTTTCTAACAATCCTAATCCAAATTTATAAGCACATTCTTCTAAAGCATTTAACAAATAGCCTCCCTCTTGTACTAAACAAAGAGGTATAGATGCTTGGGCAAGAATCTGACCAATTTCTTGGAAAATAGAAGGTTGCAAATGCCAGCCTCCATGAGGATCATTGCCAATAATGTCATAACCAACAGAAACAACCATAGCTGCACAACCAAAATTTGATGACTTTCTGATTAGCTGCTTAATTTTGGTTAAATATTCTTGTGAACTAGGTGGATAAGAAAAAGAAATGAAAGTTTGTCTATCGTTAGCAGGTTGAACTTCTTTGAAAGGATAACTTAACAATGTTGAGTTGTGAATAGATCCAAACCAAACCTCTGGTATGGATGCTACTAAAGCAGCAGAACCATTGCCAAAATGAAAGTCAATATCGAGCAGTCCCACCGGGCTTACTCCATACTGGAGAAGAGTCATTACAGCAGCAACTGCATTATTTAAAAAACAATACCCTCCTAACCAAGCAGGGCCAGCATGGTGTCCGGGAGGTCTGCACAAAGCATAGCTTAAAGAAGCCCCTTTAACAACTTGCTGTGCTGCTGCAATTGCAGTTTTAACTGCTTCACGAGACAGGTCATAGACCCCCTCAAATAAAGGAGTATCTGCCTGAATTCCTTGGTCAACATAGGGATATTCAAACAGTAGTTCTCCTCCTACCAGCGAGCGATTCCAATGAGCTAAAAATGCAAGATACTCTTGATGATGAATTTGTTGGAGAATAGTATCAAGAAAGTGATCACTAACCTGTGGTGTTGAAAAATGGCATTGAGGAAGATGCTTTAGACCTTGAAGAATATGATGAACACGTTTTTCAATTTCTCTGCTAGCTTCTTTTACATTAGAACTAATAATAATCGGAGATGCCCCTTGAATTTCTCTCTGTAAGCTCACCTCTAGACACACATTACTCATACAATCACCTCATACATTGTTTTCACTAAGAGCGTTGTTTTGCTCCCTTTCAAGGAAAATATCGACAACTGGTGGTGCGATGGGAATGAATTTCTGTCTGCTTCAATGGTTTCCTTACTCTAGCCACATTCACATCTGGATTAACAAAATTTTATTAGTGAAATAGGCTCTTACATACTTGTAGATTTTTCTGGCGACTTACTTATAAGTTCTCCTACTTCCAACAGGCATTGCTTTAAAATGTAAATAAATTTTTCTGCCTTTTGATGTTTAGTTGTTACAGTAAAGGTAATACGTTTACGACCAATTATATAGCCAATTCCATAGCCGCGAGGCGGGGTGATACAGCATAGTTCTGTACCTATTCTATTACCCGTTGTGGAAACGTCGATTATTGGATCTATGATAAAATCATTGAATATTTTATCTTGAAAAATATCAGGAAGACTACTATCTTGGTGATGAGCTAATCTATAAAGTGCATGAAGGTGTTGAATCGGCCCTTGCCCCTTTTTAGCATCAAACACTCGCCGTAAATGAGCGTTAACAGCGCGTTTAAAAGCTAAATATCGCTCTTCATCAGGTGCTTGCTCATTGAAGCTTTGAATTAGCTCCAGAGATTGGGGCGTAACCGCGAATGCATCGTCCCACCGCCCATATCTGAAGCCTCTGGTGTGTACCACCTGCAAAATGCTAGTACCAACTTTACCATGTAGGCGAGTAGAAGCAATCTGTAGCGACAAAATAAACATAGCATCAGCAATCAAACCATGCTGCTCAATAAAATCTGAGCCAAATTCATCGAATATTGCTACCCCTATGTCGATCTCATTGCTTAGACGTTGAGCAAATGCTGATGCTCGTTCTACTTCTTCTAGAAGTTTGTGATCTAACTCCCAACCCAGTTGCTGTGGTGTTTCAAGTTCAACAAAACTAGAGGAGACTAGAGGTTTTTGAAGGATGTTTGGCTCTTGGTTTACTTCGTCTATCAAGCGAGCTGCTAAGTAGCCATCAATATGACTATGTTCAACTGTCACAGCGAACTGACCTGCTGGGTTGAAAACTATCTGGATAGGTTTATCGAACCAGCGATTTTGCCCACCATCTCCAGTAAAAGCAGTTTTTGCTAGCGTTTCTATGTTAGGTGGCATTATTTCGTCCAAACAAACAATGAACAGTGCGCTATCTAATAGTTCCAGAGAGTGAGCATTTTCCAAAGCTAAGTTTTTAAGATAAGAGCGCACTACTGCCCATTGAGTCCTGGGCAAACCTGTCAACACTCCCACAGGAGGATTGCTAGAAGGTGTATTTTCTAGAATCCAATCGAGTTGTTGTGCGATCGCTTCAACAGTTGGCAACTTATCTTCAGGGAGCAGCTTTAATGCGTAAAATATATTCTGCCGGATAACCACAATATGCTCAGAATTTTTTACCTTTTGAAAGCGATCGCACCTAATTTCTGGTACTCGTATAGTACCAAATAGGTTGTCGTACTGAGCCATACAAAGAGGAGCTTTACTTCCTCGTCGAAATATATCTTTATCTGGCTCTAGTTGCCTATATTTGATTTTCAGATGGAACTGTAGGGCATTGAAAATTATGATAGCGACAATGTGAGTAAATTGATATTTCTCAGTCGTTAAGACTGGCGATGCCACTACCGTTGATCTTTCATTTAAATATGATACTCTAGGTTCTAAATATCTAGCCTCTTGATGTAAATAATTAGTCTGAGTAGTCCAGCAGTCAATCATCTCCAGCTGCTTCTGTAGTTGCACTCCCACACCTTGTTGGAATTTTATAACAGCTGCTTTTGTTCGTGCTAGTTCTGGCTCACTCAACAAGGGTGTAACCATCTGTATATATTGATTGCAGGTGTTTTCAAGTTTTGGCAATGGCAGTTTAGGAAGATGCTCTTGGCATTGATACATTTAGTTATTCCTTACTAGATTACATTGTGTGACAGTATTGTTCATTAGATTAAGCTTTTTCCAAGGTCTGAGATGTACTTGAGGGACATCTATAGCAGAACTTATGTTAAATGCATTAAAGCTGATTTTATGATGTATTTCTTTAAAATCTACTGTTTTAGTTATTTAAAAGTTATCAATAAGTATTTTCACATTTTGTACATGATTCCAGAGAATTGAATTCGTAGTTATACAAACACGGATGCAGTAGCGGTTTCCTGAAGAGTAGTCTACACAAGGTGGACTAATAGAAAATCAAATATTTGAAACCCTCGTATGCAAATTTTACTTGTATAGCAGCGACTTCAGTCGCCTGGGGCAATATATGAGTATTACAATTTGCTCATAATCAAAGACTTAATAGCGTTAACTGTTCCAAAGTTTTCTAGTAATAACTCTTCTGTATTTAAAGTAATACCAAATTTTTTTGTAATAAAATCAGCTAGGATAAAAATACCCAGTGAATCATTCATACCTGACTCTATCAATGGTAAATCATTTGACAAAACAATATTTGGTTTATCATATAAAAATTCATTTATAATATAATCTTTAATTATTTGTTCTATCTCAATTGCAGTATATTTTTTTACAGTAGACATTCTCAATTCCCTTATTAAATTATTATGTTGAATTTTTTCAGATTTTTGTGGTGCAGAGCAAAGTTTTCTTCAATTTAGACTGTAAGATTTTAGCCAATTACTTAATCTATTACAGATAAACAAACAGATTTCAACTATGTTTACATAGTTTTTTATTTAAAGGAAACCTATTTACAGTCCGACTTATGATGTCAACAAACAAAAATATTTAGAACAGGGTTATTGTTAACAACTAAAGTTGAACATTATTTAGTTTCCTTTAAACAATTAATTGTATTTAGAAAGTGTTATAAGCGGCATATTTAAACTTGACTTCTTATGATTTTACCTAAAGAAGTTTTTGCAATTTCATTCCTAAATTCAATAATTCTAGGAATTTTAAAGTCAGCTAGTTTAGTTTTGCAAAAAGATAAAATTTCTTGCTTATTACATTCTCCTTTAATAACAATTACTGCCTTAAGCAATTCTCCATCTAGAGGACCTTTAACTCCCACTACTACAGCTTCCTCGACTTGAGGATGAGTCATCAAAACTGCTTCGATTTCTATCGGATTTACCTTAGCTCCACCAGTATCAATCAATAATTTTTTACGTCCTGTAAGATATAAACGATTCTGTTCATCTTTTTTGCCTAAGTCACCTGTAAAAAAGTAACCATTCCTGAACGCTTTTTTATTTTCTTCAGGAAGATTATGATACTCAGTTACTAATGTTTCGCTTTTAATCGCCAATTCTCCTACAATACCAGGAGGCAATTCATTTCCTTCATCATCCATTACATTAATTTTTACATTATTCATCGGCCACCCAATAGAATCATACGGTAGCTCATCCGGTTCGCTTAAATTAATTGCAACAGAACCAGCTTCTGTACAGCCATAAAGTTGTCTAATGGGAATTTTAAACCGTTCTATAAACTTATCGAAAATATCTTTTGCCAAAAAATTTCCTGATGCAATACATAATCTTAGGCTAGAGAAATCTGCTGGAGTTTGATAAGAAGTACCTACGAAAATACTATACATATAAGGAACTCCTGGCAAAATTGTAATCTTCTCGGTTTCAATTAAGTTTAAAATACGCGGACAACGAAAAACAAATGGCATCACAACCGGAACATTATCTTGAATAAATTGCTCTAGAATTACTAAAGTGGCTCCAGTGGAAGTGGCTGCTAACAAGCATTCCCCAAATCCATAAGCATGAAACATTGGTACGACACACAAAATAGTGTCAGATTCCGTAATGTTCAGAGTGCTTACAATATTACTAGCCTCGTGAAAAATACTCTTTTGAGTACGACATACTCTTTTCGGTTTTTCTGTAGTTCCAGAAGAATACTGGTAAAGAGCATATCCTCCATATGCGTTATAGGTTGTTGCTATCTCTTCAAACTCATCTGCTTCATTTTTGATGAGAGCATCGAATAGGAGATCGGATGATGTCGCCTCATCAACAAGAATTAACTTTATTTTTCTGTCTGTTTGAGAGATAATCTGGCGGCAAACCTCGGACTGTGCTAAGTCGGTAATAATTATACTAGCGCCAGTGTCATTAATACAGAAACTGATTTCGCTCTCTTTAAATGCTGGGTTTAAAGGCAGAGCAATTGCTTTTAATCGAGTAATTGCATAAAAGCTGATAATAAACTCTGGGCAGTTGGGCAGAATGATAGCAACACAGTCATCTTTTTTAATATTTAATAATTCTAAAGCTTTACTAAATCGAATAACCTGACTATAAAGTTCGCGATAATTAATCCTCCGTTTATCATAAACAATAGCTGTTTTTTCTGGATATGCTTTGAATGTTTTATACAACAGTTGATTCAGCATAAGACACCATAAAGATAAATTTGTGAACGTTAAGTTCCAAAACTGTTTACTTTAACAGACTCTTTACGAGTTTTCCCAAAATGTTCAGTTTTTGCCTTACTACTTTTTATCTATCTAATAATACGGCAGAATTTACAACGAAAAACAGAGTAGCTGATTTTGAGGTTCAGTTAATCTACAGATTGGTTCTTACACAAAAATTTGGAACAGGTTTTCTGACTCGTCAAGAATTGCTTATCTGAATAATTAAAAAACTATATTTCTTCTTTTCAAGTTTTTCAATTAGTTTACCCGATGTGCGACTTAATATTCCGTAACAAGTTTGTCGAATTGAAGAGGGTCACAATTGTGGCGATTAAGCCAAAAACAGACGGTATGAGCTAAAATCTTACGATTGAGGCGACTGGTTAGATGCCACATATCTCTGACTCGAACTTTCTATATATGGAATCTGTCAACAAGTTGACTAATTACGGTTTCAATTAGGCGACGAAAACGTTAGAAAACATTTTTCCCTCATTCCGGTCACTGGTGATGATTTTCTCTCTCCAGATGCGATTTGTGGGAATTTTCTTTTCAATCATTCATACACTACCCTTGTGTAACAAAACAATAAGTCGCACATCGCGTTAGTTTATGTTGTGCAATTGTTTACTTGGTTTAAGCGTGAGTGTTTAAAAATGTACGTAAATGGTGGGTTAGAGCGCTATAGAACGGGTCAAGAAAGTACACTATACAACTGTGATCAATTGGGTCAAAGCAGTTGGTGATAGTTTGCCGGATACACCTGAAAGTCTACAGAATACGGTTATCATAACAGCACTAACTGTATATTAACAGTATCAGTTAGTTTACGATAGTAGCTAAATATAAAAAAAATCTAAAAATTTTAACCTAATACTCGTTATGCCTTATGTAGCTTCGCTCTTATCAATTATTAAAAATTATTTATTACTTTCAAAAAGTATACATTTACATTCAAATATGCTGAATTTTTTTTAAATGTGTATTTTTGTAAAATTTTCTAGTGATATTGCGTAAAGCTATCAGTTAGCCATGATTAGTTTGTATAAGATTTTCTAAACGTGTAATAACAGCCTAAAACACTGTTGGACAGGAAGATCTTTGCTAAAAACACATATTCTTGCAGGAGTAAGTTATATGAAAATAAATAATAACAATAACGGGTCAAAAGTTTTTATTGTAGACTTCAAATTAGTGAGTCTGAAAAAAATGTTGTTAAGCCTTGAGCATCTAAAAATATACTCAGGGCAAGCGCCTCTATAGTATAAAAATCTTTTAATAGCGAGGTTTGAGCGTTCTATTATTTAGCCTCTTTTTCGTCAATATCCTTTTTCAGCAGGAGTTTCAGAAAATCCATGCGTTCGTCTTGAAAATATACTAGACTCAACACTACAAAAGGAAACAACCTAAAAAAGAAACAATAGAGTATAGCTATATTAGTGAAAGATACATAATATAGTCTCAACTACAGTCTATAAGTATCTACAGTATTAACTTATTCCACTATTCTAGAAATCCTCAATCTTTGTCGTAAAAAATGACAAGAAATCCTGATTTTTAGTTTTTAATTATTCTAAGCTTTTTCTCATAAATATTACTAGGAATCGTACTATCCTTGATATATCTGCTATCCGAGTATTACGTAGCCTTACTCACTTACCTATTATGATTGACCCCAGTCATACTACTGGCTTTTCAGAGTTTGTAACCTTAATGGCAATGGCAGCGATCGCAGCGGGTACTGATTCTCTCATAATTGAGGTACACCCCAACCCAGCAAAACCACTTTTTGATGGGCTTCCGTTTCTGACAGTCGAAGCATTTGAGCAATTAATGCTTAAGTTGGTTCTCTTAGTCAAATTCTTTGGTCTTTAAGCTAATAACAATAACGCAGCTGATATGTCAAAATTCGCGGCAAAAGTTTTCACCCTTGCAAGCTTATAAATTACTTACCTGACTGATGTGAAAATATGCCACAAAAATTTCGGCTTTTACAACTTACTCAAATTTTTAAATACTTTTTTAGAAAGTATTTGAAGAATTGATGTTGTAGAATCACAGTATGAATTATGCAATTACCATACGTTTCTATAGGCAAAGGCATTGCATCGAAATACAAAATAGTGCAAATTGAACAGGTAGTTTAGGATAAAGAACCTTGTCATATGAAAGTTTTACATCCTTTCCCCTTATCTAAAAAATTTGCAGAGTAATGTCACAGTTGAGTAGGCAACAAAATAACTAAAATGCACACAACGAAATTAACAGAAGCTTTTACCTAAAAATAGTTATGAGTCACAGGATTCTTTTAACGCTGAACGCAAGCGAATTGTTACATTGATGAACCAAATAAGGTTGAAAGGTTTACGTGAGAGCATTAAGAATGTGTTTCTTTCTTTAATTGTGTGAGTATGTAACACACCGCAGTATAAACAACATCTAGCAAAGAAAAACAGACGATATAACAAAGTAAGAACAAGCATAAAAATTACTACACTTACCAAGATGATTAGAAAGCTAACAGAGAGATTGCAATATGAAAACTCTAATTATTGACAACTATGACTCTTATACTTTTAATCTTTACCAATTAATTGCAAAAGTCAATGGAAAATATCCTACTGTAATTTACAATGATCAAGTTACATGGGATGAACTCAAACATTGGGAGTTTGATAACATTGTGATTTCTCCAGGACCTGGTCGTCCAGAGAATGCAAAAGATTTTGGCGTATGTCATCAAGCCATTCAAAATGTACAGGTGCCGCTTCTAGGTGTTTGTCTTGGACACCAAGGACTTGGCAATGTGTATGGGGGAAAAGTCATCCATGCGCCTGAAGTTTGGCATGGTCGGCTTAGTAAAGTTTATCACAATGGTATTGATTTGTTTAAGGGAATACCTTCTCCTTTCTCTGTTGTGCGTTACCATTCTTTGCTAGTTTCAAATGACCTACCGGACTGTTTGGAAAAAGTGGCCTGGACTGATGACAACCTTGTGATGGGGTTGCGTCATCGATCTTTGCCACTGTGGGGGGTGCAGTTTCATCCAGAATCAATTTGTACTGAGTATGGACAAATTTTGTTAGAGAATTTTAGAGATATTACTCTAAAATTTGCCCAAGAACGAGGCAAAAGTCCAAGAAAACACTATTGGACAAGAGATAGCGGAAATATCCCGCCTTCAAATTCTTCTTGCCAAAAACAGCAGCAAAAATTTGAACTTTGTACGCACAAGCTGAATCTATGTCCTGATACTGAGCAAATGTTTGTAAATTTGTTTGGTAAATCACCAAATGCTTTCTGGCTAGATAGCAGCCGTGTGGAATCTGGTCTTTCTCGCTTTTCCTTCATGGGAGATAACAGTGGCGAAAACAGCCTCATGATTCATTATCGAACGCAAACGCAGGAACTTACAATTACAAATTCTGATACTGTAAGTATTAGAACAGAGAGTATCTTCGAGTATCTTCAGCGGGAAATTGAACAGCGACACTGCCCATCTCATGATCTGCCCTTTGATTTCAACTGTGGCTTTGTGGGTTACTTTGGCTATGAACTAAAAGCAGAGTGTGGGTCTCAATTAAACCATTCCTCATCTTTACCAGATGCAATGTTCCTGTTGGCAGATAGGATGGTTGCTATCGATCATCAAGAGCAAACTATCTATTTGCTCTGTCTAGTTCAGCAAGGACAAACAGCCTTAGCAGAAGTCTGGTTTGAACTGATTAAACATCAAATTTACGACCTTCAGCCTCTGTCGTCTATTGTTCCTGCGAAGAAACAAACGCCTGTCATCTTTCGGTTAAGCCGATCTCAAAAGACTTACCTTGATGATATCCGGATATGTTTACAGGAAATTCAGGCAGGAGAAACTTATCAAGTTTGTTTGACAAACAAGATTCAGACAGATACGACTCCTGATCCACTAGCATTCTATCGTTCCTTACGCCGCATCAATCCTGCTCCCTATGCTGCATTTTTACGTTTTGGCGATGTAGCAATAGCATGTTCATCTCCAGAACGATTTCTGCGTATTGATCGCCAAGGTTGGGTGGAAACAAAGCCCATCAAAGGGACGCTGCCACGAGGAAAAACACCCGAAGAAGATTTTATCCTGCGTGAACAATTACGCAATAGTGAAAAAGATCGAGCGGAGAATCTAATGATTGTGGATTTACTTCGCAATGATTTGGGACGAGTTTGTGCAGTGGACACGGTACATGTCCCTAAATTAATGGATGTAGAAACCTATGCTACAGTACATCAATTAGTAACGACCATTCGTGGTCAATTACGCGCTGATAAGAGTACCATAGACTGCATTCGCAATGCTTTCCCTGGCGGATCTATGACAGGTGCGCCCAAGCTCAGAACTATGCAGATTGTTGATCGATTAGAGCAGGAAGCACGAGGAGTGTACTCAGGGGCGATTGGCTTTTTAGGATTAAATGGTTCAGCTGATTTGAATATTGTTATTCGTACCGCTGTGCTGACCTCGAAGCAGACCTCGATTGGTGTTGGTGGTGGTATTGTAGCGCTTTCTGATCCTGAGATGGAGTTTCAGGAAACACTACTGAAAGCCAAGGCGTTGATCAATGCTTTAATAATCGTAACCTCTGGATGCTGTGATTCTGACCAATATCATATCTGTGGAGTAGAAGCAGCATCTTTTAACAACTATCAAAAAGGGCGTTCCGCTAAGTGGTTAATGGCTCAACATCCAATACTTTTCAATTAAAAATAAAAGTAAAAACCATGAGTGAACTGGAAAATTTTAGACAAGAAATTGATGCCATAGATCGTCAGATTATTGGAGGATTAGCCAAAAGGTTTGAGATTGCTAAACAAGTAGCAATCTTCAAGAAACAACAAGGGATACCAATGATGCAATCTGCTCGGGTAGAGGCCGTAAAACAAAGTCGCCAAGAACTAGGAATACAGCATGGCTTAAATGGAGAGTTTATGATTGCACTGTACAGTTTGATTATTCAAGAAACCTGCGTTATGGAAGATAAGATTATAAAGACGGACTGTTAAATAATAGTAATTTTTTTGAAACATCCATACTCATGGGGTTTTTGATGTGAAAAGCTACCGAAATTATGACTTTAGAACCTTGCTCTTGGACTTACCTGGATGGGTGCCTCATACCTCAACAGCTTGCAAGTTTGTCAGCAGATAACCATGCCATCAATTTTGGAACTGCTGCTTTTGAGGCATTCCGGCTGTATTACACTCCTAATAACTCGAAAATATTAGGGATAAATTTTCATCTCAACAGGTTACAGGTATCAATGTTATCTTTGGGGCTATCTTGCATAGAACCTGAAGAAATTACTCAAGCATTGTGGCAAACCATAAATCAAAACAATTTACAGCAGGGATATTTGCGCCTGCTAGTGTATCCTAATGGAAATTGTTTGGGGTTAGATCCTTCCCAACACCGTTCAGCAGCACTGATTTTAGCTTGGCGCACTCAAAATTCAGGATTTTTAACACCATTGACTTTAGGAATTAGTCATATCCGTCGTCCCTCAGCTGGCTCTACCCTATCTAGAGCTAAAATCAGTGGTCTTTATGCCATCGAAGCGGCAGCTCATCGTCTCGCTAAAAGTCAAGGATTTGATGATGCTCTTATCCTTAACCCAGACGGAACCATCTGCGAGATGACTGGGGCAAATATTTTTCTAGTGAAAGACTCTATTTTATATACTCCTATTCTTCCTCAGAGTATTGACGGAGTTACAAGGCGTTTGGTGATTGAGTTAGCAAGTACAATGAGTATTCCTGTAAAAGAGGTACCTCTACCTCTTGGAGATTTATTAATAGCCGATGAAGTCTTTGTAACTGGAACTTATCATGGTATTCGTCCTGTTTCTGCTGTGGCTGGACAACTTTTTAATAATAAAATTCCAGGGCCAATTACTCAACAGCTTCAAGAGCGTTTTCAGAAAATGCTTGATAATCCAGAAGATGTAATGGCATCCCGTTGGCTAACAGGTTTGATTTTAGAAAAATCTACGTCAAAGCCTGTTCCTCAACTAAGATATCAAATTCGTCCTGCTCAGTTAACTGACGTTTCTGCTTTAGTTTTATCTATTAGTTCTCTAATAGCAGAACTAAGAGGTGTTTCAGAGATACAACTTCCTACAGAATCTACAGAAGTTTGTCAGCGTATAATTCAAGGACACTCTTCTGGTGCTATTTTTATTGCCCATTTAGAGCAAGAGGATCATTCTATCCTTGGTTTAATTACTTTAACTGTGCAAGAAGCGATCCATGTAGGAGGTACCTACGGACTAATTCAAGAACTATGGGTTCATCCAGCTTATCGAAATCAAACTATTGGTGAAAACTTGATTCGATCTGTTGAAATGTATTGTCGTCAACAAGGGCTATCTCAGATAGAAGTTGGTTTACCAAACTTTAGTTTCCATAACTTCTCTAGTACCCATCATTTTTATCAGAAAAGTGGCTTTCTGGATTCTGGTTCTCGAATGAGAAAGATGCTTAAATAAGTAAATTTACTCATAAAACTATAAACCAGATATCAAAGAATTTACTGTGGATTTAATGTGTAGTGGAGATGGAGAATGCAGTAATTTCAAGGTATTTGAAGATTTAATCCGTGTCTATCACGGTAAACAGAGATTGCATCTAATAACATTGAGTTCTTGAGTTTCAATGATACAGCAGACTTTATTATTCACAAACTATGTTCATCGGAGGGCAAAATTATTAATTTATTTGAAAACATTGTTTTGCAGTTGACTGTGTCTAAATAGGAAACAAAATTATGAGCAGTATCATCTTCGCTACCTTAGGTCCTTCAGGAACCTGCCACGAGCTTGCCACTAATTCATACATCGAGTTTCAGCAAATCTCACATGCAAAAGTAGAACTGGTTAGTGACTTCGTAGAAGCGTTGGAATGGCTCCGTCAAGGTAAGTTTGATTTGATCGTGCAGAACGCTGCTCATCCAGAAGTCTATCAGTTAATAGAGAAGTATTTTCGGGAAGTATTTGTAATTGACACTTTCCTGTTTCCAACTAAAGAAATGGCTGTGCTGAAGCGGCGTGATGTGGAGCATCCACGCTGCCTTGGTTTGATGCCATCTACACGTGGCTATGTTAACACAAGCCGATGGGAAACTACTGTATATGAAACCTCAAACCCCGTTGTAGCACATCATCTGCTCATGGGTAAGTACGACAGTGGAATTACCTTCAAGCACTACGCTGAAGAACACGAGGATCTGCTCGTAGTTGACGAGGTGATCGGATTTATCTATACTCCTTGGCTTGTATATGGTCGACAACGACGTAGCGGAAATGAGGTGATTGGCATTCGGAATCCGCTACTATTCTTGAAACAGCCAATAGTTATTTAATTGAAAAGAAACTCTGGACTTGTCAAAAATGCTAAACTCTCAAGAAATACTTTGAGTCTGTCAAAAAACAACTTTTGCAATTTACTATTTAAAAAGGTTACTGAACAAGGCTTTCTAAATTGAAAGAAGTAAGGTTGTTTTTTGGCAACTCTTTCAGTCGAAATTAGATCAACCAGTAGTGCTTGTGCATATGCAAATAAAAGTTACTTTTTTAATGTTTTTTACAAGTGCTAAATGTAAACTGTTGTATAATTTACTTGGATTTTCAAAGGATTATTTTTTAATAAGTCCAAAGTAAAGATTTTCAGGTTTAACTTTATAGATGAAGACGAATAAGTATAAACCTGTAAAATTTCAGTTGTTTAAATTATTTATATGTAAATATATAAATAACTTAATATTTGGCTAAAAACTAGTTAAATATTTATTTAATTGTTATAGCTTAAAGCCTACAAGTACTCAAACAGAATCCAGGTTCAGCAAACATTTCTAAATTATTTTTGAACACAACCAAAATTAAGAACAACGCAAATCAATATTTATTATTTAATTTAATTTCAAGGCTCAATGTTATCGCTAAAATTTTTGTTAATAAGTAGTTACTAATAAATTATGCTTAAGTTTGTTGAAAATGAATTACTTTTATTTTGCAGGATGAAGATATACGAACAATTATTACTTGTTCGTGGTATCCTTATTAAAAGATAGTTCCAATTCATCGAATAATTTTTCATTTCTTGGATACTTGGAACATTTAACTGGCTTTAGGTATTAGCAATGCAAGCATTTGTGAGGATAAGTTTATGACTTTTATGTCAAATCTCCGTAAAGTAAAAAACCAGCTACGTATGATCGGTTTTGCTATAGCTGGTTTTATCATCTTCTTGCTTTTGGGCGTATTTCTCATTCAAGACGTTAGTGCCTATTATCCATTTCTTCCTGTTCGTCTTCCGATTAGTGTTGTTTACACACAAAGTAATCTTCCAGCTAAAAATCAGAATTCCGTTGTTGCATTCCAACGCGATCCCTTTGGGAAGCTAACGCCACTACCTAATTCTCCTTTTCTTACAAACGGTTCAGGAATCGCTAATCTTCCTATTCTTGGATTAGAACCCCCTGTTCCTACAACCCTTTTGTCTGATCAAGAGGTAATTGTTAACCCTGAACGTACGAGGCTTTTTGCTGTCAACTCAGGTTCGAGTACAATTGCTGTTTTTGACATCAATAAGGATGGCAGTCTTATTCCAGTCGAAGGTTCTCCATTCCCGTCTAACGGAGTAGAACCAGTTAGCTTGGGTCTTGCAGACGAATTTCTTTATGTAGTTAATCAGAATCTTGACCCTAGTAATCCATCTCAGGAAGCAAGGGGTTTTTTACCCAACTATACTGCCTTCCGCATTACTCGTAAAGGTAAACTTATTCCAGTCCCTAATTCTACTGTTTCAATTCCAAACAGATCTGTACCTACCCAAGCACTTATCTCTTCAGATAATCGGTTTTTATTTGGTGCTGAACCTGGGACTAATTTACTTCGCTCTTTCCGAATTCTCCGTAACGGTCGTTTGCTTGAAAGCCCAAATTCACCACAGGCACTACCCATATCAGACTCTTTACCAGATGGTACACCTGCTTCCCCACTGGGAATCCGAACACATCCAAGGCTACCTATTTTGTATGTTGGCTTCTTCAACGTCAATAAATTAGGAATTTATTCCTACGATCTAAGTGGGAAACTGACTTTCTTAAAGTCTGTACCTAATTCAGGCATCAATATCTGCTGGATTATTAGCAACCGAGAAGGAACACGTCTCTACACTACTAATCCTACTGACTTAAGCATAAGTGTCTACGACATTAAACAAGATCCGACCACACCAATAGAGATTCAGAAAATAACGCTTAAAGGTCTTAGTGGATCACCTCTTGGTGGAGTGCCAGGTTCGTTAGCTTTGGATTCAACAGAATCGTTTTTGCATGTGGTTTCTCAACCAACTGATTTTGGTACAACAGAGGGGAATGGACTGTTCGTCTTGAAGGTTAACTCACAAGATGGCACTTTAAGTAAGGAATCTGCTTCATTCTTCCCAGTTCTATCAGCTGATAATAGCTTTGCAAAAGGGCTTTTTGCTAATTAGGAAGCAAGACAAACTGTATTAATTCCTTCATGCCATAAGATTACCTGCCATAAGATTACCATTTATATGTTACTTTCTTTGTGTTCTACGCGCTCATAGTACGCTGCGCTAATACGATTCAATTAAATAAGTAATCTTATGGCTGAAAATAAGTAAAATCAAGTGTATTTCGATGAAGTTTCAAATTTAGGTAAAGTAAATTTTCTTTTTGTTAAAAGATATGATTCATTTTTGAAAACGCGATTTAAATTTAAAACAGCTTGTCTCGCTCCAAAAATAATGATTTACAAAAAAATACCTTTGAGACTTTTTGTAATCAATTATGAAGTAATAGGATGAGACTTTCTAAGTCGTTTCAACATTAAACAAATCATAACTATGTAAATCATAGACTTGCTGACTCCTGCTAGAAGTTCAGAATCTTTGCTTAAGTAACAGTATTGATTTCACCAGGCAAAAATCCGCTCAACAATCGAGCGCTCTGGTAAGATTTAAAATTCTGGCTCTTTCCTCTTTCTCATTCATCAAATGAAACAATCTTCTGATTGAGTATCCTTTACATTTCTTTGGAAACAGTCTCTTAGATTGGTAAAGGTTTGTTATTACTAAACAATAGGTATTAGGTATGCCATTTCATAGTAATAAATGTATCCATCAATGGTTTGAAGCTCAAGTAAAACAAACTCCAAATGCAACAGCTATAGAGTTTGAAAACACCCAGTTAACTTACCAAGAGTTAAATTGCCGTTCTAACCAATTGGCACGATATCTACAATCTCTAAATGTGGGACCAGAAGTTATAGTAGGTATTTGCATGGAGCGCTCTATAGAATTGATAGTGACACTAATGGGGGTTCTTAAGGCAGGTGGGGCTTGTTTACCTTTGGATTCAGTTTATCCTAAGGAAAGATTGGCATTGATGCTATCAGATTCAGAAACATCTTTACTATTGACTCAGGAAAAACTACTTATCAATTTGCCTAAGCATCAAGCACATATAATCTGTGTAGATACAAACTGGTCAATTATTTCTCAAGAAAGTGATGAAAATTTAGTATGTACTGCAAAACCAACGAATTTAGCATATTTAATTTATACATCTGGTTCTACAGGAAAACCCAAAGGGGTAATGATTCAACATCAGTCTTTAGTAAGCTTTACTGATGCTGCAATTTTTGAATATGAACTCAGCGCAAGTGATCGCGTACTACAATTTGCGTCTATTAGCTTTGATGCTGCGATAGAAGAAATCTATCCTTGTTTAATGTGTGGTGCAACATTAGTGTTGCGTACTAACGAAATAGTGAGTTCCGTATCTGTATCTGTATTGCTGAAAAAGTGCCAAGCTTTGATGATAACAGTGTTAAGTCTTCCTACAGCTTTTTGGCATCAAATGATTTCAGAATTAGCAATAGCAAATCTGACCCTACCTGAATCATTACGTTTAGTTCTCATTGGGGGTGAAGCAGTACTTCCTAAGCGAGTAGAAATGTGGAAAAAGTATGTAGGTGACTACCCTCAAGTTATAAATGGCTATGGAACTACTGAAACAACTGTACTTGCAACGACGTATAAATTACCAAGTTCAGCATCATTATCATTACATCAAGAATTAGAAGCATTGCCAATTGGGCGTGCTATTCGTAATGTCCAGACCTATGTACTAGATGAAACTTTACAACCAGTTGCTACAGGCGTTCCCGGAGAACTTCACATAGGCGGTACCTGCCTTGCACGTGGTTACTTCAACCGTCCAGATTTGACTGACAAAAAGTTTATTTCTAATCCTTTTAGCAATCAATCTGGAGACCGACTCTACAAAACTGGTGATTTAGTTCGCTACTTACCCGATGGCAACATAGAGTTTATTGGTCGGTTGGATAATCAAGTCAAAATTAGAGGCTTCCGGATTGAGCCAGAGGAAATTAAAACCGCCCTTCTTCAACACTCAGCCATACTTGATGCCATAATCCTAGCTCAGGAAGATAATCCTGATAACAAACATTTAGTAGCTTATATAGTTTTAATTCAAGGAAAAACTATTACTTTGAGCGAAATAAACAGTTTCCTTAAAGAAAAGCTACCTAGCTATATGATTCCTTCAGCTTTTGTCATACTAAAGCATTTTCCTCTAACGCCTAATGGCAAAGTAGACCGTCAAGCTTTACTTCTACTGGATACATCTAAAAGAACACTGAAACAAAATATTATTCCCCCCCGGACTTCCACCGAAGAATTATTGTCTAGCATTTGGACTGAGATTTTAGGGTTGAAAGAGATAAGCATTGATGATGATTTCTTTGCATTGGGAGGACATTCGCTTCTAATAGCTCAACTGACTGCTCGGATACGTGATACATTCTTTATAGAATTACCAATATCTTGCCTTTTTAAATCACCGACTTTGTCTGAAATAGCTGAAGCTATTGATAGCATTCGTCAAGGGGAAACATCTGCCGAAATTGACGCTGACGCTAACATAGATTTAGATGCAGAAGTAATCCTAGATTCAACAATTACGCCTGTTGACTACTTTACTAAACCAAGTTCTATTTTACTTACAGGAGCAACAGGCTTCACGGGTTCTTTTTTACTTTATGAGCTTCTTCAGAAAACTTCAGCAAATATATACTGTTTAGTTCGTGCATCTAATGCTGAGCAAGGTAAAGTAAGATTAGAAAATCAACTTGAATTGTACGGTCTTTGGAATGAAATTTTCAGAGCTAGAATTATTCCCCTTGTTGGAGATATATCTCAGCCACTTTTAGGCTTATCAATGCAACAGTTTAATGATTTAGCTAATAGAGTTGATATTATTTATCATAATGGTGCTTGTGTCAATTTCCTTTATCCCTATTCAGCATTAAAAGCAACCAATGTTTTTGGAACTGAGGAAGTTTTAAAACTAGCTTGTCAAATCAAACCAAAGGTTGTACATTTTACATCAACATTGTCTGTTTTCTCCTCATCCGCCTACTCTGAGTTCAGTCTAATTAAAGAATCAAATCTTCTTAACTACAACCACGATCTTGAAAGCGGCTATGCTCAGAGTAAATGGGTTGCAGAAAAATTAATAATGGAAGCACAAAAAAGAGGACTTTCTGTATGTATATATAGACCTGGAAATATAACAGGTTCCAAAAATAATGGTATCTGTAATACAAATGACTTCATTTGGAGAATGGTCAAAAGCTGTATTCAACTTAGAATCGCACCAAATATAGACATTACTGTAGATATGTCTCCTGTAGACTATGTGACCCAAGCTATTGTCTACCTATCGTTACAAAGAGAGTCTTTCGGAAAGGCATTTCATCTATTTAATCCTTGTCCTATCCACTGGACTATGTTAGTTGATACGATACGCTCCTTTGGCTATCCACTTGAAATCATTTCATATGACAAGTGGCGTAACAAGCTTATTGCTCACGCGGAACATTTTCCAGCAAATGCTTTACATCCTCTTTTACCTCTTTTCCTTGAAAAAAATCCTTTTGAAAAAAGAGAGCCGAGGTATGACTGTCAAAACACACTTGATGGGTTAGTTGGTAGTAATATCGTACCCCACCCTGTAGATACGGAGTTACTGCACAATTATTTTTCATACTTTCAAAGTAGTAATTTTTTATATCACCCGTAATTCCTCTTCTAAATCAGAAATATTCTTTACATCTTTTGGGAATGTAATCGCTTTTTTCAGACGCTTTTGTTACTTTAAAAAACGAAAAATTAGCTAGAGATTTAACTAGCAAGTAGTTTAGGTTGTCAACTGCTAAACGAAATTCCAATTTTTCTAACCAGTGTGATTAAATGAGCCACAATTTCACTACAAACCTACATCTGCAAATGAAAACTTATAATGCTTTCACCAAGGTGACAATTTGTGTACTATCAATGACTATTTTAACCAATGTCGAGCTGCATAAAGTGTTAGCTCAAACTCATGTGAATCTGCATAAACTGCCAGATCAAAGTCGAATTGATTGTCGTAGATTTGTGACAGGCACTTACCTTACAACGAGTGACGTTAGTGACTTTGGTTTCTTTCGTTCAATCATAACATTCACCGAAGATGGCAACTTTTTTGCAATCGACTCGAACCAAAGTGGTGACCCCTCTCTACCACCCTTTAGTAATACACAGGGCAGTTGGAAGTGTACCTCAAAGAATCAAATTATTGGCACGTCACTCAACTTCAGTTACCCAACAGCAACATTACCTGGCTTCATTGCCAGAAGCGATTTTAATATGACATTTGATTACAAAAATGGAAGAGTGCAAGGGACAGCGATATTTCGCTCCTACGAGCTAAACGCGAATCCGCTTAATGATTATGCTCCGGCAATGGGGATGTTTACTTTCACGGGGCAACGTGTAGAAGCTGGACATTAATAAGCATTAAAGGCTATTTAAAAGTTTTAAAGAGTAAAATGCTCATCCTTTCTCAAGGGACTTACAGGGAATAATTTACTAACCAGTAGACCGAAAATTTGTGCGACTACCAAACAATAGTATTGTAGAGTAATGTTTTTCAGTAATGTACAAAAGCTGATTCTCTTGGATAAGTCATAAGGTTTGTTTATTAATAACAGGTCTTACGCACTCAGATTGGTTGTTGAGATTGGGTGTAAGGGTGTACACCCCTACACCCTGGCCTAAACCCTTGATTTTTCATCTCACTGCGTAAGTCGTAAATAAGCCTCGAAAATCAACCAAAATCAGCCAGATGGTAAACAAAATTTGCAGGTTGCCGCATAGTTGTGCTTTTACCCATAAATTGACCAAAAGTTAACGTAATTTCAAGGTTTTTAAACAATCAACATTTCATGTTGTGAATCAAATAATGACCACAAGTTCAAAATTTGCATCATAATGCGACCCTATGTTTAATTTTGGCGTTATTCAAAAAACGAATATTCAAACACTTCAATTTCAGTCTAATTTTTGAACTTTTGCACTCAGATATGCTTCAAAGCGGCCATGATATGGTTCAAAAGAATATTTTTATCTATATTTGAGTTAACGCTGATATTTGTTTATTGCGATCACTCTGTTTGTAAGAAAGGCGATCGCCAACATAGCTTTAACTAATTAAAAATGATAATCATGCAGAAGCGGGTAGTTGCGCGTCACGCAACTACCCGCTTCTCTCCTCTACGCGATAATCATTACCAAATAAAATACCCATATATGAAAACAGAAGTATATATTGCCTACCTAGTTTGTGAAGCATAAAGTGGCAATAACTGCCATTTTATGCTTCAAGTCACAATAGTTGCGGTCTACTGCTTGACGGCGAAAATAGAAGGTTCGTGCAACCAGGGGCAACCAGGTAAAATTTTGTAAAAATAACCCTTTATTTAGCCTCTATTGATTTTTTGAAGAAGATCTCACGAGGAATCAAAAAGCGCCTTAAAAAGCTGTATGGCAGGTCATGACATTGTGAATTATAAGCTTTAATTGCTCTTTGTTTTTTCTGATAGACAGATTTAATAGATAGATTATAAGCAGCACCCAGTTCTTGTAGGTTAAATTTTAAAATTTGTTTAATATTCCAAAATATCCAGATTGGATATTCAAAGATTTCAACTGCTAGTTTAGACTCAGTTATTGCCGCCTGAACTAAGTCGTAAGTAGCCATATGATCGTTATGCTTATCTTTTTCACAAGGGAGGTAAACTTCGGATGGCTCAAAGGACTGTAGTAGTTGAGCGAGATGATCAACAATCAGATGGCGCTCTTTTTGAGATAGTTCCATCAGACTCCCATCTGCGTAGTCGAGGAAAAAAATATCTGATGATGGCATTCCCAGAATGCCTAGCGCATTTACTGCCTCTTGCTTACGAACTTGAATCAGATCTTCTGGTTTCATATGTACATCAGATTTCTGTCCATCAGTGAGGAAAACAACCTTAATTGGCACCCCAAGCTCATGTTTGAGAGCAATTAAGCCGCCACAGCCAAGAGTTTCATCATCTTGATGGGGAGCAAACACCATTGCTGGTTTCTGACTAACAGTGAATATTTGACTTTTAACATTTAAAATCCACCAAAAGAGGATTTCAGTTTTTATTATTTCCCCAATTTCAAAAAAATTTTTTTGAATTCCATCATAAAAGGTTTGGCTCATAATTTTTTCAGAATATCAGCAGAAGGTTTCTCTTGAAGGATAAGGTGTTTTTTCGGCGATCGCTACCCTCGCCGTATCGCTCTTATGGAATGGTACAGGCATTGCTCTGCTGAACAGTTACCTGTAATCAATTTGTCTTGCTCAAAATAGAACAAGGGTTTGAGAGTGCTTGTCATCCCCCAGCAATTTTAGATAGTACTTATTAAGACTTTCGCATCCTTTCTGAACAGTGAGTTGTTGAGCATCTTGTAAAGCACGCTGAATAATTTGCGTATTGTTATTTAGCAAAACTTTCTCAAAAGCACTGGTTAATCCATCCACATCGTTAGGCGGAACAAGATAACCATTTATTTCATTAATTAAGTAATCGGATACTCCAGCACTATTAATACTAACCACAGGAATTCCTGAAGCCATTGCTTCTACTACTGTTCGTCCAAAAGTTTCGTAAGGTGAAGGGCTACAAAAAACATCACATGAAGCTAATACATTAGCCTTTGTTTCTCCATGAATAAAGCCTGTAAAGTGGATGTCAGGAATCGGTTCGGCAAGACGTTTAAGTATGTTAACAGTATCGTCTGGGCCATCTCCAGCAATCAGCAGCGAACACTTGTGTTGCCTGCTTTTTAATTTGGCAAATGCTTCAATTAGCCAATCGATTCGTTTTTCTGGGGCGAGACGACCTAAAAAGAGTAAGATTTTGTTATCCTGCTCCTGGGTAGTTAACCACGGTTCTAACCATTTGCGGCTCCGACGACTGGGATTAAATACTGATATATCTATCCCATACATTGGTATTTCATAGTAATTGGAAATTCCCATTTGTTGAAGACTTTTGGTGGCCGCAGGAGTAATAGATAATGTAGTATCGCATTGATGATATAAATTTCTATTTATTGGTTTCAACAATATATCTCGCAGGAACTTCGCCCAAGGATCAGTACCGGCAACATTGTAGTAATCTGTGTGATATTCAGTTATATAGGGGATATTGTGTTCTTTGGCATAGTCTCTACCTGGCAAATGCCATGTGCTAAACCAAAACAAACCCTCTACATCTACCACAGTAATTAGGTCAGGCTTGTAGTAATTTAGGCTTTGGCTAATTTGTTTTGCAGCTGTGAATGTGGGAACGCGAAGTAGTTGATAAATAAGCCAAGCTTTGGAAGGGTAAGTCTCAATAATTAAGTTTGTTTTCAAATTTGATGGTACTGAGGGAACATCTTCTCCTTGCCCATTCGGTGCCAAGACAACTACACGATATATCCCAAGCTTTGCTATCTCTTGGACACGCTCCCAATTGAAGATAGCAGAACCGCTGACTTCTGGAGGAAAAGTTGTAAAAATATATACGAGGGTATAGGTTGGATGAGAATCCATCAATTTAATCTCTCATGAAGATGCACTTTTTTCACTCTTTTTATTGCATGAAAGCCAGCACTATTGACAACATTTCTAAACATTTGCGCTTAATTTCTGCGGAATAACCTTTCGTTCAGAAGAATTAATAAACTAACGACTAAATTCCACACAAATGTAATTTTATTTACCTCTTTCTTTACTACTTCTGGAAATATAAATTGATGCACATCTCAGACGTTCCACAGCAATTGCACTCATTTATATTCCTATTTGCGGTTTAAGCTAATTGGATGGAATGCTTTTACGAAACATAACAGCCATCTCTTGGTGGAGACTCAGCCAATAACCGAAAATAGAGTAGAAAAGAAATTGAGGAGATGTTAATACTTTGCGAAATTGGATTGGTTGAAAGCATACGTCGATCGAACCATCAATGAGATTTGAGTAGAAGTTCCTGGTACGAGCGTTCAGAATGGGCCAACGTGTATCATCATATGACCGATCAAAGAAATCTACTGGCTCCCATCCTTGGTTCTTTCCTAGTGATTCGAGGACTTCACGCGTATAGATGTGAAGGTGATAAGGGATATGCATATTATTGCGATTATCAGATAAGTCCGGTCGGTTTAAATTGATGTTAGCTGCGTTTGGTGTGCCGATCAGAATATAACCACCTGGAGCAAGCAAGTCGTCTAATTGAGCTAACAAAGCACGAGGATCTTCAACATGTTCGATTACATCTTGCATCAAGATGTAATCAAATGGTGCTTGTTGCAGATTTGCTGGATTACCGAAACCCTCCTTTTGTCCGTAAGGATCATACCCGTAAGTATTAGCAAAGCCACGTTGTTGCAGATATTGTATGAACAAACCATTGACACCACAGCCATAATCAAGTAGTGAGTGATTTTTAGAAAATCCGTGCTTTTTCAGATAACTAAATAAGTTCCCATATATCAATCGAAATATCCATGTCAATGTTCCCAAAGCTACAGGGTAATTTGCATAGTAGTGGTCAAGATCTACAACATCTAAACAGTGAATGGTTTTGCAGTTTGGACATCGCCAAGCCTTAAAAGTTTCACCAAAAAACTCTCTAACATTACACTCGAAAGTAGCGAAAGCAGATTCATCTTTTGGATCAATACGATAGTTACAAATCACGCAATCAAGACGTTTGCGGCCTGTTCTTTGATCATAAATTTGACTTGAAGTTAAATTATTCATTGTCAATAGCTTCAGTTATTTTGCAAAGTAACAACACAAATAAATTATTTAAAACAACTAATTTGAGTTAAACAATGTTTAGCCAAAAAAATTTATCTTCTTATAGCGTTTCCTAAGCAACTGAGGTACACCCAAATCTTGTTTACCAAGGTTAGTAGCTTTGAAAACGTACCTCACTAGGTCGGGAACCGCTATATATTAATTAAAATTAATCTCAGCATTACTCCAAAATATTTTTTACTAAGGTTGGGTAACAAAAAATTTATTTATATTTTCTTTAAATAAAAAAATTATCTAATTATAAATAAATTTGCTGAGAATTTATTAAGACTTACGCAAACTCTAAGATTTATTGGCGTTCTTGGCGGCTTGGCGGTTCGATAAATTAAGCTTTTTGGCGATTTTTGCGTAAGTTCTATTTATTTACTAGGTTTGCTTAATTAACTCTTAAAAATAGTTTTGTTAAACTACACTATTGCTCAAAAGATAATGCATTCATGCAATGGCATCTAGGTAGGGTTCGTAAAACTATCGCTCTTATATCCTAAAACTACATAAGTATGATCGTTCATTAAAGACTATAAGGTTCTACCAGCAGTAACACTTAATTCATTTTGTCAACCTACTTGATAGCTTGTACTGCAGTCTTTTTAAATGAATTCAGTTAAACTGTTGATAATCATATCATAGGTACTAAAGAGACACAAGTAAAGTTAATAAACATTTGTTATTAGCTTAATAATATGTTTTGTTGCTGCTTCATAGTACTATGGATTAGCTGAACGCCCATGCTCCGGCGACTGCCTTTACCATTTGTCAAACTGTGGTACAGCCAAAGGAGCATTTTAGCTTCAATGAAGCTATGGCAAAGCTCTTTCATACCTCAACCCCAAACTGCTGCATCATCGAGAGCAACTCCACTGCTTCCCTCAAGCGCGTATAAACGACTCCACCAGACATCGCTAACACAATTCTCTGTCGCCTTGCCTACTCAAAGGGAGTGCTGACATCGGTAGTTACGGTGTTCTTTCCCTTAGCTCTACTTTTATAGCCATTGATAAACAAGCCAGTCGAGGATGGTACACAGCCCTCCGGAATCGGCATCGATTTTTCCGAATTCTGCATTCACCCGCATTAAGGCAATTCGCTATAACATTTACCTACTGGACAATTCAGACAGTTTGTTTCATCACATAAACGGCAGATAGTTATGGCGGTGTCCTTCGTTTTTGTCAGGGAAAACAAGATTTGGTTACTGATGCGGCACAAATGTATGCGGTCTTTTGAAGATAAAGAAGCGATGGCTTCCTCAATAGCCTTCAACCGCGCTTGATGGATCTTGCACACCATAGCTTCCCCTTCTGGGGTCAATTTCAACTCTACAGATCTGCGATCAACAGAGCAACGTTCACGAAAAATCAATCCTTGTTTCTCTAGCCTCTCTACAAGCCGCACTGCACCTGAATGCGACATCCCAAGGGCGCGACGCAATAGTTCAATTGGTATCCCAGGTGCATGTCTGACCAAGCAAAGAGCCTCGGCAGCAGGCCCAGCATCATCGATCATTTCCTCCGTTGAATGGGCGACTGAATCTGTTAAGGCAAGGGCGAAAGCCCCCACTACATTTACTAAGTTAGTATTTTCCATACTTAAAATTATATGCATCATGCATATTGACATCAAATAAATCTGATGATTATTATATGCTTGAAGCATATACTGAATTTCTCCATGATTCGACCTACAAAACCCGAAGATGCAGAGGCACTGATTGCCGTAGCTAACACAATCGGTTTCCAGCCGAACGAGATCGAGGTTCTTGTCAAAATGCTGACTGACTACTTCGGCGGCAACAGCGACAGCGATCCCTTCTGGATCACCGACGATGATGACAAAGATGGGCCGGTGGGGGTTGCCTACTGTGAGCCTGAACGGATGACCGAGCAGACGTGGAACCTACAATTGATCGCAATTCGTTCTGATCGCCAGGGACAAGGACGCGGTGGGAAACTGCTGCACTACGTTGAAGAAACTTTGAAGGCGCGAGGTGGACGAATGCTACTGGTGGAAACATTAGCGAGCTTAGAGCGCACAAGGAAGTTCTACGTGAAGTGTGGCTACCAACAGGAGGCTTGCATCCGAGACTTCTACGCGGCGGGTGCTGATAAGATTGTGTTTCGTAAAGTGTTGAATACGGACTAGACTGCGGTAAACAGTCACACAAGTGCCGTATGGTTATAATTTGGAATCAACACACGCAACTAGACAAGGATTAATTGCAATCGCTTACACAATTGTAGTTTTAGCTGGTCGCAACTCCCGAAAAATCAGACTACAACAATATGTTGGTTGGCTTCAAGAATTAACCCTCTTTTGTTATCTTCGGCAGAGAATAATCCTAAATCCCTATTTTGAGTCTCTTTTTAACAAGGGGATTTAAATGGCAAAACCGGAATGCGATCGCTGAAGTTTGGGAGAGCTAAACAGCTTACTTCAAGAAAATGTAAGCGGATGACTGGAGTAATACCATTTCACCAAATAAATGATACAAATAATTTCTCCTCTGCCCCTCTGCCCCCTTGCGGTCTATTTGTATCAAATTTAAAGTGAAACGGTATAAGCCGTCGAACCTTTGATTCTATGGTTGATATAGTGAAAGCTTCGGAGAAAAAGAAAAAGAAGCCATGCCGTTGTCCTAAACTAATTATTGAAGACCAAGTTTTAATAATTATTCAATACTGGAGGGAGTACCGCACTTACTATCATATTGGATTAGATTGGGGGATGTTTGAATCCGCAGTATGCCGAATAGTTTATAAAATTGAAAATACTCTTATCAGTTCAAGAAAGTTTAGCCTACCAGGTAAGAAAAAGCTATTAAAGATGTCATCACATGAAGATTTAGTGTAAGGATTCAGGTAACAGAGTGTTGACAAAGGGAACAGTTGAGGGGGAGTATCACAAATATGAACCAAAGCCTGCCTCAAGATTTAGACTCAGAAAACTTGAACCAGTTACCGAAAGAAAAACTTTAACTTGTTCCCAATGGGTTGAATCAAATTATTAAAATAATATAAAGTCTTCTTAACTGTCTTAACTGTCCTTGCATTCTCATGAAACTTCTGGGACTCTAAGATTGCTCATCTTTAAGCAATCAAACCGATGAAGACTTCTCAATACTTATATTTAGCTATATCTTCGCTAATAGTCGGGGGAGCAATGCTTTTAAGCTCTCCTACTCAGGCAGCGATCTTGGTGACTAGAGGCCCTAATACATCAAACTTTCCTGCAATCGGTAATAGATTCGTTATTTCTGGTATTGATGGTCGCCCGGTCACTATTAACTCTATAACCTCTGAAGAGTTTCCCATTACTCAAATTGCTAACAACAACACCAGCGAAGTATCTGCAACTATTTTTGGCGGTGTTGTACAACCTGGAGATTTCGGTAGTTTTGTATTTGACATTCAGGATTATTCAGAAGGGACTGGCGGTGCTAGGTTAGTTTCTGGGGCAACGCTTCTTGCTACGCCAACTGGTGTAATAGAAGAAGCTCGCCCTGTTCTATCTTTTGCTAGTAGCACTTCCCCAGGAGCAACAACTCCATTTTCGGCATTTAATGTTACAGCCACCGGAGATTTTGCCGATGAATCGTTTGTTGCCAATACTATTTTCCAAGTCCCTGGCGATCAAATTATTCTTGCTGACGCTTCATTTACGGGGACATTCGACGTTAGCAGCCAAGCGATACCAGGGTACGTACCTTTTGAGCAATTAAACAATTTTGGTTCTCCAACACGAGTGAACGTTGTACCTGGAGGTAGCGTAACCGTTACTAATCCTCAAGCAGTTCCTGAACCCTCAACTCTTATTGCTACAGCAGCAGCTTTAGGATTTGGTGCTGTCTTCAAGCGTAAGTCATTAAAGAGCAATAATACCTAGGCTATTGGATAAGGGACTTTTAAGCAATAATGTTATTTAAAGGATAAGTATAAAGAATAAGCATTACAGACTTTTTAGGGCAAACATTTATCCTTTAAGTAACATTATTTTAACGCATAAGCTCTCCGATTTTGACAACTTATACTTTCAGATTAAATCCTTTGATGCTTCTGAATAATTTCACTTATTTAACCTGAGTTCGGGTTAAGCTGTTTGAGATAAAAGCCAGTCCATCTGAAGGCTGGGTTTCTTAGGTTGGTGGCAATAAGCAATTAATCCGCACAGAACTTTAACGCAAAAGTTCACGGGGCTTCGATGTCTGGAATGTTCAATCTGAGAAATATTTTTGAGTTGGTCATTAATAGTTTCAATAATGGAGCGTTTACGAGATAAAAGCTTGTCATGGAGAAGCATCAACTTGTTTTTCATGTTGCGACGGGGTTTAGCAAAAAACTGAATGCCGAAGTCTTGTAAAAGTTGAGCAGCTAATTTCTGAGAAACATAACCGCGATCGCCAAAAATGTAAGGATTCAGGTCTAAAATTGAGGAACTAGGGAAGGGCGAGACTGAGAATTAATAGAGTCAGCAAGTAGTGCTTGTACAAAAAAATCAATAACAGACCTACATTGATGACGCTATCAAAGAAGCAGAAGCTTTAGCAGGTTGGAGATTGTATGTCACAAATGCTGTGGCTGCTGAGTTAACTTTTATCGCAATCGGTGATGTATTACCGGGATGAATGGCTTCTGGAGCGTGGTCTTCATCGTTTTAAAAGAGGTTCTTTACCTGCCTTACCCATTTACTTCCAAAACCAAAACAGAATCACTGGTTTGATGTTTTCGTTAAACATCGCCTTGCGAGTTTTTACTTTAATTGAGTTTATTGTCCGTCAAGCACTACAACAATCTCAACAATCTTTACAAGGTCTCTATGATGGCAATCCAAAACGAAAAACGGATCGCCCTTCTGCGGAGCAATTACTTAGAGCCTTTTGTCACATCACTCTGTACTTTCTCCCTGATTCTACTATTTTTATTACGCCTCTTAATCAGCTTCAAAAACAGATTCTTTCCACCATGAAAATGCCTCTTTCTCTTTATTTGCTAGAACTATTACTCTGCAAGACTTAATTCCTTTTTCTGAGGTGAAAATCAGCGAACGGACAGATAGTACTTTTTGTGTTGTATTATATGGGTGTTTAAAAGATTCCGCCAGAAGTTTTGCTCATAAGCTTCAAGCTTACTGTTTGATTCTCAATTTGGACTGCTGTTTTATTGAGTTGAACAGCTACAGAATTTGCTCTAGTCAAGACTATTTAAATAAATAAGTAAGTTTTAATTGCCTCAGTTGTTTTCACTCTTACGGGTTCGCCAGTTGCTTCATGTCGGGGAACCCGCCCAACGCACTGGCTCAACATAAATTTACCAATACCATATACTTGTTTCAAGCTGGAGTGGTAACATTCAATTCCTTAATGAATTGAAAGCAGTTCATTTTTTTCTTTCATCCAACAAAACCACTATTGACTATAGTTGCAGATTGAAACAATCGCATAAAAACTAAATAAGTCATTATAGAGATAAATAAAAATCTATTTGAGAGTAGCTAAACAGGTAAGATAATAATGTAAAAATTCCAAATTTTTAGGAGGAGAATATGAACAATAAGTTGACACGTCGGCGGTTTGGTTATCTGGCGATCGCAGGTACTACCATAAGTTCCCTAGCTTATCTAACAAACAAGGCAGTTGCACAATGGCCTTATGAGTTTCCTTATAGACAGACTAGAAGCTTTGTCTATGTAATCGCCAATAACACGATAGGGGAAAATACTATTGCTGCTTATGCACGCAATCCTAGAACTGGTCGACTCTTTTATCTGGATTCCTATCCAACTGGTGGCAGTGGCAGTATTAATGCTCTGGGCGTATCACAAAGTTCTTTGGTCACTGATGGTCAATATCTTTATGCTGTTAACCCTGGGAGTGCCAATATCTCAGTGCTGGCTATTAGGCAAGATGGTTCTCTACAGCTAATAGGTTCTCCTGTTGCTTCTGGCGGTCTTTTTCCTGTGAGTTTAGCACTCAGCCGCAAAGTCCTGTATGTAGCCAATGTTGGAACCCCTTCCAACTACACCGGATTCATAGTTAATAATGGTTCATTACAACCACTGGAAGGCTCAACCGTCAACCTGAATCCTGCCGATCAACTTGGTTTAGTATTGTTCAATAGTACTGGTGATGTATTAATCGGTACAAGAATTGGCAGCAGTATCATTGATAGCTTCCAAGTAGATAGCAATGGCCGCTTGATCCGTGCTTCTTTACTAGAAAATCAGGCGGGAGCCTTTGGAGGAGCATTCCGTCCTGGTTCAGATTCAGTTTTACTTGTCAACCTTTCCGGTTTGCCAGGAAATGCTACTTACCTAGTTAATGAACAGGGTAATCTTAATCAGGTGAATGCGGTTAATGAGCCAACATCACAAAATCCTTGCTGGGCAGTATTTCGCCCGGATGGGGCAGTAGCCTGGGTTTCTAACTTACTGCCTAGTTCCATATCCCTTTATGCTGTCAATAGCAATGGTGGGTTAACTAGGTTGAGTACGCACAGTACGCATAAAGTTGGTTGTGGTTCCGCAGATCTTGCCATAGATAAAGCTGGAAGATATATGTACCAGTTACTATCAATCAGCAAGGAAATTAATGTGCTGCGACTGACTAATAGTAGTATTGATGGCGGTTTAGCTCAGGTCGCAACAATTGGTCTGCCAGAAATTTCAGCTCCAATTGGACTGGTAGTTGTTGATCTGTAATATATGGCATCATTCTTTTGTCACTCTAGGCAGAGGAAAAAGAGAAAAAGTCTGACCAAAGGGATAAAAACAGATAATTGTGCAAGGTATTCATGATGCTAATCAGGTCAGAAAATCCGCTATTAAGTTGGGGAATAGAAAATACCTTTAGCCAAGGTTTAATCAGATTGAAAAGGATGATTGGTTGAACAATAAGACGTAAATTATTCAAGAGATTCTTCCAACCAAACTTTTCATCCCACAAAGGATGTTCCGCAAATATTTGGAGAATATAGCTATGAGATTTGGAAAAGACGCTTGAATGAAGGCTGACCATGAGATAGGTACTACAAACTATTTCCTACCCTTCGGGTTCGCCAGTCGCTACAACGGGGGGAATCCCCGCAACGCGCTGGCGAACCATCTCTGAATGTGAGGATAATGAGTTAGCCGAAAATCTGCACACCCCGATTCGGATTATACTTTGCAGTTTACTGGCAGTTGATTTGGGACGCGATCGCTATCGGGTGAATATTTTGGTCGCGTCGGTGACTATGGTGAAATTTGACGTGAATGGCCCTTTGTTAGAAATGTTAGGCGATCGCCATCATAATACACCCTCATATTCGCTCTCGTCCGGGAACATAAAACTAAATTACATTCAAACATTTGTGGGACAGCAATTAAATCTCATTGCTGCCCCACAAATATGAATAGAAATTTGCTATTTCAACAAATGCTTATGCCGGAATCAATACTGTGTCAATCACATGAATCACACCGTTATCAGCTTCCACATCTGGCGTGGTAACTGTAGCGTCATTAATTTTTACACCACCATTAGACGCGTCAATTCTTATGCTGCTTCCTTCAACAGTTGGAGCCGAGTCTAAATTGACGACATCGCTTGCCAGCACTTTCCCAGAAACAACATGGTAAGTGAGGATTTTTGTGAGTTGTGGAATGTCTTTAAGCAGTGAGTCTACTGTCCCTGCGGGTAGCTTAGAAAATGCCTCGTCAGTCGGTGCAAAGACTGTAAATGGGCCAGGACTCTTGAGAGTATCCACCAAACCAGCAGCTTGTACTGCCGCTACTAAAGTGTTAAAGGAACCAGCATTTACAGCAGTATCAACGATATCAGCCATGTGTTTAAGAGTTTCTGTATCTTTCGTTACTGAAGATATACTTTTATTCAGATTATTACTATCTATCTACAGACAGTTTAAATTATACTAATGACTTGATATTATTAAAAAATTTGGTAAATAGGTAAATAAAGTATTTTAAATATGCTTCTAAAAGTCAAAGATTCTCGATTTGGGGCAATGCTGAGAGTGATAAACGCGTTTGGCGGCTTATCCATTTCTGTACTCCAACTCCAAAACACTCAACAATTTCTCTTACACAGCAGTCAAGTATGGCCGATTCAACTTCCCCAACGACTGCAACAAATTCTTGACTGTATCTTCCAGCGAATCTGAATATATTCGAGAAATGCGATCGCAGATCGAGAGCATCTGCTGACATTCAGCAAGTCAACAGAAGCCGAATTTTGAACAGATGACCATCAAAGACCTAAGAGAGTACATATTAGCTCACAGGGATGATGAGGATGCGATTCATGCAATGGCATTACGTTTAAGGAATGAAGGAAAAACGGGTACTGTTGATGAGTTTTTAGAACACGTCAAACAGCAGACTCAGGAAAGTTAAGACAAATAGATTTACCCAGTCGGATATAAAGCTTCGCTAAGGTCTAACGGTGTAGACAGCATCAAGTACACCCAGCCGGAGGATGCAGTTGTGGGGCTAGAAGACTTCATGAAGGTGGCAGGGTGAGAGAGGCCGGCGGATTGCCAGGGACGTGCGATCGCATCATATGATTAGGAACTGTATATCTTTAGTCTGATTTGATAACCGGATAAAGCCTAACAATTTATCTCAAAGTTTGTCGATGCAACACGAGGTATTCTCAGATGGGCATAAACACCATTCAGTTGAATAGAATCTGGTGGTAAGTGCAGAACTATACAGCATCTCTGCACCGCAGCTTGGTATTCTCGCCATTGCATACGGATAGCTCTACTAGTAGCATCTTGACCTAAATCTTCAAATTTTAACCCAGCCCTAGCAAGCCAAACTTCGACATCAGTTGTTTCACCAACTGGCTTGGATATAAAAGTGTGGTTGTTCATAGCTATCAAAAATTTGTGTCTTTTTCAATATTTAACGTTTGGAAAGTATATTTTAGCTGCTTCCAAAGTGTCTCAATTTGCTTGTAAGACTCGTAAACAGAGAGTTTTCCCGCAGTCTGAAGATTACAGATATAGCCTACTCGTTGTGAAAATTCCTGAAGGTTAGCATTGAATACCATATTGTTTGGTGTGAATTCACCTGAATATTGGTAGTTCTGATAAAGAAAGTTGTGCTTGTCTACTTGATGATGGTTATTCATATAGCACTCCTAATGACAAAAATAAGTAATCTCTTTGAGTCGGGAAGAAAATTATTGAGCATATCTGATATTTTTTACCTCTATCTAAGAGCAGATATTTTTTAGTTTTTGGTAAAAGATATACTGAATACTCAGTATGTTAGGTTCAGTATATGCAGAGTATTTAATATCAGCAACTTGATTTATTTGTTAAATTGATAAAACTAATTTATGAATAAAAGTTTGGGTTTGGCAGTTCCTCATTTAATGCCCAATTGCCAATGTCATGGATTTTATAATCCAGTAGAGCGTGCAGAGTTCAAGTCCGAAGATTACGACAGTGAGGTTAAGCGTTGATGAGGTCAATGCTTTTTTGAGACGTTATTTAACGCGATGTGCAACTTACTTTTGGAAACCCCACTTCCATTCCTCTCCCCTGCCAGGAGAGAGGCTTTGATTCTTGCTCCCCTTCCCTCGTAGGGAAGGGGTTGGGGGTTAGGTTTGAAAGAAAGTTAGTTGCACACGGCGTTATTTATTAAAATGATACAAAATAATCTAGGTAAAGCTATGAAAGAAAATAGCATCATCATCGGTTTTCATGCACATATCTACTATGATCCAGAAACTCGTAGTATTGCCGCTAGAATCCGCGAAGAATTAGGTACAAGATTTGAAGTGCAGCTGGGACGCTGGCATGATCAGCCTATTGGGCCACATCCAAAATCAATGTATCAAGTCGCCTTCGCACCAAACCAATTTCCTCAAGTTGTACCCTGGCTAATGCTGAACCGTGAAGGGTTAGATATTCTCGTCCATCCTGAGACAAGCGATGATGTTACAGACCATACAGCACATGCTCTTTGGCTAGGAAATAAGCTGGAACTGAATATCAACTTTCTACAACAAATAAAATCTAACGCTTCCTAATTAGAGACAATTTATCAAGTAAACGAAGTCAAGATCTGGACACAAATCACATTGGATTGCCTGTCGTACTAAAATTGCAGATGGTTGGACAACATGGCGGGGTAATCGCTACCAACTACAATGTCGCGCTCGCAGATAGATGAGTATTTTTGAAATTGATACAAGTGCAATCATCTTCTTGGCTGATAGTGTTTCTGCCAATGGTAAGAATCGAGGATGAGCGAATTTATGCGATAAATTAGGCGATCGCGCTTGGGACAAGCAAAGTGCTGGCTAGAAATAACCAAAAAAACGCTCTAACTAATCCTTTTGGATTGCAGCAACAGAGAAGTCAGAGTGCTGACTTGAGGCGCTCTGAACTTCAAGCAAAACAAAAAAAACCAGAACGGAACGAACCATTACAGAACAATAAAAATCTTTCGTTTCGCTATGCTGGCAATGCTTGTGAGATAGCGGCGGGTGCTTGCCTAAACTCAGCTGTAGTTTTCACTGTTCACCTACTACAGATTCACCCTGCTGGGATGATATTAGCGTTGGGAATATCGCATTTTTACTTGACTGCTACTGCTACAGGGGCAAGAAAGGATAAACGCGTAACGAACTTAATGACTGGCGCATCAGCAACAATAGCCCTGTTGTGTGCTTTGTCAGAACCAATTGAGGAATGGTGGGAAGCAAATCAGTCAAAGAATCATGCCATTTCCGAAAACATTCAAATGTATGAGCCTGTCGAAAAACAAGATTTGTCCGGTGTGCTAACTCCGGTAGTAGTTGCAGTGTTAATTGGAATTTTAACAATATGGATTATCTCACCCAAGCACACCAAGAACTAGTACAATCCCAGGAATCGGACTTGATAATCAATTTTGACGCAGCATTTTTTCAGTTAAAGGTTGCTGCTATTGGTGTAAGTCTGATTGTTGGTGTTAGTTCAGCGGCGATCGCCTGGAAGGGACAAATGAGCGATCGCGTTTACTTCTGCCTGAAAACTCCTACTCAAGAATGGATCTGCGAGGATGGAAATCACCGACCTTACCGCATGACTACTTGGCAATGGCAGCAGTGGGAAAAGCAAGGCAGACCGAAGACAGTGGTGATGAACCATATACTGAAGGCGGATAACCCATACAAATCTTTCTGGGCAGGTGGAGCGTTCTTAGGTTTTACCATAGCTGGGAGGTTGCTGAAGCATTTAAAGCGATCGCCGTGACATTTCACTCTCTGGCTCCTAAATACTTTCTTTCCGCTGTCCAATGGAGATCAGATGATTGATATACTTTTACCCCTTCCAGACCAGCCTTCTGCACGAGTTCATTTACCTCATCGAGTCTAAAGGCTGCATGGAGAGAATCTCGAAACAACATATTTTGGCGATCATCGTACTCTGACTTTGTACCAATACTCTCAACTAAAGCATTCATCGTTGCTTCATCGTCTGGTCGAATTAAATCGCGGATGAAAATTGCTCCGTTTGGCTTCAGTACTCGCTTAATTTCTCGAAAGAAAGAGAGTGGATCGGGCAAATGGTGAACGATACTATTCGAGATGACCATATCGAATTGCTTATCCTGATAAGGTAACTGTTTGGAGTCAGCTAATTCCAAAGAAATCTGTTTTTGCAAGCCAGCTTGCTCGACATTTTTTGAGCCAATGAGCAGCATATTTTTGGACAAGTCGCTGGCGATAATCTGCAACTGTGGACACTGCTGGCAAATTAAAATTGGAATGCGAGCAGTACCTGTACCTGCATCAAGAATCAGACCGGATTGTGGAGCCAATTCAATAGTATGTCGTGCAAATGCAGTATTTACTTCTGTGAAGTCCATTGCGTCGTACTCAATCGCTTCTTCCGACGTATCCATCACTTCTGGTTCCAGAACTCTTTTCATTGATCAATATCCTGAAATCTCTTGCTCAAAGGTTATTTTTATACTATCTTCATAGTAAAAAGCTTTAGCTCACCTTAAATCAACTTTTTTAATGAGGCGATCGCTCTCAGACAAACAAGTATAAGTATCTTATGACGACTGTATGATCAAAATTGAGCTTGGTTAAAACAGCAAAGAATGGAAACGACTAAGGAGTTATAGCCGTTCCCAAAATTACCCGCGTGTCCTTGGTATGTTGTTATTTGCAGTCTATTCAATTTTTAGAAGCTGCGCCCACTTTCAAAAGACGTATCAAAAAATATTAACTTCATGTATTGAGCAATACAAATATTTATTAATACTTACTCAACAGCATGAATACTACAGCAGAATTCTGAATATAGAATTAAGAAGTAAAAAGTAAAAAGATAATCCCCATAAATAAATTTAGGTAATTTAATAAGAACATATTATTTCTCGTGCTACGCATCTCGAAATAAATGTTTTTATTTCGTTCCATAAATAAATTTAGGGGCTTGTAACCATTTTTTCTTGTTCTTTCTTTTGCCTTTTAACTTTTTACTTTTACCTTTTTCGGTCAGAATTCAGAATAAGAATAGGCTCTATACATAGCTTTGAGACTTAAATGGTGTACTTTACGCTTTTTGAAATCTGCTGTAATCACTTCAGCTTCTAGCTATGCCTTCGCTGCTTCTTAAAGCGCTCGTACAATAGCTAATTAGTAACTATATAGCCGTAACCAGATCTGTTAGGACATAATGACAAGCGTGAAAGCTAGGAATAGTAATACTTTTACTCCAGCATAGCTGCCTCCTGCCTCCCGCTATAGCCAACCAAGCAGTTAACTACAATATCAACTACCAAATAACAAACTAATGTCATCTAAATACTTGACCACTAGCAGGAAAAGTACGTAATTCACTACCATGAGAATGCCGATGACTACGTACGGCGTTTTAATCAATGTAACTTTCATAAATTAAGTAAATTGAGAGTAAAAAAAGTGGGTATTTGTTTTCCCCACTTGTCACACTTTAGTACCCTACAAGTTGTACCTTTGCTATCTACTCATGCAATCAGTTGAAATACTGAAAGATGTTTTTACCCTCATTAGTTAATTCAGACAATCTACTGCTAGACAAGCCATTTGAACAATTCCTGAATCGGTCAAAGACTGCTGGCGTAAGTAGAACGACGGGAAAAAACTGAGCTATCTAAAGAAAAATTAGGCTAAAATCCTCTCAAACCAAACTACTGGCAGTACCACTAACAATTTAATCTGGAATCACCGGACTCAAAGGACTTAGAGGCGTAGTAAAAACATAATAAATGACTCCAGAGCCGAGAATCATAATTGCCAGACTAAAGAGAATTACCCAGCGGTCTGTAGGTTCATAATTATCATCTTCAATATCACGGCGTACTGCAAAATAGTGGGCCGTTGATAGCCATACTGTAACTAAACCAACCAGCGAAAAGACTAAACCCAACTTCCAGCCATTGCCAGGAGTTGGGGACAGAGGGACTTGAAAAACACGCAGACGGACGATAACGACACCAAAACCCAAAAGCGCGATCGCAGTTCGCATCCAAGCCAGGTAGGTACGTTCATTAGCTAAATGATCCCTGATTCTTGATGGATTTAGCCTTCCTAGCTTCTTCTTTTCTTTGTTTTCTTCTGCTGGCTTAGACTCTAATTGCATCAATAACACCCTTAAACCCCAAGAGGCTCCCCTCCAAAAAATGCCTAAATAATAGCAAATTTCCTTCCAGATAATTCGCAATTTGTGCGATGATCGCACTTGGAAAACATATTTAATTTGCTCGTACATTTTTGCCAAAATTTATTTTAATGCAGATATGGTAATAACACAAGTCTAAATAACACTATTACTTCCAAAAATTAGCCAAAATTAAAGCTTTTTTGGGATTAGGTATCGTTCTGCTCGTTTTCTAACTTTGGTTATTTATTCTCTTTCAATTCATCTATCAAACAGCGAGCGCCCAACGTGATTTTCTCATATTTGAGTACACCCATTATTAATGTGGGTATTTATTAGTCTTGTGTTTTACTGTAGACAATCTAATCAATAGAATCAAATGTTTTTATTTGTCAAAATTATAAATATAAGTGATTAAATTTTGACATCAAGGTTTTTAGGAATAGTTTAGTATGGCAGGGATGACGCTGGAGCAGATCAGAATCTTTCTCGCTGTAGCAGAGCATCTACACTTTACTCGTGCGGCCGAAGAGCTTTATATTACCCAGCCAGCCGTCAGTGCAGCAATCCACAACTTAGAGCAAGAATACGGAGTCAAACTGTTTCATCGCATCGGTCGCCATATTGAGATTGCCGAAGCTGGGAAGTTATTACAAGTAGAAGCACAAAAAATTCTCGACCAAGTGACGTTAACAGAACGGGGATTGCGGGAATTGAACAACCTGCAACGAGGCGAATTAAAATTAGGCTCCAGTTTAACCATTGGTAACTATTGGCTACCGAGTAAAATCAGTGAATTTAAAAGTAAATATCCGCAGATTTCCGTTGACTGTAGTTTAGCTAATGCCGAAACAATTTGTGAAGGAACCGCAATGGGGCAGTTTGATATAGGTTTAGTAGAAGGCGATGTTAAACCAGCCCTACAGAATACTTTAGAGCTAGAAATAGTCGGGAGCGATCGCTTACAAATCGTTGTCGGCGAAACTCACCCTTGGTTTGAGCGCGGAGAAATTACTGTTGCAGAACTGACTCAAACTCCTTGGGTAATGCGAGAACCAGGTTCTGGAACCCAACAAAGATTTGAAGAAGCCCTACAAAATTGGGGTATTAATCTGAGTGAACTCAATGTAATTTTAGTCTTCAACAGTGGCGAAATGGCTAAAGCCGCTGTCGAAAGCGGTGTAGGTGCAACAGGAATTTCTGAGTTAATGGTAAAAAAAGAAATTCAGTTAGGAACTTTGCGAGCGATTCGAGTTTGCGCTCAACAAGAAGATTGCAGCAAAGATTTAGAAATAGTCCGACCATTTTTTAAACTCAAACATCGCCAGCGGTTTCAAACGGCTCTTGCTAAAGTCTTTGAACAAATGTTGGTTGCATCATACACCACCATAAATTTTTCAGAAAAAAGTCTAACTTGATCAAGACTTAGATATACCTACCACTCACTGTGTCCGATGAGTGATGAATATCATATAATGCTTACATACCAATCATAAAGAGATTGAGCATCCAACTTTGAGCATTAAATGAGCATTATGGTAAACAGCAGTAAAACACCAACTGGTAAGGCTAAGAAAGGTCAAGTAACAGTAAGAGAAGACAGCAAGAGCATTAAAGCGTGCTTTCCCCGTAACTATTGCAGTGATGGTAAACAGATAAAGCTTGCTACTGGTATTTCAATGGTTGATGGATGGGAAGCAATAGCGACTAAATTGCAGCGACGGCTACAGCTAGAGCTTGAAGAGGGAAAGCTTGATGATGGACACGGAAACTTCAACGCTGGACGCTATCAAGAGATTCTTGAGGAATATGGATTAAGAGCAAAGCTGAGAGTAGTAAAGGGTGGTTTGCCATCTGATGACCAACTACCACCGAAGCCGGAATTATCGCTACTTGAAGTTTGGGATATGTATTGTGAGTATAGGAAACCAGGGTTGAGAGAGAGTATGTACGAGAAAGTACATCGAGGTGAATACAAAAAATACCTTGAATTAGCGATAGAAGCTACTAAGTCAGAAGACCCGTTAAAAATCAGGAATTGGTTGATTGAGAATAGAGGATTTCGACGCGTTAAAAGATTACTTTCTTGCTTATCCAAAGCCTATCGGTTGGGAATGAAAAATAAATTACTATCTCACGACCCTTATGAAGGTATGGCTGAGGAGATAGTAAATAAAGGTGCTAAGGGTAAAGCACAAGAAGAAGTAGAAATAGATGATGATGTACTTGACCAATCAAAAGCCTATACATGGGATGAGGCACAAGCAATACTTGATTACTGCAAAGATAAATGTCCCTACTGGTATAACTTCTTAAAATTCAAATTTCTTACTGGATGTAGAACGGGTGAAGCAATAGCACTTAGATGGTCTAATGTTGAATGGGATAAAGAAAGAGTAATAATTGCATGGACGTATGACAAGATAACCAAGAAGTTTTATCCACTTAAAAACGATAGAACTTATAAAGGAGAGGAAAAACGTAGGTTTCCGATGCCTAAAGATGGAGAACTTTGGAATCTTCTGAAATCGATTCCGGAAAAAAAACCTCATGATGTAGTGTTTGAAAGTAAAGCAGGAAAAATAATAAATGACAATACTTTTGGTAACTCTTGGCGAGGGTCGCAATTTATAAGACTCAAAGGAATAATCCCAACATTAATAGAACAGGATAAACTCACTAAATACTTATCACCCTACAACACACGACACACATTTATTACTCATGCTGTATTCGACTTAGGAATTGATGAAAAGATAGTTAGCAAATGGTGTGGTCATCACATAGATGTATCTAATAAACACTATCAAGATGTAGCGATATTTGCTGAGAGAGTTAATCCAGAAGTAAAACAACAAACAGAGTTAGACTTACTCAAAGAACAACTACGACAGCAACAAGAACTAATTAACAAGCTACTGCAAGAACGAGACAAATAAACCTAGCCAACCAACAATAAAAACCACCTAAACATTAATTAGGTGGTCTTTTTTTTTATGCCCTACTCTGTAGCACTAGAACGAATCTTGTAATCTTCCCGCTTTTCAAGATATCTCTCTATATCCTTAATTTCACCCTCGAACCGTTCTGATTTATGGTCAATCTTCTCATTCAATTGCCCTAACAACATTTGTATTGTGTCCTTTCTATTGGTGTAATCCTGTACGTGGATATCAAACCGTTTATCAAGTAACAAAACATCTTTGTATATCCCTTTAATAGTTGTATCTATCGCTGAAAGTTTGTTGACATCCTCTCTTAAATCTCTAATTGAATTACTGATTGAATTAAATTTACTAATTACTTTGATGGTTACTCCCACAAGCATTGATACACTTACGAGAATGCCTAAAAATAAACTAGTAGATTCTAACGTTACCGTCATCCCTTGAGGACTGGAAGTATTAACCGCTATTAGCGTTTTTGTGGCGTTCATAATTTTTAATCTTTGCCAATTTTTTCAAGTATATTCGTTCCCCTCCGAAAGTACCCTGTATACCCTCCAGCGAAGTGACATTCAAAATGTCATCTGGG
>NZ_JAIVFW010000180.1 GCF_020829595.1 Nostoc sp. CHAB 5844
TATTTGGGAGCGAATTCTGACAATGCTCAGCATGTCAGGATACTGGGTGATAATACTTTTGGCTTTGAGGATTTGGTTGGTGGTGATAATGATTTCAATGATGTGATTGTCAAGGTGAGTTTGACTGTTTCTGCTTAGAATATTTCACGGGAATTACAATACATATTAACTCTGTACAGACGTAGCATTGCTACGTCTCTACTAACCTACTAACCTACAGCATATTGCGTAAACTGTCGCATAAACGGAGATTGAAATCCCAGAACAATATCTTCTTTCAGCACTCCAGCATTAACCAAATCAACTGCAATATCATCCTCCGTACCATTCCATTGCAGCCAAATTTTCCCGCCTTTAATGTCAATGTGAATGATGCAACTATGTATCCGGTTCTGACCTTCCCAACCTAGATAAACAATTTGATAATGGTCGCGTTCAGTATCAAAAATTGTCTCTACTTCAATATCGCCATAAGCAGGTTTTTGCTGGCCATACTCAGAAAGCATTTGTTGTACAATTTGGCGATATTGTGCTAGTTTTTCCATTCAACAATTACCTCTGTTTCAACATTATAAACAATCATTTTGACTTCATTTTCTTCTACCATTTCCTTGGGGAAATCAAGTTGAAAAAATGTTGTGTAAGTTGTTAAAGGTACTGCTAAATATAAAATTCGCTTTGGTTCTCGTCGTCTTAACGCACCTCTATAATTAATAAACTGTCCTAACGCCGTGTGGAATTCTGAAATAGCAGACGACTTTTCCAAAAAACTCTTGACTTCAACAGCAATTTTTTCGTTTTCTTTTTCTGCGGCAATTAGCTTTTGGGCTGCTAAATCGATGGACATTTTTACACCACCCACGTTAAACAAAAGCGGGTCATGAGTTATCTGCCAACCGTCCTTTTGTAAAGCTATTTTCACAACTTCATGAAAGACATCTTTAGCAGACATGAGTATCTATACATAATAGTTCCTGCTTCTATACTATCTTGTTGCTGCATTTTCCAGCTATAGTTGCTAACTCACCGCAGATTTTACCTGCTAGTCAGAGAGAAAAAAACTCAGTGTAATCTCTGTTGTTGGAACGTTGAGAGTTTATTTTCTAAGTAAAAACACTAGAGTAAACAATATTTGAATTTCTCTAATTATCTTATTGGGATTTATTTATAAGCAATTAATCTTTGACAACTATCAAAAGTAAGAGTTATCAAAGATACTAGCTAATCGGCAATTATATTCATAATGAAAAAAAATACCTTTTTACTGCTCTCCACGCACAGAACTGTAATTTTTGGCGTTGCTGATTAGTTAGCAAACACATATACAGAAACAAACAATGACAACATCAGTATCATTCGCCCCTGCCAGCAACTTCAGCGTTGGGACTAATCCCTATTCAATCACAGTAGGAGATTTCAACGGTGATGGCAAGAACGACTTAGCTGTGGCAAACCAAGGCAGCAACAACGTCTCAGTACTGCTAGGAAATGGCAGTGGTAGCTTCAGCACCGCCAGCAACTTCAGCGTTGGGTCTTTGCCTCAGTCAGTCACAGTCGGACATTTCAACAGTGATAACAACCTTGACTTAGCTGTGGTAAACCAAGGCAGCAACAACGTCTCAGTACTGCTAGGAGATGGCAGTGGTAGCTTCAGCACCGCCAGCAACTTCAGCGTTGGGTCTTCTCCTCAGTCAGTCACAGTCGGAGACTTCAACAGTGATGGCAATGACGACTTAGCTGTGGTAAACCTTAACAGCAGCAACGTCTCAGTACTGCTAGGAGATGGCAGTGGTAGCTTCAGCACCGCCAGCAACTTCAGCGTTGGGTCTAATCCCGTTTCAGTCACAGTCGGACATTTCAACAGTGATAACAACCTTGACTTAGCTTTAGCTGTTGTGGGAAACCTATACAGCAGCAACATCTCAGTACTGCTAGGAGATGGCAGTGGTAGCTTTGGCTCTCCCAGCACCTTCTACGTTGGGTCTAATCCTCAGTCAGTCACAGTCGGAGACTTCAACAGTGATGGCAAAGACGACTTAGCTGTGACAAAACTTGGCAGCCACACCGTCTCAGTACTGTTACAAAATAGCAGTGGTAGCTTCGACTCCGCCGGCATCCTCGGTGTTGGGTTTAATCCCTATTCAGTCAAAGTCGGAGACTTCAATGGTGATGGCAAGGACGACTTAGCTGTAGCAAGCCAAGTCAACAACAATGTCTCAGTACTGCTAGGAATTGGCAGTGGTAGCTTTGCCTTTGCCAGCAACTTCAGCGTTGGGACTAATCCTCAGTCAGTCACAGTCGGAGACTTCAACGATGATGGCAGAGACGACTTAGCTACGGCAAACGTTGGCAGCAACAACGTCTCAGTACTGTTGAACACGCCCATTACCCAAGGTAACTTCACCAACCCCAACGACGACATCTTCCAAATTGGCGGTAGCGAGCTGACCAAAGTCAAAATCAAAATCCAAATCAAAGGACACAGTTCCAAATTACTCAACGAACTCGGCATCTTCAACGTCGACGACGAACGCGGCAGCATCGACGGCACTGCACCAGGTGCATCCGGTTATCAAGAAAAAGCCCTCGCCCGCTCCAAAACCATCTTCTCAATTCTCG
>NZ_JAIVFW010000181.1 GCF_020829595.1 Nostoc sp. CHAB 5844
GATCGCAGTGGTAGTGGGATGGCGATGCGCTGTTGCCGCTCCTGTTCCTGCAGTTTTGCCTGCATGCCGCTCAGTAGGCGTGTGGCCTCGGCCTGTTCGCCTAGGATCGCCTGGGCGCTGGGCTGCAGGCTGTGCGCATGGCGCTCAGCATAAAATCGCCCCATCTGGCACATTCAAATTGGTTTATTTTTTATTTCAAATATTACAAAAATCATAGACGAAATGATGCCAGCAAAAAAACCAAATATCAGATAATAAAAATCGAGAAGATCAATTGCCAAGGATAAATTGAAAAATAATTTCTTAATTGTGATGACTGCAAGTGCCCCAATAGTTGCAGAGATACAGAAATAGAAAAATATGCCGTATTTGTTTTTTAAATGCCCAAGAAATAATTGAAACAAAAAATTAAGAGAAAGCGAAATCAGAAAAACGAATTAGAAAAAATAAACATAAAGCGATTTATAATCTTCATCCGTCATTAACTCCGTAAAGAGAAATCCAATAATTACAGATGAAACGATGCTTGGCTGTATTAACTTAATCATTTGCAGCTTTCCGCATATTCGAAGACATTTTTATCAACTTGGCCCCAAAGTGTGCCTGCAAGTGCACTGTTTATTCCACCCATAGGACAAACACCTTCACCGAACGTATGCACTGTGTGGTAACTAGGTGCACGGAAGGCGCGAGGCTGTCCGCTTATAGACGGCACGTTCTCTGTGAGTAGCGAAGGCTATTCTTTCAATTTTCTGGAATTCGAAATAATCTTACCAATTACCACACCAAGCACTGTCACAATAAAACCCCAAAAAACAAATATCAACTGAATCATTGAGGCCCCTCCAGATTCAGCTCCACCGAATTCAATAATGAAAAATATTGCATATACAATAAAAAAACCACAACCCACATATACAGCAAATGGATTTTTCATAAGGATTGATAAAAATATTGGGAATGTTGATGAATAAATCAACAGCAAATTGTTTAAAACATTATTAACGGCAAGTATCGAGTTAAATTTAAGAGAAAATATTAATGAAAATGCAATCAAAATAAATAAAAAACATATAAATGGAAGTATGTAATTTAACGTTTTTTCTCTAGTCATTTTATTTCCTTGCATTATCAAATGCTTTATCCCCGAAAAGATCAACAGCTTTATAGTAATCGTTTGCAGAGCCTTTGCAGATTTTAGATTTCGGCCAGCTTTTATCTTTGCATTCTTTTAGCATATCCTCTTTGAAGGACTTGTCACATTGTTCCTTTGAAGGTCCACTCTTGTTCCCATAGCACTTATCGTGTGCTTGGCACGCGGGGAGAAAATTGAACCCAAATGGTTTGTCTGGTACAAAGTTGTCACTCTTTGAATCCCCACATCCCGCACCCAAAGGCGTGCCATCAGAACGAGGCGCATTTCTGATGCTATCGATAAGAGATCCTGAGTTAAGACCTGCGGCCCTATCAGCGGCAATTGCAACGCCATCCAATCCTAGAGGATCAATCCAATCAAGGGGCTGCGACGAAACATATAGAGATAGGTTAAATCCTCCTGCTAGCCCCACAGGATCCTGATTCACATAACTCCCCACCACCGGATCGTAATACCGATGCCGGTTGTAATACAGCCCCGTTTCCCTGTCATGGTGCTGCCCCGGCAGCCGGATCGCCTGGTGGATGCCTTGCGGGTTGTATTCCTGCAGCACATTGCCCCAGGGGTCCAGCTTGGCCGCCCAGGTGACTAGCCCCCGTTGGTCGGTCAGGGCCATGGGTGTGCCCAGGTGGTCGCAGTGGTAGTGGTGGATGGCGATGAGGGCGTGCTGTTCTTTTTCCTGTTTCTGCAGTTGGGTCTGCATGCCGATGAGCAGGCGGGCGGTGCTGCCTGCCTGTTCGCCCAGTATGGCCTGGGCGCCGGGCGGCAGGCCGTGGTCCAGGGTGTGGCGCAGGTGGCGGGCCGCGTCTTGCTGCATGTCGCGCGGCATGGCGTCGAGCATGGTTTGCATCAGGGCCAGGGCCGGCGTGTGGTTGGGGTCGTCCGGGTCGGGCAGGCCTGCGGCGATGGCTTGCACCAGCAGGTGGGGCTCGTCTTGGGGGTCGCCGCTGGCCGTGGTGCTCAGGCGCACCAGGGGGGTGAAGCTGCCGGGCTCGTAGATGGTGTGTTCTATGTGGCGCGTGTCGCTGCCGTGCTGCAGGCGTTCGGTGTGGATGAGGCGGTCGCCGTCCCAGCCGTAGTAGTGGGTGCGGGTGGATTCTGTGGAGTCCGCGCTTTCGACCTGCTGCTTCAGGCGCCTGCCCAGGGCGTCGTAGGTGTAGCGGCTGTGGTGGCGCAACTGCTCGGCGTTGCCCTGGATCTGGCTGCTGCGCACGGCAATGAGCTGGTGCGCTCCGTCGTAGTGCAGTTGCTGCTGACTGTGGTCTGCCTGCATTTGCGCAATGCGGTTGCCACAGGGATCGTAGCGCCAGACGCGGTCTTCGGTGAAGCCGATGCGGTTGTCTTCCCAGCGCTGCACGGGGCCTTGCCGCTGGCCTGCAAGGTGGCCCAGGCCCATGAGATTGAAGTCGGTGTGACGCCAGTGGG
>NZ_JAIVFW010000182.1 GCF_020829595.1 Nostoc sp. CHAB 5844
CACAAGGATGGATGCTTGTGAAGCCTGCACAAGTTAGAATGGCGAGAGCGGCCCTGCGCTGGTCGCTTGAGGACTTAGCAAGAGCTGCTGGCGTGCATCGAAATACGATTACCAATTTCGAGAATGAACGCTATGCTGGCAGCCCAGATGCTTTAAGCTCAATTCAGATGGCATTGGAGAATGCTGGCATAATTTTCGTGGCTGAAAATGGCGAAGGTCCAGGCGTTCGAATGAGGAAGCAGGGAAAAGAATGATCGATTTTCTTAGTTTTCACGAATACTACGAAAAAAACTCCGGTGTGCGTATAGCAGATTCTGCGCCAGAGTTTTCACTGTATCATTACACCGACACGAACGGTCTTAGCGGAATAACACAGAATAATGAAGTCTGGGCAACACACTACAAATATCTAAATGATGCGTCAGAAATACTATGGGGATTTAATCTATTTTTCTTCCTGCTAAGAGAGAGATACAAAGATAACGACAGCGCTGAACTTCACGAAAACCTCAACAAATTTGAGGCCTATGCGCGCGGTTCGGCGAACGTCGCCAATATATTCATTTTCTGTATGTCCTCTGAGAAGAATCTTCTAAATCAATGGAGGTTCTATGGTGGAGATCAAGTCTCATATTCTATTGCCATAGATACGAAGGATTATCTGTCAAGAGGATTTCCTTATACGGTTTTTCTTTATAAAATGATTTACGATATCAATGAACAAACGAAAATATGTAATAGTATAATTGACTGTATTGTTAAATTCACAGAAGAAAACAACGATAAGCTGAAAACAGACGAAGATATTGAAGACTACATAAAGCAAATAACTGCACTAATTACAGTTTCCCTTCTTCGCCTCAAAAATCCGGCTTTCCTCGCTGAAAGCGAGTGGCGCCTTGTCGTTGTTGAAGCGGAAACAAGCAGGCTCCAGGATATTAAATACCGTGCCGGAAAGTATGGATTGATCCCATATCTACCAGTCAAAACTAGTTCGGCGAACAACCAAATTCCGATCAAAGAGATAGTAGTCGGCCCCGGCCGTTATGCAGATCTGGCTCATAATTCCTTGTCAATGTTTTTGGAGAGGACAGATAGAGCAGCGATAAGCGTAGATTATTCGACAATTCCTATACGCTAAAGAAAATCCATTAGACACGCCGGCAATACCTCGGGCTCATGCCTTCCACTAATCTGCAGAGCCATTGCCAATGCAACAAGTCCGTCAATCCTTCCGCTCGCCTTGCTTTTGTCGAGTTTTCTACTACCCGCCGGGTCGCGAGTGATGACCGCGTTCGCCGCGCACATGTTGAGCACCGGGTTCCCACCATGCCGCAGGAGTTTTTCTGCGACGCAGCGCTCCAGCATATCGACGGCTGGTGACATATCTTTGAACCCTTGTCCGAACGGCTCCAGTGGCACGTTGCCGCCGAACAGGCCCAGTTCGCGTTTCAGGTCTTCGATCCGCCAGCGGTCATACGCGACGGTTTTCAGCGCGTATGTCTGCGCCGCGTTAGCGAGCACCATGGCCACATATGAGGGGTCAATCGTTGAACCCGGAATGAGCGTGATATGGCCCTGCTTGGCCCAGAGATCGTAAGGCACGCGGTCTTCGTTCGAGCGCTCCGCAATGTTCGCCTCCGGCATGAAGAAATGGCAGACAATATCGAAGCGGCGACCTTCGGCCGGGAACGCGAGAACAAACGCCGTCAAGTCGCGAGAGCCAGATAGATCGAGGCCGCCATAGCACTCGCGGCCCGCCAAAGCGGCGAGATCGGGCGCAGCGTTGCACCGGTTCCATTCCGCCTTGTGGATGAAGCGTGAGACAGCGGAGACGCGCTGATTGAGGATCAGGTTCCGGAAGGCGCTTTCCTTCGAAGGCACAAGCCGCGCCTGCGCCGCCTGCCGTTCCACGTCGTCAAGCGAGCGGAAGTCGGCAAGCGCTGGATTGGCGGCAATCCACGCCTCACGGCTCCAGGGGTCGGCGTCCTGCGGCGCGGCATAGAGCGTCAGATGGAAGCTCGGATCATCGATATCGCCGGAATTGACACGCTCGCCATAGTCGATCAGCTCGGAGAAGACGTGATGATCGGCGGCGGCCTGCGTCGAGATGCAGACCATCAGCGGATTGTCGCGTGCGCCGGTCGCGGTGTCGAGGGCGTCGAACAGGTCGCGGTTCGGTGCTGAGCCAAGTTCGTCATAGACGATAAAGGAGGGCGAAAGGCCCATCTTCGAGCCCGCATCGGCTGAGAGAGCCGCATAGATCGAGCCTGCGCCGTCTCCTGTCAGCACCTCGATCTGCTTGTTGAACCGGATGATGTTGCAGCGGTCGTCAAGCTCCGGATGCGCCGCCAGGATGGCGCACATTTCCTGAAACAGCTTCGCCGCCTGATCGCGGGTCAGCGCAGCCGAATAGACCTCACCGCGCGGCTCGGCTTCCGGGCCGCAAAGGTGGCAGAGGCCGAGACCTGCCGCGAGCTGCGCCTTTCCGTTCTTGCGGGCCATCGACAGTACCGCCGTTCGCACCGGCCGCCGCCCTTCGCCGTCTTCGGCATAGACGGCCTCGAT
>NZ_JAIVFW010000183.1 GCF_020829595.1 Nostoc sp. CHAB 5844
ATTATGAGAGTAGTTCAATTTTTATAAACACATTAACAACTAGATTTGAATATATAATTAAAATAAAAAATATTAATCATATATAATAATTAATTCGAAAGATATCTATTCAATAAAATACGGCATTTACTTTGAACTGGCGTTTCGACAAAACGAAATGTTAAAATTGCCAGTAACACACTAAAAACCAAACTAACCGACAGCGAAATCTCTCTAGGTACTTCGACCCCGAAAGTAACCCTTAATATTTGCCCAAAAAAAAGCGCAACAATTCCGTGTAAAAGATATAAGCTATATGAGCATTCACCCAAAATCAACCCAATTTTAAATTTAAAATGGGGTAAGCTTGCACTGGCAAGCACAAGAAAAAACGCTGGCACACCCCAATAAAAAAATCTATTTTCCTTTATTTCTAGAAAATTATCCTCAAAGCAGAGAGAAGTAGAAATCAATGAAATCAAGCCAAAAAAGAAAGCGAAAAACGCAAACCTTTTAACAAATTTGTTTTTATAGATGGCAGCCGCTAACAAACCCAAAGCAAATTCTCCAAAAAGAGGGGATACGCTGAATGCTAATAAAGCAAGAAAGATTATAATCGCCCCAACGTATATTCGCCCAAAAAAATAGGCAATAATTGCAAAGATAAGATAGAAGGCCATCTCGAATTCCAACGTCCAACCAGGAATAACGTAAGGAAACTTATATCCCAAAGGGACTGAAAGGAAAAAAAGTGAACTTATAAGCTTGCCTGAGGAATAAAGTTCATTTCTGAAACCCGGCGACAATAGAAAAAGTACTAAAACATAAACAATAGTAATTAACCAATATAGAGGAACTACCCTAGAAAACCTGTTTATTAAAAATCTACTAGCAGAAAAGTCTTTGCTCTCACAAGAGATATAAATAATAAATCCAGATATTACAAAGAAAATATCTACTCCGCTTGCCCCTAAACTCACAAAACGCTCGAGATTGCCATAAGTCTCTCCGGCACTTATAAGCTCACCGAAATAGTGATGGCCTACAACCATCAAAGCGGCTACAGCCCTCATATACTGTATGTTAATTATCATCGCTTTTGTTTATGCCATTTATTAGTCGTCGTTGCAAAATTCAGTTGCCAACCGTTACCAGTCTCGCCTTATCCAGCCTGAAACATCTGAATTGCTCACTTTTCACAACTTGCATGATGTTTTTCATCCAAGCCATCACCGCAAATAAGGTGTAATGGTTCAGATCTGATCTGACAATCTTCGTTTTTCTGACGGCGCGATTGTCAAGTTAAACCAAAGGGTTTATTTTCTCATTGCTAGCCTCCCGTCCATCCATCACAGTTTGCTTCGGTGTTCGTCCGCAACAGACCTTACCCTGATGGGTTCGATCCTGGTTTTAGTATCGACCAGTCATCCAGATCGGCCTATAATTCGTCCAGTGTTGTGTACAGCTTGCTCCTCTGAAGGTTACACTGCAAAACCCATCCAGAATCGTTTTGTGAAAGCGTTCACAGCTTAAGGCGCTAGGGTGATGGTTTAACTTCTCAGACACGTCCTCCCGTAAATGGTGATTTCCCCACTTCGTTCTCCTGCGTTACGTAGGAAATTCCAAAGTGTCATCTGTTCGCTGTCAGAGGAGGTTTACGGGGGAAGCTTACGGATTCACAGTCACTACAAATTTGCACAAATCGATTTTCATAATCAACCTTACAAAAATCAATCAAATATTGGCTTTAAATCACCAATAAACGATCGCAGCTAAATCATCGGCATGCGGCTTTGACACCCAAGCAAAAGAAAAAGAAATAATAGAAAATTGGCATTATATTCATACCCGACCCAAAGATAAGAACAAATAAACTATAGAAAAGCAAGTATAAACTTATTGAATGAGGAATACCTTTATTTAAAGAAATTAAGATTCTAAAAAAATAAAAGAGAGGTAGAAATAAGAAAAATATTATATAAGCGACGCCTCCAGCCTCAGCAATAAATTTATCTGGTTCTGATTCTGGAAAAAAGTCGAGCCATATAAAATTAGAAACACCAATCAAAGTTAGCGTTTGGTTATTTGCCACCCCTGGCCCATATCCAAAGAAACCAACTTTTTCTATGATTTCAGGTGTCCTCAAAAAATGCTTCGCAATTCTGGCATCCATTTCCCCAGCACCAGCCAACTCTTGCAATCTAACCTGAAAAGGCGTCCAAAGATCGGTTGAATAATATGTAAAAACCGAGGTAATAGTCAAAAAAATTGCAATACGAAAATTACGCAAGGAAATAGATTTTAACCTCGGCAACTCTGCCACCAAGTAACATAAACCGATCAACACACATATAAAAATAACTGTTCTTGAACCAGATATAGGCAAGCATGCTAACACTAAAGCACCGAAAACCATGTCTTGTTTTTTAATTGCTATTCTCGAATACATTATGCAAACTAAATTTGTGAAAGCAAAAGCAACTAAAGCAGAAAATCCTCCAGTGTACACAAACGGACCTGAAACCCTAACGAAATTACCA
>NZ_JAIVFW010000184.1 GCF_020829595.1 Nostoc sp. CHAB 5844
ATTTTTGGCGCACTGTTAGCACAGTTAATGCGGGGTTTTCCTAACGATGTGTACTGTCAAATTGGTCTAGTAATGTTGATTGGTTTAGCAAGTAAAAATGCGATTTTGATTGTGGAATTTGCTAACCCCGCTGGTACGCAACCGTTTCGTCGAGCCAGCGACCGCGGGCACGGCGCAGAGCGCCGAACTCGGCATCCTCCTCGTCACGCTGCTCTTTCCCGCCACCGCGCTGCCCGTGAAGACGCTCGTCGCCAGCGGCGCGGCCCTTCTCGGTACCTCGATCTTCCTGGCGACCGCCCATCGCCTGCCGCCCGCCCAGCCCTTTCTCGTGCCGCTCTTCGGCATCGTCTATGGCGGGGTCATCGGCGCGGCGGCGACCTATGCAGCCTGGCAGGCTGATCTCCTGCAGTTCCTCGCCGTCTGGACCAACGGGGACTTTTCCGGCGTGCTGCGCGGGCGCTACGAGCTCCTGTGGATCGCTGCCGTGATGGTCGCCATCGCCTGGGTGGTCGCCGACCGGCTGAGCATCATGGCACTCGGGCGGGAGGCGAGCATCGGGCTTGGCATCGACTATGCCCGCATGATGCAGATCGGCCTCGTCCTCGTCTCCGTCATCACCGCGCTGGCCGTTGCCGTCGTCGGCATGATCCCCTTCGTCGGGCTTGCCGTGCCCAACATCGTCTCGCGCCTGATGGGCGACAATGTGCGCGGCACGCTGGGCTGGGTCGCCGCCGGTGGAGCGGGACTGGTTCTCGCCTGCGACATCGTCGGGCGCCTCATCCGCTATCCCTACGAAATCCCGGTCGGCACGGTGATGGGCGTGGTCGGCGGCGCGATCTTCCTCTGGCTGCTCTTCCGGCGTGGCGGCCATGCCTGACCGTCGTCTTCTCGCTCTTGCCGCGGCAGCCCTTGCCGCCGCCGCCGCGTTCCTGGCAATCGGCCTCAAGGGCAACATCGCCTTCGTGCTGGAACTGCGGCTGCTGAAGCTTGCGGCTCTGGTGCAGGTGGGCGTGGCGATCGCCATTTCCACCGTGATCTTCCAGACGGTCACCGGCAACCGCATCCTGACACCATCGATCATGGGCCTCGATGCCCTCTACCTCTTCGGCCAGATGCTGATGGTCTTCCTGCTCGGCGGGGTCGGTTACGTGACGCTCGATCCGCAGCTGAAATTCGGCCTGGAGGTGCTGGTGCTGATGGCGCTCGCCTCGGCGTTGCTGCTGCCCATGCTTAAGAGCCGCCTCGACATGGGGCTGATGCTGCTGGCCGGCGTCGTCTTCGGCGTCCTGTTCCGCAGTCTGCATTCGCTGCTCGCGCGCCTCATCGACCCCAACGAATTCTCCGTCGTGCAATCGGCGAGCTTCGCCAACTTCAATGCCGTGCGTACCGACCTCCTGGTCTTTGCCGCCATCGTCACGGTCGTCGCCGCCGTCATCGCCTGGCGCGCGCGCCACGTGCTCGACGTCATCTCGCTCGGGCCGGATACGGCGACGGGGCTCGGCGTCGGCTGGGCGGGCACCGTGACGGGCCTGCTGCTGCTCGTCTCCGCGCTGGTCGCCGTCTCCACGGCGCTCGTCGGGCCGGTCGCCTTCTTCGGTCTTCTGGTGGCGGCGCTCGCCGAGCGCATCGTCGATACCCGCCGTCACGGCGTGCTGCTGCCGGCAGCAGCCCTTGCCGGCATCGCCGTGCTTGTCGGCGGGCAGACGTTGTTCCAGCACGCGCTCGGCAATGCCACAGCACTCGGCGTCGTCATCGAATTCGTCGGCGGGCTTGTCTTCCTCCTGCTGCTGGTTCTCGGGAGCCGAAAATGATCCGGATCGAAAACGTCTCCTTCAAACACCGGACAACGCCGATCCTCACGGATGTCAGCCTGACGATCCCGAAGGGCGGCGTCGTGGCGCTGATCGGCCCGAACGGCGCGGGAAAATCCTCGCTTCTTTCGCTCGTTGCCCGCCTGCAAGCGCTCCAGACGGGTACCATCGACATCGACGGCCTGCCGGTGGACACGACGCCCGGCCGGGAACTTGCCCGCGTCATCGCCATCCTGCGGCAGGATACGACGGTGGCAAGCCGCCTCAAGGTGCGTGAGCTCGTCGGCTTTGGCCGCTTTCCCCACGGCCGTGGACGCCTTACCGAGGCCGACCACGCCATCATCGACGCGGCCATTGCCCAGTTCGACCTCGCCGACCTTGCCGACCGCTTCATCGAGACGCTGTCCGGCGGCCAGCGCCAGCGCGCACTGGTCGCCATGGTCTTCGCGCAGGGTACGGACTACCTCCTGCTCGACGAGCCGCTGAACAATCTCGACATGAAACAGGCGGTGTCGATGATGCGGCTGCTGCGCCGGGCGGTCGACGAGTTCGGCAAGACCATCGTGCTGGTGCTGCACGACATCAACTTCGCCTCCAGCTATTCCGACCACATCGTCGCCATGCGCGACGGCAGGCTGGTGCAGCAGGGATCGCCGGCCGCCTTGATGCGCTCCGAGGTGCTGGCGGAC
>NZ_JAIVFW010000185.1 GCF_020829595.1 Nostoc sp. CHAB 5844
TCCGATCTCGAAACACCTATCATAGGTTTTTTGTAATGAGTCGCTAATGAAGCACATTGCTGAAATTTCACTTTTGCGAGCTCTAGCGACAACCCAAGTGGTCGGTTACCACTATTTTCCACAGTTTTTCCCTGGTGGGTTTATCGGTGTGGATATATTCTTTGTAATAAGTGGCTTTCTTATTGCAAAGGTTCTAACTAGCAGTGATTTAACTGTAGCAGATTCATGGTTTAGATTTCTAAAAAATAGATTTTTTCGTATATATCCAGCCTTAACGTCTGTTGCAATATTATCTATCTTCTTCTCATATTTCTTAATTCTTCCCGATGAATATGAGAACCTCGCGCAATCCGTGATTGCTTCTATATTCGCGGCTAACAATATTCTCCTAAATTTAACTTCGGGATATTGGGATATTGCGTCAAGTTTCAAGCCTCTGCTTCACACTTGGAGTCTCGGCGTTGAGGAGCAATCTTATTTGATTTTGCTGTTTGTGTTTGCTTTAGTGCACAGGTTGCTGGAAAGAAAGGCTTTGCTTACTTTGCTATTAATATCAAGTTTTGTAATGTTGCTTTATTTCAATATATCCGGAGCGAAGAATGCAGGGTTTTATCTAGTTCTTTCAAGGTTTTGGGAGGTTGCCGCTGGAGCTCTGGTATTTTTATTGAAAAAGAATGCGATTGATTGTGGGATAAACTTCCGTAGGCAATTACTGTACAGTTCCTCGCTAGTTATTCTTGTTACATTAACTTTTGTTTCGTATGGGGAACTACGAAACCCTGCTTATTATGCACTTACACCCGTTGTTTTAACGTGCTTAATATTATATTTGCCTTTTAAACATAATGGTCGAGAACTAAAATGTTTTAAGCCATTGATTGGGGTAGGCTTAATCAGTTATTCACTGTATCTTTTACATTGGCCTGCTTTGGTTTTGCTTGAATCATCAAGTAAGAATTTGTTGACTTTAACTGAAAAAGTTGTTTTGTTGTTATTCGTTTTGATTGCTTCATTTCTTTCATACAGGTATGTTGAGCAACCATTTCGCGAAAGGACAGTTGGGGTGATGCGATATACGTTTTTATTTGCTAGTCTATTTTTGATCGTAGTGTTTAGCGCCTTTGTGCTGGTAAATAAAGGACTCCCAGATCGATATAGTGACACAAAAGATTTCTCGCAGTATATTGACATTTCATACAATTCGAAACTTGATAAGCCCACGCCCGCGCATGGGGTGCTCAACGAGCTATTGCATGACAAAAAGATCATTATTTTTGGAGATAGTTTTGCTAATGATTTTTATAATATATTGGGTGAGGGTTTGGTTAATAATATGAATGAAGTTGTTCTGTTGAGTCAGCCGTTTCGTTGTTTTGGTGAATACGCAGAGACTGTCTTAACAGATACTTCTTTCAAAGGAAGAACTGTCTTTCTAGCAAGCTCAGTTATTCCGTGGGAGTGTATTTTAGAGAATATCAGTTATTTTGTTAGCTTGGATGCAAGGGTATATGTTGTGTCACCGAAAAACTTTGGAGATAATCTTAATTGGTTGATGTTGGTGGACGAATCGAAGCGAAAGCAATTGAGTAACGATATTAATAGCGATTTCTTAAATTATTATGAAAAATATAAGAAAATCATTCCTGCTCAGCACCAATTCGATTACTTTTCCGGAGCAATAATTAATGGTAGTGTGCAAATAACCGATGAGTTTGGTTTTCCTTTGAGCCAGGATCGTTCTCATTTGACGCGCTATGGTGCTAAATATTTTTCAGAATATATCAGACGCAATTCTGATCTTTATTCATTGGTGAGAGTAGATCGCAAATGACTTCTTTATCGCTAATTATTCCATCACTTGGAAGAAATACAGAGCTTCTGAACTTAATTAATGATCTAAGTTATCAGAATTTTTCTGATTTTGAGGTTCTGATTATAAATCAAGGAAAAAAACTCGATTTATTGTCAAATATCGATACTAAAAGTGTTCCATTTAAGATTCGTTTTTTTTACCTAAAAGTACCGAACGCATCAATTGCGAGAAATATCGGTGCCCTTAAGGCATCAAGCAATCTCTTGTTGCTCTTGGATGATGACGTAAGGATTGCTGACCCTGGGTTTTTGCATAAGCATGTTGAAGCGTTCGTAAGAAGCGGACAAGTTGGCGTTTATGGTCAGGTTTTAGAGTTGGGGGAGAGTGAATCGTTTGAGTGCAGTGATTCGCTGTTGGCGAGCCCTTTAAACTGGCATATGTTGAAAGCGAACTTTGGTGTAGAGCATTTCACCCGTAATGGAGGTGCGGGCAACCTTTTGCTTAGTCGTGAATATTACATTGCCGTTGGAGGGATGAACCGCCTTTTTGAACGAGGCGCTAGGAGGGAGGAAACGGAATTTAATATGCGGTATACAAAAAAGTTTGGACCTTTTTTGTTCTGTCCCAAATGCTCACTTACGCATTTAAGTGCTCCGGGTGGTTCAAGGACTTGGGGC
>NZ_JAIVFW010000186.1 GCF_020829595.1 Nostoc sp. CHAB 5844
GATGGCCGGCCCGGATGCGGAGGACGACGAGTTCTGAGGATGGCGCGCGCGGGGGCAGCGCGGTGCGACGGGTTGATCCCGCTTGCCGCGCGCAGCCCCGCCGCCTAATCCGGGCAGCGCAATGACCGCCACCAACGATATCCGCCGCACATTCCTCGACTTCTTCGGCCGGCATGACCATCGTATCGTGCCTTCGGCCCCGCTGGTGCCGTACAACGATCCCAGCCTGATGTTCGTCAATGCGGGCATGGTGCCGTTCAAGAACGTGTTCACCGGGCTGGAGACGCCGCCCGCCCCACGCGCCGCCTCCTCGCAGAAATGCGTGCGTGCTGGTGGCAAGCACAACGATCTCGACAACGTCGGCTACACCGCCCGGCACCTGACCCTGTTCGAGATGCTGGGCAATTTCAGCTTCGGCGACTATTTCAAGGACCAGGCGATCGAGCTTGCCTGGACGCTGGTCACCCGCGAGTTCGGCCTGCCGGCGGATCGCCTGTGCGTGACGGTCTATCACACGGACGAGGAAGCCGCCGGCCTGTGGCGCCGGATCGCCGGCCTGCCGGACGAGCGGATCATCCGCATCGCCACCAAGGACAATTTCTGGGCGATGGGCGCCGATGGCCCGTGCGGGCCGTGCTCGGAGATCTTCTGGGATCACGGGCCGCAGGTTGCCGGCGGCCCGCCCGGATCGCCCGACGAGGACGGCGATCGTTTCGTCGAGATCTGGAACCTGGTGTTCATGCAGCACCTGCAGGAGGCCGACCGGATCGTCGGCGACCTGCCGCGTCCCTCGATCGACACCGGCATGGGACTGGAGCGGATCGCCGGCGTGCTGCAGGGCGTGCAGAATGTGTTCGAGACCGACACGTTCCGCGCGCTGATCGCCGCCAGCCAGGATGCGGTGGGCGCGCGGGCCGATGCGGCGACGCTCGCCAGCCACCGGGTGATCGCCGATCATTTGCGTTCCACCAGCTTCCTGCTGGCCGACGGCGTGCTGCCGGCCAATGAAGGTCGTGGCTATGTGCTGCGGCGGATCATGCGCCGGGCGATGCGCCACGCGCATCTGCTGGGCACGGCCGCGCCGCTGATGCACCGGCTGGTGCCCACGCTGGTGCAGCAGATGGGCGCCGCCTTCCCCGAACTGCCGCGGGCGCAGGCGCTGATCACCGAGGTGCTGGAGCGGGAGGAGACCCGCTTCCGCCAGACGCTCGACAAGGGGCTGCGGCTGCTGGACGAGGCGACCGCCGACCTGGGTGATGGCGACAGTCTGCCGGGCGCGACCGCCTTCAAGCTCTATGACACGTTCGGCTTCCCCTACGACCTGACCGAGGATGCGCTGCGCCCGCGCGGCATCGCGGTCGATCGCGCCGGCTTCGATGCCGCCATGGCCGAGCAGAAGGCCGCTGCGCGCGCCGCCTGGAAGGGCTCGGGCTCGGCCGCCGATGCGGAGCTGTGGTTCGACCTGCTGGAGCGGGCCGGCGCGACCGAGTTCACCGGCTACGCCGCGACCGGCGGCGATGGTCATGTGGTGGCGCTGATCGTGGATGGCGCGGAGGTGGCGGAGGCCGGGGCGGGCGCCGAGCTGATCGTCCTCACCAACCAGACCCCGTTCTATGGCGAGAGCGGCGGGCAGGTGGGCGATGCCGGCACGATCACCGACAATGCCGGCCTGCTGATCGAGATCACCGATACCGCCAAGCCGCTGGGCAAGCTGCACGCCATGCGCGGCCGGATCGTCACCGGCAGCGTGCGGCAGGGCGACACGGTGCATTTGCTGGTCGATGTCGCCCGGCGTGACGCGATCCGCGCCAACCATTCGGCGACGCACCTGCTGCATGCCGCTTTGCGCAATCATCTGGGCGACCATGTGACGCAGAAGGGCTCGCTGGTCGCGCCCGAGCGTCTGCGTTTCGACATCTCCCACCCGCAGCCGCTGACCCCGGCGCAGATCGCCGCGGTGGAGGCGGAGGTGAACGCGGAGATCCGCTTCAACGAGCCGGTGAGCACCCGGCTGATGAGCCCGGACGATGCGATCGCCACCGGCGCCATGGCGCTGTTCGGCGAGAAGTATGGCGATGAGGTTCGCGTGCTCTCCATCGGCCGGGCCGACTGGAATGCCAGCGGGCGGACCTATTCGGTGGAGCTGTGCGGCGGCACCCATGTGCGCGCCACGGGCGACATCGGCCTGTTCCGCATCATCGGCGAGAGCGCGGTCAGTTCGGGCGTACGCCGGATCGAGGCGCTGACCGGCGAGGGCGCGCGCAACTGGGTGGTCGGCCGCGAGGAGGCGCTGAAGAGCATTGCGGCCGCGATCAAGGCGACGCCCGAGGAGGCGCCGCAGCGGGTCGTGACCCTGCTGGAGGAGCGCCGCCGGCTGGAACGCGAGCTGGCCGAGGCCAGGAAGCGCCTGGCACTGGGCGGCGGCGGCACGGAGGCGGCGTCCACGGAAGCGGAGACGGTCGCGGGTGTGGCGTTC
>NZ_JAIVFW010000187.1 GCF_020829595.1 Nostoc sp. CHAB 5844
TGGGGCATGGCCCCGGTCGTCGTCGACGAGGTGGAGGAGAACGCCCTGATCGTCTTCCGCTGGGATGCCATGGTGGACGAGGGGGAGGTGCCCTACAGGACGCGCGTCGAGATGCGCTTCAAGCCGCTGGAGGACGGCGGCACGATGGTGACCATCGCCGAGACCGGCTGGCGCGACAACGCCCGCGGCCAGAAAGCATCCTACATGAACTGCGAGGGCTGGTCGCAGATGCTGGCCTGCATGAAGGCCTATGTCGAATACGGCATCAACCTGCGCGATGGCTACTACCGTTCCGAAATGAAGGGCGTGCCGGCCAATCCGGACAACATCTGACTCCGCCGAGAAGACACATCGCGGCTACCAGACAGGAAGGAACAAAGCGATGGAACTGCGCAAGGCCCCTGCCGCGGAAGTCGGCATGCTGATCCGCAAGCCGGTGACTGAGGTCTATGAAGCCTTCATCGACCCGGCCATCACGTCGAAATTCTGGTTCACCCATGGCAGCGCCCGCCTCGATTCAGGCCGGCAGGTCGAATGGGAGTGGCGCATGTATGACTTCAAGTCCCCTGTCGCCGTCAGGGAACTGGTGAAGGACCAGAAGATCCTGATCGGCTGGGGCGAGCCGGCGACGACTGTCGAATGGATCTTCAAAGCAATGCTGGACGGCACGGCGACCTTCGTCGCCATCCGCAATTTCGACTTCCAGGGTGACGCGGATCAGCAGGTCAAGACGGCGGTGGATTCGACGGATGGCTTTGCGCTCGTCCTCGCGGGCGCCAAGGCCTGGCTGGAACAAGGCATCACACTGGGATTGATCGCCGACCGGCATCCTGTCGGGGTGCCATCGACCTAGAGCGTTTCCGTTTTTCACGGAAACGCGGAAACGCTCCAGGCTTTTGTTTTGCTAACGCCAAATGATTCCATTTGGCTACAAAATGCTCGAGGCAAGATCATGCAGACGACGTTTCGTGGGATTTTCCTGACCGCGGCGAACCCTGCCGAAACTGCGGAATTCTATCGCCGTGTCGCCGGCCTGCCGCTCGAACAGGTCGGTACGCCGGGCAGCTATGTCTACTGGCGCTTCGATCACAACGGCGTTCAGCTGGCGATCCACGAAGCAGCGGCCTTTGCAGGCTACACCCATCCGCCGCTGGCCGGCTCGAACGTGACCCACCTCTATTTCAACATCGATGACCGGGAAGGCTTTCTCGCCCGACTGAAGCAGTTGTCCCTCGAACCTTTCGCGGTCGACGACGTCGTCGTCACCGTAGAGGATCCCGATGGCCGCAAGGTCATGTTCGGCACCGCTTGAAGACTTGCCCGCCTCCATTGGAGACGGGCAAGTCAACCTTCAATGTCCGCCGCTTTTCTTCGCTTTCCTGCGCCGCGCCAGCATGTTGAGCGCCTCAACCAGTGCCGAGAAGCCCATGGCGGCGTAGATGTAGCCCTTCGGTACATGGTAGCCCATGCCGTCGGCTATTAGCGTCATGCCGATCATCAAAAGGAAGCCGAGCGCCAGCATCACGATGGTCGGGTTCTTGGCGATGAAGTTGGCGAGCGGCGCAGCCGCAAGCAGCATCACGACGACGGTGACGATCACCGCGATGTACATGATGGCGATCTCATCGGTCATGCCGACGGCCGTGATGATGGAGTCGACCGAGAACACCAGATCAAGCAGCAGGATCTGCACGATCGCGCCACCGAGACTGATCTGCAGCGTCTCGCCGATCATGGAATCCTGATGATCCTGCGGATCGACCGTATGGTGGATCTCCTTGGTCGCTTTCCACACCAGGAACAGGCCACCGGCGATCAGGATCAGATCGCGCCAGGAGAAATCATGGCCAAAGGCGCTGAACACCGGAGCCGTCAGCCCGACGATGATGGAGATGGTGGCGAGCAGCAGGAGGCGCATGATGAGCGCGGCACCGATGCCAAGCCGACGCGCCCGGGCGCGCTGAGCTTCCGGCAGCTTGTTGGTCAGAATCGAGATGAAGATCAGGTTGTCGATGCCGAGAACGATCTCGAGCGCGATCAGGGTGAGCAGGGCGACCCAGGCGGTCGGATCGTTGACGAAAGTGAAGTACGGCGCAAGAAACTCGATGATCTGCATGGAGGTCGTCTTCCCCTTGAACGATCTGAAGCAGGTAAGGCAGGTTTCGGCGGCAGTTAGGTACGACGGTTCCCGTCTTCAATGTCACAACCAGAAGGATGGGACCGTTTCTTCAAGCCTAGGTCCGCGACGAAACGGCGCAACACGTTCCGCCAGACCCGTCCGGTCAGAGATGTCGACGCCGACGCCACAGATCGTAGCAGGTCCGTTGGCTGCTTCGAAGCGGCCCTTCGGCACTTTCGAGAGAAACCGGTTCAGCGGCTCTTCCTTGTCCATGCCGAGCGAAGAATCGTAGTCGCCGCACATGCCGGCATCAGTCAG
>NZ_JAIVFW010000188.1 GCF_020829595.1 Nostoc sp. CHAB 5844
TGAGAGACATATTGAGAAAGCGTTTGCGGCATTTGATGAAGAGCGCCCGGCAAGCGGTCAGCTTCAGATTATCCAAGGCGCAGTGGGTGCCGGAAAGTCGTTGTTTATCCGGCGTTATAAAGAGGTACTTCAATCGCCTGCTATGGCGGCGCGCTGCCGTTGGGCATGGGTAGACTTTGGCTCAGGTAGTTTCGATCTCTCGAATGCTCAGGTTTGGCTCGCACGAGCATTCAGCGAAAGTTTTCAAGCGGAAAATCAAGATATTGACTTTAGCAAGCGCGAAGTTCTGTGGGGCATATTTGCTAGAGAGATTCAGCGGCGGAAGCCAATTTATGATGATGTGGCGGCTTGGGATGAGACTAAAGCTGCGATCCTCCGCAATGAAGATTTACAAAGGTGGCAGGATAGCCCGCTGGAGTATGCCGCAGGAATTGCCAATTATGTTTTAGGGCAGAGAAAAGAACTTCTTATTATTGTAATGGATAATGTTGATAGACTTGATCTTAAAACACAGTTGGATATATTTCAACTTTCCCTTTGGTTCATGGGGCAGACCAAGGCTTTCACTCTCCTTCAGATGCGTGATGAGACGTACGAACGCTTCAAAGCCAAGCCGCCCTTGGACACCTTTAGGGCTGGAATTGCCTTTCATATTACTCCGCCTCGGTTTATTGATGTTGTGCGTAAACGATTGGACCTAAGTCTGAGATACTTGTCAGGACGAACCGAGAATACGCAAACGTATATTCTGCCTTCTGGCGCTCGCATAGTTGTCCCAGTCTCTGAGCTCGGTCGCTTTCTACAAGACCTCTACATCGAGTTGTTCGAACGGCGGCGGAACATCGCTCGAATTATGGAGAGCCTTGCTGGCAAAGATGTACGGCGAGCGCTAGATATGTTTGTTAGTATTATCACGTCAGGTCATTTGGGAGAGGATCAAATTACCTCACATGTGCGAGGTGCTGCCGGGATACGCATTACAGAGCACAATCTACTAAAAATTTTGATGCGCACAGATTATCAACTTTTTAGCGATCGAAGCGGATTCGTATCTAATATTTTTACCTTTGAGAATGAGTGGAGCCGTCCTTCAAATTTCTTACTGATCGAGATACTCTTCTTCCTTGCATCCTCGCGTAAGCGCGCAGGTCAGATCGGCATAGAAGGCTATTTTACCGTTCGGCATATTTGTGAGTTAATGCAAAAGATCGGATATGATCAGGATGATAGTTTTAAAGCAGTAAATCTTGTGTTAGCGCGATATCTAGTTGATGCTGATCATATGAGCAATGTTTCAGTTGGGCTTAACGACAGCGTGAAGATCAGTGCTTCTGGTTTCATCCATATTCGAACTCTGGTCGAGAGGATAGAGTATCTTTATGGCGTTCTTGCGACAACCCGGATAACTGACGAAAGGGTGCTTGCAGTAGTAGCTGAGGCCACTCAGCGAGAGTTAAGACTTGGCGACTTGAACATTCGGTCCAAAATCCATGTAGTCGAGACCTTCAAAGACTATCTGTTTAGGCAAGCAATTGATTTAGCTAGCACGGCAGGATCTCAATTTGATATCAACGATCGAATTTCTGGTGCCGCGTATGTTATCCGGGCAATTGAAAGAACAATAAATCGTTTCTATAAGCAGGATCATTACATCGCTACTGAGATAGACATATTAGACTAGTCGCTAAATTTTGCTTATCTTTAAAATAAGGCAAAGGTATTTTGTAATCCTACGCAGTGCGCGGAAGCGTATTGTATTGTCACTCCGCCGCCTCTCTCACACCCACCCCCTTCGCCCCCTTGATCGGCCTCCGCGCCAGCACCTCCCGCAGGAACCGCGCGGTGTGCCCCTTTCCGACCCGCACGATCTCCTCCGGCGTGCCTTGCGCCACGACCATGCCGCCGCCGTCGCCGCCTTCGGGGCCCATGTCGATGATCCAGTCGGCGGTCTTGATCACTTCGAGATTGTGCTCGATCACCACCACGGAATTGCCCTGCTCGACCAGTTCGTGCAGCACCTCCATCAGCTTGGCGACGTCGTGGAAGTGCAGGCCGGTGGTCGGCTCGTCGAGGATGTAGAGGGTGCGGCCGGTGGCGCGCTTGGAGAGCTCCTTGGAGAGCTTGACGCGCTGCGCCTCGCCGCCCGAGAGCGTCGTCGCCTGCTGGCCGACCTTGACATAGTCGAGCCCGACGCGGGCGAGCGTCACCATCTTGTCGCGGATCGAGGGCACGGCCTTGAACAGGTCCTTGGCCTCCTCGACCGTCATGTCGAGCACGTCGGCGATCGAGCGGTCGCGGTATTTCACCTCGAGCGTCTCGCGGTCATAGCGCTTGCCCTTGCAGACGTCGCAGGTGACGTAGACGTCCGGCAGGAAGTGCATCTCGATCTTGATG
>NZ_JAIVFW010000189.1 GCF_020829595.1 Nostoc sp. CHAB 5844
GTGTTCCGCTATTTTTCTTAACTAAACTATTTGGCACAGCAGCGGGTAACGGGCCAATTCTTTTTAATATTAGTCTTAATAGTTGGTCGTTATTTGAATCGTTGTTGCAGCGACACATACATTCACAGTCTTTAGGTGGTGGCGGGGGAATTTTATCAAAATCAGTTTCAAAAATTTTGATAACAGTTTGACGGTTTTCAATTAATAATGCTTCCCATTCATAAACCCATTGGATACCGTAAAATGTACCTTGCGGCGGATTTGGTTCTACAGTAAAAGAGCGGATGGGACTACTAAAATTAATAGTTGGGGGTTCTCCAGGAACTGGCAATAGATAATCATAAACAGACCAAAGTCCTAAATCATAATCTTCAAAACAGTAAACCCAATCGAAATCGTCTCCTATTGTTGGTAATGCGTTGATGGCTTCTAATCCATATGCAGCCAAGCACAGAACCTGCGTGTCGCCTGTAGATTGAGGTTTAATCGGAACCATCCCAAAAAAGAAACCGCTATTGATAACACCGTACTCAATAAATTCAATATTATTTTTATCTATCTTTTCCGCTGTATTTTTATAACTCCATCTCACACTAAAAATTACAGTTGCAAAGTAATTTTTATCAAGAAATTTTACTCTGGTAATTTCTGCATCAAATGTTGCCAACTCCCAATCTTCTGTTCCTATTTCGTTGTAATAAAAATATTTATTACGAAACGCAATGGCAAGCGAATTATTAGTAGCACTGCCGGAGATTTCTAAGGGTTTACAAGCCGGAGCTTGATTTATTGGTGGCTCTGGTGGTGGTGGCGGGAGTCTGCATTCTCCCGGTTTACGGTAAACAAACTGATGAATTGGCAATTTAATAAAGCCAAATGATGGTGCAAATTGAATACCAATATTGCATTCATCTTGAATTCTGGAAAATCCAAAATCAACAAAATCAAATGTAAAAGGATTACCGCCGCAGTAGGGGCTGTCAGTCCATCTAGTACAGTCAAATGGACTAACAGGTTCATCGCTGGTTGCATAAAAACCGCCACCTATCGGGACGAGTCCGGGTAGAGGTTCATCTGGCTGTTGTGGTGGTTCCCAACCGTCGTTTTCTGGCGGTCTACGTTGTCTACGCGGCGGTTGACGGCGAACCATTTGTAAACCTTATTATTACGCCATAAGAATCATTGTGTAAGCGTTGATATTTATCACGCATTACTTCTAAATCTGTTTTACCTGCAATGCGATAAGGCATCTTAAAATCTGCTTCATCATTCATGTTTAAAATGATTCAATTCCAGAAACAACAGTATTTGAATTAGAAATTGCAGTAATGACTCCTTTGTATGGAATTTGTTGAATCGAGTATTCAAAAACTCCGCCGGGTTTTACGACAATTCCTTTACCTTGTATTGATAGTATTCCCAAGTTCAAATAGATATCTTCAAGAGATTCGTTGACAATGAGTACATATTTTCTGTTTGGATTTGCTTCTAAAATAATTGTGCTTTCGTTATTAATAGTTTTATTGAAGGGAATAGAGTTATTAATTTGAACTGGACTATCGTCTATACAAATTTCTTTAACGTAGCTCCCGTGAATGGTCACAGTATCACCAGGCTGAAGCAGTCCCCAGCCCGCATCTTTTAGCTGCACTCCTAACCTGCCATTTTTACCTAACTCAATGGCTAAATTTTGGGTGTACAAATCCATGATGTTGTACACCCTGTAGGGATAACCAGCGGGATTCAACAAACTAATTGACCCTACAGGATACCAATTAATTGAGTCTTCTGATACTAATAAATCTAATTGCTTTCTAGCAGAAGTCCATTCGGTATTTAACGTTTTATACAAGGCTTGAGTATTACTATCCTCTAGCGTTATATCAGGTAAATTAGCCTCTGGTAAACTATCTATTTTTACGTAGGCTTTGAGATTCTTAATAAAAATATTTTCACTAAGAACTGAGCCATTATCAATCGAAAAGTCAACATCACTGAAAATTGGGTAAATATCAGAATTACTAGTTGAATCTAATCTAAGAACAATTGGTTTAACTTCATTGATAGTAGATATTGTCATGCTTGCTAAATTTCAGCCATAAGAACGAACTTACTTAGGTAAATCCGTTATGACAGAATGTTAATTTTTGAAAAACAGTACTTATACTAATTAATTTTCTATCAAGCGCTAAATCTTCCAATTTTATGTAAAAGCGGTAGTTCCTCTGAGGACGTGTAACTCCTGCTCTGACTAGGATTGAGCAGAATATTACTAATAGCTAATATTAGTAATATTCCAATTTAACCACTGCTAATGGTTAAACCGGAATGCAGAAGCAAGAGAAAATAGCATGAAAAATAATCGGAACGGTCAGGCGGCAA
>NZ_JAIVFW010000018.1 GCF_020829595.1 Nostoc sp. CHAB 5844
TGGAAAATAGAGGAGTTTCACAGAGAAATCAAACAATTAACTGGCATTGAATCATGCCAATGTCGTAAAGCTCGTCTTCAAAGAAATCATATTGCTTGTGCTATGTTGGTTTGGCTAAGGTTGAAAAATTTAGCTTATCAAACTTGTCTTACTATTTATAAAATCAAGCACAACTTACTTTCCAAGTATCTAATTGAGCAACTAAAACGTCCAGACGTTCATATGTGTTTGGTCTGATTTAAATTACTGCGTGGCGAGGCTTCGCCCCGCCCGCGTTTTGTGCCAGTTGCGTAAGTCCTGATTTAATGTGAGTTCGATGAACCTCTCCCCAACCCCTCTCCGAGGTGGAGAGGGGCTTAAATATTCTTAGTTACAAACGAAAAATTAGGCTTCAAAAGCCTCTCTCCTTGTAGGGGAGAGGTTTGGAGAGGGGTTTTTTGAATTCGTCAAACTTACGTTAATTTATCAAGCGTGAATTGCTGGAGTTTGCCAAGCCACAGGCAAAGCATCACCCCCAGCCAAATCTAGCGGAAAGTTGTGTGCATTACGTTCATGCATCACTTCAATACCCAAGTTAGCGCGGTTAATCACATCCGCCCATGTATTAATCACCCGTCCTTGGGAATCAATCACAGACTGGTTAAAATTGAACCCATTGAGGTTAAATGCCATTGTGCTGATACCCAAAGCAGTTAACCAGATACCCACCACAGGCCAAGAAGCCAAGAAGAAGTGCAATGAACGGGAATTATTAAAGCTGGCATATTGCCAAATTAATCGCCCAAAGTAACCATGAGCCGCCACAATACTATAGGTTTCTTGTTCTTGACCAAACTTATAGCCATAGTTGAGAGATTCAGATTCCGTCGTCTCTCTCACTAACGAAGAAGTCACCAAAGAACCGTGCATCGCACAAAACAGAGAACCGCCGAACACCGCCGCCACACCAAATTGATGGAAAGGATGCATCAGGATATTATGCTCCGCTTGGAACACCAACATGAAATTAAAAGTGCCACTAATACCTAAAGGCATTCCATCCGAAAAACTACCTTGACCAATCGGGTAAATTAAGAAAACCGAAGTTGCAGCTGCTACAGGTGCAGAGTAAGCCACACAAATCCAAGGACGCATCCCCAGACGATAGCTTAACTCCCATTGCCGACCGAGCCAGCAAAAGATACCGATGAGAAAATGGAGAATAATTAACTGATAAGGGCCGCCGTTATAAAGCCATTCATCCATTGATGCCGCATCCCATATTGGGTAGAAGTGCAACCCAATGGCGTTAGATGTGGGGACAACCGCACCTGTGATGATGTTGTTGCCGTATAATAAAGAACCAGAAACTGGTTCACGAATGCCGTCAATATCGACGGGAGGCGCAGCAATAAAAGCAATTACAAAACAGATAGTAGCGGTTAATAAAGTTGGAATCATTATCACGCCAAACCAGCCGATATAAAGCCGATTTTCAGTGCTAGTTATCCATTCACAAAACCGTGTCCAAAGGTTTCCGCTTTCGCCTCTTCTAAGAATTGTGGTCATAACTGTAGTATTGATAAAGTGCCGACAACAAACTCTCTCAATTCCGCAAAATTGAGAATCATGCTGTTATGAAATACTTTGCCAAATACCTTCTCCCATTCGCCGGGAGTATTCATTTACAGTCTCACACCACACATCTTGCTCATCAATTTCCCCAGGGAGATGGTTTAATCAAGGGGAATTTTCCCGGCTCTATAAGATCCGGTTTTACATTAACTATTTGTATTTTTCAATAAAGTTAATTTAAGTTTTAATAAGAGATTGCAATGTTTCTTTTTTATCTCACGCAAAGACGCAAAGAAGAACGCAACTTTAGATACGTAACTAATTATACTAATTTGAGCAAAGAATTACATAAGTGATAATCTGATTTATGAACCAGCTTGAAAGATTTGATTAGCTGTTATTTGTAAATTTGGAAAAACTGATGAAATAACATTTTCGTCATCACGAAATTGAGTAACTTGATATTCTCCGCCAACCAATTTATAGACTGATATAGTAGGACGTTTAGGATTACCAATAAACTTTCGCCCACCTAAAGCTAAATAATCAACAATCCAATATTCCGAAATTCCTAAATACTCATAAGCATCCATTTTCAGAGCATAATCATCACTCCAATTAGTGGATACAACTTCAACAATTAAAGGCACAGAACTACCCAAAGTAATTATAGATTCTTTTTTCCAACGAGTTTCGTGATTAGCTACTTGTTGTTTGTCAAGCACAATCACGTCAGGTTCATAACTAGAATTTTCAACTTTAACGACACACTCTTTAGGAATCGAATAAGCTAATTGACAGCGTAAAATTTCTGCAAATAATATCCCAGATACAAATCCTGCCACATCAGAATGTGTCCCTGTTGGTTTAGGCATCTCAACAATTACTCCATCATGTAGTTCATAACACGTATCCAAATTTTCTGGATACCATACAATAAATTCATCAAACGTTAACTGCCTTTGTATTGCTTGAGTCATATAGTATTTTCATTATTCATAATGATATTTACATGACAGAATAATCAGTACATCTTCTTCTACTTTGTAAATGAACCTATGTTCATCTGTAATCCGCCTTGACCAGTAACCTTGTAACTCATATTTAAGAGGTTCCGGCTTACCAATTCCTGAAAATGGTTCTCTTTGGATATCTTTAATCAAAGATAATATCTTTTGGAAAATTTTCTTATCTTCGGTTGCCCATTGACCTAATTCTTCAAAAGCTTCTGGCTCAAATGCTATTTTTTTCATACTCATCTAAATCAACATAGATGAGATTTCCTTGTTCTACATTTTTTAAAGCTTTAAGTAGATGCTTTTTATTAGCTTCTAATTTGAGAAGATAGGTAGTTTCGTCTTCTTCAGTTTGCTGTTCCACCAGAACTATAACTTCTACAACAGTTCCTTCTGGTAGTTCTGTAGTAGAAAGTTCAATTTTGCCATCTTTACCGACAATAGCCTTTTGTTTAATTCCACTGAGCATATTTTACGTTTATTTTTATTTAATTTAGAGCAGGACTTACGCAGAAGTTACGAAATAACGTAGACGCGCCAGAGGCTTCCCGAAGGATACCAAAGAGGTGCAGAGGTCACGGAGAAATGATCTGTATGCAATCTTTCCTGAATTTCAGAAGGTGATGCTGTCTCAAAAAATAATTCCAACGCTTCAATTAAATTAGTTCGTGCTTCTTCAATTGTGTTTCCTTGGCTGGCTATGTCTAATTCAGGACAAAGTGCCACATAACCATCTCTCTCGCGTTCGATGATAGCAGTCATTTGTGTTTTTTTGTGTCATTTTTCGCGCCCTTCCTCCGCCTGCTCTTTCGTCTTGTCGGAATTGAGCAATCGCTTTGTTCTGGTGAAATCAGGCGATCGCCTTATCATGTTCTGATATTAAAGTATAAATTAGGAAACAGTGAGTAAATAAAGATAGAACCTAATGTCATAACAACAGAACTTCTGAACTGCGCCTTTGCTCAAAACAAAAAAAGGCGAACTCAAAGAAAGTCCGCCTGATAATTTTATTGACTGAATTGCAACGCAAAACTTAAATCTTCGCTTCTTCTCTCACCAACTTATCCCAACCCAAATCTTTCAAATTGTTATTGCGACGCAACGGACGCGTTACCAATTCTAAAATGTCACGGGCATTGCTAAAACCGTGAATTTGAGCAAAGGTAAACTCTACCGACCACTTAGTATTAATACCTCGTGCTTCTAATGGGTTAGCATGAGCCATACCTGTAATTACTAAGTCTGGTTTTAAATCATAAATGCGCTGGACTTGGTTGTAATTATCTGGTTTCTCGACAATCTTAGGTAAAGGTACGCCCATCTCTTGGCAAGCTTTTTCTAACATCGCCAATTCCGCAGCTTGGTAGCGTTTATCCATGTAAGGAATGCCAACTTCATGCACAGTCATTCCACAGCGCACCAGGAACCGCGCTAGGGAGACTTCTAGCAGGTTATCGCCCATGAAGAATACAGACTTACCACGAATTAGTTTTACGTAGTCTTCTAAATTTGCCCAAATTTGTGCTTCCCGTTCTTCTAAACCTTTGGGTGTAATACCAAACACCGAGCAAATTTTCTCTATCCAAGCGCGAGTACCATCAGGGCCGATGGGGAAGGGTGCGCCAATGAGTTTGCACTTGCGGCGACGCATTAAGGTGGTTGCAGTGCGGCTGAGAAAGGGGTTAACACCAGCAACGTAATATCCTTCTTCTAGCACTGGTAATTCGGTGAAGCGTTTCGCAGGTAGCCAGCCAGAAACTTTGATGCCTTGTTTCTTTAATTCTAAAGTTAACTGCGTCACAACAGGGTCGGGGAGAGAACCGAAAAGAACCAAAGGCGGGTGATCTACGTATTCTGATTCTTCTTGAATTACTTCTTCTTTTTTCTTACCAAAGTTGAGCAGTTTTTGAATGGCGTTACGATCGCTCTTTTCATTTTCCGTCACTGGCGCTTGACTGGGACAGCGATTTGCCATTGCGGCTAAAACGGTGTCTTCACCTTGGGTAAAAGCGTAATCTAAACCGTTGGCACGGGCAACAACAATCGGAATGCCAATTTCGCCTTCTAACTTGGGTGCTAAACCTTCCAAGTCCATTTTGATAATTTCAGTGGTGCAAGTGCCAATCCAGACAATCACACTGGGATTGCGATCGCGTTTTATTTGCTCACACAATCGCTTTAATTCTTCGTAGTCATTCAACTGTGCTGAAATATCACCTTCTTCTAACTCTGCCATTGCATAACGGGGTTCGGCAAAAATCATTACCCCCATCGCATTTTGGAGAAAGTAGCCACAGGTTTTTGTCCCAATCACCAAAAAGAAGCTATCTTCAATTTTTTGGTACAACCACGCCACGCAGCTAATCGGGCAGAAAGTGTGGTAATTCCCAGTTTCGCACTCAAAGTTTAAAGCTTCTGGTTGTTGAGCGACAGTCATTTTGGTTTTCTCCCCCATGTTATTTAATGGCAAAAGTAAAAAGGGAAAAGTAAAAACTTTCTTTTACAGCTTTTTACTAATTCTCAGATGTTGCTTTATTTCTACCGCAACATCCCAAATACTGAAGGTTTGAGGGGGTGAAGGTTGAAAATTTTCACTTCATACTTCACCCTTGAGACTTCATACTTTTTCAACGGCAACTATTAAGCGTTAGGGAAGAGACGGGCAATTTCTGAGTCATCAAAAACACCAGTTGGTAATTCTTCCCCTAAAAAGTCATTATTTTCTTCACCCTTTTGCAATCCGGTTTCATCACCCCAGACATCAGACAAAACATCACTAAAAGCGTTTTCATCTGGTGTGTTCAATTCACCGAGAATTTCTTCATCCAGCTTGGTTGCTGATGTAGTATCGCCATCAAAGGAAACATCGCCAAAATCATCGATTTCTGGTGGTGCGTTCGTCGTTCGCGTAGCGTCTCGAAGAGAAGACGTTGCCAAAGGCATCGCAACTTGAGGCTCATGTTTGCCGTTCTGGCCATTAGATAAGGAAATATCACAATTAGCATTGTTGTTTTCCTTTGATTCACTAGCATCTAACTCAAAACCGCTGGTGTGAGAAATTGCTAAAGTTTCATCATCAATATTGTCATCTGCAACAACTGTTGACTGGTATTGATTTGTCTCTGGTTCTGCTGGTGGATGACTCAAGCGATTACCAAGGGCAATATCTGGGTCAAAATGCAACTCCAACACTTCAATTAAAGTGTCAGCATCAGCATTCAGTTTAGAAAAGGGCATCATCAACTGCGCTAGTTTTGGTTCCAGCGCGTTTACGACTCCCAGGATGAGGTAAGAAGGTGGTCGCTTCCCGCCATCAGGGGTATACACCGATTCTACTTCCATGTGCAAGGTGATCCAGTCACGGTTAGCCTGGAAGAACTGCAACCACTTTTGTCTGATCGAATCTGTAAAGCTATTAAAGAAAGCCATATTTTGTTCCTCATCCTGAGAACTTGGTGATTTATACAATCATCAAGTCTAATTCCTCTTCTGGATTAGGAACCTGTGGTTTACGCGGATTTAGATAAAAATCGGACAACAAAGAGAACAATTCGCGATCGGGAGAGTCATTCGGCACTACTCCCTCTGGACGCGCCAAAATTTGGTCAGCAATGTTGAGGTAATAGTCGCAAACGTAGTTCAGGGAAGGATCAGACTCAGCCATTTCAAATAGTGTCTTACCCTTAACGCGAGATACGCGAATATCTTCAATTAACGGCAAAACCTCTAGAACTGGCATGGGTACTGCTTCTACGTATTTCTCGATCAAGTCGCGCTTGGAAGTCCTGTTCCCAATTAATCCCGCTAAACGCAGTGGGTGAGTCCGGGCTTTTTCTCTGACGGAAGCGGCAATCCGATTCGCAGCAAATAAAGCATCAAAGCCATTATCAGTAACAATCATGCAGTAATCTGCATAGTTCAAAGGAGCCGCAAAGCCACCGCAAACTACGTCACCCAAGACATCAAATAAAATCACGTCGTACTCATCAAAGGCGTTGAGTTCTTTCAGTAATTTTACGGTCTCGCCAACTACGTAGCCACCACACCCAGCACCCGCAGGGGGGCCACCAGCTTCTACGCAATCAACACCGCCATAGCCTTTGTAAATTACATCCTCTGGCCAAACGTCTTCGTAGTGATAGTCTTTGGACTGGAGGGTGTCGATAATTGTGGGAATTAAAAACCCAGTCAGGGTAAAAGTGCTGTCATGTTTGGGGTCACAACCAATTTGCAGCACCTTTTTACCCCGTTTGGCTAAAGCGACAGATATGTTACAGCTAGTTGTTGACTTGCCAATACCGCCTTTTCCGTAGACTGCTAGTTTCACTGTTATTTGCCTCTTATAGTTTTTTGTCAAACTTTTGGCTCAAACATTGGCCTTCACCTAGCCGCCGATGGCAATGTGTGAGGTAGTTGAGTGTCATTATTGTCGAAATTACAGAGAAAATAAAGGGGTCTAAAATATGAAAAATGAAGCTATTAAGTTTTTGAATCAAAAATTAATTAATTAGAAATCAAAATTCCTTATAAAAGCTTTTATTTACTTTAAAAGTCAGATTATAAAATTTTTAAAAAACGTTTTATATAAAAATAGTTACAATAAACAAAAATATCGAAACTCTTTTTCTATAAGGTTTTTATAGAATCTGCTATTTATCATGCCTAATCGAGATAGGTATAGGGTTGGCAGTAAAGAGAAAAATCCATAACCCGATGCTAAAAGTAGCTATGCAAGTTTTTTAGAGGCTAAATTAACCTTTGTTAGCCACTGACAAGAGCATCTCAAGACTGATTTTTAACGCTCGATAATTCATTTGTGAAAAATTATAAAATTAAACCTTTTGACTAAAATTTTTTATTTTTGAGTATTTGTACTCAATGAAAAAGTATATATCTTTCCTAGTCTCTAACCTCAACGAAATCAGAAACGCTATAAATTGCTTCCATTTCTTGCAACGATTGCCAGCCAGCCAGCCATTGAGAACGGTCTTGTAAAAGTTTGGCGTTAATCCAGAAACGAACATTAGGGTCACAGGAAGCAACCATTTCGGCATAAACCCACTTACCCTGATTTTTGCGGTTAACGACTTGAAAGTGTCTCCAACCGTCTACTTTTTGCTGTGCTGTCCACTTAGAACCTACTAGGTAAGGAAATTTTTGCTTTTTGCTCATTGTCAATGGTCACTCCGCATAACTAATAATGAGTCAAGAGAGTCTATACTAAGTAGATACACCGTTTCTAAGTATCTTAATCTTCGCTATTTCGCTTGACTAGCCATCTTTAGATTTACTTTATAATAGCCTCTCACACTACGATATCAGCCATTTTTGCTATAAAACCATTAAATAAGTATCTTTTCCTTTTACTGGTAAAACTCGTAACTTCTGATTTTGCAAATCAGGTTCTAATCCTAAATCCTCTAACGGGATTAATCCTAATAACGGATCTGAACCTTCCGGTAATTCAATACAATTAAACGTCCCTTCTCTTCCTTCAACAGAAAGATTTAATTCTCTGAATATCCGAGCTTTTTCAACGCCTGTAGCTATTTTTACGTCTGCTTCTCCTTGTAGAGGTAATCCTAAGTCAAGAATAATATTTTTCGGTAAGCACAGTCTTGTTGCACCCGTATCAACTAAAACATCATGCAAAGTAATTGAGCGTATTTGTTCTGCTGGAATAAAGCCTCTTTCAACCAGTATTTGGTCAATTCGATTAGTAATAGTGATTGTGGTAGTTACTTTGCCCATTTTTTCACTTTTGCTCAGTTTCATATGATTTTGCTATAAATTCATGATGTCGATTATTATCGTCTTAGTAAAGATTATGAGCATCTTCCTGAAATGAGTGAAGCTGCCATATATGCTGTTATGACTCGTGTGATTTTGTGTCGTTTTATTATCTAAAGATTTCCCAACTCTTTTGGGACGGTGTGGGGCTGCTGGCGGGAATAGCTTAACACTCAGCACTCAGCACGATGCTACAAGAGATTGGCTGCTGGAGAGGAATTTGAATGACAAACTCTGTTCCTTTTCCTGGTGTCGAAATAAATTCTAACTTGCCGCCGTGTTTTTCTGTAATGATTTGATAGCTGATTGCCATTCCCATTCCTGTTCCTTTACCGACAGGTTTTGTGGTAAAGAATGGATTAAAAATATTTGTTTGAATCGATTCAGGAATGCCAGTGCCATTATCTGCGATCGCAATTCTCACCCACTCCGAATCAACAACCGCAGTCTGAATTGTAATCCAACTTGGATTTGCTTGAATTTCTTGATAAGTCCGTTTGGCATTGAATTCTTCAAGCGCATCCAGGGCATTTGCAAGAATATTCATAAAAACTTGGTTAAGCTGTCCTGCGTAGCATTCGACTGGAGATAGATTACCGTAGTCCTTGATAACTTGAATTTCTGGGCTTTTATCACTAGCTTTGAGGCGATGCTGCAAAATCATCAACGTATTGTCGATACCTTCATGAATATCCACTGCTTTCACCTCACTTTCATCCAAACGTGAAAAGTTACGCAGTGACAGCACAATCTCGCGGATACGTTCTGTGCCAATCTTCATAGAGTCCAGTACCAGAATTGCATCTTGTTCGAGAAACTCTAAATCGATGATTTGGCGTTCGGTTTGAATTTCGGCTGGTGGGTTAGGGAAGTAATGGTGATAAAGCTGAACTAAACGTAGTAAGTCATAAGTGTATTCTCTGATATGGCTAAGGTTGCCGTAAATAAAGCTAACAGGATTGTTAATTTCGTGAGCAATGCCTGCCACCATTTGACCTAGGGCAGACATCTTTTCACTTTGAATCATCTGAGCTTGCATTTGATGCAAACTATCTAAAGTATTTTCTAGTTCTTGGCTTCTTTGCTGCAAATTTGTCTGGGAATTTTCTAACTCACAAATGACTTTTTTAAGTAAAAATTCTTTTGTGGCAATGTCGGATTCTAGCTGACGACGTTCATTTTCGCAGCGTTCCAGCTTTTTTCGCAAGATGCGATTTGTCTTTTCTAAATCTTGAATTTGTATGGAATTATTTTGATTATCCATGCACTACTCATTTTGTTCCCATTAGCAATGTGACAAACGTTTTATTATGAAATTGTGTTTCTCCTTTGCTAACTAAAGGAGCAATTTCACCGTAAGCGTAAAAACCACAGCAAAGTAATGCCTCTGGTAAATGAGTTTTGACAAGCTGATACTCTTGTTTAGCAAAAGTTCCGAGAATTCGCCGCCTAGCTGCACAGGAAATCAGCAACGCGGCTGTTGGTTCTACACCAGGATAATTGGCGATCGCATTCTTTAAGGATGCCTCAGAAGCTGAGAGAATATGATCGCGAGTGGCATCAGTAATTTGGACAATTGCTTGTTCGGGAATATCTGAAAAGAATGTCACACTACCAGACTCTTGATCGTAGCCATTGGGCGCACGCATGTAAAAATGGTCTTGGTCTTGAAAAACTGCTAGAGCGTGGATTGCATAGTTGGCAGCAAATTGTTCTTCTCCAAGATAATGTTGATAAAAATCTAAAGCACGCTGTCCATCAATTTCATAAACTACATTGCCTTTCACTTTCGTCACACGACTACGTTGGCTAATGGGAGTCCAACCACTAGCAACTCCGTGCGAAAATAATAAATTTCCAGAGAAAAGTAGAACTGGGATTGAATCACTTAACACTTCACTCTGAAAAAATTGATAAGTCTTGTCAAAGGTATAGTCATCGGCAGCCATTCCGCCAATGATCGGAATATGCACTCCTAAACTTTGTTTTAAACCTTCTAAAATCAATACTCCATTGCTTGTCAAGCTATCAGGAAAAGTCAAGCATAATTGTGGTGCAGATGTACTTTTGTCCAGTGCTTGAGAAATCGCTTGTTGGGCTGCTAGGGTTGGGTTTTTGGATGCATTTCGTCCAATCCCTGCGCGAATTTCTACTTCGTCGGTAGCAAACAGCATCAAAGTTAGAGAATCTTGTTGAAATTCTAGAATTGAGGAAATTTCTCCATTTGTAGTGCTGCCAATCAATTCAATTCCGGGGAAAGCCTCTTGAATGCGTTGCAAAATTAACGCATGGTCAAAATCGATCGCAGTAAACAGAATTCCAGCTTGCGGAACTAAACTGCCAAGAGATGAACGACATTCTTGCAGAACTTCTGCGATCGCATCTTGAGAATCAGGATCATCACTATGACCAACAACAACTTGAAACACAACTACATACCTCATTGTAAGTTTGAATATGAATGCGCTAATCCAAGTTAGATTAACACATTGCAACCTACAATTAGATTTCCCTTTTTATTGCTATAAATTTAAACGTTTACAAGCATTTTCGGAAAACTTCAGATTCAGGTGTGATTTGATGATGGGTGTGAGGTATTCAAAGTTTGAGCGATCGCATTTATTAATTGTGGTTGTTCCACAGGTTTAACTAACAAGATGGTTAACTAGCATACTCACACAGGCATTTTTCTATCCAAGAATTCAGGCTTTGACCTTCTTTTTTTGCTTTGACAGCAATTGTTTTGTGTAAATCTGGGTTAATTCTGAGCATAAATTTGCCTGAAAAGGGCTTTTCTGGATCTTCGCCACGCTCTTGGCAAAATGCTAGGTAGTCATCAACTGAATCGTGAAATGATTGCTTTAATTTTTCTACACTGTCGCCTTGAAAGGTAATCACGTCTCTAGTGTTGATTACTTCACCATAAAAAATTTCAGCTTCATCATCAAACTCTACAATTGCCTCATATCCCTTGTATTTCATCATTTTTAATCCCCGCTTCTATCAAGAAACGCCGCATAGATTTAACAGCACCTTTATCTGTTTCTTTTTCTGGATGAGGTCTGTGAAATACTGCTCTTACTTCTCCAAGCGCAATTCTTACCCTTGAACCTGATCCTTGTGATACTTCCGCCCCAAGTGCAATTAGCATTGACTCGATATCATTCCCAGAAATATTTGCTCTAACTGGATTTTCAAAAACGGCATTAAGTGTTTTTTGATTTTTACTGTTAAGTTCCATTATATAGTATCATTCAGTGATACTATAATTTACCAAATTCATTTCACTTAAGGCTTAAGCAAAAAGGTTATCTGCTGAAGATGCGTGTGAGGTATGCAAAATTTGAGCGATCGCGTTGAGCAATTGTGATTGTTCCACGGGTTTAACTAAATGGATTTGAAAACCTGCGGCTAAAGCCTGTTTTTGATTCATCTCGCCTGCGTAGGCTGTCAGAGCGATCGCGGGTATTTTTCCGCTTTGTTCTGGTGGTAAGGCGCGAATTAAACGCATCAGCATATAACCGTCAATTCCGGGCATACCGATATCACTTAACAGTAAGTCTACTTTGGTTGTTGCCAAAACTTCTAAGGCTTGGCTGCCAGATGCGATCGCAGTCACCTTTGCACCAAACTTTTCTAATACTACAGTCAAAAACTCTCCAGTATCTAAATCATCGTCTACTACCAAAATATGTAAACCTGCTAAATTTAACGTTTCATTAACTGTTGAACTGTGTTGATTTTTTGGTAAGAAATTAGGCATCAATGGCAATCTGACGGTGAACTTTGCACCCATTCCTTCCCCAGGGCTTTCTGCTTGTACAGTTCCACCATGCAGTTCTGTAAGATGACGCACAATTGCTAGTCCTAATCCTAGTCCACCAAATTGGCGAGTGATTGTGCCATCAGCTTGCCGGAAAGAATCAAATACATAAGGCAAAAACTCTGAACTAATACCTTTACCATTGTCTTGAATTTGAATTTGTGCAAAGGTATCAACTCGCTCTAAACAAATTTCAACCTTACCTGCGGCAGGAGTAAATTTAATCGCATTGGAAAGTAAATTACAAACTATCTGTTGTAGGCGTTCAGCATCACCTGCAACCCATGCGTTTTCGATATGAACTAGTTTTTGAATTTGAATATTTTTGGCATCGACTGTTAGCTGCAAAGTATCAAGCGATGCTTTTAAAATCTCAACTAAATTTACAGGTTGAAGATTTAAAATTATTTTTCTTTGTTGAATCCGAGAAACATCTAGTAAGTCTTCAATGAGTTGAATTTGTAATTTAGCATTCCGCTCAATGGTTTCTAATCCATGAGTCAGCTTTTCATCTTCATAATTGCGTCTTCTCAGTAGTGTTACCCAACCTAAAATAGGATTGAGTGGAGTCCGTAATTCATGAGAAAGAACTGCGAGAAATTCGTCTTTAATTTTATTGGCTTTTTCAGCTTCACTGCGGGCAGACTGCTCTCTTGATAAAAGATTTTCACGTTCTACTTCTGCTTGTTTGCGCTCAGTAATATTCCGAAAAAAGATACCCAGACCATCTTCAAAAGGGTAAGCATGAATTTCTAACCAAATATTTTCCGGAATATATAATGCTTCAAAATGCACAGGTATTGCTTGTGCGATCGCCCGACCATATTCTCGTTCAAATTGCGTACCTTTCATTCCTGGCCACTGCTGCCAGTAATTTTGAGAAACTATAGTTTCTGGTTTTACTCCTTTAATTACGGCAGCTTGTTGATTAACATAAGTTATTTGCCAATCTTGATTAACTGCAATAAAAGCATCTGTCATGCTTTCTAAAATATTGCTGAGGCGAGTCCGCGAAGCTTTTTCTGCTTTTAATAACTTATCTTTTTCTTGATTTGATTCTGCCAAACGAACATTTGTTTCTACAAGTGAATCATTGAGTTGAATGAGTTTTTCAGATAACTCTGCACGAGCTTGGTATTCTCCGATTCTAAATTTTTCTACAGCCAATTCTACTTGGATTTTGGCTCTTTCGGTAATGGCAACTCCTACTAATAAAGTTACAACAGATTGTACTAGCAGACTCAATTTGTGAACGTGTAAAACTTCTGATGGGACTGGGAAATTAGGCAATGATATAGCATTGGGATAGGCTACCAAATAAGAGAAAAGTGTCACTAATATTGAAAATGTAGCAACGAGCATACCCGTAGTTACTCCGAAGCGAGTCGCAGCCCACATTACAGGAACAAAGCTCAAAAAAGATAATTGTTGAAATTTAAAATCTGTGTTGCTATTTGCCGAAACTTCCGAAACAGTAACACATGCAATGCTAATACACAAAAATAAGATAGTGCTGACTTCTAGTAACAGAGGACGACAAGACTGAAATCTGAAAGCTGGTGAAGCAGAATCTGATGTTTGAGAATAAGATAACCAACCCCAAGATTGCAGATAAGGAGTTAACACTAACAAAATAGTAGGTGTAATACCCATGACACCGATCGCATTTCCTAACCACCAGTGAGTAATACTGTTAGTTATGTTAGCAATGGGCATTTTGCCTACCGCTATCCAAGATAAACTGCCTAACACAGCTAAACTAGTGCTGGCAACTAAAGGTACACTTAAGGTAAAAATTGCAGCATCTTTGAGGCTGTTAAATGTGAGAGAACCTTTCCAGAGACGACGGTAGAATAACCATGCAACTAGAGGTTCTACAACATCGATTAAACCAATAACTCGTTCCCAACCATGCAATCCCCAAAAAGGAGACATGAGAAAAGATGCAATACCTGTAAGGATGATACCATCAATGCCAAACCAGAAACTGAGGGCGATCGCTACCCCAGATGGCGGAAACCACAGAGAAACTCCTGGCTGAATGCGGTAGATGAGTGCCATCCCATGAGCGGCAACCAAGGCCAATAGCCCTAATGATAAAATCAAAAGCCGTCGATATCTGGGAGCGACCCTAGCAAATTGCGACAATTGCATAATTGCAAAGAAATTTAAATTGATTAGCCTACAAATCTGCTGCTACTAGTCAACCACTACAGCTTGACTTATCGCACCAGACGCTCATCTAAGCGTGATGAGCGCCATAATAGACATTTCATGATTACCAAATATTGTTTTAATCAGGTAAGTTCGCACTTACCTGAAGATTTAATTTTTCTTTATAAGTTAATACGATTCAGTTTACAACTATCTTTAGGCGTTAGGTGAATGAAGCGATCGCCTAGCTCAACTGAATGCTCAAGTTTCATTAAAAAACCACAAATGCTATATAGACCGGGTTTTTCAAGATTTGATAGCTCAAATCTCGGCGTAATAGCTTATAAAAACCCGGTTTGTCATTTTTTCAACTAGCACAGCAATATTCCAAGACTGCAAAAGCTTTGGAACGTTGCCGTTATAACCTGATCTTAAATTCTAAGCTCTTCTCCAAGGGCCCCAGATAGCAAAAGTAATACCAGGTGTTTGAATGTTGACATACAATGTTCTCTCATCAGGTGAGAAGCAAGCACCAGCAAACTCGCTATCATTCAAGGCATTACGGGCAAAATTATAGATTTCACCATTGGGAGTCACACCTCTTAAGAAATTGTCGCCGTCTCCGTCTTCGCAGAGAATCAGATCACCATAGGGCGACACAGTTATGTTATCAGGCATATCGAGTACATCTCTGGATTGAGACTCGACAAACAGTTCAATTGTCTCTCGTGCTGGAATGTAGCGCCAAACCTGACCACCACCTAGGGGGCCACCACTTGTACAACAAAAATAAAATTCTCCGTTACCGTACCAAATGCCTTCTCCACGGGCAAAGGTAGCTGCGCCTAAATCACGACCTTGCAATCGCACAGTGTCACCATCAAGTGGGTTGGGATTGGGGATAGTCACCCATTCTACTCCCCATTTCTGTCCTGGTATGAAACCACTATTTGAGGTATTAACCCCTGGTGGTTGACCAATAATTTTCAACGCTTGCAGAGTACCACCTGCTTTTAAATTGCCTCGTACTTTCGGAATAAAACGATAGAACAGGCTATCTCCTCTATCTTCAGTCTCATAAACAATTCCGGTTCTTGGGTCTACAGCTATAGCCTCATGATTAAATCTTCCCATCGCCACTAGAGGCTCTGGATTGACTGCGGAGGTGGCACTAGCAGGAACTTCAAAGTTATAGCCATGATACTGCGTCGCGCCAGTTAGAGAAGGTCTAGTTGTATCTTCTTCACAACTAATCCAAGAACCCCAAGGAGTTGGGCCACCTGCACAGTTACGGATGGTTCCACTCAAAGAAACAAAGTGTTTGATTAACTGGCGATTAGCACCAACAACTAATGTGGTTGTACCACCTGCGGCATTGACATCGTAGGGTCTTGGCCCTTGTGTGCGTGAACTAGAAGTCAGGCTGAGTTCGTGATTGCGAACCAAGATAACTGTGTTTCTTGGGCCAGGGAAAGCTGCCATTCCATCATGAGCGCCTGGTACTAAAGTGCCATCGGTCATGAGTTCCCCTGTACGAGAGAAAGTTCGATATTGAAATCCAGGTGGTAAGTCTAATAAGCCATCAGGATCGGGAACAAGCGCACCATAACCTGTACCAAAAACAGGTTGACCATTGGCTTGTCTGGCATAAAGAGCTTCTAAAGGGGATGCTAATAACGTACCAGCTGCACTTGCCCCGGCTAATGTAAAAAACTTACGTCTTGATAATTTCATTGGGCGATTAGTGGAAATACTGGGAAAAAACTATTAGACATTGATTAAGTTTAGGTAATGCTGAATTTAAATCGCGGTTATAAAAATTTGAAAAATATATCTATAAAACAGATATAAAAGAGCATCTAGCAAGGCAAAATTCCTATGTGGAATATATATCTAAACTAAATATCAATGGTTGAGATAAATTTAAATTAAATGCTTACATACCAGAAAATATCCAAATAAAACTACACTTATAAATAATTTATTAGTTAAGCTTTTAGATTATGTGGATACTTATTTAATGAAGATTGCAGCCAATTATGATGCCTACAATTAATTGATTTATCGGTATACAAAAATTAGTTAAGAAGAGGTTAAAAATTATTTAATTAACAAAAATTGCATTCATTTATCATAAAAATTTAATTAGTTTTGATATTTTTAAAAAAATCATTATCAAACACTAAGATGAAATTAAATCTAATGATAAAATCTCCCCAAGGTTGTTTTAGGTATTACTAAGAATCAAACAAAACTATCAAGCAGTTTGCTTTTATTAGAAGCTAAATTTTTGGTATAAGTTTTGCTTGACTTTTATGCACTTAATTCAACTAATGAACTAAGCGTTTAAAGTTCGTGTTTTTCAAAAGTAATCAATTTTCCTGAAAGTGCTGGAAAAGCAATTACTGACAAGCGCCGTTAAAATCTATTGCTATTTTCACGAAAATGAACAGGTTTTTTACCCAAATTAAAGCTGCGGTAGCTGTGGCTACTGTCGCCTCTACAGCTACGTTGATTAACATTCCTCAAGCTGATGCTGCTGCTTATGATCTATCTTGGCTGGGAGGACAAGGTTATTCAGCCAGAGGTAACTTCAAATTTGACGACAGTTTTTTAGGCAGCGTTGTCACCAGAGATCAGCTAAGTGATTTTAGGATTTCCTTTTTTGACCCAGGCGGAACTTTATTGCAAAGTTTCAACTACAATTTTCCCAATCCAAACAGCAGCTTTAATTTTAATTTTGATACCGTTTCTCAAACTGTTCGGCAAACAGATAACTTTGATACACCCAACGGCTTTGACTTAGGAATTGACTTTGCCACAGAAATTACAGGGTTATCTTTTTATACTTACGTAAATCCTGAGCAAGGATTGCCAAACGCTACGATATTTTTGAAGGATGATCTTTCACCAGAAGTGTGCAGCACATTTCCCAACTGTCGGTTAGATGTTGGCGGTCAGTTAACAGCAACAGCAGTTCCTGAACCTAGTACAATTTTAGGCTTGTTAGTGGCTGGTTCTTTGAGCCGATTCTTCAAGAAAAAGTCAGCATCAATCTAAACAGCAAACCTGAATAGTTGATGCCAGCTTGATTAAAACCGTAATTGACCAATATTTTACCTTTCATTCCCCAGGTATTTCCTAAATAAAAAACCTGAAGCTCTCTTTGCAAGAGAGCTTTGGAACTTTAGCGTTTTAATTTTCCGGGCGATCGCACTTTTGACTAGAAGAGGGATAATGGCAAGGTTGTTAAACAAGAGCAGTACGTTGTTGCGCTAACCATTGCAAAATCCGATTCCAAGCCCACCAAGGGTCAGGGTCTTGTGCTTGGTACTGACACTCTTTGCTACTCAAATAGCCGACATGGCCACCGTAACGGGTAAGTAGCAAATCTATGGCTGAATTTTGGTTGCAGGCGGCTTGTAAATCGGGGATGATATCTGGATGAAATAAAGGATCATCGGCAGCGTAGACAATCAAGGTCGGTTTGCCAAGTTCTGGTAACAGTTGGAGAGCGCTGCTGGCTTTGTAGTATGCCTCTACATTAGGAAAGCCTAGCCTTTCAATTACTAGTTCTTGGTCAAAATCCCAGATAGTGTTTGTCCGTTCTATGGCTTCGGGGTCAATAGTTCCGGGATGAGTATCGTGAATTCGCCAAGCGAGTTTTTTTAACTCACGCACAATACTGGTTTCTATTAATCTACCAAAACGGTCTTTAGTTAAATAAGTGAGCGATCGCAACGAATCCAAACTCGGACAAATGACTGCGCCACCACCGATATCACTGTATTTGATGCCCAAATTTTCATTGTTGTGGGTTAATTCCGCTGCTGCTTTTAACCCCCAAAGCGCTAATTGTCCCCCTAAAGAAAACCCCATAAACCAAAATTTCCTAGGACATCCCATTGCCGCCGCCGCCACAGCTAAACGTACAAAATCTTCACCCTCGTACAATCCATCAGAGGTTAAAGTCGGTGACAATTGGGCTGTTTTACCGTGGGCGCGCCAATCAAATAAAACTACAGCGTAGCCTTGAGCATAAGCTTTGCGTCCTAGCAATCTCAAAGACCATTCTTGTTCCAACTCGCCCGTAATTCCGTATGTGGCAATTATTGTACCGTGGGCATTTTCCGGAATTGCCACCCAGCTAAAAATCGGCACACCTTGCCCACCCATCAATATTGTTTTATGATAGGGCGGCTCTGGATCAGAAGTTGTGCTTTCCCAGTAATGTTTTCCCCAAAAAGCGGTATAAACCGTCATGGCTACACCATTTTGCAAGAACTTAGCTGGATTGTAGACCGGATAACACATCATTTTTCAAATATCGTGTATCTTAAGTTTTGTTTTTCATGATTTAGTTTTAATATTTATGTTAGATTTAAAATCTTTTTTATAATCAAGACAGAAATCTTTGTATCGACCAAAGATTCTTATTTTTCCTTAATAACTAGCAATAATTTTTTTAAGAATGCCAAGAATTCTAGTTATAGACGATGACCCAGCAATTTCCGAGCTTGTTGCCGTCAACTTAGAAATGGCTGGCTATGATGTCAGCCAAGCTGAAGATGGTATCAAAGGTCAAGCCTTAGCGCTCCAGCTACAACCAGACCTGATCATGCTTGATCTCATGCTGCCCAGAGTAGATGGATTTACAGTTTGTCAACGCCTCCGACGGGATGAACGAACTGCGGAAATTCCCGTCTTGATGTTGACCGCCTTAAGTCAGACACAAGACAAAGTCGAAGGTTTTAACGCCGGCGCAGACGACTACCTCACCAAGCCCTTTGAAGTAGAAGAGATGCTGGCGCGGGTGCGAGCTTTATTGCGACGGACTGACCGCATTCCCCAAGCTGCCAAGCACAGCGAAATTCTCAACTATGGCCCATTAACCTTGGTTCCCGAACGGTTTGAGGCAATATGGTTCAGTGAGACGGTGAAACTTACCCACTTGGAATTTGAGTTACTCCACTGTTTGCTGCAACGCCATGGACAGACAGTTTCTCCTAGCGAAATTCTGCGGGAAGTTTGGGGTTACGATCCTGACGATGACATTGAGACTATTCGAGTCCATATTCGCCATTTAAGAACTAAACTCGAACCAGATCCCCGCCACCCTCGCTACATCAAAACTGTATACGGTGCAGGATATTGTTTAGAATTACCCAGTCTGCCTGCATCAGCTGAGGGCGTTTCTGCGTAAGTAGCGCAGTGATTCCTATATTCCTTGACCTCAGCCCTAAATTTACTTAATCCATCATGTTGTGTGTCATGCTGTGGGGAATGAGGTTTAGTGGTTTTGTAGCACGAAACAGGTAATAGGTGACACAGTTAAAATTCTTTTACTGTCTCAGTTGTATTATTTACCGATGTCCTAACTACCTTGACCATTGCTATACCAAGGAAAACTACACTTTCGCCTGCTTGACTCTACAAAAAGCTACCCTCCAGTAGACATCCTTTTGTGGAGGGGGACGCTTATATCATTTTGGATTTTGCGAAAAGTTGAGCCAGTGCGTTGGGCGGCTTTCTCGACTTAAGCAAACTTTTTCAGCTAGATTTTGGATTGAGAATTGCTTTGTTCGTTGAGATTCTTTCAATCCATCTGTCTCAATCATTTTTTCAATTGGTATTAGTAGGCAAATGCAATTCTAATTGTGTATGTAGTACTGCGCTGATACCGCTACAAGTAAAAATAGCGCTGTACTTCAGTCACAAGTTGGCATTCTCTTGAGACAATTTTGAGAGTAGAGACGTAGCAATGCTACGTCTCTACAAGCCAATTTTTGAGTCATAAGGTGTCAGATCCACAATTCGCCAGATGTATTCTCAAAGAAGTTGGGAATCTTAATTTGCCAAAACTACAGAGGAGCCGAGGCGCAAATTAATTCACAATGTACTAATTGCCATTTGAATGATCTGCACCCCATCTCCTCTGGTGTATTTATAATCCTATTGCTACTCTTAGGGAGCGAGGGCGTTACCGCGAATTAAGCTACCAATGGTTTTGGCAGTAATTTTCAGTTGGGTAATGGGGTTGGCGGGGACAACGGTTTTGTACAGATAGCTATCGAATGTCAGCTTCTGTACATCCATGTCAGCACACATTTCGACGAATGCTTCACGGGTAGCATCAGAACGATAGAAAACACTCTGCAAAATGTCTAACACTTTGTAGGTGAGTCCGTATTTCTTATCCCAACGCTTGATGTAGATTTTGAGGTCGTTTTCTGTGGGAATGCGGCTACCGTTGTTGGAGGTTTCCACAATGGTTTCAGCACACATCCGCCCAGATTTGGCAGCAAAGTAGATCCCTTCACCAGAAGATTTGGTAACGTAGCCAGCAGCGTCTCCTACTAGGGCGATGCGACCAACGACGCGACGGGGACGGGGATGTTCGGGAATTGGGTGCGCTTCGACTTTGATGATTTGACCGCCTGCAAGTTTTTTGGCAGCACGGGCGCGAATACCTGCTTGCAATTGTTTGATACTGGCTTTGTTGACGTGCATTGTGCCAGTCCCGACGGCTACGTGGTCATATTTGGGGAATACCCAAGCATAAAAGTCGGTGGAAACGTCATCGCCGACGTACATTTCGGCTAGGTCGTTGTAGTACACCATTTTGTCTTGGGGTAAGCGAATTCGCTCTTGGAATGCGATCGCATAATTATAATCCCCTGCATCCATTTCTTTGGCAATGCGAGAATTTGCCCCATCCGCCCCAATAATTAAATCTACTTTCAGGGTTTTACTCACACCCTGCACGCTACCATCAGCATGGTCAACGTAATGGATTGTATAAGGGTCGGTATTGTTTGTGGGTATATCAACTTTATGAACAGTGGCGTTAATTAAATTTGCACCTAATTTTGCTGCACGATTCCGCAAAAAGCCATCTAGGACTTCGCGGCGACACATTCCTATATATTCTTCTTCATTGACCAAATTAATATCAACCTCACGATTGGAAGGTGAAATCATTTTCATCTTCCGCACCCGGCGATCGATAATCTCTGGTGGTAGGTCAAATTCACTTACCATACATAGGGGGATAGCACCCCCACAGGGCTTGGCATTGTCTAGCTTCCGCTCAAACAGGTAGGTTTCAATCCCAGATGCAGCCAGTGTTTCGGCGGCAGATGAACCAGCAGGGCCTGACCCCACAACAGCAACCCGTAGTGTCAAAGGTCTTCTCCCAATCTTGACATTTACCGAAAGCATCGTACCACGGTCTTTTGGCTGATTTTGCGCTCTCCCTCCCAGTTTTGATATAAATGCAATATTCCTTAATATTGCGATACAAAAGGAAAGTCTGAAGTGTGTAGACGCTTTTAGCGGTGAAGCAGTGCGTTGGGGAGATACTGCGTTGGGCGGGCAATGCCCGACTTGTAGCAAGTGTCGTCGGGTTCCCCGACTTGAAGCAACTGCTGTTAGCGCAGCGTTAGCGACGCAGGAGCGTCACCCGAAGGGCTTGCCGCAGGCTAGTATGAAGTATGAAATGGAGAATTAAGAAATGGTGAGTAGGGATTGGGAATTATTACTTAATATTTCATTCCTAACCTCTAGCCTCTAGCCCCTCATCATGCAGATTTCTTTACTACACTCTCTCACCAGACGAGTCAGCGTTACCGCTATTACTGGATATCAAAAACATATTTCACCTTACAAAGGCTTTGTTTGCGCCCATAGGATTTTACATGGGGGCGAATCTTGTTCCCAGTACATCAAGCGAGTGATTGCTCAAGAAGGATTAAGGATAGCGTTCATCAAGTCACGCACACGATTTCAAGCTTGCAAACAAGCTAACTTAATTTTGCATTCGCAATCTCATAATTCGGGAGCATCAGCATCAGAAGATGAAGCAGATATACAGCAACCAAAAAAAGAAAACGGAAGTAATGATTTGTCCTGTGGAGATTGGGCAGATTTGGCTTGCAATTGTCCTGAGTTTATGAGTGAAATAGCAGCTTGTGGAGCTACAGATTGCAGTGTTTTAGATTGTAGTGGTGCTGATTGTAGCTTTCTTGATTGCGGTAGTTGTGGTAGTTAATAAATGAAATATTTTGGCTTGAAATCAGCCTCAAAGAATTTACATAAAACATTGATTAATTTCCATCATTGAGATTGAATTTTAGCTCAAAAGTATTTGAGGAAAAAATTTGTGTATGGTATATATATAAAACGGTAAATCTAGCAACAAGCCGTAGTTTGAATAGCAGAGGTATAACGGCGGTGGGCATAGTAGTAGAGAATGTATCCAAGCATTTTGGAAGTTTCAAAGCGGTTGATCAGGTTGATCTAACAGTTAAGAGTGGTTCATTAGTAGCATTACTAGGGCCATCAGGTTCTGGAAAATCTACTTTATTAAGGCTAATTGCTGGGTTAGAAATGCCAAATAGTGGCAGAATATTGCTGACAGGGAAAGATTCTACTTATCAAAGTGTGCAAGAGCGAAATATAGGTTTTGTATTTCAGCACTATGCTTTGTTTAAGCATATGACTGTACGGCAGAATATTGCTTTTGGCTTAGAAATTCGCAAAGCCCCAGATAAGAAAATTAAAGGACGGGTAGAGCAGTTGCTTGAGCTAGTACAATTGAGTGGATTAGGCGATCGCTATCCTTCACAATTGTCCGGTGGTCAAAGGCAACGGGTAGCATTAGCTAGAGCATTGGCTGTAGAACCAGAAGTACTATTATTAGATGAACCATTTGGCGCATTAGATGCTAAAGTCCGTAAAGATTTACGGGCATGGTTACGCCGTCTCCATGATGAAGTTCATGTTACCACTGTTTTCGTCACCCACGACCAAGAAGAAGCAATGGAAGTTTCGGATGAAGTCGTAGTGATGAACAAAGGCCAAGTAGAACAGGTAGGCACACCAGCGGATATTTACGACAATCCCGCCTCAGCATTTGTGATGAGCTTTATCGGCCCAGTAAATGTTCTACCCAACACTTCTAGAATTTTCCAAAGCACTGGGTTTGATGCGCCACACCCAGAAGTTTTTTTGCGTCCCCAAGATGTGATTATTGAAAAGCATGCCAACGGTACAACTGCATCTGCAAAGGTCAGTCGCTTAATCCATCTAGGTTGGGAAATTCAAGTAGAATTAACTTTAGATGATGGACAAGTGGTGACAGCCCATCTAACACGCGATCGCTTCAACGAATTAGAGTTAGAACCACAACAACGAGTTTACGTAAAACCCAAAGATGCGAAATCTTTTCCTGTCTATTACTCAATCTAGGCTTCAAAATTAGATAGTCACCAAGAATGAAGGATGAAGTACTAAATTTCATCCTTTATTTTTTTGTAGCCAGGGGAATCCCCCTTCGGGTTCACAGTCGCCTGCGGAGGGAAACCCTCCCGCAGCGCTGATTCACCGCAACGGAGTGGCTCCCCATGAGCGACTGCCGCGCATGGTTTCCCGACTTGAGCGAACTGGCGTGGAGTTCCTACGGCAGTTCCGTGACTGTCGGCAAAGCCGCCCAACGGACTGCCTCCCCGTTGTAGCGACTGTCGTCCCGCTGCCTTCCTTCTATAAAAGTTCAAGACAGAAAGCCGCTAAACTTCAAGTCACAGTGTTCAATTTCTTAAAGCTGCCTACGATTAAGTATTAATGCCCTCTATCCAATGGTAGAATTTTTTATCGAAAAAATAGACGCATAACTTTTGCATACTTAAGTAAAAATATGGTTAAAAAATATATAAGTGTTTTAGCCGTTTGCAGGCTAAAATTCTTACTAGTTGTGATCAATACAAATATAAGCTTGATATTGAACTGTTAAAATGCTGTCAATATTATGACATCGGCATATAATACAAAAAGTTAAGTAGTAACTATTAAAACTTTTTGTTGACTAAAATCACATAGATAAGTAACATCGATAATCTTTTTCTTAAGTTACAAAAAGCCAAAGAGAGTTAAGTACCAAAAATTATTGCTCAGATACTACTTACTTTTTTGTATAAGCAAAGTTTTTATACAGATGTTGTCAGCATTGATGTGCAATCAGTCGCTGGTAGTTACTGTTTATACAGTTTTTAGTTATTTGGTTAAGTTTGATAACTACAGAATATAGAAGAGATTGTTACTCTTGTAGACTTCATGAAAACTTATCAATTTTTACAGCAAAGCCCAGTGAAAACCGAGAAAAATTAAAAGAAATAAAAGTTACTTTCGCTCTATGATTTAAGATCTCAACCTATATCTATTAAAAAATCCCTATTATTTACACCCCAAGCAAAGATAAAAGGTAAAAAGATGAAGATAATTGCATATTTGTCTAGGTCATTTGCTCTGCAATTGCTAGCGTTTGCTGCAATATCTGGTGTAACAACGTTTAAAAACAATTCGCTACGTGCATATGCCCAAGAGGCTCCTACTACTTCTCAACCAACAACAACACAGCGGATTTGCTCTTTAGATCCTGTTGAAGATTTATTGCCTCCACCACAAACAAAAACTAGTAATTCCTTATTTTCATACCTTTCTCAAGAAGGGTTTACCCAAAGCAAAGATGGTTCGTGGGTATGTTATATTAATGACCCCAAAAAAGAAGGGCGTTATTATACTTTGTTTAAAGTTCAAGAGCTAAATGGCAAGCTGATCGGCAGTTCTTTTTTAGACGCTGGTACTTTAATTGAAGGTCAAGACAACCGTACCCTAGACTTTTTTATGAAGCTCGTAGAGCATCATCTAGATGGCGATCAAGAAAATCGCCAAAGTATACGCAAATATTTAGAATCCTTTATATCTCTAGTAAAAGAAGGAAAAATTCAAGCTTCACGTCGTGGTTTTCTCTTCGACCAACCCAACCGTGCTTTAGTTCTGTATCACACCCTCGGTACAGGAGAACTCAAAGGTACAGCAATTACCCTCAACATTCAAATACCTAATAAAGTCAATTCCAACTCCAACAAGAGTGTAATACCAACCTCTGTTGGAGAAAATATTCAACCCCATCAAAAATGATACCCATTATTTAATTGCGTGTGAGTAGTGTTTATTTCATTGACCAGGAGATGTATCTTGTTAAAATCAACTGTCAAAAGCATTGCGGTTTTATTAACGTCTTTGGCAGTAGTACTATCTGTTTGCCAGTCTGCTGACGCACAACTAAACGTAGGACAGCGCAAAATACAACGAGGACTAGAGCGAGAGTATCTCCAGTATCAGCTTGAACACCGTAATCTAAGTGATGCACTAGTCATTCCCGGATGTATTGTGGGTAGTGGTACTGGCTGTAATAAAACTGGAACCGTACTGCAACAATTACTGGCAATTAATGGTGGCCCTAGTTACTACGACCTAGCAATTAGAGCAGCTGGAGGGCCGCAAAACTTCAAGAACTTTGCCACTTTTTACGGCAACAATGAGAGACTTCTAGAAGTTCCTTTTGCTTCATTTTGGAAAAAGCAATCTCCATCAATTGTGGATGGTTATCAATATGTACTTGGTCAGTCTGTAAGTCGCAGTCCAGTTCTTGGTTTGGGAGCAATTACTAAAAACTTTACTTGGTCGCCAATATCCAGAGGTGATAACTTTCTCAGTCCTCGCCAAGGGTTACTGGATTTTAAGTACGCTTTTGGCCATGAACTCTTAGTTGAGGTATCCAAAATTCCCAACCTAGAACAGCAAATCCGTGCGTTAGATCTGCCACCTGACATGACGCGGTTTTACTTGAATAACCTCTCTCGTGGGTTAAATGCATTAAAGGAGGGAAATAACGAGGAACTACAAGAAAGCATCTTAAGAATAGTTTCTTTTCCATACTCATCGGCTTCTACAACGGCTGGTGACTATGGAAGGGTGCCTCTTGGCGTACCAACAGAGTTAAACAATATCGAAGGTATACCAATAGCTGGAGAAGAACTGAGTCCAGATGTTGCTCTGCTAGATGGAGAGTCATTTCTTCTAGATCCGGATACTGCCATTGCTTTAGATGTTGGCACTATCGGCGGAGGTGCTTTTAATCCCTTATATCTAACTCCCTTGCTTTTTTTATTATTTCTCCTAGGAGGAGATGGGGGTGATTCATCTTCCGCAGTGGCAATTCCTCCTGTTGCTCCACCTGTTCAAGTTGCTCCTGGTGGTGGTTCTTCCGGTGGTGAGAACCCACCGCCGACACAAAGAGTAGATGAACCATCAACACTGATAGCCATACTATTACTGACACCTTTACTGTGCCTACTTGGCTATAAAAAACCCTCTGCCAAGAGCTACTCGTAAGACCTTTCATGAAATTGCTGTTTTTTTAATAAAAATCCCTCGGCAAGCTACCGAGGGATGATATTGATTAGTACTTTTCACCTAAAAATATCCCACTTCCCTAGAATACTTATTTGTTCTAATATGAGTGTGCCAAAATGCCAAATTTTGAAATTGGGACAAGGCACGAACTGAGAATAGTCAAATTATTATGACCAAGCTAATTGAATATGAAGAAGCCAGCGATGAAGTACGAGCAGTCTATGATGATATTCGTGCCACGCGCCAAACAGACTACATTAACAACTTTTGGAAAGCTTTAGCTAATCATCCTCCTACTCTGCAACGCACTTGGCAGACAATCAAGGAAGTGATGACTAGCCCTGGTGAACTCGACCCATTGGTACGTGAGTTGATTTATATTGCTGTGAGCGTGACGAATGGCTGTGATTACTGCATATCTTCCCATACCGCAGCTGCCTATGCTAAGGGTATGAACGATGTTATGTTTGGGGAACTGATGGCGATTATTGGTACGGCGAATATGACTAATCGCTTGGCTAATGGTTACAAAATTCCAGTAGATGAGCAATTTAAGTGATAACGAAGAGTTTAGTTGAAAACTAGTTTGGCTATATAGGACTCTTATTTGATTTTTGAAATATACGTAGCAAAAAAATGTAGGTTGGGTTGACGTAAGGAAACCCAACATTAATCTTGGTGTTGGGTTTCGCTGATGCTCAACCCAACCTACGGCTAATGCACAACTTTAGCCTTGCCACGCCAGTAGTGGACTGTTTCAGCTAAAACAGTCCACTACAGATACTTAGATTTTTTCAGAAATCAAATCGGATTCCTATACTGAATATCTTGTTTATTTCAATAGCATCAATAGTATGGATTTACAGCGCTTAAAGTGGACTAAAAACGTGAGGCGTGAGGATGGTGAGTGGGCTTATTGGCGGTACAAAGCAGATGATTTATTCAGACTAGCGTGGAAAGACGATGAAGCCAACACCAGTAGACCCCAAAAAAGCGACTTAATTCTAGTCAATTTTCTTAGAACTGGGGTATTTGATGTACAGAACATTATTACAATTCCTCATGCAAAGCTATTGCGAAAATTAGAAGAATTAACCAAAGAACAGTTAGCAGAAGTAGAAGAAGTATTACTGTTTTGGTTGGGATTTAAGGAGGAAATTGCTGAGGATGAAGAGTAATCGTGCGTTGTTGGTGGTATAACTCAAATGACTGACACAAATCATCTATGGCTACCTGCACCAACAGATTTAACTTTATTACCGGATGAAGTTCATGTCTGGCGAATAGACCTTGATATACCTAAGTCACAGCTAGAAAATTTAGGCGCAACTCTCTCTAGTGATGAACTCGCTCGTGCTAACAGATTTTATTTTCAAGAACATTCTCAACGTTTCATTGCTGGTCGCGGTAGTTTAAGAAATATATTAGGTTTTTACTTGGGTATTGAGCCGCAGCAAGTACGATTTGATTATGAACCTCGTGGTAAACCACTGTTAGCAGATACTTTAGCCGACAGTGGTTTACTGTTTAACTTGTCGCATTCTCAGGGTTTAGCCTTGTGTGCAGTGAAATATAGGCGGAAAATTGGTATTGATTTGGAGTATGTACGTGCTGTATCGGATTTGGAAGCTCTTGCCCAAAGGTTCTTTTTACCGAGAGAATATGATTTATTGCGATCGCTTCCTTGTGATCAACAACAAGAAGTATTTTTCCGCTATTGGACTTGCAAGGAAGCTTATTTAAAAGCCACAGGTGACGGAATATCTCAATTAGAACAAGTAGAAATATCTTTAACACCTACACAAGGCGCTAAATTACTCACATCGGAAGACTGGAGTCTTGTAGAGTTGACACCTGCTGATAATTATCGTGCAGCTGTGGCTGTGGCGGGTTCTGGCTGGGATTTTAAGTGCTGGCAATTTACAGAAAGTTTGAAATGAATTTAGGAATTTGTTTTAAGCATATCAATCACAGAAATCAAATAAGCTGGCAATTTACAGAAAGTTTGAAATGAATTTAGGACTAAAGCTGCGTGTCATAATTTTTTTCGTTGAGGCTGTCAATAGTCAACCCTTCGGCTAGGCTCAGGGCAAGTGGTCAGTAGTCCAAAAACCTTTATTTTTGAACGCCAGTCGCGCGACTGTCGCCAAACCCGCCGATTATTTATCTTCCTGCATACTTCTGACAATTTTTGGTACTACCTTCCTAGGCGCAAATCTGACAATTTTGGCTAAAAACTTATTCATCAAACCAGGAATTACTAAGGTTTTACCTTTCATCAAGGCATGATAACCAATTTGGGCTACGGTTTGGGCATCCATCATTTTTTTACGCTTCACTAGATGGGAATCTGCCATACCCGTTCTTTCATGAAAAGCTGATGCTGTTGTGCCTGGACAAAGTACTGTAATAGTTACACCTGTACCTTCTAATTCATTAGCGATCGCTTCTGAAAAGGATAATACATAAGCTTTGGTAGCAAAGTAAACTGCCATTAAAGGCCCTGGTTGAAAAGCCGCCGTCGATGCTACATTCAATATTTTGCCTTCACCTTGTTTGATCATGTCTTTCAGGAATAATTTAGTTAAATGGGTAAGACATACTAAATTAACCTGTAACATTTCTAGTTCAGCATTCAAGTTTGTTTCGCTGAATAATCCATAAGTACCAAATCCGGCATTATTGACTAGCACATCAACTTTAATCTTTGCTTGTTGTAACTCTCTAAAAATTTCATCTGGTGCTGTTGATATGGCTAAATCTTTAACAATATCTTTGACAGCAATAGGATATTCTTGTTGAAATTTCTTTGAAACTTCTGTAAGTTTGACTGCATTTCTATCTATTAGTACCAGATTATAATTGTTACGAGCAAAAATGCAGGCTAATTCGTAACCAATTCCACTGGCTGCACCAGTGATTAGAGCAGTTTTTTTGGTTTCTGCTTGGTGAGTTGTGTTCATATTAGAAAATTGGTGAATTCTACTTGATTAATTTGTCATGCATTAACAAAGGTTATCAATTACTAACAATTAAATAACTTTGATCAATAAACATCTAGAAGATGTTTGGCAAGATGAATTGTTAAGATACTTAGATAATGCTTGAGTTAGAAATCAAAGCAATACAGTCATGTCAATTTATTTTGAGGATATTTATTCCTAAGTTTTGACAAAATTAGTAGGAATTAACTTTTATACTTGATAGATAAGTAAGTAGTTACTCACAGATAATAACTAAAATTTTATGCCGAACAATTACCATCTTATATGCAAATATTTGATTAATATGTCAGATATGAACCTTTATCAATAAAACCTGATTTTATAGGGTTTCTTTGTATAGAAGATGTGGTGCGATCGCTCTGTTATTAGTGAGCAGTTAAAATTAAATCAATCCTTTTTAATTGATGCTTTAGAGTCTTTTTGACTATTGACCATTGACTCTTGACTCTTATATAGGACTCTTATTTGATTTTTGAAATATACGTAGCAAAAAAATGTAGGTTGGGTTTCGCTGATGCTCAACCCAACCTACGGCTAATGCACAACTTTAGCCTTGCCACGCCAGTAGTGGACTGTTTCAGCTAAAACAGTCCACTACAGATACTTAGATTTTTTCAGAAATCAAACCGGACTCCTATACCAGGAGATAGGTGTGCCAGTTGCGTAAGTCCTGTATATTTTTGAAGAATTTGATATATCCTTAACACCTGCATATCAAATTTTCGTAAGCTAAATTGATTATTTTCAAAAAATCGGGAATTTCAAATGGTTTAGGTAGATAATAAACAATACCTAAACTTGCAGCTAATTTTTCTAAATCTATATAGGATGAAATTAGTACAACTACAAGTTCGATACCCTGTAATTGTAGTTTTTGATAAACTTCTGCTCCTGTTAATTTTGGCATTTGATAATCTAGAATCAACAAGTTTGGTTGCCATTGCAACACTTTTTCTAGTGCTTCTTTACCATCACTTGCTTGTTTGACTTCCCAACCTTCTTGCTCCAGCAGAAAAGTCAATAGTACTTGAAGACATTCATCATCGTCTGCAATTAAAACTCTACATTTTTCTGAAATTATATTTTTCATAGCTACTTTTTTATTAAAATGAAATACTTAAATTATTTCTATAATTCTGGTTTTGTTTTGTTTTTTTAATCAAAAAAATGTATTTATTGTTGCCAAAAAAATTGAGAAAGTTTATTGTTTGAATCTTAAACTTCGTTGAGAATAGTTTTGAATTGCGGCATCAATTTCTTGCTTGGTTGCCGGTTTAAATATATAGATAAACGGATATTTTTTTGTTACTCTCTCTAAGAGAATTTTGTCAGCATAGCCTGTGATGTAAATACTAGGAATTTGCAGATTATCCCAAATTTGTTCGGCTGCTTGGATTCCATTCATTTCGCCAGCAAGTTGAATATCCATTAAAATTAAGTCTGGACAAAACTGATTGGCTTTTTCAATTGCTAATTCCGCAGAATCAACAGTATCTATAACGGTATATCCCAAAGTATCTAATATTTCTTGAAAATTGAGAGACAGAATATAATCATCTTCAACTACAAGAATTTGAATTTTTTTGTTTGTTTCTGTGGATGATAAGTCTATTAGCATATTTAGGCTCTGTAAATGTGGAAAATAAGGTTAAATACAAACCAAAAGCAGTACTATTTTGCAAACTAGTAGTTTGTTTGATGACTGATAATTTAACTGCTCTATTCAAACTTGAAATATTCTGATTTTTTTCTAAACTCAGATTAGGCATTTCTTGCCAACATTGCCGACAAAACCAGTAAGTTTTATGTAACCGGAAGTGACGCAACATTGCGGATGAACAGCAGGGGCAGTTTGTCATAAGATTAGCTTTTTCGTCAAAAAGTTAAGTTAAGTGAAGTTAGCGATTGAGCTATTACTTTATGTGCCAACAAGTTAAACTTATAAACAAAAAATAAAAAACTAATAAAGAATGGAAAAGTTGTAATAATTTGAAAGGAAATTAATAATAAGAAAAAAATGAACTTTTGATAACTTATATTTTGTATCAAGCCCAAACAATTGGAAGTAGCGCGTCACTTGCTACTGTTCGGTTTCGCCTATTCAGACTCAGATGAACAGTGCTGAGTTAAAAGTGCTGAGGAGCCACTGCTATGAGAGTTGATGCAAGAGCGATCGCGTCCTTGGGCTTTGGCTTGATAAAGCGCTTGATCTGCGGCTTCAATCAAATCTAAACTCACGATATCGAGTGTAGGAATCATCGTTGCAATGCCAATACTTAAGGTGACGTGGGGCTTCACAGCCGATGCCGCATGAGGAATATTTAGTTTTTCTATAGCTTGATGGATTTCTTGGGCAACCTGAAAAGCTCCATCACTATCAGTATTGGGTAAAATAACGACGAATTCTTCGCCGCCATAACGAGCAGCTAAATCTGTAGAACGTTTGACAGTTTGTTGCAAAGCCCCAGCGACAAGACGCAGACAATCATCTCCAGCAGCGTGACCGTAGGTATCGTTATATTGTTTGAAATAATCAATGTCACATAATAGTAACGAAACACAACCTTGTTGTTGTGAAAGATATCGCCATACACTTTCCAACTTGTGATCAAAACAGCGGCGATTGGCTATTTGAGTTAATTGATCAACCATCGCCATATTTTCCAGTCGTTGGTTAGCTAGATGTAACTGGTGATAAAGTTCTGATTGCTGAATAGCGATCGCTACTTGGGTTGCCAGTTGGTGCAGCAGTTCACTTTCCCAAGGTTGCCACTCACGCAAGGTGCTGCAATGATCGACTACTAACTTACCCCAAAGGCGATCGCCTTGTAAAATCGATACAACTAGCTTGGCTGTGGCTGGTAATGCTTCTAATAACTGAACATGACAATTTTCTGCTACAGACTTTGTCACAACTACATTACTATCATCTGGGTGACAGCGATAGATAATCACGCGATCGCTTTGGAGAAAATTTCTGACTTCGGCAACAGTTATATTTAAAATTTGATCTAGATCCAAAGACTGGCGAATACGTAAAGCGATCGCCGCCATCATGCGTTCCTGTTTTAATCGCTCTTGCAGTAAAAGTTGCGCTTGTTTACGGGCTGTGATATCTGTAAATGATGCCACCACTGCATAAGGTGTCAATCTATCCGGTTGAAACAATGGTTGAGAATTAATCGAAATCCAGCTGAGACTACCATCCGGTTTGTGAACGCCCATAACAACATTAAATTGAGGTTGTCCGGTGCGTAAGGTGACAATGGTGGGATGGGTTTCGCCGGGAAAAGCATTACCATCTTGATGAATAGCCCGCCATCGCGGATCGATAGAAGTTCGCCCCATCATTTGCTCGGCTGTTAACCCCAAAATTCTTTCAGCACTTTTGTTACAGGCAGTAATGCTACCATCCGCTTGCTGTACAACAATACCTTCTGCCATTGCTGCAATTACAGAACGATAGCGTTGTTCGCTTTCTCGCAGTGCGGCTTCTGCTTGTAAGCGTTCGCGTTGTGCAGCTTGCTGTTCGTTAATATCCTTTTCATTAACCAGGATCATCGAATTACCCGTCACCGGATCGCGGGTGCGTCGGATGTCCATCCTGTGCCAGCGAATTCCCTGGTTTGTCAACACCTGGGTTTCAATGCTAAAAATTTCACCTAAGTTAATCGCTTCGATAGCTTGAACTCCAACACTCTTGTCAACAAAGCGTGCCAAAAAAACATTCTCAATTGCTGAATGCGGATGCAAACTATCCTCATAACAGCGCAAGGCGGCTGGGTTTTGCATTAAGGTGACACCATCCATTGTGTACAGCGAGATCATCACTGTGGTATGGCGTAGTGCTTCAATTGAGCGCAGTGTTTCTTTATCGATATGATTTATGGCTTCTGTGCTGCCTTCAACCAGCATTGCCATTCGCCCTAGTTTAATTTCAATCCCAGAACAAAGACAGCGAACAGAAACAGGTTTTCCTTGTGGGTAAAATGTCCAGTTCTCAGCGATGGTTTTGCCTTGCTGAAGTTGGTGTAGATAGCTTTGCAGCCGAATGCGAGTTGATTCGGAAACATCACCGAAGTTGCGACTGAGCAATTCTTCTCGACTTTGAGTATTCCAAAGATGAAATGCTGCGGAGTTTGCCCACCACATCTGCAATTTTTCCAGATCGTAAATCCAAACAGGAGTTTGTAATCGTTCAAATGCCGTCAAGTCTGCAACTGATATTTGCTTCGGCAATACCTTTTCTGTTTTATTGGATGCTGGAGAATTTTTATGCAGAGCTACTTTAATTGGTTTCGATTGTAACTTTGGCTGAACTGTCAAATTTTTTAGGCGTTGATGGCATTGTGTTTGCCAAATTGCAGTTCCTAGCTCGGCGGCTACTAGTTGGAGATATTCTATTTCTAAAGGATTCCATTGATGGGGATTACCGCAATGGTGAGCAATTAATAAACCCCACAATTGAGCGAATGAACTAGAAACTTTTTCAATTTCTTGATGATTTACTAAAATTGGTACGACTAAATTAGCGCGAATTTGTAAACTTTGTAATAGCTTTTTATAACAAGGGTCAAGTTGTTTAGCATGAATATCTGCAATCACACTAACCCGTCCATTTTGATATTTCTCTACCCATGTCGCTTGAAAGCAAGGATCGTAAATTAATTGTCCTAAAATCGGTTGCCATGTGCGACTGACAGACTCTTCAGCTATGACTCCATCGCCATCAGGTAAAAAGCGATAGATAATCACGCGATCGCTTTTTAAAGTTTTTCTGGCTTCGCTGACAACGATTTTGAGTATTTCATCCAAGTCCAGCGATTGGTGAATTCTTACAGTCAACGTCCTAATTTGATGAAGGATTTGCTTGAAATCAATGGCAGTATCTAATAAATGATTAAAAAGCATGGCGACTTTATTAAAAATACTTTTGTTAGACCAATTCTCTAAAATTTGTCAACAGATTCAAACCCTAAAATTTAGATTCTGTGAGACTTTCATAATTACGTTAGCGAGTCTTCTCCCAAAGGGGTCCACTCCGTTGCGGGGGTTCCCCCCGTTGTAGGAAGTGGCGTGAGACGCTGCGCGAACGAGCGTCATTACGAATTACGAATTGGTATTATTTATTATTTCTGCTTGTAGTTTCCACAAATAATTGAATTATCGAATTGTGGAACTTTTTTAATTCATTGGTGAAGTAAAATCCCAACTCAAGATTTTAGCAATTTGAGCAGGTAAGGTAACTGGATTAAATGGTTTAAGAATTACACCTGCAATTTGATATTCTTGAATAATTTGTGAATTTATCCACCTTGCCTTGGCACTCAATAGTACAAGAGGAATTGCTTGCGTTTGGGGATGGCTTTTGAGTTGCTTGATCAACTTAAAACCATCCATACCATGCATTGACCAATCTATAACAATCGCATCAGGTGAATCGAGTACAGCCCTTTGTAATCCTTGTAATGGAGAATCAGCAGTAACTACATTCCAACCAGCTAAATCTTGGAGACAGAGTTCTACAATCTCACGCACATTGAGTTCATCATCAATGAGTAATATAGTTTTGGTGGTTATATCTACCAACTCCAAAGCCTTCATTTAACTACACTCCAGAAAAAATATGTATTAATCAACTAAACCAGAGCGTAGTGCTAATACAGTAGCCTGAGTGCGGTCAGTCACATCTAGTTTACGGAAAATATTGCGGAGGTGGGTTTTAATAGTTCCCACTCTCAGATTTAATTCTTCAGCAATAGCAAGGTTACTCTTGCCATCGACAATCATTTTCAAAACGCAAAGTTCACGCTCAGTCAAAGGATTATCTGCAATTTGCTGCCACTGTTGGGGTTGAATTGCACGAATCGTCACAGTTTGGGGATGAAGCATCGAAACGCCACACCAATTTTTATTATTTTCTCGGACAGTGCTACTGTCTTGGGGAAACAAAGTAAAGGCTGTAGATTCTCCAGACCTTTCCATCTGACAAGTGTTCATGTACCTTTTTTGTGATGTCAAAGATTTTTATCTGTCAACAAAAAAGATAAATTAAAAAAATAAAAAACTCATAAAGAATCTAATTTATTTACGAAAGTTAAAATCATACGTCCCATCCGAGAATCTCAGTAATTTCCTCAGAAATGCTTGTGGGTTCAAAAGGTTTGGTAATCACTCCAGCAATTCCCATCTGAGCGAAACGGGCGCGATCGCTTGGTTGGACTTTCGCCGTTAACAAAATTACTGGTATTGATTGAGTAGCTGAATTTGCCTGAAGTTGCTCGTAGACTGCAAAGCCATCCATATCAGGCATAGACACATCAAGCACAATGGCATCAATATCAGATTCTGTCTGAGCAATCTTTAATGCCTCCTGCCCCGATCCAGCAGTCAGAGTGTCCCATCCACCCAAATCTTCCAGACAAGCCTGTACTAGTTCGCGGATTCGCTCTTCATCGTCCACAATCAATAGTTTTTTAGTCATTGGTCATTTGTCAATGGTCAGTTGTCAGTAGTCAGAATTCAGGAGTCAGAATTCAGGAGTCAGTTGTAATTTTTCCCCCCTGCTCCCCTGCTCCCCTGCTCCCCTGCTCCCGAAGCTCCCCGCTCCCCTGTAATCTGTCACCTGTCACCTGTTCCCTATTCTTTGGCAGAGTAAAGAAAAACGTACTACCGACACCAACAGTACTTTCTGCCCAGATTTTGCCACCATGCTGCTCAATAATACTACGGCAAATTGCTAATCCTAAGCCTGTGCCACCTTTAACACGAGAGTCAGAGGCATCTACTTGCTGGAATCTGCCGAAAATAGCTTCTAACTTATCTGCGGGGATACCTCGTCCTCGATCGCTAATTTTAAATAGTACACAATCTGTCTGCTGTTGAACACTCAGGGTTATAGTAGCATTGGCAGGAGAAAATTTAATGGCATTACCCAAAAGATTTGTGAGTGTTTGAATAATCGCATCAGTAGCCGCCCAAACTTGAGCTTCTGTAGCATGAATGTCAAATATAATATTTTGCTGTTTGGCGATCGCTTGCACTCCGGCGACTGCTTGCTGGATTAAATCAGTTGCATCGCAAGTGGTTTTTTCTAAGACTGCGCGACCCGATTCTAAGCGTTCTAAATCAAGAATATCGTTGACTAGCCGGACTAATCGCTCACAGTCGATGGCAGCAATTTCAATCATGCGTTTAGACTTGTCTGGTTTCCGCTCGTAGACACCAGAGTTTAATAAGCCCATAGCTGCCCGAATTGAGGTTAAAGGTGTGCGGAGTTCGTGAGAAACAATGCCAATAAACTCACTCTTCATCTGCTCAATTCTGTGCTGATCGGTGATGTCTTCGGCAATTCCAGCAATCCGTACCATTTCCCCTAATTCATTTTTAATTGGGAAGGCGCGATCGCGAATCCAACGAATAGAACCATCGGAGCGGATAATCCGATATCTTTTATCTGATTGTCCTGTTTTTGCCTGTTCAACAAGTTCAAGTTCGACGCAAGAGCGATCGTCAGGGTGGACTGCATCTAACCAAGCCGAAGCATTTTGATAAACATCCTCGCAACTGCGTTGCCATATCGTTTCATAGGCTTTGCTGACATAGAGAAATTGCTGATTGTGAATATCTGTCATCCAAAATACTGCTTGGATGTTTTCTGCCAACTGGCGAAACTTTTCTTCACTTTCGCGTAAAGCATCTTCCATGCGTTTGCGATCGGTGATATCTAATGCCACTCCGCCAACTAGCTTTTGTTTTGATACTCCGGGAATGGGAAACTTGTATACTAAAAATATACCAAAAGTATCGTTGATTCGTGGAGCAACTTCGATCGTCTCAATTACTCGATCGGTTTCAGCGACTTTTTGAATGTTATTAAGAAAATGTTGGGCAATTTCATTGGGATAAAGATCAAAAATAAATTTTCCAATCGGCTCCTCGACTAGTAATTTAAATTTATGCAGGTAGGATTGGCTTAAGAACAATACACGCCCAGTTGTATCTGTAATCCAAGCCAGTATAGGGCTATTGTCCATAAATGCCTGAAACCGTGCTTCGCTTTCTCGGAGTTTTTCTAGGGCAATTTGCCGTTGTTTAATTTCTGCTTCTAATTTAGAATTTGTCGCCGCCAATAGTTTGGCTTGTTGTTTAAGTATTGCAGTTTTTTGAAATAGTTCGACAAATACCTTCACCTTTGCCAGCAGAATTGCGGGTACAATTGGTTTAAGTAAATAATCTACTGCTCCAGTTGAGTAACCTTGATAAATATAAGATAAATCTTGATAAATAGCCGTCAGAAAAATTATCGGCAAATCCTGAGTTGTCGGTCGAGAATGAATGAGTTTAGCAGTTTCAAATCCATCCATTTCTGGCATTTGCACATCTAACAATACAACAGCAAACTCATTTTGCAGCAAATATTTTAAAGCCTCTTTCCCAGATAGGGCTGTAATTAAGTTGTATCCTAAAGGCTCTAGGGTAGCTACCAGAGCCTTTAGGTTAGCAGGAGAATCATCTACTAGTAAGATATTGGCTGGATGTGAATTAGCCATACTAAGTACTGAGTGCTGAGTTAGGAGCCAGAAATTTTGTTCTATTCCCTCTGCCTTTAATACAACGTGAGTTCGACAGACCTCTCCCTCCCAGCCTCCCTCTCCTAAAAGGCGAGGGAGGAGTAACGAGATTAGAGGGTTTTTGCTCCCCTCTCCTCGTAGGAGAGGGGCTGGGGGAGAGGTCAAAATAGCACTCGTCCAACTCACGTTAATACATTAACCATACGCGTAACAATGAAAGTAGATTTTGAATATCTACGGGTTTGGGAATGTAATCAGAAGCACCGGCGGCTAGACATTTTTGCCGATCGCCTTGCATAGCTTTGGCGGTGAGGGCAATAATTGGCAGATTGGTAAATTGTGGCAATTTCCGAATAGCGGCGATCGTTTCATAGCCATCCATTTCTGGCATCATAATGTCCATCAGCACCACATCAATATCCGAGGTAGTTTGCAACATGGCAATGCCATTTCTGCCATTGTCAGCGTAAATCACTTTGATATGGAAAGTTTCTAGCATACTGGTGAGCGCAAAGACATTTCGCACATCATCATCCACAATTAAGACTTTTTTATCTTGAAGTTGCGAACTGCGCTGGTGTAGTAAGCGTAACATTTTCTGCTGTTCTGGTGACAGGTAATCGAAAGTGCGATGCAAATATAAAGAAGTTTGATCGATGAGGTTGGCCATTGCCTGTTCATCTTGAAAAACGACGATCGCATTAGCCTGTTTTAGAATTGTCTGTTCTTGAGCAGATAAGTTTGGTTTAGCGTAAACTACGATTGGTAGTGGCAGTAAAACTGAATTATTGCTCCAAGTTTGCCTGACTTGCTGAACTAAAGCAATGCAACTACCATCAGGCTCAGTCATATCCAAAAGTAAGCAGTCAAATGATTGAGATTGTAACCTTTCGAGTGCTTCTGGTGTTGTATTAACAGTAATAATTTGAATTTCTTCCCCAGCCAGTAAATCAATGATTTTCTGGCGTTCATCATTATTAGGTTTGACGAGTAATAAAGATTTCACCTGATGCTGAACATGGGCGTGAATTGTCGCTAAAACCTCAGATAAAGTTTCATTGCTAATGGGTTTTTGCAGATAGGCACAAGCACCTTGCTTGAGTGCTAGTTGTAAATCCTCATCCATTACACTGATGACATACACGGGGATATGCCGAGTTTTAAAGTTATGCTTTAAGGCATCGAGTACAACCCAGCCATCTAACTGCGGTAAAGCAATATCTAGGAGAATAGCAGTAGGGTTGTATTGTTGCGCTAACTTTAAGCCAGTTTCGCCATCTAAGGCAATCAGTACCTTAAAATTTTGGAGATGGGCTACGTCTAGTAAAAACTGGTCAAAAGTAGAATCGTCATCAATTACTAGCAAAATCTCATCGTCAACAGACAATTGATCGCGATCGTCTAATAAAGTTAGTGAAAGCGGTTGGTCATCAATTGCAGATTGAGATGGCAAAAGAATGGGGTCAGATAAAGCAGGAGTTACAAAAGTCTGTTGATTTGTTGGCGATAGAACATGAGAATTGTTGGTGACATTATTCACCGGTGCTAACACTTTTTTTGTGGAAGTTATCGATTTAGGCATCAAGGAATCTCGACGCAGATGTGAGTTGATGCCATCAGATCGCATTTCTAAACGAGGTTTGCGCTCAGTGTAGGTTTGGGGTAAGTAAAGTGTAAAAGTACTGCCTAAGTTCGGTTGGCTCACCAGAGTAATTTCCCCACCCAATAGTTGAGCAATTTCTCGACTGATGGACAAGCCCAAGCCTGTGCCACCATACTTGCGAGAGGTTGTGCCATCAGCCTGCTGGAAAGCTTCAAAAATTACTTTTTGTTTGTTAGGTTCAATGCCAATGCCTGTATCGCTAACAGCAAAAGCAATCACCCGTTCTGCCCGTTTTAAGACTTCATGTTCTGGATTCCAGCCGTGAGTCACAGGTGTAATTAACAGTCGCACATCTCCTTGCTCAGTAAATTTAAAAGCGTTGGAGAGCAGGTTTTTCAAAACTTGCTGTAGTCTTTTAGCATCTGTGAACATGGTACGGGGTAAGGTGGGATGAAATTCAATGGCAAAATTTAATCCCTTTTCTTGAGCCATTGGGCAGAAGGTACGCTCAATAAAGTTTTTGAGGTCTGTAAATAGCGTCTGCTCCAGTTGTACTGTCATTGTGCCTGATTCAATCTTAGCCAGGTCAAGGATGTCATTAATCAAGCCGAGTAAATCAGTGCCAGCACCATGAATTGTTTCTGCATACTCCACTTGCTTGTCGTTCAAGTTGCCATCGATGTTTTGAGCGATCAACCGCGATAGTAACAGTAAGCTGTTGAGTGGAGTTCGCAATTCGTGAGACATATTCGCCAGAAATTCTGACTTGTATTTCGAGGTGAGTGTTAGTTGGGCGGCTTTATCTTCTATTGCTAATCTGGCTTGTTCAATTTCTTGATTTTTGCGTTCTACTTCTTCGTTTTGCTCAAATAGTTGTTTGGCTTTCTCTTGAAGTTGCTCGTTAGTATTTTGCAATTCTTCTTGCTGGTTTTTCAGCAGTTCTTCGGAAGTTTGCAGAGATTTCGCTTTTTGTTCTAGTTGTTTGTTGGTATCGGTGAGTTCTTTTTGTTGACTTTGGAGTTCTTCAGCTAGTGATTGTGATTGTTTGAGGAGTTCTTCAGTCCGCATCCCGGCGGCGATGGTATTCAACACAATCCCAATACTTTCTGTGAGTTGATCTAAAAAAGTCAGGTGAATTTCGCTAAAGCGATCGAAGGAAGCTAGTTCAACGACTGCTGTCACCTGTTCTTCAAAGACGATTGGCAATACTACAACATTTAATGGCGGTGCTTCACCCAAGCCAGAACTAATAGTAATGTAGTTACCTGGGACTTTTGTGAGTAGAATGCGTTCTTTTTCTAAAGCACATTGTCCGACTAAACCTTCACCCAAGCGGAACTGATTAGCTAAACTTTGCCGTTCTCTGTAGGCGTAGGTGCTGAGGAGTTTCAAGATGGGTGATGTTGCTACCATATCTAGGAGGTAGAATACGCCATGTTGTGCTGATACTAAAGGAGCGAGTTCTGAGAGAATCAGCTTAGAAACTGTTTCTAAATCCCGTTGTCCTTGCAACATCCCGGTAAACTTCGCCAAGTTGGTCTTCAGCCAGTCTTGTTCGGTATTTTTCTGCGTGGTTTCGCGCAGATTGGCAATCATCTGGTTGATGTTGTCCTTGAGGACGGCTACCTCACCTTGAGCATCGACAGCAATCGATCGCGTTAAGTCGCCTTTTGTCACTGCGATCGCCACTTCGGCAATTGACCGCACCTGAGTAGTTAAATTAGCGGCGAGTTCGTTCACGTTGTCTGTTAATGCCCGCCACGTTCCAGATGCACCCGGTACTTTCGCTTGACCCCCTAGTTTTCCTTCTATACCTACCTCTCGCGCTACAGTTGTTACTTGGTCGGCAAAGGTGGCTAGGGTATCAATCATTTCGTTGATTGTGTCTGCTAGGGTTTCAATTTCACCTTTCGCTTCTAAAACTAGTTTGCGCTTCAAGTCACCATTCGCTACTGAGGTGACAATTCGGGCAATACCTCGCACTTGGGCTGTCAGGTTACTTGCCATAAAGTTTACCGAATCAGTTAAGTCTTTCCACGTCCCGGCTACACCTCCTACCTCGGCTTGACCGCCTAACTTTCCCTCTGTACCCACTTCCCGGGCAACCCTGGTTACTTCTGAGGCAAAGGAGTTAAGTTGATCCACCATTGTATTAATTGTGTCTTTCAACTCCAACATCTCGCCTTTGACATCTACCGTAATCTTCTTGGAGAGGTCGCCGTTAGCTACTGCTTTTGTTACCTCTGCAATGTTACGTACTTGGGCTGTCAAATTACTTGCCATTGAATTCACGTTGTCGGTGAGGTCTTTCCAGGTTCCGCCCACACCCCGGACGTAAGCTTGACCGCCTAATTTACCGTCTGTACCCACCTCACGCGCAACCCTGGTTACTTCTGAGGCGAAGGAGTTAAGTTGATCCACCATGATATTGATGGTGTTTTTCAACTCCAAAATTTCACCTTTTACATCCACCGTGATTTTCTTCGATAAGTCGCCATTCGCTACCGCCGTCGTCACTTCGGCAATATTTCTTACTTGGTCTGTCAAACTACCTGCCATGAAGTTCACATTGTCGGTGAGGTCTTTCCAAGTCCCTGCAACCCCGCGTACTTCTGCTTGCACACCTAACTTACCTTCTGCACCCACCTCACGGGCAACTCTTGTGACCTCAGATGCAAAAGAGCCAAGTTGATCCACCATGATATTGATGGTATTTTTTAGCTCTAAAATTTCCCCTTTGACATTAACTGTAATTTTCTTCGATAAGTCGCCATTAGCGATCGCAGTTGCAACTTCGGCAATGTTTCTTACCTGTGCCGTCAAGTTACCTGCCATTGAGTTTACAGAATCGGTCAAATCCTTCCACGTACCCGCAACGCCTTTCACCTCTGCTTGTACGCCGAGTTTTCCTTCCGTTCCCACCTCTCGCGCTACCCTGGTTACTTCCGATGCAAAGGAATTAAGTTGATCCACCATGATGTTGACGGTGTTTTTCAACTCTAGAATTTCACCTTTGACATCCACCGTAATCTTCTTAGACAAGTCGCCATTCGCCACCGCCGTCGTCACCTCGGCAATGTTTCTTACCTGTGCCGTCAAGTTACCAGCCATTGAGTTCACAGAATCGGTTAAATCCTTCCACGTACCTGCAACACCCTTCACCTCTGCTTGTACGCCGAGTTTTCCTTCCGTTCCCACCTCCCTGGCTACCCTGGTTACTTCCGATGCAAAGGAGTTAAGTTGATCCACCATGATGTTGACGGTGTTTTTCAACTCCAAAATTTCACCTTTGACATCCACCGTAATCTTCTTGGATAAGTCGCCATTCGCCACCGCCGTCGTCACTTCCGCAATGTTACGCACTTGGGACGTTAAGCTACCTGCCATGAAGTTTACAGAGTCAGTTAAATCCTTCCACGTACCCGCAACGCCTTTCACCTCTGCCTGACCGCCAAGAATCCCTTCTGCACCGACCTCTCGTGCTACCCTAGTTACCTCAGATGCAAAGGAATTCAGTTGATCCACCATTGTATTAATAGTGTTTTTCAACTCCAAAATTTCACCTTTGACATCCATTGTGATTTTCTTCGACAAGTCGCCATTGGCTACCGCCGTCGTCACTTCCGCAATGTTCCTTACCTGTGACGTTAAGCTACCTGCCATGAAATTCACATTGTCGGTGAGGTCTTTCCAAGTTCCGGCAACACCACGGACATCCGCTTGTACGCCTAATTTTCCTTCTGCACCTACCTCCCGCGCTACCCTTGTCACCTCAGAGGCGAAAGAACCAAGTTGATCCACCATGATATTAATAGTGTTTTTCAACTCAGAAATTTCACCCTTTACATCTACAGTAATTTTCTTCGATAAGTCACCATTAGCGATCGCAGTGGCAACTTCGGCAATGTTCCGTACCTGTGCTGTCAGGTTACTTGCCATTGAATTCACATTATCAGTCAAATCTTTCCACGTACCCGCAACACCCTTCACCTCTGCTTGTACGCCGAGTTTGCCTTCCGTTCCCACCTCCCTAGCTACCCTAGTTACTTCCGATGCAAAGGAGTTAAGTTGATCCACCATGATGTTGACGGTGTTTTTCAACTCTAGAATTTCACCTTTCACATCTACCGTAATCTTCTTAGACAAGTCGCCATTCGCCACCGCCGTCGTCACCTCGGCAATATTCCGCACCTGTGCCGTCAAGTTACCAGCCATTGAGTTCACAGAATCAGTCAAATCCTTCCACGTACCCGCAACCCCCGGAACCTGCGCCTGTACGCCGAGTTTACCTTCCGTTCCCACCTCTCTGGCTACCCTGGTTACTTCCGACGCAAAAGAACTGAGTTGATCCACCATTGTATTGATGGTATTTTTCAACTCCAGAATTTCGCCCTTAACATCCACCGTGATTTTCTTGGATAAGTCGCCATTTGCCACTGCCGTTGTCACATCCGCAATTCCCCGCACCTGGGCTGTCAAATTGCTTGCCATCAAATTCACAGAGTCAGTTAAATCCTTCCACGTACCAGCCACACCCTTAACATCTGCCTGACCGCCCAACTTGCCTTCTGTTCCCACTTCCCGCGCGACTCTTGTTACTTCTGAGGTAAAGGAACCTAGTTGTGCCACCATCGTATTGATAATCTGGGCAGTTTGCAAAAATTCCCCCCGCAACGGTCTGCCATCAATTTCTAAGGGAATCGATTGCGATAAATCCCCATTTGCCACTGACCGGATGACACGCGCTGTCTCGGTCATCGGCTGCACTAAATCGGTAATTAGGGTATTGATGGAATCCATACAATCTACCCATTGACCATTAGCATTATTCAACATTGTGCGTTGAGTAATTTTGCCATCTTTACCCACAACAGTACTGATGCGCTCAAACTCGCGTACCATCATTTCATTGCGTTCAATGATGACATTGAGTTTGTCAGCGACTTTACCCGCTAGACCAGTTTTATTAATCGGCATTCGCGCAGAGAAGTCACCTTTTTCAAAGGCATTGAGAACTTCTAGGAGTTGGCAAATATCCAAGTTATCGGTGTCTAGTGTGGCAGATGCAGTAGTCATGGGTGTTTTGGGTGGTAAAAATTAACTTTCAAGAAAATCAGAAGGATGCGAAACTCAAAATTACTGCATAATTTATGAAGTTATAAATTAGGCGTTATCAAACTTTATAAATATAAGTAAATATGTATAATTTTTAACACAACTAGATAAACCATTAGTCTGAAAAATAAAAATTTTCAGACAAGCATAGCTCAACTACAAAGATATGTCCAAAATTTGACAGAAAAACTTTAATTTATATCTAAATTTGTAACTATTCATGATTAATTCACCTTGATGACCAACACAGCATTTTAGCAATCTGGACAGGAAGCATAAGTATATTAAAAGGTTTGGGTATTATACCTGCGATTTGATAATGTTCTAGAAATTGCGGATTTATCCGCTGTGTTTGATAACTCAACATCACAATAGGAATTGCCTGGGTTTGGGGATTCTTTCTGAGTTTGTTTATCAATTTCAAACTATCTATACAGTGCATTGATAAATCCATAAAAATTGCATCAGGATGCTCAATTTTGGCTTTCTGCAATGCTTCTAATAGAGAGTCAGCAGTGATGACATTCCAACCGGCTAAGTCTGTGAGGCAGAGTTCTATAATCTCACGTATATGAGATTCATCATTCATGAGTAATATAGTTTTGGGGGACATATTTAGTACCGTGTAGAGAGACGCGATATATCGCGTCTCTACAAAATTTATGCGATCGTGATTAACGTGAAATAGTATAAGAGGATGTTTTAAAAGTATTTATCTATGTCTTGTAGCACTCATTGATCCCCCTAGTTACCCTAAAAAAGGGGGATTTAGGGCGATCTGAAAGTATTTAATACATAACTAAGGACTTTGCAAACCTCCTCTAAGAAGAGTAAATAACAAAAATAAAGAACTGATAAAGAACTCCATTGCTGTTACAAACTTTAAAAATTACTCATCCTCTAGCAGTCCTAAATAAGAGGTTGTTTGAAAAGTATTTGGCTGTGATTTTAGCCACTCATCGATCCCCCCTAGCCCCCCTTAAAAAGGGGGGAACCGGAATCAAAGTCCCCCTTTTTAAGGGGGATTTAGGGGGATCTGAAATGTTTTGATACCGACAAGGGGACTTTTCAAACATCCTCTAAGAGCCAAACAAATCTGTTCTCTATTTACTATTTTTTGGCAGAGTAAAGAAAAAGGTACTACCGACACTAACAGTACTCTCAGCCCAGATTTTGCCACCATGCTGCTCAATAATACTACGGCAAATTGCTAATCCTAAGCCTGTGCCACCTTTAACACGAGAGTCGGAGGCATCTACTTGCTGAAATCTGCCAAAGATAGCTTCTAACTTCTCTGCGGGGATACCTCGTCCTCGATCGCTAATTCCAAACAGTACACAATCGGGTTGCTGTTGTACGGTTAAGGTAATAGTGGCATCGGCAGGTGAGAATTTAATGGCATTACCCAAAAGATTGGTAAGTGTTTGAATAATCGCATCAGCATCAGCCCAAACTTGAGCATCGCTGGTGCAGATATCGAATGTGATATTTTGCTGTTTGGCGATCGCTTGCACTCCGGCGACTGCTTGCTGTATTAAATCAGTTGCATTGCAAGTGGTTTTTTCTAAGACTGCGCGACCTGATTCTAAGCGTTCTAAATCAAGAATATCGTTGACTAGACGCACCAAGCGATCGCTTTCGATGGCAGCAATTTCAATCATGCGTTTGGACTTGTCTGGTTTTTTGTCGTAGACACCAGCTTGCAGTAAACCTAGTGATGCCCGAATCGAGGTTAAAGGCGTGCGGAGTTCGTGAGAAACAATGCCAATAAACTCACTCTTCATCTGCTCAATTTTTTGTAGTTCTGTGATATCTTCGGCAATTCCGGCAACTCGCACGATTTTACCTAGTTGATTTTTAATTGGGAAAGCGCGATCGCGAATCCAACGCATTGATCCATCAGGGCGGATGATGCGATATTTTGTATCAGATTGCCCTGTTTGTAACTGTTCGGCAAAAGCGATCTCAACAAAGGGGCGATCATCTGGGTGAACTGCATCTAACCAAGCTGAAAAATTTTGATAAACACTTTGGCAACTTCTTTGCCAGATAGTTTCGTAAGCTGGACTCACATATAAAATTTGCTGACTTTGAATATCTGTCATCCAAAATACTGCTTGGATGTTTTCTGCCAACTGACGAAACTTTTCTTCACTCTCACGTAAAGCATCTTCAATGCGTTTGCGATCTGTAATATCTTGCTGAACCGCCACCAAAACATCGCCGTGTTCAGGATGCTTGAATACAGAGCAAGTCGCACTACACCAAAATGGAGTTCCATCTTTTTTAACATTATGAACTTCGTATGTGAACTCACCCTTTTGTAAGACGGCAGAGCGAACAACTTGATATACATCTTCGGGCGTTACTGATTCAGTGGCATAGTTGACAATAGAAACGTTTTGGCCGTTCAGTTCGCCCTTGTCATAGCCAAACATCTGCTCAAATTTAGGGTTGGCATAGACAATACTGGCATCAGTAGCACTTACCAAGCAGACTCCTTCTGCCATATTTCGGGTAATGACAGCCTGAAGTTCTAGCATTTGTTGAGCTTGTTTGAGTTCAGTCAGATCTCGCAGGCTAACGATAACGCCCGAAATGCTGCCGTCTGGTTCGCGGTAAGGTGTATAAGTAACGCTCATAAATTGCGGTACTAAATTGGGGTAGTCAAACCACTGCTCGTATTGAATTGTCTCTCCAGCTAAACATCTATCTAACCGAGATTGAATAACATTATCAAACAACTTTTCACCGAGAACATCCCGTTTGGATTTTCCTAAAACTTCGATATCGGGTTTGTTGCACCAGTCTAGGTAAGCTTGATTAACGATTTGATAAATGTAATTACGATTTAATAGCGCAATACCATCTTTGGTACTGGATACAATGCCCTCATATTGGCGCAGAATTGCTTCGGCACGTTTGCGATCGCTGATATCTAAAAGAATACCGAGCGATCGCACAGGTCGCCCAGATTCATCGTAAATTGCTCTTGCCCGTCCCATCAACCAATGCACTGAACCATCCGGGTGAATGACACGATACTCGGCTGTATAATCAGTGCGGTTTTCCAGAGATTCCAAAAACCGTTGTTCCACCCAAGCAATATCTTCAGGATGAATCGCATTGCGCCATACCTCATAGCTTGGCTTAACTGAATACGGGGCTAAACCCAGTAACGTGAAGTGATTATCGTTCCAAACTAGATCTTTGCTGGGCAAGTGCCAATCCCAAAAGGCAAGATTGGTGAAATCTAGAGCCAGTCTGAGGCTTTCCTCGCTTTGCTTGAGGGCTAATTCCGTTTGTTTACGCTCTGTAATGTCATTGTTGATTTCGAGGATTTTAATTGGTCTACCAACATTGTCTTTTTGTAACACCCAACGGCTGGCTACAGTAATAGGTCGAGCATCTCGCCTCAAATGAATCAGTTCTCCCTCCCAGTAACCTTTTTCTAACAGTTGCGTCTCAATCTCTGCTCTAGGTTGAGGAAACTGAGTTTTGAGGAGAGTATGGATGATTTGCCCCAATGCTTCGGCTTTCATCCAGCCGTACATATATTCGGCTCCTTCGTTCCAGAAGCTTATCGCTCCGTTTAAGTCGCGGGTGATAATGGTGTCGTGTGCTAAATCCAGTAATTGTGATTGTTCTAAAAGCAGCAGTTGGGTTTGTTGCTGCTGAATTACTGTTTCTATCAGGCGATCGTTTGTTTGAGTCAGTTGTACTGTTCGCTCGGTTATCCGTTGCTCAAGTTCAGCATTCAGTTGTTCCAGGGCAAGTTGCGCCTGTTTGCGATCGTCAATTGCCATAATTGTGCCTGTCATCCGAACAGGCTCACTCTCTGCGTTATAAAATGCGTTTCCCCGTCCCTCAAGCCAGTGAATGCTACCGTCTGCCCAAATAATGCGATACTCTTGCTGGTAAATACTATGAGTTTCAAGTGCCTGTTTGACTGCCTGCTCGACTGTTTGGCGATCATCAGGATGCAAGTAAGCTGCAAAGGTTTCATATTTACCATCAAAGGTTCCCACAGTCAAGCCAAATAACTGTTCGTGTTCTGGCGACCACTTGATTTCTCCTGTAAGAATATCCCAGTCCCACATGCCCATCTGCGCTGCTGATAGAGCCATCCGCAGCTGCTCGGCATTTTCCTGAGCTAGTTGTTGGCTAAGTTGCCAAATCTTTTGTTTGCTGTTGACAAGATTGCTAGTGATGAAGTTAATCGTCAAGGCAACTATTAGGAAAAGACCTAGCCGCAATATATCGTCTGGGTTGGTGGGAAAAATAGAATATCGAGGAGGAATAAAGAAATAATCAATTGCCAGCATTGAGAGGACAACTGTAACGCTCCCTGGACGAAAACCTCCATACCAGCTACTTACAATGATAGCTATGTAGAAAAAAGCACCAATAGTTCGAGATACAAGCCCTTCTAACCACAGAGACAGCAACAGGGCGATCGCAGTTGAGCCAATTGCAACACCGTAAGGCAATATTCGCAGATTTTTCATAATGGGTTACCTTTGGCTTTAAGCACCTGTAAACGCGCTCTTACTCGCTCTATGCGGCTAAGTACCCGTGTCACGAGTTCCGGCCCTAGCACTGGCTTGGTAATAAAATCATCGGCTCCAGCTGCAAAAGCCTGCTGAAGAGATGCCGCATCCGTATGTGCTGTTACCACTAGAATGGGTATATCTCCCCAATGAGCATCTTGGCGCACAACTTGACACAACTCTAAACCATTAACTATCGGCATTTCTAAATCTAGCACCACTAAATCTGGAGATGTCGCTATTAGTACTTCCCAAAATTGCTGCGGTTGTGAGAGCGTTGTCACCTCCAAGCCCCAAGGAGTGAGCAATGCTGATAAGCCAGTCAGCATTACAGGGTCATCATCTACAATTAATACCTTAGCTTCTGAAACTTGGCGTTGCGGTAGAACGCGAGCGATCGCTGCAAAAATTTGCTCAGTTGTCGCTGGTTTATGTAAAAATTGTCGTGCGCCTAAACGTGACACCGCCAAGCGATCAGCAAGGCTGTCCCGTGCTGTGAAAACTACAATTGGCAAATCGGGTAATTTCTCTACCAATTCCCGCAGCAGCATTAATCCATCTTCTTCGTTACCAGGAAAGCTCAAATCTAGTAGCACTGCATCAGGAATTCTTAAGGCTAGGCGCGATCGCGCAGTTGCCAGATCGGGAGCAATTTTCATCCGCATTCCCCAAGCATCTGCTTCTACTAGCAAGCGATCGGTCAGCATCGTATCATCATCAATCACTAACACGCGATGAGTCTGCTGTACAACAGCAGGTTGAGAAGTTTTGGTGACAGGCGATTTTGTTAACTCTTGTTGCAATGCTGTCACCAGTTGAGAAAACTGTGTAATTTCATCTTTTGTGAGGGTGCGATCGTCTATTAATAAATGCTCAATTGACCTTGCCAGCTTAGATCCTTGTGGATAACCAAACGATCCCATCGAGCCTGCTAGTTTGTGAGCTTCGTGCTTTGCGGTTTGCTGTAGTTCTTCAGACAAATTCCCTGATTCGAGTGCAGTTTTGGCTTGTTCTAGTACTGCAACTTGTTGACCAAAAGATTCACGAAATCTTTCTAATACTTTATTAACAGAGGCTAAATCTTTGGTACGGGGTTTTTCCTTTTGTTCTGAAGTGACTTCATGATTAGCAACAGAATGTTCTGGGGCTGGCTTTAAACGATAGCCCATACCATAAATAGTTTCGAGGATATCTTCAGTAAATCCTCCGGCTTTGAGTTTTTTGCGTAAATCTTTGATGTGAGTTGTCACTGCATTTTCAACTGGTGCATCATCAAATCCCCAAAGCTGATCCAAAATCATCCTGCGGCTAAAGATGCGATTAGGATTTTGCAAAAACAACTCTAACAATTTATACTCGGTTGCTGTGAGTGAAATTAACTCCCCATCACAGGTTACTTTCCCAGAAGTGAGATCTAAACAAAGATTTCCCCAAGTTAGTGCGGATGATGCGATTACTCCAGTGCGGCGTAATAAAGACCGAATTTTTGCTAATAATGCTTCTGGGTTATATGGCTTGACTATATAATCATCTGCGCCTGCATCTAACGCTGTCACAATATCTGCACTGGTATTTTTTCCAGTTAGTAACAGAATCGGTTTGCAGCAGCCTTGCGATCGCAGTTGCCGACACACACCGATCCCATCCAGTTGCGGAATTAACCAATCCAGCAAAATCAAGCCATATTCACCTGACATCGCCAAGTCTAGCCCAGTTTGTCCGTTATTAGCTAAATCGATAATATAGTGATTTTCCTTGAGCAACTCTGCTAGCGCGGTGCTGACTAATCTATCATCTTCTACTAATAAAATTTTCATGAGCGGCATCCAACCAAGATGCTTATGACACTTCCAGTATTATCTATATGATTTCAAAACTTTGTTACAAATCTTGAGAAAGAATACCTTAAGTCAAAAACCCGGCTTCTTGTGAAAACCGGGTTTTATTATTTATTCAATTTTGAATGACTACAAAGTAACACTTAAGAAACCGCTTTCGATTAAATAAGCTGTGTAAGTCATAAACAACTTAGAATCAATTGGCGGACAGGTGATAGAACTACCTGCTAACGCTTTCACAGTTGCTTCACAGCTAATTGTTGGTCTTCTAGTTTGTAGATACAAATCAGGAATGGTGAGTTGTTCTTCCGACCAGCGTTCTAATAGAAAAGGACGCAGAGTGTATAAAGGATTATCTGGAGAGGAAGCATTTTTAATTAACTCTGCTTGCCATTCATCGTAGGGGAGGATTTGCACTGGGTAACCAAAAGAACTAACCCAATCAACTAATACCTTTAAAGAAACTGGGTTGGGATGTTGTAAGTGAAAAGCTTTACCTATCGATTCTTTCTGCATCGACAGATAGACAATAGCTTTACTTACATAGTCTACTGGCGACATATCCAGCATATATTCCACATCTGGGAAACTACCCATTTGCAGACAACCCTTGACCATTAAGTTGATAAAGTCGTGGGTGTTACCGATACCTGTTTGGCTGTCTCCGGCGATTAATGGTGGTCTGTGAATTGTAACAGGTAAACCGCGATCGCTGGCAATTTTCACCAACTTCTCAGCCACCCATTTGGTTTGGGAGTAACCGAGGAAAATCCCTTCCCAATGGCTAAAATCATCATCTTCTTTCACCACCTTACCAGCGTAAACAGGTGATTCAAATACAGCCACGCTAGAAACGTAATGTACAGGCTTGACTTTGATTTGACAAGCCAATCTCAATATTTCTTGAGTACCTAATACGTTAGCTGCTTTCAGTGCTGAGTAGGGATAAACATAATTTAGTAAAGCCGCACTGTGATAAATAGTATCAATACTTGCAGCAAAAGCTTGGAATAATTCTGCGCCAAGTCCTAATAGTGGTTGAGACAAATCACCAATCACAGGAATAATCCGAGGATCTAACTCATCTTGGCAAATTGCATACTGTTCTAGATTCTTGTGTAGCTTGTTTTTACCATCTTGCAAACTAGTTGCGCGTACCAAGCAATAAAGTTCTGCATCGGTTTGTTCTAGCAGTTCCCGGATGATGAAAGCAGCTAAAAAGCCTGTAGAACCTGTCAAGAAGATGTTCTTGGGTTTGTCTATATGTGTGTAAACAGCACCACCAGGATGAATTGTCGGGTCGAGGACTGCTTCGGCTGGTAGATTTAGGGTGGGGATTTCCGAGGCGATCGCATTCGCACTTGTTTGCTTTACAATCCCTGTATCTTGCACATCAGATTGTTCTGCTAATTCCTCAGCTAAACGCTCCGACAAAGATGCAATATTGGGATAATGCCACAACAATAAAGGAGATGGTTGAAAACCCAGCAACTCCTCTAATTTACTTACCAGAGTCATCGCTTGTGCTGAGTCTAAACCATAGTTTTCTAAATTTTCGTGGATATCAACTTCATCACTTTCTACACCCAGTAACTCAGCTAGGTTAGACACCATCCACGCTTGAATATCTGCTGCACTATAAGACATTGTTACCTCTTCCAATTATTGACAAACTTCTGGACGATACTGAGTGTAGTAATCGGGTATTTGCAATCCTTGAATTTTTAAATTTTGGATGCGATAGGAAAACGCCGCACCCTTCATAATGTGGTCAGCAACATCTACAACTCGACGATTTTGAGGTTCAGCTAAATAAGAACCGCGCACCCAATCATTAAAACCACCCATCGCCGGGCCGCACCAAATTTGATAATCAACTTCTCGACCTTTTTCACCAGCAGTAGACCAGCGAGAAGATAATCCTAAATACCATCGGAAAATCAAAGCCATCTTCAACTTAGGATTATTCACAGCCTTGCCCAATTTTTCAGGATTTTTCTGTGATAAATAAGCAGCAGTTCCTTCCCAAGCCTCAGCAATAGTTTTACGGAAAACTTGCTTTTCTAACTTCTCCCTTTCTGCCACAGGGATTTCATCAATTGAGTTATAAGTGCGGTACAATTCATACAATTTTTGCGCTCGCATCGGGAACATCGTACCCCGTTTCAGCACTTGTACCTTCACACCCATTTCAAACATATCGCCTGCGGGAGCCATAGTCACATCAGCCATTTCCGCTTGCGCTAATAGTTTTTTGGTATGTTCACAAGCACCAGATTCAATACAAGCTTGATTGACTGAACCAGTAACTACATAAGCAGCACCCATCATAAAAGCTGCTAAGGCTGATTCTGGAGTAGAAATTCCACCTGCTGCGCCGACTCTAATTGGTTGAGGATAATGATATTGAGCTTGAATTTCATCCCTTAAAGCAATCAATGAAGGGAGCAAACAAACTAAGGGACGGTTATCAGTATGTCCGCCAGAATCAGCCTCCACAGTAATATCATCAGCCATTGGCACTTTTTCAGCCAATCTTGCTTGTAATTCAGTAATTAATCCTTGTTCAACTAGTTCGTTGACAAGTTTGGCTGGTGCTGGCTGCATAAATTTACTCGCAACTTCCCGGCGAGAAATTTTAGCAATGACTTTATTTTTAATTACTATTTGATTGGCATCATTTAAACTTAAACCAGCAACCCGATAATAAACAATATTCGGGGTTAAATCTAAAAATGCTGAAGCTTCTACAACCTTCACACCATATTTTAAATATAAATCCACAGCCTGGCGTTCAATAGCCATATCATTAGGGCTGTGAATTAAATTAAAAGCGTAAGGGCCATTGGGTAAAGCTTGTTGAATTTTTTGAATTGCTGCTTCTATTCTTTCTGGTGTTAAACCACCTGCACCATAAGAACCTAAAATTTTCTCTTTACCTAAAGCAATAACCAATTCTTCAGAAGCAATACCACCAGCCATTGCACCAGTCATATAGGCATATTTCACGCCATAAAAAGAGAGAAAACTTGGGTCGCCTAACTGTTGTAAACGAATAGGAGCAACAGAAGTAATTAATTCTACTTGTGAGGTGGTGTTTTCAACGGGAAATAAATAACCTTCATTGCTGACACCGATTTGTCCAGCAACTCTCACGATGTAACAAGGCTGGTCTAAAAATAGTAATTTATTCTTAATAGCTTGTTGGTCAAAAGAAATTGTATCTAATGAACCTTTCCAAATCAAATTTTGATTATAGGTATAGGTATAAAATCCTAAACCATTATTTTGTTTGCTGAATAGTGTATCTATAGTGGTCATCTTCTTTGCGCCTTTGCGCCTTTGCGTGAGATTTAAAAATCTAGGAAAGGTTTAAGAATATATTGCTATATTCTTAAACCATGAGGTAACGTGCAATCAAGCTTATTCTTTAAGCAAATCTTCCGCGCAAACTAATTGCAATTGAATAATTTCACGCATTTGCTTGCTAAAATCTTGTCGTGCTTGTAAAAAAGCTGTATGTGCTTTAGTTATCCGAGCATTATTAGCATTCAGCTTTTGACAGTGAGAGGTATTTAACTCCAGCATTCTGATTATGGTATCTAAATCATGATTGGTAGCAGATACTTGTGTCGGTGTGGCGATTAACTCAGAAGATTCTACTTTTTCTTCTGCTGCAAAACCGTGTTCAATGATATTTTTTATTGAAACTTCTGTATTTTGAGTCAAAATATCATTGCCTAATATCTTATGAGTATCTTGCAGTGACTTAATGATATCAATTTCATCAGGCAATGGTATATTTGAATGCAGATTTTGAAGTTGAATACCTTTAGATTTCCCTGGCAAATCTTGGAAAAGTTTGCAGTTTTCTTCAGTCAAAATACTGGCGGTTATTGATTTACCACCGACGGTAACAGTTCGTAAGGTGGCTTTATTTTGTTTGGGCGCAGGTGCGAGGTTATAGAGTGGTGATAAATCTACAGCTACGCGATGGCTGAGAAGTTTTGCTAGTGCTTTGACAATAGTAGTGTGGTCATCCATACCCCGACGGTTGAGGGATACGGTGATGTGGTCTTTGTCTTCGAGGATTTTATCAATCCAACGCGAACAAACTCCACCCGCACCAGCTTCGATAAAGATTCTCGCGCCGTCGTTATGGAGGCGGTTGACTAGGCGGGGAAAGTCTAATTGTTGGCAAAGTCCGGTGGCGATGCTGCGAGCGATCGCCCCACTCTCTAGTAAAATAGGCTGATATTCAGCCGCAGAATAGAAGGTTACACCTGCTAGATTCTGGGATGGCAAAGTATTTAATTTAACTAACTCCCCATACTCCGATCGCATCGTTTCGCAATGGATAACGTGATCAAACGGAGCCACGAAAGAATTACAACCCAAGGCGGCGATAACTCTTTTACAGGCAGCAGGCTCACCAGCAATTAAGACTTCTTCCGGTGTATTAATTTGTGTTAGATAAACTTGCGGCTCGTTCTTGATAGCTTCCTGCACTTGTTCGGGACTCGCCATCAAAACGAAGTTACCCCAAAAGCTTTTATCTAAATTATCTGTGTTTGGTAAGCCCCAAAATTCGCGCACCGCATTTTTCGGGCCAGATAACCTATTTCCAAATAACGCCGAAGAGTTGAATGAGTTACTACCTTGGAAGAAATCACTCCAAACTCCTTGGGCTACCATCATGCTTGTTTCACCCAAGCTGTAGCCAAATACATACTTCGGCTTGAGTTGAAAGTCATCATAGATAACTGTGGTGAGCAGTCTGGTAAAGAACATTTCCGCTTCAAACATTGCTAGGGAATCATCTAGCAATTGCTTTTCTAGAGTCTCTAGCTGTCTGAGGGATAACTTACTCAAACTTCTGGGAAAAACTCGTAGTTCTACATCCGCTACCCGCTTGTGCAGACTCTTCACCATGTAGTCGTTGAAGATTCTGGGAAATAAACGGAAGAAATTCCGACCCATACCTACATAGGAATTCACCGCCGCCGGATACACATAAGCAATCTCACCATGCTTTCCAAGAGGCTTGGGTGTGAAATAACTACCTACAGGTGTTTGCCAGTCTGTACTTTTTTCAAACGCCGTTTTGACACCTTTACGGGCTGATTCGATTTCTTTGAAGAGTTCTTTCTTGTTCCGTCCGTTAATAGCGATGGCGTATTGCGCTTGGGGGTTGGCTTTATATGTAGCAAAAGTTTGACTCGTACACTCGGATAAAGAAGAACTAGTTTCAATGCTCTTTTGCAAACTATCTAGAGCCGCAAAAATACTGGCGCTGTCGTTAGCTGCTATCGGGAACAGATGAAAAGGCATTTGCTCCAGATATCTGCTAGGGCGTTCTTCTTGAGTTGGGTCTTCCGAGATAATCACATGAGCAAAAGTACCATCACAACCCAGACCGTTAATTGCAGCTATCCGACGGTCAGAGTCTTTACCTAAGAACCAAGGACGAGATTCTGTAGCTACATAAAAATGACTACCTTCCCATTGTTGAGGTGTTTTGACACCAGACCAGTTAGGAGTACCAGGAATGTAGCGATAGTAAAGACACAACGCTGTCTTGATTAAGCTGGCAATTCCCGAAGCTACTTGAGTGTGTCCGATGTTGGCTTTGACGCTACCAATAGCACAGTGCAACCCATGTCCTACTGATGGATAGGCTTGCAATAAACCTGTGATTTCAGCTTCGTCTTCTTGGGGAATACCACTGGCGCAAACCTCCACATATTTCACCTGAGAAGGTTGTACACCTGCACAATGGAAGGCTTCGTGAGCGGAGTTGACGAGGGATTGTCCGATACTGATAGCATCAATAGTGGCATAAATGCGATCGCCATTCTCTTGCGCCACATCGTAGCGTTTGAGAACAACTACACCAGCACCTTCACCCACCGTCCAACCGTTGGCTTTTTGGTCATAACTCAACGTATTGATACCAGTGTTAATCTTGGCTGTTTGATTGCGTAACAACACATTCTCCACACCACCAGCCAAATCAACAGCACCAACAATGGCTGCGTCAGCTTCACCAGTCATCAGTAGCATTTGCGCTACTTCCAGAGCTTTAAAAGCTGAAGTCTCTACAGCCGTGAGGGTGAAAGAAGGCCCGGTAAAGTTCCACAGCGAGGAAATACGACTCGCCATGATGTTGGCGATGTAGCTTAGGTATTCACCAATCTCTACTTGTTGATGAACGCTATCTTTAACGATGGTTTCTAATTGAGCAATCTTTTCTGGTGGTAAAGTAATTTCCGCCGCGTTCAAACCATCTTTGACTTGCCAAGATAAATCCCATCTTTGTTGTAGTTGATGAACGGATAACTCAGTTTCAGCAGCAATAATTACCGCGACATTTCCACCTTCAGGCAGTTTCGCATCTTTGATGGCGCGTTCTGCAACCTTCAACAGTAATAGTTGTTGAGGGTTGAGTTTTTCGACTTCGTTAGGAGGAATTTTATAGGCTAAAGTATCAATTTCAAAGTCTTTAATATATGCTCCGACGGGGGGTTTAGCATCAGTTAAACCGTATTCTTGGAGTAAATCTTTTTCCTCGTTGATGCCATACCATCTTTTTTCAGGTAGAGGTATGAAATGCTGTTTGCCATCATAAATACTGCGTTCAAAAGCATCTAAGCCATTGCATTCGCCAAAGAAGGCATCCATGCCAATAATGGCAATTTTGTTTTTATTATCTTGTGTCATTACTGAATACCTAAACAGAATTTATTAGATGGCTCGTTTCTTGTCAGCAATGAATTTAAACGAACCGCAAAGGGCGCAAAGAGCGCTAAGGAGGAAAAAACGAACCACAGAGACACAGAGAACACAGAGTTAGAGAGAAGATAAATAACTTTGTAGACTCATACACAAATCTCTTTACTTTGTGTCCTTTGCGTCCTTTGCGGTTTTTTCCAAAATAATGTGGGAGTTAGTTCCACCAAATCCAAAAGCACTTAAGGCTACGCGTTTCGTCGAATTATTGTTAGGCCACTGTGTCGTTGTTTTGACAATATTTTTGGGTGAAATGACAGTATTTTCTGCACCGATGGGTTCATCAATATTAATAGTGGCTGGAATCACACCGTGATTCATGCTGTAAATTGCTTTGGTTAAACCCACCATTCCAGCACCTACTAACAAATGTCCGACATTTGATTTAGCTGAACCTACTAATGGTGATGCTTGATGTTCACCAAAAAAGCTTTCTACAGAATTACATTCGGTGGTATCGCCTAAGAGTGTGCCAGTAGCGTGACACTCTAGATAATCAATGTCTTTCGGGCTGAGTTGGGCTTCTTGATAAGCTCGCTCGTAAGCTAATATTTGCCCTTTTGCGTTGGGGCTTAGTAGGTGTTTGCCTCTACCATCGTTAGATAGTCCGTTACCGCAAACAGTAGCGAGAATTTTGTCACCATCTCTAACAGCATCACTGTAGCGTTTGAGAACTACCATACCTATACCTTCGGAGGTAACTAAGCCGCGTGATGCTTTATCTAGGGGGCGGCTAATTCCGTTTTCTGGATATCCTTGAATACCAGAAAAGAGCATTCGTAAAAATAGGGGGTCAGAACAACTAATTGCACCAGCCAGCATTAAGTCGGCTTTGCGTGTCTGTAAATAGTGGGATGCTAGTTTGATGGAGTAAAAGGCTGAGGAACAAGCTGCATCTATACAGAAATGAGTGCCTGATAGTGAGAGAGATTGAGCGATGAGGGCAGCAGGAAAGCCGGAGATCATCGCGTTGTGGGGCGATGGTTTGGTGGTTGGGGGGATGGCTGCTAAATGGAAATCTTGGTCTTGGAGAAGTTGAGCGATCGCGCCATCAATTGTGCGGCGATAAATGGGGGATAATAATTGATTGGAAAGTTTTGTCGGTAGGGAGAGGGTTCCTAAAATTACGCCGCATTTGGCGAGGGCTTTTTGATTTCCTAAATAGCCACTATGTTGCACTGCTTGTTTGGCTGCGTACAGTGACCATTTAAAGGTGTTATCTAAGCTATTTACTAAGGTTGGAGGTAGGTTGTATTCGCTGGGGTCAAATTGAAAGTTGCGAATAAATCCACCTTGGAGGAAGTAAATTTTTTCCTGTTTGCCTTTAGCTGAGTCGTAAAATATTGTGGGGTCTACGCCAATTTCGGCGACTGTAATTTCTGCGGTTGAGTCTTTTTGGTCGGTGATGTTTTGCCAGAATTGTTCGGGATTGTTCGCGTCGGGGAAGAGGCAGGATATACCGATGATGGCTATTTTTTCCACTGTTGTTGTCCTTGTTGGGGTTGGTTTTTGGATTTACGGTGTTCCCCGGAGTGGAAATTTATCTCACGCATAGACGCGGTAGCGGCTTCCCGCAGGGTAGGCGCAAAGAGTTATGAGTGGGGATGTCTGTTTTCCCAGAATATTTTTTAACGAACCACATAGACGCGTCAGCGGCTTCCCGCAGGGTAGGGCGCAAAGAGCGCAAAGAAGAAGAGAGTTACAGAGAATTAGAAATGAGTTGACTATTGGTATTGTAAACGCAGAGTGAAGGGAACTTTCATCTGCGTTTATAGGTGTTATTTGTTCATCATTCTCATGGGCCAAATGACTGCTTTGGCTCCGAGGATGCGAGAGTATATTTTACCTTCGCGGTCATGGATGTAGTAGTCGGAGGTTACGCCTGTTGCTGTTTTTGCTTTGACTTCGCAGGAAACGTAGAAGGGTTCATCGCAAGGTAAGGCGCGGAATTGTTCGGAGTGGGTGAGTTGTCCTGGTAAGCATATTTCTTGATGGAAATGGTTTAGCCATATCCATAAGGGTTGTGTGCTTAAATCGTTGGAGTATGGGTTGTGCCAGTTAATCGGAAATTGCCCTTGTTTTTGGGGTGAGATTGATGACCAGAGGCATTCGGCGGTGATTTTTTCGGGTGTAATGTTGATGACTCTGGTGATTTTTTGGAATGCTGGGCCGTGGAATAATGAGGAGCTATCTTTTTGATAAAAGTCTGTGCCTGTGGCGGTGATGATGTTATCTTCGCTGAGGTTTACTGATTGGTAAATGGGGGCTTCTGGCATTTTCCGCACGATTTTGATTTGGGCGCGGAAGTGATAATGAGTTTTGCCTTCGGGTGTTTTACTTAAGACTGTGGTTTGTAATTCGACAAATTCAGATTCACTTTTGGCGAGTTCTTGTATTTCGAGAATGTGTTCGCTGAGGTTGGAGTTAGCGAAAGTAATTCCTTTGAGAACTTTGAATTCTTTACAGCTTAGATAGCGATACCCTGGATGCAATTCTTCACAAGCATTAATCATCCAAGACATGGCACAGGTTGCTGGTAATACGGGAGAACCAGCGATGACATGATCATATAAGAAGGGGTTTGCTTCTAATACGATGCGGCGACGAATGCGATAGCTTTTAAGTTCTGCGTCTAAAGGTGCTGGTGGGCGAATTGTGGGGCTACCAATGACAACTTGGGTGGAGTCATGGTGTGCGGGATGCAGTTCGTTTACTAGCATTTGTGTGCCGATGTCTACGGGGATGATATCAATTCCTCGTTCGGCGAAGGCTTTTTTGATTTCTGGTGTCACCATACCGCTATCCCAGCCACCCCAGTTGATTGCAACTACGTGACAATTGGGATGGTTTTGTTTGAATAGATGCGCTGATTTGTTGAGTATTTCGTTGGCGATCGCATAATCGGATTGCCCAATGTTGCCGTAAAATCCAGTTACGGAGGAGAACAATACTAACTGTTCTAGTTGGTTGGGGTTAACGCAATTCAGTATATTTTCTAGCCCTTGAACCTTAGCGGTATAAACTTTTTCAAAGTCTTGGTCGGTTTTCTTTTCGATTAATTTATCGGCTAAGTTACCAGCACCGTGAATAATGCCCGTAATTGCGCCTGTGTGTGCAACTGTCGCTGCTAATTTTTGTTGTAATTCGGGAATATTTGTGACATCTGCACTAACATACTCAACTTTTGCCCCTGTGGCTTGAAGTTCTGCTAGTGTCTGTTTAATTTCTCGGCTAGAAACAATTTTGTTATATATCTTCTGCACACTCATGGGTGTAGGCTTTTCACCTTGCGCGAGAAGATTTTCCATGATGCGTTTTTTTAATGCAGCTTCTTCAAAGCAATTTTTGGCGAAGTTTGGTTCGTTTTCTAATATTTCAGAACGACCGAGCAGAATAAATGTACAAGGTTGTTGTTGTGCAAGTTTTTTAACGCACAGGGAGGTGATTCCTTTCGCACCACCACTGACAAGAAATACTGATGAGGAACGAACTTGAGTTGCTGTTGTCATATTTATTTATTGAAGATTGATAATTTAAACGAACCGCAAAGGACACGAAAAACACAAAGAAATAAGAATTAGAGAGAGTTCTTCTTTGCGCCTTTGCGCGGCAGTCGCGTGACTGTCGGGAAACCCGCCCAACGCGCTGCCTTGCCTTTGCGTGAGCTTTTATTCCATCACAGAAGCCTTCAAAGTAACTCGCCCTTGCGAACCATAACCCACTTCATTGATATAAAGATTCGAGTCGCACAGTTCGGCAATAATATGTTCAGCCGATTTTTGTGGATCTATGGCTGGACTTAAATCAATGGAGCGAGCAAATACTTTTGGCCATTCCCATCTCAAGGTTTTGGTGAGTCCGAATAAACCAGCCGCGATCGCTCCATAATTGGTGTTATGCTCTAACCCAAATGCTCCATCTAATCGTGTCACTGCTAGGAAGGAACTGCGGGTGTAGTTTGCGGTTTCGGTGAGGAATTTTTTTAGGTGTTTTGCTATGAAGAAGATGTGCTTAACTATCGCTTTGTCCTGTTCTACACCCTGGGGATGGATGTGAATGAAGCAACCAATTGTGCCAATATTAGTTGCGATCGCTGATAATTTGTGTTGGAGTAATTCTTCACTCATATCTGCGAGGGTGATGCGTTCTACAACCGCAGGTAAGGGCGCTTGTTGGGCGATGATAGCTTGGGGGAAGCTTAATACTACTACTTTCCAACCGCGATCGCAGAGAGTTTGCGCTACGTGGGAGGTAGTGAGGGAGCCATCATCTGTGATTAAGCAGATGTGTCCCTCTGGTAAACTGAACTCTAAGCTGTCGGGTAGTGGGAGGATTTTTAGTTGCGCGGGACGACGCGCAACGTTATCGATTACTTGGACTGGCTGGAAGTCCCAGTTAGACTGAGGCTTTTTTTTTTCACCCGCAACTAGGCGTTGCAGGTAATCAACTATTTGACCGATGGTTCGCAAGTCACCTAAGTCTTCGACGTTGGGTTTGGGTAAGTTGGGATATGTTTCTTGCATTGCTCCCAGAATTTCTACTCGTTTGATGGAGTCGATACCTAAGTCGGCTTCCATGTCCATTTCGAGTTCCAGCATCTCTACTGGGTAGCCAGTTTTATCGCTGGTAATATTTAAGAGTGTTTGGGCGATATCTGCGTAATCTGTAGTATCTTCTACAATCTCTTCTACTAGAGTCTCAGCAATTACTATTGGTTCAGGTGCAGTTATTACAGGAACTACGGGTACGGTGGTGACTGGCATTTCTGGCAATGCTGGTGCTGGTAAAACCGCAACTCCGACACTAGGATTTCCTGAAGCATTAGATTGCAGATATGTAATAATTTGCCCGATGGTGCGTTGTTCTGCTAGTTCTTCTAAGTTGGGCTTGGGTAAGTTAGGATACATTTCTTGTAATCCACCCAAGATTTCTACTCGTTTGATAGAGTCAATACCCAAGTCGGCTTCCATGTCCATCTCTAATTCGAGCATTTCTACTGGGTAGCCAGTCTTGTCGCTGATAATTGCGAGAAGGTTTTTGTCTAAGTCGGAGACATCAACAGCAGGTGTAGCTACAACGGGCGCGCTAATTACAGCTACAGGTTGAGGAGTCGGAATTTGCACCACTGGTGCGGGTGTTTCAATTACAGGCGCGGGAGTGAAAGCAACAGGTGCTTCAACTATAGGCTGAGGTGTAGGAATTTGCACTACTGGCACAGGTGCGACTGCTACAGGCTGGGGTGCAGGTGCTTCCACAACCTTAGAACCATTACCATTTTTAGCTACAGGCTCAACGACAGGTGTGAGTTGAGGTTCAATAATTTTGGTTGTTGGCGGTACTGGTGCTTCGGTAACGAGTGTTGGAGGAGTGAAGGGTACGAAGGGAGTGCTGGGTGTTAGTTCGACTGCAACACCACCAGCAATCAACTGTGAATATTGTTGCTGAATGAGGTTGAAGAAGTTTTTGGCATATTCTACCTGTTCCAGAAGATATTGTTCATGGATGCGGAGGGTTTCACTTTGTTGAGAGTGAAACTGCATCATGCTGCGTTCTACACCTTCCATAACCACTAGCTTCAGTTGTGCTGCTTCTTGGGAAGACTTGGCGTTAGCGAACAAAGCGTTTTGCTGCTGCATCAGTTGGAAGAATGCTTTGGTATATTCCATCTGATGGTTGAGATACTGACCATGAGTTTGTAAGTTATCAGATTGATTCTTTTGGAATTGGGTCAGCAGGTACTCTAAGCTTTCTAGCATCCGCTGGTAATTTACCAAGTTTTCAGGTGTTGGCATATCAGATTCCTGGGCTAGTTGATTAGAAAGGATCGCAGGATTCATTTCTGGTTCAGTGGAGATATTGGTTGTAGTAGTAACTTCGGGTGCTGGTTCTGGTTTGATAATTTCTTGAGGACTGATGCTTGAACTCTCCGAAACTCTTATCTCTTCGTGTCCTTCGCGCCCTACCCTGCGGGAAGCCGCTGACGCGTCTATGTGGTTCGTTTCTCTTAAAATTTCTTGAACACTACCTTCTTTGACTGCTAGAGTCTCAGAAAATTCTGGAGTAGCACTAACTACTGGCGCAGTTGCAGCAGGTAAAGAAACCTTATGACCACTCTCCAACGCTTCCTTAAAGCCGTTTCTAGTTTTCTCCGAAACGTAATTAATCCCATTGAGACGCACACTCAAGGTTTTCTTCTTCTCAGGAGGTAGTACAGGTTGAACTTGATAGGGGTCAAGATTTTTCAACTGCATCCCAATGACGCGCATTTGTACTGCTGCTTCCCGCAGAGAACGATCGCTATTTTTCTGAGTGCTAGGATTCAACGCGATGGTAATATGGGGGCGATCGCCTAAAATATCCTTAACCAAGTTTGTCAGTATCCTTTTCGGCCCGAATTCCACAAAGCAAGAACCGCCAGCCGCGTAGATATTTTCAATTTCCTGTTTAAACAACACCGAACTTGCAAGGTGAGTTTCCAGAATTCGCTGCATCCCTGCAGGGTCTTGAGGATAAGGTTTGCCAGTAACATTGCTGAAAACTGGAATTGTTGCTGTATTGAATTTGACTGATTTTGTGGCGATCGCAAAGGACTTCTGCGCGAAGGCAATCAGTGAAGTGTGGAAAGCTGCGGAAACAGGCAACTGTACAGCCGCATAACCTTGTTCTTGCAAAGTCTGGCGAACTTTAGCGATTTCTGCGGTCGGCCCTGCCAACACCACCTGAGTCGGAGAATTGAAGTTAGCAATGGATACTTGTGGATAGTGCTTCAGTATCGGTTCGATTTTGTTGATGTCTTCTTTGACAGCCAACATTGTACCTGCATCGTGGTCTGGGTCTTCTGGCGCAGCCATTGCTTGACCCCTAGCTTTCACCAAGAACAAGTAATCTTGCTCACTCAACACACCCGCAGCCCATAATGCTGTTAGTTCACCAAAACTGTGTCCAGCAACGAAATCAGATTTGAAACCAGCTTGTTGTAAAATAGAATACAAACCAGCACTAAATACACCAATTGCAGGTTGAGCGTATTCTGTGCGTTGCAATGCTGCAACTTGAGCATTTTTCTCTGCTTGTTCAAAGGTTGGGCGCGGGAAGACAATTTCCGAGAGAGGCTGCAAGTTATCTTTGAGTAACAAACTATCCATGTAACCATGCAAGCGCTGCATCTGTGGGAAGTTCATCACCAATTCCCGACCCATTTCTAAGTATTGCGAACCTTGGCCAGAGAACAGTGCAACAACTTTACCGCCTAATTCCATTCCAGAGGCGCGGTAGTAAATACCTTGAGGGTGTTCCCAAGATGCGGCTGCACCTTTGAGTTTCAACCAGTCGATGCTGATTTGTAGCAACTTGCAAGCTTCTTGCAGGTTTTCAGCGACAAAGCCAACTCTCGCCGCAGTTTGAGGAATTTCTACTGATTGACAATCTTGCACCAACTGTGCAAAGTGTCTTTCACCACCTTCCGATTGCAACTTCCATAAATCTGCTTCGCACTTGCTGAGTAGTTGTGCTGGGTTAGCAGCAAACAGCAGGATTTCTTGGGGTGTGTTGTGTATCCGGTAAGGTTGATTTTGTCCCGCTTCGTGTTCTTCTAAAACGACGTGGTAGTTTGTGCCACCAAATCCGAAGGAACTTACACCCGCACGTCTTGGTGCTTCACCTTCCGCACGAATCCAAGGTCTTGTTTCAGTATTAAGATAAAATGCCGAGTTGTTAATGTCGAGTTTGGGGTTCGGCTCGGTGATATTAATAGTTGGCGGTAAAATTTTATGATGCAGTGCCAAAGCAGTTTTAATCAAACTTGCCGCACCCGCAGCTGCTTTGGTGTGTCCGATTTGGGATTTCACGCTACCCAAAGCGATGTGCTGCTTTTTCTGGTCGTGTTCACCAAAGAAGTCTCTTAAAGAACCGAATTCAGTGGGGTCGCCAGCCATTGTACCAGTACCGTGGGCTTCCATCAGACCAACGGTAGCAGGAGAGAAGCCAGCATCTTCGTAAGCGCGTCGCAAGGCCATTACTTGACCTTCTTTGCGCGGTGCATAGATACTCTTGTAGCGACCATCGCTGGAAGTACCGATACCTTTGATGACGGCATAGATTTTATCGTTATCTCGTTCGGCATCTTCCAGACGCTTGAGAACAATCATCCCGATACCTTCACCCAGCATCATCCCATCGGACTTAGCATCGAAAGGTTTGACATTCTCGCTAGGTGAAACCGCCGGGGTTTTGCTGAAGGAGATGTAAGCCATGATAGTGTTGTCGGTATCCACACCACCAGTCAGCATCATGTCAGCGCGATGTTCGACTAGTTCACTAATAGCTAATTTCAAAGCACCGAAGGAACTAGCACAAGCTGCATCAATTACACAGTTAATACCACCAAAGTTCAAGCGATTGGCAATGCGTCCAGCAACGACGTTAGCCAGCATTCCAGGGAAGGCGTTCTCATCCCACTTAACGTAGGCAGCTTTGATTTTGTCAACGATTTTTTTGGTGTCTTCGTCAGAAAGACCACTGCTTTTAAGAACCTTTTCCCATATCGGATACTCTAACCGTGCAGCTAGTGGCATTCCCAACTGTTTAGCCATAGCTACACCAAGAACTACCCCGACAGTTTCCCGGTTGAACTCACGGGATTCACTATAACCAGCATCTTCCATTGCTTCTTTCGCAATGACCAAACTTAATAACTGTGAAACGTCAGTTACTTCTAAGATGCTGGGAGGAATACCAAATTCCATCGGGTTAAAATCAACCTCTGGAATAAAACCACCGCGTTTACAATAAGTTTTATCTTCTGGGGTTCTGGGGTTAGGGTCGTAGTAATCTTCTACACTCCAGTGAGTGGGAGGTACATCAGTAATACAATCGATTTTGTTAATGATATTTTGCCAATATTCCCGCAAATTTCTAGCTTTCGCAAATAGCGAAGCCATACCAACAATAGCTATAGGATTTTGTTGCAATTGTCTGTTAAGTTTGTTAATCGACATTGGTTTGTCTGTCGTCATCTTTTTTTCCTCTATATACCTAATCAAAGTCTTTTCACAACTGTTGATCTGGGCTTCCAATTCCGCCAAGGCAGTATCAATTGAATAAGCAGACATAGGACATAGACAATTTTTAATTACTGTGGATTCTGAAGCTACAGTAGTCTTTGTTACCCATCAAAAATCATCTGTCTGTTGTGACAAGCAACTAGCTATCCTATGTATGAAGGCTAAATGCTTTTTTCCTAACAAACACCACACAATACAAATCAAGGTGAAGAATTAAGTTGGTAGGTACAAATGTCATTTGTCATTTGTAAGGTAGACGTATTTACATTGCCTAACCTAGTTATGTTGATTCCCTCCAACCTATTTAAGAATGAAGCCTTTCATACTTCATACTTCATACTTCATAATTCAGACTTCAGACTTCACACTTCTCTTGATATTGTGGTAGCAAGTCAATAACGTTGTTGAAACTGGTAAAATAATCTTGGAGCGCGTTAGCAGCTTGACCAGTGAATTCAAGCCATTCATAATGGTAGAAATTTTGTGCGATTGTATCCAACTGGAACAAAGGAAACTTAGGAGTAGCCATGAGGACAGAAACGCTTTTTTCTCCCAAACTCGTTTGATTATCTAGCCTAACAGCAGCAACGTAGCTGGTATTAATGACAACGTTCTGTATCTTGATAAATGCCATAGCCAGTTTCAACGTCCAGGATAATATATTGTACGAAATTCGACCCAGAAAAGTTGACAAGTTCGTTACCGAAAGAACATCACCTCTACTTTGAATTTCACAGCGATTTGACGAAAATACTCAACAGTTACAAGGTGATGGTGATGCGACTTTGTATATTAGGTTTCTTATCTTCAAGCACAATAAATGTGTTCTGTTTCCGTTGGGCTTTGAAGAGTTGAATTAATAAAAAGAATAGCACACTTCACATAAACTAAATCATTTCTTCAAGGGATTTTAAGAAAAAAATCTGGCTTTTGACGGATGTTGATGTTAAATACAATCTGCATTCCAAGTATATTTAGAAACTTATAATTGGGATGAGAAAATTTGAGCGATCGCACTCCTCATACCAACCACAGCTTAATTTCATAGATATTACTAAAATCAGGGTATTCAGTAGAAAAATCATGAACAAATACATAAGCATATATCTTGTTTTTTCAGGAGAGCCTCATAATGTGAACTAACTTTTTGATGAATTTTTAAAATAAGGCGAAACCTAACAGAAATAAGTAATTAATCAAGCAAAGATTAAAATTTTAGAAAGTGCATCATAAACAATACTTTGATGTCATTTTATGAATTACAAACATTTGAGTATTGAAATGTATATAGCAATTCCCAAGCTTATGAAATACACCCCACCCGCCTAACGGCACCCTCCCCTTACCAAGGGCAGGGTTGGGGAGGGGTTATCTTGTACCTAACTGGAGTTGGAAACGCTATATCTGCTAAAAACGTTACATAAGAAGACGTGTTCCAGATCCCCGACTTCTTGAAGAAGTCGGGGATCTAACTTCTCACTAGTATTTCATGCTAAGTAGTAGACAGAATTAAATGTAAGGCAAATCAAAGAAACCTGCTTGTTATCAAAAATTTCCCCTCCTCCTGCCTTATCCTTATTAAACACTCAGCATTTTTTGCGCTGGCTTGCTAGTCCATTGCTGCCAACGCATCACGCCGCGACTAACTAATTGAGGGCTTTCATCACCAATAAAACAGATGCGTCCCAATCTTTCGCCAGCAATAAGTATTTCACCATCTCCCATAAACGGAGCAATTACAAAATTATTGGGACTGGTGTAGAAATTAATTAGGTAATTAACAACGCCTTCAATGCCTTCTATATGAATTGGTGATTGTGGTTTAGCGATTGAATGATGAGAAAAAATGCCTATATAAAGGTTATTTACTAACAACTCATATTGAAACGGCATTTGGTTATTTTTATAAAACTGATAAACTTGTCCCTCAGAACGGAGGACAGCGACAACCCTAGCTTCGTCTATTAAATAATTATGTTGCCATGTAGAGGAGACAGTAGCGATCGCCAGTGCTGCATCTGAAGGTAACAAATTCCGAAACTGTGAAGTGTAAGTATCGCCACAATAAACCAAATGTCTGCCCAGCATCCATTCCTCACCAACTTTTACCACTGGTTCTAGATTGGCTTTTAGTGGCTCAATTACTTGTTCTACCTGACGTTGCATTTTTTTTAGGGCTAATTTAGCTTCTTTCTCCGCCATAGCACTTTTCAAAGCTAATATCTGTAACTCTTTTTGCTTTTTGTTAGCTTCTATAATTAATTGCGCTTGCTGTGCGGTTGCTTGTTTATCTCCTTGCTTTTGGGCTAACTCTAACGCCTTTTGTGCTTCCTCGGCTAAGGTAAGTTCTTCACTCCCAGCCCTGGCAATTTTTAGTAGTGTTGTTGGACTGTCAGCCAAGGGTGTACCTTTAATCATCTGTTTGACATCTGGATGAATACTTTTAGCAATTTGTTTCCCATGCTGAAAGGTACGCTTAGAGTATCCAACTTCCTTAGCCAACTCGATAGTTCTTTTGGGAGGTAGTGAAATGGTTGCACCACCTTTGAGAGTATGCTGATTATCTCCCGCTTTCGCTCGTAGCCCCATACGTTCTAAAATCTGATCGCGCTCTAACCACAGTTCTGAACGTTCCAAGGGTTCTAACTCATTGCGAATCAAGTTTTCGTCAATTTCCGCCAACCGCGCTTGGTCAGCATCTTGATAGTTAACAACATTACATTCTATGCTTTCTAACCCCAATAACTTAGAAGCTGTGAGGCGATGTAGCCCAGCAATCAAATTCAAATTCTGATCTACCGTGATGGGGTTTAATAAACCATTAGTCTTAATTGACTCTTTCAATTCATTAACTTTATGAGCATTGACAGGACGACGGTTAGAACCTATACGAATTTGATTTATAGAAACTACAGGCATAATCACTGTTTTTATATAAGTTCAGTTAAAACAACCAAGATAACACGCAAAATCAAGATGGAACATTTTAGTTAGTGAGTTTAAACTTAGAATTTTGTTCCTGGAATATATGAAAAGTATTCAATTTTACACAATTTTAGTAACAAAAAATATAATGATTATTGTTTTTTCCTGTTCCCTGTTCTCTGTTTTCTATTCCCTCCATAATGGTCATTAAAACCTAACTTAAGCAAGGTCAATTGGTTGACAAGATTAAAGTGCTTTGCCATAATTGGACACAGTTTATCCAGCTTTTCTATCCGCTTCATTTTCGTAAATTTAAATTTTTTGGTTAGCTCTATCGTATTTTAGACTACTGGATTTGATACGAAATTAGGATAAAACTGAGAAAGATTTCGAGTTACGCCTTCTATTATTTCATCGCAAAATTAGTAATAAATATTGGTGTAAAGGCGTATAAAAAGTATGAAGTATGAAGTGTGAATTATGAAGTAGAAGGAAATTTTTCAAACTTCATTCAGCTTAATTATCAGTCATTTAGGCTGTTCCCTGGCATAGCACAATTGGAATAAAAATATGACACTAAAAAGATACAGCCAGTTGTTTACAAAACCCTTAAGTCGGTGGCAAATAATTTTAGCAGCTTCTATTACTGTAGCTGCTGCTGGGCTAGGAACTTTCTACAGTGTTGTACCAAAATCGAACCGTGTCCCCGTACAAACAACTCAGATAACTCCAGCAAAACCTGCTCCTGTGAAAGTTGCAATCACTGCTTTAGGACGTTTGCAGCCAGAAGGTAAAGTTACTTATTTGTCTGCGCCTAATTCTATTAACGGTGTGCGCGTCGAAAAACTATTGGTGAAAGAAGGGGATGAAGTAAAAGCAGGGCAAGTATTAGCATATTTAGAAGATTATGCCCGTGCTACAGCCGCCTTGCAACAATCTTTAGATAAACTGCAAGTTGCCAAAGCTAAATTAGCACAGGTAAAAGCTGGTGCTAAATCTGGAGATATCGACGCGCAAAAAGCGACCATTGCGAATTTAGAATCTCAATTAAAAGGAGAAGTTGCGACTCAACAGGCAACTATTAACCGCATCCAAGCTCAAGTAGACAACGCTCAAACCGAGAACGATCGCTATCAGCAATTATACAAACAAGGTGCGATCGCGGCTTCTATTGCCGACAGCAAAGCCTTACAACTCAAAACTACACAACAACAACTAACAGAAGCCAAAGCTGCTCTTACTCGTACACAAAATACTCTGCAAGACCAACAAAAAGAAGCCAAAGCCAGACTCAACAGTATCAGCGAGGTACGCACTGTAGATGTTGAAGCAGCACAAACTGAAGTGAAAAGTGCTGTCACAGCAATTAAACAAGCCAAAGCCGACCAAGACTTAACTTACATTAAGGCTCCTATTGACGGCAAAATCCTCAAAATTCATGCCAAAACTGGTGAAGTTATCAACACTTCTGGTTTTGCAGAAATCGGTAAGACATCGCAAATGTATGTAATTGCAGAAGTCTATCAAACCGATATTCAAAAAGTACGTGTAGGTCAAAAAGCCAGCATTACCAGTGCAGCATTTGCCGGGAAATTGCCAGGAACTGTTAAAGAAATTGGTTGGCAAGTTGACAAACAAAGCATCTTTAGTCTCAATCCTAGATCTGATACAGACCGAAGAATTGTTGAAGTAAAAATATCCATCGATAACCCCGCAGATAGTCAAAAAGTAGCTCGGATGACTAACTTGCAAGTGGATGTATCTATTCATATATAGTCAAGGGTCAAGAGTCAATGGTCAATGGTTAAAAAAACAAATGACCAATGACAAATAACAAATGACAAATAACAAGTGAATCCATGAATTTCAAGATTCCTTTAGCATGGCTACAGTTAGCCCAACAAAAGATTCGTTTTGTCGTCGCTGTAGCCGGAATTGCTTTTATTGTGCTACTCATGTTTGTGCAGCTAGGCTTTCAAGATGCACTTTATTCTAGTGCTACCGCAGTGCATCAAAGCTTACGTGGAGATTTATTTTTAGTTAGTTCACAATATAAGTCTTTGACATCTAATCAAAGCTTTTCAAGAACTCGTTTGTATCAAGCATTGGGGTTTGAAGGGGTTGATTCTGTTAGCCCTATGTACTTGCAATTTGCGAAGTTAAAAAATCCTGATACTGGTGAGAAGTATTCAATCTACGTGATTGGCTTCGACCCAGGAAATCCTGTAATGAATATTCCCGAAGTTGAGCAAAACTTGGACAAACTCAAAATTCCTGATGTCATGCTTTTTGACCGGAATTCTCGTCCAGAGTTTGGGCCAATTGCTGCCAAATTTGACCAAGGAGATACTGAACAAACAATTGAAATATTTCCTTTTGACGGGCCAATTGGCTACAACGTGCGAGTAGGTGGATTATTTAGCTTAGGGCCTTCCTTTGGTGTGGATGGTAACTTAATTGTTAGTGACTCAACTTTTCTGCGGATAAATCCGAATACTCGTCCAGCCGAAAAAATCGATATTGGTGTAATTACCCTTAAACCAGGCACTGATAAAGAAAAAGTTTTAGAAAATTTGCAAGCCAATTTACCGAATGATGTCCTAGTTTTTACTCGTCAAGGCTTTATAAATTTTGAAAAACAATATTGGGCTGATAGAACACCTATTGGTTTTATTCTTAACCTGATGTTGACAATGGCTTCGGTTGTAGGTGTAGTGATTGTTTACCAAATTCTCTACAGCAACATTGCTACTCAATTTATTGCTTATGCAACATTAAAAGCCATTGGCTATCCCAACTCTTATCTGTTAAATATTGTCTTTCAACAAGCTTTAATTTTAGCAGTTTTTGCATATATTCCAGGATTTTTAACTTCCATAATTTTGTATGACTTTGCAATGGAAGCTACAAAATTACCTATCATGATGAATGCGAATAATGCAATGATTGTTTTTATTTCAGCAGTCTTGATGTGTATTACCTCTGGCGCACTTGCTATTAACAAATTACGTTCTGCTGACCCCGCAGACATTTTCTAAAAGTATGAAGTATAAAGTGTGAAGTATGAAAATTTATTCATCCTTTAGCTTCATACTTCTATATGAAATCTAAACTTTAGTAAGATGATAACCCCTAATGAACCTAGAAAACAAAACCCTGCTAATTACTGGGATTGATGATTTTATCGGCTTGCGTGCAGCAGAGTTAGCCATAGCACAGGGAATGAAGGTGCGCGGACTGCAAAGTTCAAGCGATCGCAACATACCACAAAATACAGAAGTTATCTTTGGCAATATTACTGACCCGAAAATAGCGCAAAAAGCTTGTCAGGGAGTAGATATCGTTCTCCACACAGCACAACTTACTCAAGAAGCTGGCCCCATCAAAGAATTTCGAGAAATCAACGTCAACGGTACTATCAACATGGCGAAAGCCGCCAAAAGTGCTGGTGTAAAAACTTTCGTCCACCTCTCCAGCGTGATGGTACACGGCTTTGATTATCCCAATAACGTTACCGAAACTGGGCCGTTATCTAGCGATAATAATCCTTACTGTCAGACCAAAATCGAAGCCGAAGCTGAACTCTTACCCCTTAATTCTCCCCCAGACTTCGGTATTATTGTGATTCGTGCTGGTGATGTTTACGGCCCTGGATGTATCCCTTGGATAGTCAGACCACTTTTGATGATGCGACAAAAGCTATTTGCTTATGCTAACGACGGTAAAGGAATCATCAACCATCTATATATAGATAATCTGATTGATGCCATCTTTTTATCTATTCAAAAAGAAGCTTACGGTGAAGTTTTTAATATTACCGACGGTCAAGAAACTTCGTGGAAAGAGTATTTTATGCGCTTGGCTGCAACCGAAGGTTTACAGGCTCCTATGTCTATACCAAAAGATGAAATCAAACTATTTCTTAAAATCCGCAGCCAAGGACAAAAACTGTTTCGTAAAAAAGCTGATATTCTTCCAGAATCAGTTGATTTTATGACTCGTCCCTACGCTTATTCTATTGCGAAAGCTCAAACTGTGTTAGATTACAAACCCAGAATTGATTTAGAAGAAGGCTTGCGTCGAACACACGAATGGGTGCAAAAAACCGATATCCAAAAACTAGCTAAATAGTTAAACTCAGCGTACCTCTGCGTTAACCTCAGCGATACTCTGCATTTAAAAACAACAAACATTACCACTTAATGAATCATCATGCGTAAAATAGCACGTTGGTCTTACTTTGTGCTTTCTTCTTTAGTCAGCATTTATTGTATTAAACCTGTTACCGCAGAACAAACTGCAACTCTCACAATTGTCGTCAATAATATTCGCCACCAAAAAGGTGAGATTTGCTTTCGGATTTACGCTGGGGAAAAAGGTTTTCCCATGAGTGATAAAAGTGAAGTCCAAAGTGGCTGTACTAAAATTACAGGCACTTCTGTTACTAAGAAATTTCCTGGGTTAAAACATGGTACTTATGCGGTAGCTATTGTTGACGATCAAAATGGCGATCGCAAACTCAATACAGACTTCTTTGGTATCCCTAAAGAAGGCTTTGGAATTTCTAAAAATCCCACTGTTTCTGTCCAAACAGGTACACCAAAGTTTCGTGATGCCAGCTTTGTAGTCAATAAAAACACCAGCATTAATATCGTAATGAAGTATTCGCTCGACCCATAGATGGAACGAGGGTAGCAGGGGAAATAAGGAAGAATTTACTTCCCCTGCACCCTTACACCCTCTAAATCCCCATACCCCTTCCCTCTAATTTCATGGAACAGTTGACAATATTCCTGTCTAAGTCTTTGCTGAGTTGGCTGGCTATTCAGGTGTGTCTAGCACTTGTCTTTTTGTTCTACTTGCACTTGGGCCGAAAAAGCTCATTAGCAGATGAGCAGTTACCCAAAACGGCGGTGATTCTTTGTCTACGTGGAGCCGATCCGTTTTTATCCCAATGTTTGCGATCGCTTCTCACGCAAAATTATCCACAATACAATTTAAAACTAGTTGTCGATAGTCAAACAGATCCAGCCTGGCAAATTGCTCACGATACTATCAATCAGCTAGGCGCAACTCATGTTGAAATCAACTATTTAAGGGTAATTCGCCACAATTGCAGCCTTAAGTGCAGCGCCCTTTTGCAAGTTATTGCAGAATTAGATGATTCTTACAAAGTTGTAGCTTTCGTCGATGCTGATACGGTAGTTCATCCCAACTGGTTGCGAGAATTAGTCAGTCCGCTGGCAAATCCCAAGATAGGTGCGACAACTGGTAATCGTTGGTATGTCCCAACTGGTAGGTATTGGGGTTCTTTAGTACGCTATGCAGGTAATGTATCTACAGTGGTGCAGACGTTCTTATTTGGCATTCCTTGGGGTGGTAGTTTGGCGATAAAAACAGAAGTACTACGCCACATAGGAATACTGGATATGTGGGGAAAAGCCTTAAATGAAGACTTGATGATGCATAAAGTTCTGAAAAAACATGGAATGCAAATCAAGTTTGTGCCTTCTTTGATGATGCTGAATCGAGAAGAGTGCGATTTATTCGGCTTAATAGATCATCTCAAAAGACTCTTTTTATACTCTCGCCTTTATCATCCTCAATGGCTGGCTGTAGTTGGTGATTTGGTTTCTAGCATTTTATTTCCGACTACAACCATTGTGTTGTTGCTGGTGTCGTTGTGGGATGAACAATGGCAAACAGCAACTTTATTGTTTCGTACTTATAGCATCTATACTCTGGGACTACTCTTGCTCATGCTGACATTAGAGTTAGGAGTCAGACCAGTGATTTTAGCTCAAGGTCAATCAGTTACAAAATTATCACTTGGCGCAGTATTAAAAATGTTGATTGTTATCCCGTTGACGCAATGGGTATATGGTTTAGCGATGCTTGCTTCGTTATTGAGATCAACAGTTAAATGGCGTGGTGCAATTTATCGAGTAAAAGGCCCTTGGAATATCCGATTAGTTGAATATCAAGCATACGATTTTTTGGATCAACCAGTAGATAGCAAAATATCTCTATAATTCGTAATTCGTAATTCGTAATTCGTAATTCGTAATTATAGAGATTTTACTGCTTAGTCTTTCCTTGAAAACTCTGCGTAAATCCTGCGTCAGTTGACTGTGCGTTTTGCTCAGTAAAAAGAAGCTTTTTTGGTTTATTCAGATTCAATTGCGTAGAGTTTATCAAACATGAATGAGTTGGTAATTTTTTTATCTAGGTGTTTGTTGAGTTGGTTAGCTATTCAGGTGTGTTCAGTGCTGGCGTTGTTGTGGTATTTGTCTTCACGACCACAAAACCCATTATCAGATCAGAAATTTCCTAAAACGGCGGTGATTCTTTGTCTGCGTGGTGCTGATCCGTTTTTACCTAACTGCTTGCGATCGCTACTCCATCAGAATTACCCTCAGTATGATTTGAAGTTGATTGTTGATAGTCTCGAAGACCCTGCATGGCAAATTGCTCACGATACTATCAACGAAGTAGGCGCAAGTAATGTTGAAATCAAGCCACTCAGAATAATTCGCAATAGTTGCAGTCTCAAATGTAGTTCTATCATCCAAGCTGTTTCAGAACTAGATGAATCTTACGAAGTGGTGGCTTTAGTTGATGCCGATACAGTTGTGCATCCTAATTGGTTGCGGGAATTAGTAACTCCTCTTAATCACCCTAAAATAGGCGCAACAACAGGCAATCGTTGGTATATTCCAACAGGTAGGTATTGGGGAACTTTGGTACGGTACATTTGGAATGTCTCTGCACTCGTACAGATGTTTCTCTATGGCATTCCTTGGGGTGGAACATTGGCTATTAAAACCTCTGTGTTACATCAAACTGGACTGCTAGATAAATGGGGTAAAGCCTTTGGCGAAGATACAATGATTCGTAGCGTTTTGGGTAAACATAAACTCAGAGTCAAGTTTGTGCCTTCTTTGATTATGTTGAATCGGGAAGAGTGCGATTTACCGAGTTTAAGATACTGGTTTCAACGCCAGTTGTTATCTTCTCGTCTATACCATCCTTTGTGGTTAGCTGTAGCTACTGATGTGATTTTCACCATCTTGATGCCAAATCTCTTGCTAGTGGTGTTCTTAGTGGCTTTGTTGAGTGGAGATGGAGATAGTGCAAATTTGGCTCTGAGTTGGTATGTCATTTATATGTTGGCTTTAGTCATGCTGATCCTCTTTTTAGAGTTGGGGGTACAGCCAGAAATTCGCGCTCAAGGTCAACAACTGACAAGACTATCAGCAGCTGTGATTTGCAAAATAGCGATCGCGCTTCCTTTCACACAATGGATTTATGGGTTAGCCATGTTAGCATCGTTTCAGATGCCAACAGTCCATTGGCGTGGTGTGACTTATCAAGTTCAAGGCCCTTGGAATATCCGCCTTGTAGAATATCGTCCATATCAGTTACTAGATCAACCAAGCGATCGCAAAGTTTCTCTCTAAAATCTGAACTCAGAATTCAGATTTTAGAATTGATGTATGGAATCTCTATAGCAGTGCGTAAATCCTCAACTTAAAGTTTTTCGGTGTGAGCAGGTAGCTCAGTTTTGTAACACTGATAAAGCTCTGAAAAAAATTAACAACCTAACTAAAATCATGCAAAAGCAACAGCTACGCATTGCGCTGTTTACAGGATTGTACCCTCCCTTCCTGACAGGGGTTTCCGTTGCAGTCCATCAAAGAGTTCGCTGGTTGCTACAACAGGGACATCAAGTTTTACTTGTCCATCCAGAAATCAATGATCAATATCCTAAAAATGTGAGCGATCGCCCCATGCCAGGGCTAGATGAGTTAAAAGCTTTTCCGACTTTTTCTTCGTACACATTTCCCACACAGCCTTTAATATTTTATAAGTCTCTACCCCAACCATTAAACTATCGCCATTGGAGCGATACTAAACTACTTGCAAAATTCCAACCCGATATTATTGTGGTTGAAGAAGCCGCACAAATGAGAGGAGTGTATTCAGGCTTTTTACAAGGTTATGGTCGTCCTGTGGGTGTGGAATATGCTAAACAAACTAAGACCCCCATCATTTCGGTTTTTCATACTGATATTGTTGCCTATATTAAATATTATTTAGGCAATCAATTTTTTAGCTTGATTAGTATAATCATTCCATTGATCATTAAGCAATTTAGTGAAGCTTATGATATCAATCTATTCCCTTCTAGGGAACTAATGGCTAAATATAATCAGATGAAATGTCAACGTAGTGAATACGTCCCTTACCAAGGAATTGATAGCGAAAAATTTCATCCCCAAAACATCATCCATAATCCAATTCCACAAGACAATCGACCAACATTGCTGTTTGTTGGACGTATTACTGCCGAAAAGAATGTCACTCAACTTATAGATGCCTTTTCTCTAATTGCAGCTAAAGTTCCTGATGTGCATTTAGTAATTATTGGTAGCGGCCCCTTAGATCAAGAAATCCGCCGACGTGCTGCAAAGTTTCCTACAGGGATTACCGTGTGGGGAGAATCTCACGGGACAGAACTGTTAGGTTGGTTCGCACGAGCCGATATATTTGTCAATCCCTCTGTCACCGAGAACTTCTGTACAACCAATATGGAAGCTTTAGCATCGGGAACTCCTGTAGTAGCAGCCAACGCTGGCGGAAATCCCGAACAGGTTTTTCCAGGAATTAACGGTTTCTTAAGTGAACCGAATAACCCTGTAGATTTGGCGAACCAAGTAATTGCCATCCTGGAAAATTCTGAACTCAAAGCAGAAATCACTCGTCAAGCTCGTTCTTCAATTATAGAATTTGATTGGTCAGCAGGGATGAGAAAATTTGAAACCAAACTTTATGAATTGGTGCAAGCATCACAACCGCTAAAACCTACAACTGTTAGATAATTTGACAGCAGAAGATTAGCGATCGCCTGATATTGTAGTGGACTGACAAGCCTAAAATAATCAGTAGTGGACTGTTTCAGCTAAAACGGTGCAAAAAAATGTAGGTTGGGTTGACGTAGGAAACCCAACACCAAGATTAATGTTGGGTTTCGCTGATGCTCAACCCAACCTACGGCTAATGCACAACTTTAGTCTAGACAGTCCAGTAGGGTGCGTTAATGAAATGTAACGCACCTTTATTTGAGGAAACAAAACCCAATATTTTCCTACTTGTTTTTCAAGCTATCATACATATTAATAATATGGTTAACCGATTGTAGGAAAAAAATCCAATGAACTTGTAATGCCAACAGAGTTACAACTCTTAAAGTGCCTAGTTCTCTGCCAAATCCTCTCTAATTGTTATCGATCCATTCAATTAATTCGCTATGAAGAGAAAAGAAAAGAAATATTTATTATCGCAGGAGAACTAGGAAACATCGAAATCACGATTTTTGAACAGGGACAATGGAGATATGATATCACCGAAACCTAACTTTAGCCAAATGAGCGTTCAAGAACTACGACGTTATGTTTTAGCGCACAGAGATGATGAGGAAGCTTGGCAAGAATTTACCAATCGTGAACGACCAAACGCCATCTATTTTGATAAAGATATGTCCCTATCAGAACAGGAAACAAAACTGCAAGAACTCCTTCAAGATGAGTGCTGATATCGTGGTGTGAACGCTGCTTTTGTAGTGTTAGCGCAAATTTTGTAGCAACTGTCTTTAAAGGAATGCGATCGCTCATAGATGATGCTTGATGAGCGTGCGATCGCCTATTTTGTGGTAGCGTAGCAAAACTAAAGTAGTAGATTAAATTTAGAAAAAACCGCAGATGAATGCCGATAAATAAGGTAAAAACCCAGTTGCTATCCTACAGTGTAACTGAGCGATCGCGCTTATCGATGATTTTTCGTCTTGCTGCCTAAGTCCTAGTTAATATACAAATATGCTCATACTTTATGTTCAAGAATCCATAAATAGATTCTAACTATATTAATTTTAGGTATTTATATGTTTTTGGTAACAGGAGCAACAGGAGGAATTGGTCGCCGTGTTGTGCGACTGCTACGCCAGCAAGAACAATCAGTGAGGGCCTTTGTTCGGCTCACCTCACGTTATAGCGAGTTAGAACATCGAGGTGCAGAAATCTTCATTGGTGATTTGCACCAAGCAAGAGATATAGAGAAAGCTAATCAAGGTGTTCAGTATATTATCAGCACCCACGGTTCTGGTGGTGATGCTCTATCCCTTGACTATCGCGCCAATATAGAACTGATTGACCAAGCAAAAGCTAATAAAGTGGAGCATTTTGTCTTTGTTTCTGTATTAGGAGTTGATCGCGGTTATGAAGATGCTCCCGTATTTAAAGCCAAACACGCAGTAGAACGATATTTGGTAGATAGTGGCTTAAATTACACTATTTTACGCCCATCTGGACTAGCATCAAATTTGCTGCCATTAGCAGAGCAGTTCCGAGAAACAGGGTTATATTTACTGATTGGCGATTCCAAAAACCGTAGCTCCATTGTGAGTACAGACGATTTGGCAAGAATAATAGTTGATTCTGTGAAAGTTCCAGAGGCACGTAACCAAATATTGCCAGTTGGCGGGCCAGAAATTTTGCTACGGGAAGATATTCCCCGGATATTTGGTCAGATTTTTAACAAACAGCCGCTAGTTATTAACCCACCAGTGTTTGTAATTGATGGGTTAAGAAATGTTGTAGGTTTGTTAAATCCACAAACACAAAAAGCTTTGGGGACTTATCGGACATTGCTATCTAATGAATTTTTCTGTAAAAAAGAGGAAATAGCTAACTTAGAAAGGATTTTCAATTTTCCCTTGGAAACCTTGGAAAGTTTTTTACGACGCTATTTAGCAGTTTGAAGTATAGCAGGAGGCAGAGAGCAGCGCGTTGCGGAGGGAACCTCCGTTGTAGCGACTGCGGAGAGGCAGCTATGCTAGAGGTAAAAGTATTACTATTCCTGGCATTCAACCTTTCAAAATGTCTTCATCTCTGTGCGTATTACTGTAAATATTTAGTCCTTGTTATTAGCAATCCGGACACATGACTAATAACTAAGGACAAATGACCAAGAACAAATAACATTAAGATTTTATGACTTCTCCCCTAGTTGCAAATGCTGCTCAAGCGCGTCAGACAAAACAGCGATTCGCCAAGCCAGAGGATCAACTGTCTTATGAATTAGGTAAGGCAGTTCAAGAATTGCCACCACTTTATACAAGATTGTTAGCAGGGACTATCAGTTTAGCTTTATTTGGCACGATCGCCTGGGCGCATTTCTCTGAAATCGATGAAGTGGCAATCGCCCAAGGGGAATTAATTGCATCTACACAAGTCAGGCCAGTTACATCCTTGGGTAATGGATTGATTATGGCGGTGAAAGTCAAAGAAGGCGATCGCGTTACCAAAAATCAAGTGTTGGTTCAACGCGATCCCGACTTTCAAAAAACAGATGTAAACCGCCTGACTGAATCCAGCAAGTTGATTAAGGATGACTTAGAACGCTTGGATGTAGAACGCGTTGGTGGTAAAAGCACTGGCGAGAAACTTCAAGATGAACTTTTAATTGCCCGTTTGCGCGATTATCAAGCACGTCAAGCAGCCGCAGAAGCAGAAGCAAATCGCCAACGCGCCCTCTTTGAGGGAGCAAAAGTACGCTTGGCTCGCTTGCGAGAAAATTTAGATACTGCCAAAACTGCCTTAGTTAATTCCAAAGCTAACTTAGTGAATGCGAAAAATATCAGCGAAAAAGTCAAAGAAGCATTAGCGATCGCTCAAAATAGAGAAGAAAAACTCCGCACCTTGATTACTCCTGGGGCTGTCCCCAGAGTTGATTACTTGGAAGCACAAGAAAGATTAAACCGTGCCAACACAGAAGTCACTCGATCAGAAGATGAAGTGACTAACGCCAACAATAGAGTCACAGAAGCGCAAGATCGAGTTTTATCCCTAGAAAAAGATATTGCGGCCCAAGCGCAAGAAATCCGCCAGGCCGAAGAAGCTTTTCAAGCGGCGCGTAATCAAGCACAGCGTGTATCATCTGAGCGTCAAAGCGAAATATTGACTCAGATGAATAAGCGTAAAGAAGAATTTACTACCGTTTCTGGTCAATTAGCCCAGGCGAAAAAGCAACAAGAAGGAGAAACTATCAAAGCTCCTGTAGCTGGTACAATCTACAGAATCAAGGCCACCAAAGGCCCTGTACAAGCAGGAGAAGAATTACTGTCTATCTTGCCCGATGGGGAAGAGTTGCAGCTAGAGGTGAAAGTTCTCAATCGCGATATTGGATTTATTCGCCCTGGTATGAAAGCCAAGGTGAAAATGGCTACTTTCCCTTTCCAGGAATTCGGTACTATTGATGGCACAGTAGTACAAGTTAGCCCGAATGCAGTAGTTGATAAAGACTTAGGCTTAGTTTTTCCCACCAGAGTTCAAATGAATAAACATTCCATCGATGTGCGGGGTAAAGAAGTAGTATTTACTCCAGGTATGGCTGCTACAGGCGAAATTGTCACTCGTAAGAAGTCAATTTTAACTTTCATCATCGAACCTGTAACTCGCAGATTTAGCGAAGCTTTTTCTGTTAGGTAAGTAGTTCAACCATAAATATAGTGAAAAGTCAATGGTCAATAGTCAACAGGACTTACGCAACTGGCACACAGAGATCGCTAAGTCCTGTTACTTTTGCCTTTTTGTACTAGGTATTTCTTTGGCTAGATGACTAGATGAGAAAAATACTGCTAAATAGCTGTGTTTTGTGCAGTTATTAGGACATTTTTCTATGAAAACTAGAAAACTCGGCAAGCCAGGACTAGAAGTTTCACCACTAGGACTTGGTTGCATGGGGATGTCTGAATTTTATAGTGGTCGTGATGAACAAGAAGCGATCGCCACAATTCATCGAGCATTGGAACTTGGTTTGAATTTCCTCGATACTGCTGATATGTACGGGCCATTTACCAATGAACAATTAGTAGGCAGAGCAATTAAACAGCATCGTGAGCAAGTAGTGTTAGCAACCAAGTTTGGCAATGTCCGTACTGAAGATGGCGGTTGGAAAGGTGTTAATGGTAGACCAGAATATGTTCATCAAGCTTGCGATGCTTCCCTGAAACGCTTGGGAGTTGACGTAATTGACTTGTACTATCAACATCGGGTTGATCCAAATGTACCAATTGAAGACACCGTAGGCGCAATGGCAGAGTTAGTCCAGCAAGGTAAAGTCCGCTATTTAGGACTTTCTGAAGCGGCTCCTACTACGATACGACGAGCGCAAGCAGTTCATCCAATTACCGCCCTACAAACAGAGTACTCCCTATGGAGCCGTGACCCAGAAGATGAAATTTTACCTACAGTCCGCGAACTAGGAATTGGATTTGTTCCTTACAGTCCATTAGGACGCGGGTTTTTATCAGGTGCAATCACTAGCCCTGATGATTTGGCGGCTGATGACTATCGCAGAAATTCTCCCCGCTTTCAAGGTGATAATTTTTACAAAAATTTGCAATTAGTCGAGCAAGTAAAAGCGATCGCCACCGAAAAAGGCGTAACACCCAGTCAACTTGCCTTAGCATGGCTGTTAGCACAAGGCGACGATATTGTACCTATCCCTGGCACAAAACGCCGTGTTTATTTAGAAGAAAATATTGCCGCTACTGAGATTACTCTTACACCAGAAGATCTCAATCGCATTGAAGCAGCTGCACCCAAAGGCGGAACCGCAGGGGAACGTTATCCTGATATGAGTACGGTCAACCGCTGAGGAAGACCACTTAAAAATCATCAATAAGTTGGGTCGAAGAATAAGACCCAACCCATAATATTTTTGCAAGATTTTAGCTGTGTAAGGCTCTGACTTTTCACGTCATGTGGAAAAGCCGACGAAAAACCTAACCCCCTAGCCCCCTTCCCGCGTCGGGAAGGGGGAAGATTCAAAGTCTCTCTCCTACAAGGAGAGAGATTTAGAGAGAGGTTTTCCAGATCCCGTGAAAAGTCAGGTGTAAGGCTACCTTATGACTTTTGTCTAACCGCACATTTATTTTTGCTTGACAGAGCTAACAGTAAAGTTTACATTAAGAAGTGTATATAAGTGTAAATTTAGCAGTTATAACCAATAACCTTCTTCAACTTACTAAGTTGCCTGTATTAATGGGCAATTCATAGTTGAGCAGCACTACATAAGATAGAAAGATTTAATTTTTGTAAGTGTCTGCCTTGATATATGTCTTGCCTAAGCACATTTTTGAACTTACAATTAAACATAACGAGCGTTCGATATAAATAAATTTGTCTCATGCCCAAGATTGTTGACCATGACCAATACCGTAAAGAACTTCTGTGCAAATGCTTTGATTTATTTGCCCAAAAAGGTTATGGCTCCATTACCATGCGTCAGATTGCTCAAGGTATGGGAGTTTCGACAGGGACTTTGTATCACTACTTTTCTAGTAAAGAAGCGTTATTTGAACAATTAGTAGAGGAGATTTCGCAGCAGGATGTGAGTGCAGCGTTAGCAGAGTTAGAGGGAACAGAAACACTGCAAGAAGCGATGGCAGCGCTAGGAAGATATTTAGTCAAAAACGAAGATTACTTTATTAAATGGACGTTTGTTTGGGTTGATTTTTGCCAGCATCAAGACTCAAAAAAAATGCTGAATCAGAGCAGTGTTTTTAAACGTGCCAATCAACGTTATCAGCAAGCTGCTTGTAAGTTTTTGGGAGTTCAAGATAAAGTTTTGGCTTCTTTTATTTTGAGCTTTGTCAATGGTTTAATTCTGGAAAAATTATGGGGTGATGAAACAATTGATTTTGTTGAACAATGCACTTTGCTGGGAAAAATGTTGACAGTTTATTTACAACAGAACGTTACTAGTTCTGTTAATTAGAGAGTTCATGATTGCTATTTTCTAGAGGGGAATATGGGACAAAATCTGCTATTAAAACCTGCCAATAAAAAATTACTGGGTTTAGTAATTGCGGCTACGGCAATTACAGGTGGAATTGTGGTTTATGGTATTTCTCAGTTTGGGCAAGTTGGCCGAACTGCTTCTCAGGAACCGACTGTAATAACATCTGCACCCAAAGTCACAGCCTTAGGCAGACTAGAACCAGAAGCAGAAGTAATTAGCTTATCTGCGCCATTGGTTTTAGACGGCGATCGCATCTTAGAAATGCGCGTTAAAGAAGGTGATATTGTTCAAGCTGGGCAGATAGTAGCAATTTTAGATTCGCGCGATCGTTTAGAAACAGCCGTACTTCAAGCCCAAAAACAAGTGCGAGTCGCCCAAGCCAAACTTGACCAAGTCAAAGCTGGTGCGAAAGTTGGCGAGATTCAAGCACAAAAAGCCAGCATCGAACGCTTACAAGCCCAATCTCAAGGAGATTCCATTGGGCAACGAGAAGCGATCGCCCGCATAGAAGCCCAATGGCAAGGTGATAGAATCGCCCAAGCAGCAGCAATTAGGAAGCTAGAAGCAGAACTCAGCAACGCCCAAGCTGAATATAAACGTTATCAAAAACTATATAGCGAAGGTGCAATTTCTAATTCTGCCTTTGACAGTAAACGCCTGATTGTCGAGACAGCAAAACAACAACTAGACGAAGCCAAAGCAGTTTTGGCGCGAATTAACTCCACCGCCAGCCGACAACTAGCCGAGGCCAAAGTTTCCCTAGCCCGAATTAACGCCACTGGTAACAAGCAAGTCAGCGAAGCCAAAGCCACACTCACCAGTATTGCCGAAGTCCGACCCGTGGATGTGCAAGCCGCCAGAACGGAAGTAGAAAATGCGATCGCCGCACTCAAACGCGCCCAAACTGACTTACAAGCAGCTTATATCAAAGCGCCAATGGCCGGACAGATACTCAAAATTCGTACACGAGTCGGCGAAAAAATGAGTGATGACGGCATTGCAGACTTAGCGCAAACCGAACAGATGATTGCAGTTGCAGAAGTCTATCAAACTGACATCAGCAAAGTCAAACTCGGACAATCAGCAGTAGTTACTAGCCAAGCCTTTAATGGAGAACTGCGCGGCGAAGTTTTCTACATTGGTTTACAGGTAAACCGCCAAAACGTTTTCAGCAATCAACCTGGAGAAAACTTAGATAGCCGAGTTGTGGAAGTGAAAATTCGCCTGAATCCTGAAGACAGTAAAAAAGTTGCTTCTTTTACCAACTTACAAGTGCAAACAGCAATTGAAATTTAAAAAAGTATGAAGTGTGAAGTATGAAGTATGAAATTTTATCGTTGAGTCTTTTGACAAATGACAAATGACCATTGACCATTGACCAATATGAAACTATTTCTCAAAACGCCGTTAGCATGGCGACAGTTATTAAAAGAAAGAACTCGTCTATTGGTAGCAGTCGCAGGTATTACCTTTGCCGATATGCTGATATTTATTCAGATGGGTTTTGAAGGGGCATTGTTTGATGCAGCGATAAAACCACATCGCAGTTTACAAGCAGATTTAGTGTTAATAAATCCCCAATTTCAGACTCTGTTTTCTGTCAAAAGCTTTTCCAGAGAACGACTGTATCAAACATTAGGTTACGATGGTGTGCAGTCAGTGAATCCAGTTTATATTGGCACTGGACAATGGCGAAATCCCGAAACACGTTTAGAACGTGCCATCTTAGTTTGGGGTATCGATCCGGCAAAATCTGCGTTTAATTTTCCTGAAATTCAACAAAACTTAGATTTAATCAAACCGTTGAATCAAGTTTTATTTGACCAAGCAGGTCGTCCAGAATACGGTGCTGTAGGGGAGATTTTTCAGAAAACAGGCAAGTTTGACACGGAATTGAACAATAAAACTGTCAGAGTCAAAGGTATTTTCAGTAATGGTGCGTCTTTTGCTGCTGATGGTAACGTGATTACCAGTGACTCTACCTTTTTACAAATTTTTCCCGAACGGAAACCAGACCGCATCGAGGTTGGGTTAATTAGTCTCAAACCAGATGCCAACCCTAAAACGGTACAATCGCAACTTGTAGCTGGATTACCCAAGGATGTCAGTGTTCTAACTCCAGAAGAATTTGCTCAAATCGAAAAAGCTTATTGGTCTAGTGGTACAGGGATTGGTTTTATTTTCGGTTTGGGTGTGGGAGTTGGTTTTATTGTCGGCATCGTCATTGTCTACCAAATTCTCTACTCTGATGTATCTGACCATTTGCCAGAATACGCTACCCTCAAAGCAATGGGTTATACTGATCGCTATCTGTTGGTAGTTTTATTTCAAGAAGCATTATTTCTCGCTTTCTTAGGTTTTATTCCGGCATTTTTCTTTTCTTTAGGTTTGTATCAACTCGCCTACACTGCCACAATGTTGCCCATCTTCATGAATTTGCAACGAGCAATTACTGTGTTTATTTTAACCGTAGTCATGTGTACAGCATCCGGGGCGATCGCTATGCGTAAACTCAGTGCAGCCGACCCTGCAGATATTTTCTAACAATCAAACTTTTATGTTACAAAAATCTCTGCCAATAAATTCCTCCGACTCACTCGCTAATTTAGAACCTGTAATTGCCGTCCGTAACCTGAATCATTACTTTGGTGAAGGTGGACTAAAAAAACAAGTTTTATTTGATATTAATTTAGAAATTAACGCAAGTGAAATTGTAATTATGACCGGGCCATCCGGTTCTGGCAAAACTACTTTGTTGACTTTACTGGGTGGACTACGTTCTGCTCAAGAAGGTAGTTTAAAAATTTTAGGACAAGAAATTTGTGGAGTCAGTAAACGAAAATTGACAGTACTCCGTCGTCAGATTGGTTATATTTTTCAGGCGCATAATTTGATGACCTTTCTGACAGCCAAAGAAAATGTGCGGATGTCTTTAGAATTGCATGATGAACATCTTAATCAAGATATTGATGCCAAAGCGATCGCCATGCTAGAAACAGTTGGCTTATCAGAACGTGTAAATTATTACCCAGAGAAACTTTCTGGAGGACAAAAACAACGAGTAGCGATCGCGCGTGCTTTAGTCAGCCATCCTAAAATTGTTTTAGCCGACGAACCTACAGCCGCACTCGATAAAAAGTCTGGACGCGATGTTGTGGAATTAATGCAGAAACTCGCCAAAGAACAAGGCTGTACAATTTTGTTAGTTACTCACGACAACCGCATCCTTGACATTGCCGATCGCATCATATATATGGAAGATGGATTACTGAAAAGTGATGGTGTAGATGGAGAGAATCACTATTGACCATTGACCATTGACTCTTGACAAAAAATGCAGATTAGTAATTTATTTACGGCTGGTGGCGTGGTCATGTGGCCACTGCTGGGATTCTCTTTGTTAGCTGTGGCGCTGATTATTGAACGTGTCCTATTTTGGGTCAAAATTACCAATCGCCAAAATCGTGTTGTCAAAGAAGTGCTAAAGCTTTATCGCTTAGATAATGTGATTGGTGCTATAAATCAATTGCAGCAAAATACAGATTTACCCATCGCTCGGATTTTTCTAGCAGCTTTAGAATTAGAAGAACCCACACCAGAGGAATTTCGTTTAGCGCTAGAAAGTGAAGCGCAAGCTGAAATACCCTTACTCAAACGCTTTCAAAATATTTTTGATACAATAATCGGCCTGGCACCTTTGTTAGGTCTTTTGGGTACAGTTTTAGGATTAATTACTTCCTTTGCTTCTCTCAATATTGGTGATGTGGGAGGTACAACAACAGTAGGTGTCACCGCCGGGATTAGTGAAGCGTTGGTATCTACAGCATCGGGATTAGTAGTGGCTATTTTTACACTTTTGTTTGCAAATACCTTCCGAGGTCTCTACCAGCGCCAACTTGCACGAATTCAAGAGTATGGCGGACAGTTAGAATTACTCTACCGCCGTCGTTATGAAAGAGGATGAATTCTATTGTTAGCTAAAGTGCTATTTGAGTAAAAATTATCTGAATATTAGAATTAGTCTAATTCCCCGACATCTCGTAGCACTGCATCAATGAGGCTAGGTCGGATATAAATTCCATTGTTGCGTAACTGCTCAATATATACTTTAACCTCAACAATTAAGCCTGCTTTTTTTGCCTTACGCAAAATTCCAAGTGTACCAATTCGGCGAATTCCTAAACGTTCTGCAACCCGTCGTGCTTGAGCATCGTCCAAAAGTACAGTACTATCTGGGATGGACTGAGCCAAAGCAATAGCTTCAGCTTCTCCCAGATCAACTAGTATGGACAATGGTTCTAACATCAGAGCTTCAGGGGTTTGAATTTCCAGCCACGTTAATTGACTGACTGCTTGTGAACCAGGTAAACCTACGCCTTGAACTGTTACTTCGTTCCATACAGATGGAGGAAGTAGTATTCGCTGATACAGTTGGGGTAAAAGTTCCAGTTGCGCGATAATTGATAAGGAAATGAGGGGACTGCTATCAGCAACAATGACAGAGTTAATCATCACTCAATTCGTCAGCGATTTGGTCATCATCTAGGTTAATAACAGGGACTTGTAAACGTCCTAGTTCGTACATAAATTGAGGTTTGTTCATACCGCAAAAAGCAGCGGCTTTACCAAGTGATAGTCGGCGTAGCTCGAATAGTTTAACTGCAAGTAAAAATGTGAGTTCTGCTTCTAAGGCTTGGGGTGATTTACCAGAGGTAATAAGTAAATCATCAGGATAATAAAGGGACAGAATGTGCATGGTTTGTTGCTCGGTTCATGATCTTAATTATGGTTGAATCCTCAGTTGATTCTTTCGGCTATTCTCAGTTTGGCAGAACGCGATCGCGGATTATTGGCAATTTCCGATTCTTGTGCAGTGATTGGCTTTTTAGTGATCACTCGTAGTAAGGGACAATTGCGTAAACCATGCTTAACTAAGCGGTCTTCTAAACTATGAAAACTGATAACAGCGATTCTCCCACCAGGAACCAGCGCGTTTGGTGCTTTTTCTAAAAAAGTTTCTAAAGACTTTAACTCATCGTTGACCACAATTCGCAAAGCTTGAAAAGCACGGGTTGCAGGGTGAATTCTACCATAACGATATTTGGGTGGCACAGCCGATGCGATCGCTTCAGCTAGTTCTGTCGTCGTGTCAAATGGACGGCGTTCTATAATGCGTCTAGCTATGCGTCGAGATAGTCGTTCTTCACCATATTTAAAGAAAATATCTGCGAGTTCCGCTTCATCCCATTCATTAATCACATCAGCCGCAGTGAGTGAACCCTGCTTATCCATCCGCATATCTAAACTGGCGGTATGGCGAAAGCTAAAACCTCGTTCTGGTGTATCTAACTGATAAGAACTCACTCCTAAATCGGCGAGAATACCGTTAAAAGTCGCTGCGGGAAACTGATAAGCAGCAAAGTTACTCCGAACAAATTTTACACGTTCGCCAAACTGGGCTAATTCTTTCCTGGCTGCGGCTAAAGCATCCTCATCTTGGTCAATTGCAGTTAACTGTACATCCGGTGCAGTTTGCAAAATCAAGCGACTGTGACCGCCACCGCCTACAGTTGTATCGAGATAATGACCTCCCGCAGACACCGCCAAACCTGCAATTACTTCTTGCGGTAATACAGCTAAATGAGAAAATATCTGTTCGTCGATAGCCAGCGATGGGTAAGAATCAGAATTCATTAGACTTGGAGAAAAAATCTGTAGTAATCGCACACAGATTTATTATCTATTCTTTTGTTGATGTAGAGACGTTGCAATGTAGCGTCTCTACGATTTTTTAATTTTCTGCTGGTAAATTGCTGTGTCTGGCATTTTTTTGAATTTTTTCTCAAAATTTAAGTTGCTATTCAAAACAAAGCAAAATACTGTACCAGGTAATTCAATTTCTCCTAACAGAGCATCTACAAGTTTTGCATTATCGGCTTCATGATCATTTTCCCAAAAACTGAATTTTCGCATCACTGCTAGGATATAAAGCGGTTTTTCCGGGAAATACTGTACTACTTTCTGCACTAAGTAAGCAGTTGTGATATTTGGGTAACGCGACAATTGCTGACGCAGCTTATTTATCTCAGTATTTGAAAGATTATGTGAATGAAATTCATCGGTAGTTCTTAAACTAGAACGTTCTTCCTGACCTCGTAAAAGCAAATCATAATGCTGCTCGGCACGCTCTTGATATGATTTGGCTTTATCAGATTTTCCTTGTTGTTTGAGAAAAGTATAAATAATTTGATAACCTTCAATTACTATGTCTATATCTTGTGCGATCGCTCTTTCAATATGTTCTATTCCATTGGCATCTTGTCGCCTTAATAGTATTTGTCCAAGCAAATAATTAGCTGAGGCGTGTTGGCTATCAATATTGATGACTTCTTTTAATAATGGAACTACAGCTTCTTCACCTTCTAACTCAAATGTTAAAAACGCTCTTGTACTTGCTTCTTCTAGTGATAGCTTCTGTCTCTCCGCTTTAGCGTTCAAATCTTTTAATGTAGCTAATGATTGTTGCACTTCAGCATATTTTTGCCGCCAAGGTGTTGATATTTTCTCTTGCCAAGCTTGACTAAAATCATCTCTCAATTTTTCTAAAGCATCACCCAAATATTCTTGAGCCGCACTGAGTGTCATCGGTGCAGATACAGATAATTCTTCTTGAACACTTGGGAGGCATCCCAAAGTTTTTAATCTATCTGTTAAGCAAGGATGAGTATCTGCGTTATTAGTTTTTTCAGCAAGTGCTTGAGCTAAATAAATACTTGCTTCTCTCAAAGGTACTCCCTGAGTCAAAGCTGTTTGCATTGCTGTATAACTTGTTTTTGGTGGTTCAATCTCTGTCTGTACTTGCTGATAAATATTAGACCAAAAATAATTTTCTAAATATCTAGCTTTAACCTTCACATTCATTAAAGTTTTAGCAGAAGTTTCGACTCCAGCAAACTCGACAGCACATCTATCAGCTTCGTATTCATCCAACCGTGCTAATACAAAAGAATATGCGTCAAAAAATGGAATGTACCAATCCAAAAATCGCTTAAAAATCAACCCTGACGATTCATTACCACCTTGTCCAAGTTCTTCCTCAATCCGCTCCCAAGCTATACGTTGGCGATAAATCCAAGCACTAAAACGACTGTGATTTCCTGAAATATGTCCTAACTCATGGGCAAGCACAGCACAAAATTGTTCCGGTGGCAATGCTAACATCAATGGTAAACCCACTTTCAGATAATTTTGATACCAGCCAAATAAACCTAACCTTGGTCTTTGGACAACGCTGGCATTAAAATCTGTGGTTAGCAAGATGTGGTGAAACTTCGGAGCCTTTAGCTTTGATGAAATGTCGTCAACCAAGCAAAATAGGCTAGGTACATCTTTGCGTCGCAATGCTAAACCTGTGGGAGGCGGAAATGATACCCAAAGCGATCGCAGTAGTATAATGGCGATCGCTACTAAAAAAATCACAGCTTTAAGTGCTGAAGTATGAAATGATTTGGCGTTGAGCATCAACCAGACAATACCTGCTAGTAATGCCACCGTTGCAGCTAAGATTAGTAATATATAGCCGTAGCCTAACACAGCCAAAAGTGCAACGTGCAATCTATAAATATGCGGCTGTTGACTAGCAAAAATTTCTAATCTCTGAATTAGCTTATCAAAACGCTCTTGATCGAAAGCCATAAATGTGTATTAGCTTGTTCAATTTGAAATATAGCTGACATATTATCTGCTTGACTTACGTAAAAATGCAGAAGTATTTAGTCATGTATTATTTGTTCGATTCCAGATAGTTAATTATATTCAGTACATTACAAAGCTCTCCTACAAGGCGATCGCTACTCTTAATCTAAGTACGTCAATGATTCAAAAGCCACTGTAGTTGTACTTAAAATAGAGAAACCAGAGCGATCGCACTCTTGGAGAAAAACTTTCCGATTCCACAAAAGAGAGTTGAAAAAATTCCGATGCCTCAATTTCCGGCAATCGAGCTTCCATATAATAATTGAAGAAGTGAAACAAAAAGAAACATCATAAAATCTCTCTGCTGCCACCTCTTCTCCAACAAACTCCTGTATTGGCAATAGATGCAGGGTTTACCCTCAAGATATTGCCCCTACAAACTTGATTTTGGCAGACACGATTTTATCGGTCTGGTTGGCATCTACGCGGTTCCATTCAATTTTTGATCATGGGAGAACACGGAATTTATGGCCAGAATAGAAACCCGTACTGAACCAATGGTGCTGAATATGGGGCCACACCACCCCTCAATGCACGGGGTTCTGCGGCTAATTGTCACATTGGATGGCGAAGATGTCATTGATTGTGAACCGGTGATCGGCTATCTACACCGAGGAATGGAAAAAATTGCCGAGAACCGCACCAATGTTATGTATGTCCCCTACGTTAGTCGATGGGACTACGCAGCGGGAATGTTTAACGAAGCTGTCACTGTTAACGCCCCAGAAAAGTTAGCTGGTGTGGCTGTTCCTAAACGCGCCAGCTACATCCGCGTCATCATGCTGGAACTAAATCGCATCGCCAACCACTTGCTGTGGTTTGGCCCGTTCCTCGCTGACGTTGGCGCACAAACTCCCTTCTTCTACCAGTTCCGAGAACGGGAGATGATTTACGATTTGTGGGAAGCGGCTACAGGCTATCGTATGGTAAATAACAACTACTTCCGCATTGGTGGTGTAGCTGCTGATTTACCCTATGGTTGGGTAGATAAATGTCTAGAATTTTGCGACTACTTTTTACCTGTAGTTGATGAATACGAAAAATTAGTTACCAATAACCCCATCTTCCGCCGTCGTGTTGAGGGTATTGGTACAATTACCCGCGAAGAAGCAATTAACTGGGGGCTGTCTGGCCCGATGTTACGCGCTTCTGGCGTGAAGTGGGATTTACGCAAAGTTGACCATTACGAGTGCTACGACGATTTTGACTGGGAAGTTCAGTGGGAGACTGTCGGTGATTGTTTAGCCCGTTACATGGTGCGGATGCGGGAAATGCGCGAATCCGTGAAGATTATCCAGCAAGCCATCAAAGGACTGCCAGGCGGCCCCTACGAAAACCTAGAAGCTAAACGCCTAGCTGCTGGCAAAAAATCAGAGTGGGATGCTTTTGATTACCAGTTTATTGGTAAAAAAGTTTCCCCCACTTTCAAGATGCCCAAAGGCGAAATCTATGCCCGTGTCGAAAGCGGTAAAGGTGAATTAGGCATTTATCTGGTTGGTGATGATAATGTCTTCCCTTGGCGGTGGAAAATTCGCCCAGCAGATTTCAACAACCTGCAAATTCTGCCTCATTTATTACGGGGTATGAAAGTTGCAGATGTTGTGGTGATTCTCGGTAGTATTGACGTAATCATGGGATCTGTAGACAGATAACTTTTATTAGGTGGGCATTGCCCACCTAATTTATTAGTAAATTAGTGTTGAAACCTATATTCTAATACAGTTCAGTTAAGGCTAAAACTTTTTGTTCAAAACAATTTTTTAACGAACCACAAAGGGCGCAAAGGAAGCAAAGAAAATTGATCTCCTCACTTACCTGCGGAATCTAGGTTATTAGCTTTTAAAGTATTATTTACATCTGTCAAAAGCGGCAAAACTCATTTCTGTCTCCGGTAGGGTTAAACCAGAACGCTTGATTTATAGCATTTTGAAAGTGAGCGACAGCTAACTGTCCTGAGTAATTTTCATTACTTACATTCATTCAAGCGATCGGAGATTTTTTATGACTTACGCAACCGACGAAAGTACAAGACAAGCTGTAGAAAAATTTCGCCAGTTTGATGTTGATACTCAATTAGCTTTACTGTGGTTTGGCTATCTTGATATCAAAGAAGAACTGCTCCCATCAGGAAACGACGCTGCTGAAGTCGATACGGCTGAGGCTGTGTACAATCAAATCCAGGCTTTGCCAAAAGAACAGCAATTACAAGCACAACGTGATATCGCCAGCTGTGCCAACACCGATATTAGTCGTGCTTACACTAGCTTACATTCTAGTGGCAAATTGCAATTATGGTTACGCCTAGCACAAGGTATAGAAAACAATCAGATTATTACCGTACCTTCTGACTATGAATTACCTACAGAAACAAATGATTTTGTAGAAGGTATTGAAAAGTTGGATTTGGAACAACGCATTGATTTTACGCGTAGTGTAGTACTAGAAATGGGTGCGAAGCAATAAGCCGCTACCTCAACGACATTAGAGGAAGTCTGAGAAGTATTGAATATTTCTCCAGATCCCCCATTATCTCCCTTTTTAAGGGAGATAATGGGGGATCTAAAATGTTTTGTGACTAGCAAGAGGACTTTTCAAACATCCTCTTACCTATATTGCAATCAACGGTGATTATTTAGTCAAGTTCGGATAGTTAACCCTTGGCGGAAACTCTTCATTTATATGCGTTGCTAGTAACTTTGCAGCACCATTCTCAATCACCGTAGTAAAAATCAGGTATGAAGCGACTTTTCGGCATTGCCCACCTGACTTTAATTGCCATAAAGCAGCTGTGCAAGATGTAAGTATAGCTTGGTTCAGAAAATGTGTACTTCATTTAGCTGCAATCTGTTATGTTTTGAGTGCGAAACTTACAAGTTACTCTAGACGTAATGGTAATTTTTGATATTGCGCTTCGGTGTCGGGGTAATTACAAGAAAAATTGCCGGAAAAGTTGCGATCGCTAAGTATTGACCCTGATACTATTTAGACGTGCAGAACTTTATACTACAGAAGTGATGTTTATAACTTCATAATTAATCAGTTACTCAGAATAAGGGTACACTGACTGAGACTAATAGAGTCTTCTTGTCAAAAGCAGAAGGATGCCAATTTTAAAGATTTTATTTGGCAACTCGTCTTTTTACTCATAAAATCAAAGACAAGCTAAAGTTCCGGAGAACAGAAGCCTCAGTATACACAGTCTGGGAATAAATCAGGGTTAAAAAGCTATCACGAAAACTCAAATGCTAGAAATGGTAGATCGGATAAATGATATTGCTTGGCAAGCTCACCAGGGTAGCGTTGCAGCAATTATTCAATTATTAAACGAAAGGTTAGCCCACTCTGGTGTCAGAACCAGAGCTATTTTTGCTGATGGAGTTTTACAACTTCTCTGTGAAGCATCTAAAATAGAGCAACTGGAACAATCGTCCTTAGTAGAACAAATTCAGAAAATCCTGGAGTTGATCGCACCACGGAATATTCACCGAGTCAATATTAATAGTCGAATTGTTAGGGAAGAACAGTTACTTTGGCTAAAAGAAATATATAGCGATCGCGAAAATCAATTATTGTGGTCACAGGAAATTACCTTAGCTCAACCACATATAGTCAAGCAAATAATTCAAGATTTCACAGGCGCTACAACTCAACTAGCACAATCAGCCCTGCACAAGAAGAAATCTTCTCGTACTTCCGTACTAAATAAAAGAGATAAATACAAGTATTTACCCAAAACCAGAATCCCAACAGCCTTAAGTCTAGGCTTTGTGTTGTTGTTGGGTTGGATTGTGTATGCTCAGTTAGGTGATAAGCTGAAAATTTTAGTTCAATTAGAAACCTCTAAACCTGTTATTACAGCCAACGCCAACGAAAGTAAACCAGTAACACCAGTCACCACTGCTAAAAATACTCTTGGTGACGCTGATGAAGAAAATGATCCTTTTGGATCGGCTGTGCGAATTGCCAACCAAGCTACCATCAGTGGTAAAACAGCCACAACTTCAATTCAATGGTTGGATTTAGCTGCTAAATGGCAACGAGCATCTGATTTAATGGCAGCAGTACCAGTAAATCACACTCGCTATCGAGAAGCTCAGATTCGTACTGAACTATATAGGAAGTATAGTGAAGCCGCGCAAAAAGAAGCTCAAAAAAGCCCTTCCTAGACTAAAACGCTTTGTTGATCAGAAGCAAAGTCTTTTTTATATACACAATGTAACAAATACTGCAAAATTGTCAGCCTTTGATTGAAGTAGAACCAGATACTTTGTCATGGTTTGACATATATAGCAAAAGTCAAAAGTCAAAAGTCAAAAGGAGCCAGTGCGTTGGGGAGACACTGCGTTGCGCGGGTTAAGAGCGTTGAAGCAAGTGTCGTCGGGTTCCCCGACTCCCTCACTGGCGTTCAAAAGTGAAATGCTTGCAGTCAATTGGTTTTAGCGTTTTAGAATGTCCTAACCTATCTGGCTACGGCTATAGTTGTAACAACAATGTCATTTTAATAAGGCAAACTGAATTTACTCAAATAAACAAGGTGTAAGTGTAAGTTGGCGGTTTGTCCGCCTTTTTTATTTTAGGTGCGATCGCATCTTTGCCAAGAAATTGAAACGTCAGTGACATATTCATCAGCGATATTACTAAAACCAGAGATACACATCTATCTGCCAAGGCTGGGACTATTCCCCCTAGCCTTTCTTATCTACGCACGCGCTTAAGCTAAGTTAATAAATATATAGTTTATACCAGTGTTTTAAATCACTCCTAAAGCAATTCATAGGTTAAAATTACGAGATTCCCGTACTGTGATTTCTTAAAGTAATCGGTGTTCTTGACTCTTATGAATGATTTAGTTTTAACTTTCAAGTAGAAATTTTGATTTAAAAAAAATTTTGTAGTATATATGCAGTAGTTAATCTCAAAAAAATCTAAGTCAGTAATACTAAAATTAATCAGTCACAAATTTACAGTAATTTTTTGGTGTTTTGCAATACAAAATCTATTTTACTGAAGCCTTTTTATATCTTAACTACCTCAGCAACAGAATGAGCATTTCAGTAATTAACATTCATAAAATGTTATAAAAAAACTATGACATCTTGGACAGGATGGCGAGATACATTTTGGAGACGATTAGGTAGAAAATTTAGTAAACTAACCTTACTTAATACTTCAAAACTGTAAAAAAATTAAAGAAGAAGTCAGAATTTAGGAGACAGAATCAATTTTCATACTTCATACTTCAGCCTTGTTACTAGCCATTTTTCTAGGTTCAGTTCTGCCCATTTTTCCGATGCTATCTATAGATATAAAACGGCACGATAGACATATCACAAAATATTTACGGAGAATTTTATGTCTTCATTGCTGGCTCTGTCTAACAGTTTAGCTGACACGGTAGAACAGGCTGGAAGTGCTGTAGTTGCAATCAATGCTGGTAAACGTATTTCCGCAAGTGGTATTCACTGGCGCAACAGAATCATTGTTAGTTCTGACGAATCTCTTGGGCGTTATGATGAAATCACTGCAACTCTCTCAGATAAAAGTACTGTACCAGTTTCACTTCTCGGTCATGACCCTAGTACTGATATAGCTGTTTTCCAACTTGAAAATGTTGACATTCCAGTGGCACAAATTGGCGATGCGGCAAAACTCAAGGTAGGTCATTTAGTACTGGGATTAGCCAGAAGTAGCGAAGGTGACTTACGGGCGGCGATGGGAACTGTGAGTGTAGTTAGTGGTGCTTGGCGGAGTATGAGTGGTGGCAATATTGACCAATTCATCCGCCCAGATATCACTCTTTACCCTGGTTTTGCAGGCGGGCCACTGGTAGATGCTGCTGGTTACGTGGTTGGAATGAATACATCTGGACGGCGCGGTACGGCTTTGACTATCCCTACTAGTACAGTTGAGCGCGTGGTGAATCAATTGTTAACTAAAGGACACATTTCTCGTGGCTACTTGGGTGTGGGAATGCAGCCTGTACGCTTGCCTAACAACTTGAAAAATCTTTTGAATTTACATACGACTACGGGGGTGATTGTTGTCAATGTGGAACCATCTGGCCCTGCTGACAATGCAGGTGTGCTGCTGGGAGATGTTTTGGTAACATTTGATCATGTTGCCGTAAGTGATACTGGTGATGTGCTGGCACTGCTGAATCATAGCGATCGCATTGGTAAAACGGTAAAAGTGCAGGTTGTCCGAGGTGGCGCATTGGTTGAGTTAGATGTTGTGGTTGGCGAACGCCCAGTCGAGTAAGTAATTTCCGTTTAATTAAGGCAATTATGATTACACAATTCAATGATGAACTGTCAGCGGTAGCCACTCAACTTCGCCAAATCACAGTTAAAGTCAAAAGTGGTGCAGCGGGTGTCGGTTCTGGGGTTATCTGGCAAGCAGATGGATTAATTATTACCAATGCTCATGTGGCAACCAGTCATCGGGCAACTGTAGAATTATGGGATGGTAGGGTATTTGAGGCTGTGCGATCGCACTTTGACCCCCAGCAAGATTTAGCCGCACTGAAAATTACTGCAACGAACTTAAATACTGCAACCATCGGTAATTCGGATGAATTACGAGTTGGTGAATTAGTTTTGGCTGTGGGTAATCCTTTAGGTGATAGTGGCGCAGCCACAATGGGGATTGTTCACACCAATCATCAAAGGGCGGTGATTGCAGATTTACAGCTTTATCCTGGTAATTCTGGTGGTTCTTTGGCAGACTGCCTTGGTCGAGTCGTTGGGATCAATACAATGATTGTCAACGGTTTAGCAGTGGCAATTCCTAGTAATACTGTTAACCGTTTTCTATCTGGTAGTCATCGTCTGCAACTAGGAGTAACACTGCAACCTGTAGTTTTAAACAGACGCACTCTGGGTTTACTAATATTATCCATACTTCCTGGCAGTGTGGCGGAAACTGCTGGTTTGCAAATTGGTGATGTGTTAATTGGGGTTTCAGGACGGTTATTCACTCGACCTGATGATTTAGCTAAATATCTGCATCAAAGCCAGGAGTCAATACCATTAAAAGTTCTTCGGGGTAGAAAGCAATTTGTGGTTGACATTGCCAGGAAAACAACTGTGGAGGCTACATGATCCAAGTGATGGTAATTGCTGCTTCTCCTGTGGTGCGGGCGGGTTTGTCATCTGTGATCAGTAATCATCCCCAACTGACCGTTGTGGGAAGTGCATCTGATTTGGATATATTGGCCAAGGAAGAGCAATTACAACCAGATGTAGTGCTGTTGGATTTCAGCAGTAATCTTAAATCGGTGTGGGCAAAATTGCAACTAATGCCAGAACAGCAAATTTTGCTTCTGACTGAGGATATCAATAGTACTGAAATGGAAACAGGATTACGTTCTGGTATCCGGGGGATATTACCTAGTAACACCACAGAAGCAGAAATTACTGCGGCTGTAGAAGCGATCGCATCTGGTTTAGTGGTGCTGCACCCAGACTATTTAGAGTTACTACCCCTACGCGAAAAAGTTGTGGTTAACCCTGTGCAAACCTTGACATCAAGAGAAATAGAAGTCTTGGGAATGCTGGGTTCTGGGTTAGGCAATAAAGCGATCGCTAAACGTCTGCAAATTTCTGAACATACTGTAAAGTTCCACGTTTCATCAATTTTTCAAAAGCTTGCTGTCTCCTCCCGTACTGAAGCGGTAACGGCTGGTGTCAGGCTGGGTTTAATTATGCTGTAACCACAAATGTAGAGACGTAGCAGTGCTACGTCTCTACATCGCCCATAGATTAGAAAAATGTATTAAAAATTAGTAGCGCCTAATACTATAGTTATCCTTACCAGTAAAAATACTGTTTAATTTTAGGTTAAGAATTAGACATATTTTTCAGTGAGATAAAAACTTTAGTCAGGATATATATTGTGAAACGCCAGTCTCCGAAATATTATAGGCTACTAATTCTTTTTGTCTGTACAGTGTTTATTGCCTTTGCGGGTCAAGTAGCGATCGCCCAGAACAATTACCGCTGGGGTAATCAACGCAGACAGCCAGTAGAACTGATTGTTGGCGGTGATTTTGTTGTCACCATGAATGATGCACAACCTGTAATTAAGAATGGTGCAGTTGCCATCAAGGACGGCAAAATTGTTGCTGTAGATACACAAGACAAAATTTTGGCATCTTACAGGGCTGCTAAGAGATTACCAGGCGAAGGTATGGTACTCATGCCAGGTCTGGTTAACGGTCACTCTCATACCGCAATGGTATTGTTTCGCGGTCTGGCGGACGACTTAAACTTACAAGATTGGCTACAAAATTACATATTTCCCGCAGAAGGACGGTTCGTTAACGAAAACTTCGTCCGCGTTGGTGAAGAACTGGCTTGTTGGGAAATGATTAGTGGTGGCACTACGACATTTGTTGATATGTACTTCCAGCCCGATGTTGCCGCCAGAGTAGTTGATCGATGTGGCTTACGGGCTGTAATTGCACCTTCATCTATAGATTTTCCCAGCCCTGGTTTTCGCGGCTGGGATGATGCATTTGCGGCGGCAGTAGATTTTGTGAAACGCTGGCAAGGACGGAACCCACGAATTATCCCAGCGTTAGCGCCGCACGCTCCTTACACCGTTTCACCAGAGCATTTAACACAAGCTATTCAAGCGGCACGTCAATACGATGTACCAATAACGATTCACCTTGCAGAGACACAAACCGAAGTCCAAGACATCCAGCAGCGCTATAATGCCACTCCAGTACAACACCTAGAAAATCTCGGTTTCTTGGAGCCGCGAGTATTTGCCGCGCATGTAGTTTGGCCTAACGCAAGTGAAATCGCTCTGATGGCTAGACGCGGTGTGGGTGTCATCCATAATCCTGACTCGAATTTGAAGTTGGCCTCTGGCTTTGCACCAATTCCAGCGATGGTGCAGGCGGGAATTGAGGTTGGTCTGGGTACGGATGGTGCTGCGTCGAACAATGATTTGGATATGTGGGAAGCGATTCGTCTTACCGCCCTCATCCATAAAGGTACAACCCTCAACCCCACCACTTTACCTGCCCAGACAGTTTTACGGATGGCAACCATGGGAGGTGCAGAAGCCCTCGGTTTGGCGGATAAAATTGGCGCTATCAAAGCGGGACTCCAAGCAGACTTAATTCAAGTAGACCTGACATCTGCACACTTGACTCCGCTTTACGATGTCATTTCCCATCTTGTTTATGCCGCGAAAGCTGAAGATGTTGATACTGTGATTGTAGAGGGGAAAGTTCTCATGTCTAGGCGTAAGGTACTTACAGTTGACACTGAGCAAATTCGGCGTGAAGCTATCAGGATTGGTGAGCAAATTCAAGCTGAGTTAAGACCAGCGAATTAACTATTGTCTTGAAATATCACCAAACCGAATTCTTCGCCAGTTGGTTGAAAACCTATACCTTGGTATGCTGCTTGGGCTGCATGGTTTTCTCGGTTGGTAAACAAAATGGTGCGTTCAACACCATGCGATCGCACCTCTAAACAATCAGTCAGTAACCACAAATTGTAGAGACGTAGCATTGCTACGTCTCTACATCGTCAACAGACGAGGAAAAGATAATTGCAGAATTCAAAATCAATTTGCTATATGCACCTTGATACAGAAATGTTATGACAGTTAAACCATCTATTTACAAACAAATGTCGCGCATTCCCGATTGGTATCTCACGGCTCTTGGTTTATTTTTTGCTTTACTGACGATATTTGTGTTACATCTTAACTGGAGTCGTCTTGCCAAGCACTACCGCACCTACGAACCACCACCTCCAAACTTTTGGCGGAGGCAACATGGTTTTGTGGGTTGGATTTATTACAAAGGAACGTTGAATGTTGGTGTTAGTCGTCAAGGAATTTATTTAAGTATTTTTCCTTTGTTTAGTTTTTGGCTACCACCGTTGTTGATTCCTTGGAATGCGATTAGGAAAATTGAGCCTGTTAATGATTGGTTTGTGCAACGTTTTTGGTTATATCTGAGTGTACCAAAAGTTAAGATAGTGATTAAAAAAGAGATTTTGGAGCCAGCAAAAGAATATTTAGCAGCACAGGGGTTTGAATGGATTTAGAGGTTTGATAAGCTAAAACACATCTAAATTACATAAGCATCCGTGAAGGTCGTCATAAGTTATTAGTCATTGGTCATTTGTGTTGACAAAGAACTAATAACAAATGACAGTCTCAATCAGAGAATGTGCAACTTGAACGCACACCAGCATAGCAGTTTTCAACTTAACTCATCACTAAAAATTACTAGACCAAATTCTTCTTTAGTTGGTCGAAAACCTATACCTCTGTATGCTGCTTGGGCTGCGTAGTTTTGCTGATTAGTAAACAAGATGGCACGTTCAACACCATGCGATCGCGCCTCCAATAATGAGCCAGCTACAACGCTTTTGGCATAACCTTTACCTCGTAGTTGTGGCGGTGTCCACACGCCACCAATCTGCACAATGTCCGGTAAACGAGCGTTAAAGCCTGTATAAGCTACTAAGATATTTTCTTTTACCAACACCCAGTGTCTAGCTGTAGCTTGTCGTGCTGCAATTTCACGGCGACAAGTAGAGAGTAAATCAGGTGTTTCTGCTTTTCCTAATGCTTCTATATTAAAAGCAGCACACCATTGGCTAAGTAACTCTAATTCTTCAGGATCAGGCACTCTACATTCAACTTCTCCCAATGCTAAAGCTCTTGGTACTTGCAAATCTCGCAGTGCTAGGGAAAACAATATCTCGCTTTCATCAAGTTGAGTTGGTCGGTTAATAAGTTCCAATACTTGCTTAGTAGCTTGTACTTGCACAGATGGGCCAGAAATTCCAGCAATTGGGCGGTTGGACTGACTTACAACTGCTTGCACCACTTCCGCAAGCTGCACTGGTGCTTGAACTACAAGCATATTATTCCAATAATGGGCAGCGACTGCAACTATAGTTGCATCTGCGATCGCAGCTACATATGTTCCCTGAAACCTTGCACCTTGGTCGAGTAGTCCAGCTTCGCGCCAATTTGAACGCAAAAACATCGAAGTGTCGGTATGTTGCAAAAGGAAGTTTTCGAGCAACGTTTCATCGCCAGGTTGCAAGGTTTTTATAGTAGGCACAAAAAACTCCGTTGATTGAGTCATTTCACAAGATGTAGAGACGTAGCATTGCTACGTCTCTACAAGCCAATTTGTGTGTTACTTTACCTCAGATGTGCAAGAAATACTACATTTAATTTGGCGGATCAAATCGATTCACTACCGCCGCCCAGAAAATCATCGGCGAACCCACCGCTAAACAAAACAACCACTGCTTTAAACTTAATGGTGCTGTTTCAAAAACTTCATTAATCAACGGCACATGAGCAAAAACAATTTGTAAAAGAATTGCTCCAACAATCCCCAATCCAATGGCAGGTATATCAACATTCTCTTTAATTGTGCCGTCCATCTTCGCAATCAAATTCGGAATTAATTGGCTAATACTCAATAAATAAAATATGCGTCCGGCAATCAGTGAGTTGATTGCCATTGTTCTCGCTAAATCAATATTACCTGTAGTTTGGCGGATATATTCAAATACTCCAAATATCACAATCCAATTAAACAGAGAAATTGCCAAAATTCGCTTTAACCGACTGCCCGAAAGTAACGGTTCGTTAGGATGGCGCGGTGCTTGTCGCATGACGTTTTGCGCTTTCGGTTCAAAGGCTAAAGGCACTGTCATTGTGATGGAATTAAGCATGTTTAACCACAGAACTTGTAAAGATAAAATTGGTAAATCTCTGGCTAACAATGTGCTAATTAAAATTGTCATCGATTCCCCACCATTAACAGGCAAAATAAAGCAAATCGCCTTCAGCAAATTCTTATAAACCGCCCTTCCTTCTTCTACAGCCGCTTCAATCGAGGCAAAATTATCATCGGTAAGCAGCATGTCTGCGGCTTCTTTGGCGACTTCTGTACCAGCGCCACCCATCGCAATCCCAATATCTGCTTGTTTTAAGGCTGGTGCATCGTTGACACCATCTCCTGTCATGGCGACGATTTCACCTTTTGATTGCAGGGCTTCGACTAAACGCAGCTTTTGTTCTGGGGCGACACGGGCAAAAACTACACCTTCTTCGGCAACTTGGGCGAGTTCTGTTTTATCCATTTTTGCGAGTTCTGCACCTGTGAAGGCTAGAACTGAACCATTTTTATTGATGCCCATGCGACGAGCGAGCGATCGCACCTTCGGCTTTCGATTCTTGCACAAACCCAATGATGGCGTTGGTGGTAGTTACGCCCCAAATTACACCAGCATTCACTAAGCTGCCCGTTAATGCTTTGACTAAACCTGCACACAACAAAATAATCAGCAGTGGTTGGTTAAATTGCAGTAAAAATTTTAACCACCAAGGTTTGCTTTTCTTGCCTGTAAGTTCGTTTGCGCCTACTTCGGATAACAACCGCTTGGCTACTGCACTACTCAAGCCATATTCAGCATCAGTACGTAAGCGGGCGATCGCTTCGGAAATCTCTAATATATGCCAAACATTGGGCTGTTGTTCTTGAGGTGCGATAGGAGATACTGCCTGTGCCATACTTCATACCTTTTTTAGTGTTAAATAAGTTTTAGCACTAAAAAATAGTGCAAAATTTAAAATTACACTAATAAAATTTGATTAAAATCATAGTTATGTTCAATGGTTGCTGAAAGTCCATCGAAGTGAGTATGCTTGCCCTTACGGTGGGGATGAAAACCAAGGGCAAAAAGTAAGTGAATTTAGATTTGTCTACTCCTTTACAATTAATTGGGCGATCGCAAGAATTTCAGCGGATTGTCGAAGTGTTAGCTCAAGATGGAGACTTGCTAATTACTGGCGTTCCTGGTAGTGGAAGACGGACTTTAGTGCGAACCGCCGCCCAAGAAGTTGGGGCAATGGTTTTAGAGATAGACTGCATCCGCGCGACTGATGGGCAGAGATTTATCCAACTGCTGGCGGAAGCGATTAGTCAAAACTGGCAAGCCGCACTAATTCAAGACTGGGTGAACAACTTTGGCAAGGAGTTTTTTGTCTGTCATCCAGAAGGTAAACTCAAGCTATTGCGTTCCTTGAATCAAAAGCAACTATGGCAAGCATTTGAAATTTTGCTCAATTTGCTGCAAATCATGGCTGTTAATTTAAATCAGCGAGTAGTGCTGATTTTACAGAGTTTTCCCCATATTCGTTCTTGGGATCGCAATGGTTTGTGGGAAGCTACATTTAGGCAAGAAATCAATGTGCAAACTCACGTCAGCTATGTTTTAATCGCAACGCTCGCTGAGACAAGTTATCAAACAGGTGAGACAAACTATCCTCTAGAAACGATACAGTTAGCACCCTTGGCGAACGATGTTTTAGCATTGTGGGCGCGGGAAATCTTGCATACACAAGGACTAAAATTTGACTCTCGTTCTCAAGCACTGCAATTATTTTTAAATGCTGTACAAGGACACATTGGCGATGCAATGGCTATCATTCGTCGCTTACAAAATTTTTATTGTACTGATGGGTTAATTAGTGAAGAAGCTGTACAGCAAGCAATAGAAGGATTACTCAAAGATTTATCTTTAACTTTTGAATCTTTAGTGATGTTGTTACCAGCAAATCAGGTGCATCTTTTAGAATCTTTAGCTTTAGATCCTACAGATAAGCCACAAAGTAAAGAGTACATTCAAAAACATGGTCTTTCTAGAGGTGGTAGCCTCCAAGGTTCCTTGACTGGATTACAGCACAAAGGTTTAATTTATAGTGCTGAACATGGTTATCAACTAGCGTTACCTTTATTAGCTTTATGGTTACGACAGAGGTTAAGTTAAAGGATTACAAATAACAAATTTTATTTCAAATAAATCAGCAAATTTAATCCAGGAATTGTGCGCGAAAGAGTCCACAAAATTAGGGTAATATAAAGTACGCCCAAACTCCATTGATACCATGCAAGTGTAGCGATGATTCCTGGTAAATGTTCGTCTCGCAGACGAATATCATTAAATCCTAATCTGACTAGATTGTTGAGACTAAAATCATAGTAATTTAGCCAATTCCAGCGGCGATCGCTTAACAATGGCATATATCTTTCCCGAAATGTTTGATTTCTCGGAATTACAGGTAAACGTCCAATCAATAATCTTAATTGTCGGAAAGTTCCATCTTCAGTAAAGTAAGAAACATCCATTAAATCGTGATAGCGTCCTTGTTGATATAATCGCATAATTAAAGTTATTGGCACAGGGATAATAATAATAAACAAACATCCCAATGTTAGCCAAGGCTGTTCAGCATTGCGAAAGATAGCTAACAAACTAAAAAATGCTAAACAACTAAAACCTAGCAATATAGAGATAGTTTCGTAGTATGTTGGAATAATGGGTGTAGGATGAAGACGACGGTAACGATCTACTAGCCAAAATAGTAACCCGAAGTAAGCGATCGCCACACCACCCACACCAAAAACTAACCAAAAATTTGTGCCATAACCACTCAATAAAAGTAGGACACTCAACGCTAACCAACTCCAAGCTTGTAATATCCATCCACCGACAGCTAGAGGTTCTCTAAAACTCAGGCGATCGCTCAATTTATGATATGTTTCTAAATCGATATCAGCTAAGGTTAATAACTCACTACTATCACGAAACATTTGTATAGTACGACGATTCAATATTGTCTCTGCTTGCGCTGATGAAAAACCCAAACTAATTAAACGAGATAAAGAAGCACTGTTAATATTCGTTCTGAGTAATTTTTGATTTAACTCAATTAATCTCAATCGCTGTTTTGTATATTCTAATTGATTAGCATCGGCAATTTGTTGTTGCTGACGAAAATTCTGTCCTAAATTTCGTAAAACATTTTGATTACCTTGTAAACTTGGGACGCAAAACATTTTCCCAATTTGACCAATGTTACCTAAGATTTTGGCTTGATTGGAATTGAAATTTAATCCAGGTACATTTAAAAAAGCAGTCTGAGCAAAACTCGCATCACTAAAATCCGCTAAACTAGAAATACTAGCACCACGAAGATTTACAGGTTGATTAAATACAGCTTCCCGGAAAATAACAGCTTGTTCAAAAGATGCGTCAGTCAAAAAAAGAAATTGATGAAAATTGGCTTTTGTAAATTGTGCCTGATTAACAAAGCGAACATCAGAAAAATCAGCATTATCGTGCCATTGCACCTGACTAAATTTAGCCATCTGCTTAAACAAAACTAAATTAAAGTTAACAGCTTTTTGAAAAATGCTGGTGTGAAAATCAGCATTTTCTTGAAATTGCACTTGTTTAAAATTAGCTTTATCAAAAAAAATACTGCCGTGAAAATCACTTGATTGACGAAAATTAGCACCTGTAAAATTAACAATCCGGCTAAACCTGGCTTCATGCCAATTCGTAGTTTGCAAGAATGTTGCATTTTGAGCATCTATAGACTGGAGAAAAAAAGTATTAGCAAACTCTACTTGTCCATTAAAGCGAGTATTTACCAAAGTTAAAGCACCACGAAAAACGTTTATCTCGCCAGAAGTAGTTGCGTCAGTTGTTAAAAGTGAGCGACAATCTTTAGCAGCGATCGCCAGTGACTGTAAACAAACTAAACGTAAACTTTCTAATTGCGCTTGTTCTGTAGAAGTGAAAATTGGTGCGATCGCTTGAGCATATAAAGGCGTTCGTAAACCCAAATCACTCCCGATGAAATCTCCCTGCACCAAAGAATAACTTAAATCTAAACCCAAAGATTTAGCACCAGCTTTTTGCAACTCTTTGCGTAATAACTGATAAAAACTATCACGAAAACTAGCATTCTCAGGACGTAAATCAATCACCATCTGGCGCAAATCAACAGTTAAATTACCTTCCCGCAGTATCGGTGTGCGTAATCTCTCTTGTAATATTTCCAAAGTCAGAGGTGTGCGTTCAAATTGCGTTTGTGCAGCTAAAACAGGTGCAGGTACTAAAAAACTCAAAAATAAAACGCAGAGTAACGCAAAAGTGAATCGCAAAGTCACACAGAGTAAATTCTCTGCGAACCTCTGCGCTTTCCTTAGCGTACCTTTGCGTTGAAACAATAATCTATTCAATCATTCATCACTAATCAGCAGGACAATTTTACCCGCGATCGCACCAGTTTCAATTAATTCATGAGCTTTTGCCGCATCTTTTAACGGAAACTGATGATTAACCTGAATTTTCAACTTACCTTGTTCCATCCAACTAGCGCACTGTTCCAGAATTTCGGCATGATGTTGCAGACTTTCATCCAACCCCAACAACATCGGTGTCAGCATTAACTCCAAACCAATGCGGAGATTGCGATTCCTGGCAGTTTTCCACACAGTATTAGCATCAGGTTCCAGAATCGTCACAATATCGCCATAAACTCGCACAGCTGGAAAAGTTTTTTGAAAAGTCTCACCGCCAACTGTATCAAAAGCTAAGTCTACACCTTCTCCACCAGTCCAATCTAAAGTTGCTGGTGCAAAGTCTGTTTGTTTGTAAAAGATGGGATAATCTGCACCAAGCTGTTGCACAAAATTAGCCTTTTCCTGAGAACTAACCGTCGTGGCGACAGCAGCATTTTTGAGTTTCGCCAGTTGAATAGCGACATGTCCGACACCACCAGCACCAGCATGAATTAGCACCCGTTCTCCAGGTTCCAATCTTCCCCGTTCATATAAAGCTTCCCACGCGGTAATTGATACCAAAGGTGCGGCGGCTGCTTCCGCAAAAGACACCGATGCAGGTTTACGCGCCACAAATCGCTCATCCACCACAGTATATTCTGCATAATTACCTTGGTGTCCGCCTAAGCCACCATAGCAAAAATAGACTGCATCTCCCGGACGAAACCTTTGTACACCAGCACCCACGGCTTCCACAACACCTGCACCATCACATCCTAAAATTGCCGGCATTTGATTAGGGTAGAAAGTGCCGCGTTTACGAAGTTTAGTATCAATAGGATTAACCCCAGCAGCTACCAAGCGAACTAAAAGTTGAGTATTATCCAAAGGAACACTGGGAGTTGGTACTTCCTGTAATTGCAGTACTTCTGGACTACCGGCTGCTGTCATTAAGACTGCTTTCACAACGCTTTCCTCCTGGCTGACGCTAGATGCATATTCTTTTGCAACTTTAACAGTATTGCAAATCTATTTACGCGTATTTGTACTTATATGTATTTGCGTTACATCTATCAATTTCAGATTGACAGACACAAGATTTTATGTCACACTCGTGATATTATTCTGAGTCACAAATATTTTATTTTAATGTTTTGGCGTGACAAATAATATAAGATTTGTTGTTCCCGAAAGAATTTTTCTAATTGTTAGTCACTTACTGGCGACATATCCAAGTACTAATTTTTGTGCGATCGCTCTTAGTAATAAGCAAGCATTTATTTGGGCGATCGCTCTCAATCATCAGCCTTTGATCATGCGATCGCTTGCAAGCGTTAATTACTAGGCGGAGTGTTACCGTTACCACCTTGCTGGAGTAGATATTCCCAAATACGCCGAATCTCAGCTTGAAACACTGTGCGATCGCGCTGGGCTTCTAGTTGTTGGCGGCGGGAGATTTCGGCAAGCTGGTTGATTGCGCGTTCAAGTCGCGCCGATGTTTGAGAGACGCTGCGAAGTTCCCGTCTCATACCAGTTTGGATAGTCCGCAGCAAATCCAGTTCGTCACCCAAATCCTCTAATTGACTTTCGACACTCTCTAGCCTGTCTTCGATTGGTCTGTCAGCGTTAGTCATGATACCTCCTGAGATGCGATCGCTTGATTAAGAAGCATTACTACTAGATTGTCAACCGTGCCATGCTCATTCTCAGCCCTTTTTTTAAAGTTTCTAGTTTTTCTGCTTCGAGATCAATCATGACTTTTGATTTTTTGCTGGGGATAACAAGACGCATTTTGCTTCACCCCATCATAACTGTTCAAACACCCTCTTGATCTGCATAAAACGTTAATAATCAACAACCTTATGGCTACTTTTCCTTCCGACCCCTTATTTCAGCGTCAATGGTATCTATACAACTACGATCAATCCACTGGTGTTCGTGGTCTTGATCTCAACGTGGTGAATGTTTGGGATGATTATACAGGGCGCGGTGTTGTTGTCGGTGTGATTGATGATGGATTTGATTATTTACACACCGATCTCAATGATAATTACGATTCAAATATCGACTACGACGAATGGCACTAAGAAAAGCGGAAATACTGATCAATTAAGCAGTTTGCAATTGATGACGTAATTCTTGGCGCGGTTTAGCCATCAAGGGGTAAATTTTGGGGCGACGTTTACGAACTCGTGGTTCACT
>NZ_JAIVFW010000190.1 GCF_020829595.1 Nostoc sp. CHAB 5844
CATGGCCGGGTGTATCGGCGACGATGAACTTCCGCCGATCGGTGGCAAAGAAGCGATAGGCGACATCGATGGTGATGCCCTGCTCGCGCTCGGCCTCCAGCCCATCGACCAGCAGCGCAAAATCGATCTCGTCGCCGGCCGTTCCGTGCTTCCTGCTGTCGCGCTCGAGCGCGGCGAGCTGATCCTCGAAGATCAGCTTGGTGTCGTAGAGCAGGCGGCCGATCAGGGTCGACTTGCCGTCGTCCACCGAGCCGCAGGTGAGGAAACGCAGCAGGGACTTGTTCTCCTGCTCGCGCAGATAATCGGCAATCCCCTTTGCGGAAAGGTCCGAAGCGACGGTCGCCATCAGAAATAACCCTCGCGCTTCTTCTTCTCCATCGAGCCGGCCTCGTCCTTGTCGATCATCCGACCCTGGCGCTCGGAGGTCCGCGCCGTCAGCATTTCCCGCACGATATCCTCCAGCGTCGCCGCATCGGAATCGATCGCACCGGTCAGCGGATAGCAGCCGAGCGTGCGGAAGCGCACGAGGCGGTCCTCGACCGTGTCGGTCTCACCGATCGGCATGCGCTCGTCGTCCACCATGACCAGCATGCCGTCTCTTTCGACGACCGGACGCCGCGCCGCGAAATAGAGCGGCACGATCGGGATGTTCTCCTTCAGGATGTACTGCCAGATATCGAGTTCGGTCCAATTGGAAAGCGGAAAGACGCGGATCGATTCTCCGGGCGCAACACGCGTATTGTAGGTTTTCCACATTTCCGGGCGCTGGTTCTTCGGATCCCAGGCATGGGCGGCGTTGCGGAAAGAAAAGATGCGCTCCTTGGCGCGCGACTTCTCCTCGTCGCGCCTGGCGCCGCCGAAGGCCGCGTCGAAACCGTATTGGTCGAGCGCTTGGCGCAGCGCCACCGTCTTCATCACATGGGTGTGGATGCTGGAGCCGTGTGTGAAGGGCGAGATTTGCTGCTCGACGCCTTCCGGATTGACATGGACGAGCAGATCGAAGCCGAGTTCGGCCGCCATGCGGTCGCGAAAGGCGATCATGTCCTTGAATTTCCAGGTCGTATCGACATGCAGGAACGGAAAGGGTGGCTTTGCCGGATAGAAGGCCTTCATCGCCAGATGCAGCATGACGGAGGAGTCCTTGCCCACCGAATAGAGCATGACCGGCTTGGAGAAATTGGCCGCAACCTCACGGAAGATGTGGATGGACTCCGCTTCCAGCCGCTGGAGGTGGGTCAATACCATGTTCATGAATGAGGTCTCTGGTCACCGGTGCCGCCTGAGAACAAATCAGAACGAACAACCTCTGGCGGAATAAGCTGTCGTGGTTCTTGGCAGTTGCCAAACCTGCTACCTTTTACCGATGGAAACTGCTGTCGCCAACGTTGCTAGGGCTCTTTCGATGTGTCTAGTGAGTTGATTTTTTTATAAAAGGCGCTGTTCTTAGAAACCAAACACTGCAAGGCCCTCGCACATGCACTGTATTTCAACATGCATACCGCGTCGATTTACGGAGACGACGGAACTGGATGTTAACAAGCGCCATCCTCGTATTTTTCCGAACGACCTAGACGTAAAGGGTCAGAACCTCTCTTCGGCATGATTGAAGACGGACATGTTCTCAGCAACATGCGACTGGGCATTCGATGTCGGAGGCACCACGCCACTGCCATTCCATTGGAAGCCAGAAACTGTCCGAGTCAGCACCTCAGCGAGCAAAGCCGTATCCTGCAGCTCAACAGATCGACGTATTATCTCGATTTCGCCCCCGAGCTTTTCGGGAGAGATAAAGTTCTCCCTTGCCATCATAATATGTGGATTTGATGTGCGTTGGGGATCATTGCCGATGAGAAGCTCTTCATAGAGTTTCTCTCCCGGCCGCAGACCAACGATCTTGATCTCAATGTCACCGTCAGGATTGTCGGGCGTCCGCTCGATATGGCCCGCAAGACGTATCATCTTCCTCGCCAGATCGATAATCTTGACCGGTTCACCCATGTCCAGCACAAAGACTTCCCCGCCCATCGCCATCTGGGACGATTGAAGGACCAGACCAACAGCCTCTGGAATGGTCATGAAGTACCGGATGACTTCGGGATGTGTAACCGTCAACGGCCCGCCGGATGCGATCTGACGCCTGAAAAGCGGAACAACCGAACCGCTGCTGCCCAATACGTTCCCGAACCGCACCATGGAAAAGACTGTCTTTTGACCGGGCCTTGCCGCCAAGCCCTGAATAATCTGCTCGGCTAGGCGCTTGCTCGCACCCATGAAATTCGTTGGTCGCACAGCCTTATCAGTAGAAATTAAGGTGAACCGCTCCACCTTCGCCCTTTCGGCCTCCCTCGCCACGATCGCCGTTCCAAGTATGTTGTTT
>NZ_JAIVFW010000191.1 GCF_020829595.1 Nostoc sp. CHAB 5844
AACCATGAGCGTCGCCCCGCCGCGCGGGTCCGGCCGCGTCCGGCTGGTGGCGATCGGCGAAATCGATCTCCAGCCCTGCGGCGGCACCCATGTGCGCAACACTGGGGAGATCGGCCTTGTCGCGGTCACCGATATCGAGAAGAAGGGCAAGCAGAACCGGCGCGTCCGCATCGCGCTCGCCTGACCCAATGCAAACCGCCGCAGAGCGGACGCCGAGCTGAGGAACGCCGACCATGGCCCACGACACCGTCTTCGTCTCGACCGACTGGCTCAGCGAGCGCCTCGACGCTCCCGATATCGTCGTCGTCGACGGCTCCTGGTATCTGCCGGCGCATGGCAAGGACCCTCATGCCGAGTATGCGGCGCGCCGCATCCCGGGGGCGGTGCGTTTCGACATCGACGCGGTGAATGTCGAGGGCGCCAGCCTGCCGCACATGCTGCCACGGCCAGAGGCCTTCGCGGCGGCCGTCAGCGCAATTGGAATTGGCGACGGCATGCGCATTGTCGTCTATGACGGGCTCGGCCTGTTCTCCGCCCCCCGCGTGCGCTGGACCTTCCGGACCTTCGGCGCGCGCGACGTCGTCATCCTCGAAGGTGGCTTCCCGAAATGGCAGGCCGAGGGCCGCCCGGTCGAGGACGGCCCGCCCCGCCCCCGCGCAGCCCGCAGCTTCACGGCGCGGCTCGATCATTCGGCCGTGGCCGACGCCGACGATGTCGTCAGGGCGCTGAGCGGCGGCGCGGTTCAGGTCGTCGATGCGCGCCCGGCCGATCGTTTTCGCGGCGAGGCGCCCGAGCCGCGCGCCGGCGTGCGCTCCGGCCATATACCCGGCTCGCTCAACCTGCCCTTCCCGGCGATCATGCAGGACGGCCGCCTGAAATCGCCCGACAAGATCGCGGCTGCGTTCAGGGAGGCCGGCGTCGACCTCGACCGGCCGATGATCACGAGCTGCGGCTCGGGCGTCTCGGCCGCGATCCTCTCGGCCGCTCTGGAGACGATCGGCAAGCCGCCGCGCGCCATCTATGACGGCTCATGGGCCGAATGGGGCACGAGCGACAGGCCGCTCGCGACCGGGCCGGCGAAGAAGGTGTGACGTCTCATGGCCGACCACGACCATCCGCATGACCACGACCACGCGCCGCACTGGAAGCATGACGGCGTGCGCGTCATCACCGGCGACACGCTTGATCCCAACACGGCGCAGACGCCCGGCATGTTTCGGCAGGCCGCGATCAACCATGCCCGCGTCGGCGCGCAGAAGATCTGGGCCGGCACGGTCTCGATCCAGGCCGACGCCAAGACCGGCGTGCACCATCATGGCGAACTTGAGAGCGTGATCTACGTCGTGCGCGGCAAGGCGCGCATGCGCTGGGGCGAGCGGCTTGAATTCGTCGCCGAGGCGGGACCCGGCGACTTCATCTACGTGCCGCCCTTCGTGCCGCATCAGGAGATCAACGCCAGCGCCGACGAGCCGCTGGAATGCGTGCTGGTGCGCTCGGACAACGAGGCGGTAGTCGTCAACATCACCGATGTCGATCCGGTCGAGAAGCCGGAAGCCGTCTACTGGGTCGACCCGATCCATAAGCACCCGTAGGGAGCGGCGCGCCGGAACGTTGACGCTCCGCCCTTTGCAACCAGCCATGCGTCCGACAACTGGACGGCGGCCTGCCGCACGGCTCATATATTGCGACCCCAGCAGCAGCGAAGAACCATCATGGACAATCGGAACGACCTCTGGCGTCACGTCGACGCCAGCAAGCAGCGCTTCATCGAGCTCAGCGACCGCGTCTGGGCCATGCCCGAGGTCTGCTATACCGAGGAGCGCTCCTGCGCCGAGCATGTCGCCGAACTCGAGCACCAGGGCTTCAGGGTCAGCCGGAACATCGCCGATATTCCCACTGCCGTGATCGGCGAGGCCGGCGAAGGCGGGCCGGTGATCGCCTTTCTCGGCGAATACGACGCGCTTCCGGGCCTGAGCCAGGAAGCCGGCAAGGCGCAGCACTCTCCCGTCGAGACCGGCGGCCACGGCCATGGCTGCGGCCATAACCTGCTCGGCTCCGCCGCGCTGCTGGCGGCGACCGCGATGAAGGACTGGCTCGTCGAGAACAAGCTGCCCGGCCGCGTGCGCTATTATGGCTGCCCGGCCGAGGAAGGCGGGGCCGCCAAGGCCTTCATGGTCCGCGCCGGCGCCTTCGACGACGCCGACGTCGCGATCTCCTGGCACCCGTCGAGCTTCTGGGAGGTGGGATGCGTTGTAACTCCGATTTTTTAGGGATAACATGGAAATAAAATCCTTACTGGATTCTCGTGCCACATTTAATGTCAGTTAATTTATGGAAATTCAATTAATCAATATCGGTTTCGGCAACATTG
>NZ_JAIVFW010000192.1 GCF_020829595.1 Nostoc sp. CHAB 5844
CACTGCCAAATTCTTCCCCAGCCATGAAAGTTAAAGCTTTTTCAATTTGGGATTTGGCGTATTGTAATGAGTGCCAAGCCAAGTAATAATCCCAAGCTGGATCTGGTTGCCAAGTATTAGTTGTTTCGCTACTCATAAACCTCCGAGTCCTCAAAATCTTCGTCATCTAAACCAATAAGTGAATAGGTATTCTTAGGGTCGGTTCGGTTTAGAATATCAACCATTGCCCGACCAGTTAAAACATCAAAAACTGAATAATTAGAAAGTTGTTGCTCGATTTGGACTTGTTTTAAAGCTTGTTCTAGTTCAGGTGTTCTAAGTCTGGGGTCAATATCTTCAATCGAGCGAATTAGCGGCGGCTCCTCATCGCCGTAAATCCATCGCTCATACTGGTCATCGCTGAAATCGCTCCAAGCTTTTCGACCTTCGGGTGTTCCAGGTGGTGGTGCGGTTTCGAGAAAATCAGCGAGTTCCTTGCTGCGGGCAAAACCTTCTGCCCAACACTGCATAGATTCAACCCAAACCTCACTCATAGCAAAGCCACCTTCTTGTAAGGCTTCGGCGGCAACTTCATTGACATCAGCATTGCGGACATTGCCAATTAGTCGAGCAATAGCTTGAATTTGAATGCTGCTGAGTCGCTCCAAATCCACAATCCACAGAGCAATTTGTTCGTTGTTTGGCCCTTTTGGTCGCTCCATTGGGAACGGGTCACGCATGGGAATCATGCCATCGGTGAATAATTCTAGTATTGGCTCGTAAGGGTTTCCGGGTTTGAGTTTTACCCAAGTGTCATGTTTGGTCATGTTAACCTCCGGTTTTTGGTGCGGTAGTTACACTCGCAGCGCTGGGCTGCTTCTTTTAATGCTGAGAGAATGGCGATCGCATTTTCACCATGAAAAACTTGAGTGTCGCCGTTGTGCCAAACTACAACAATTGTTTGGTTGTCCTCGTCATCCATAACTTGCCGGACTTGGGCCAGATTCAACCAGCCCGCTGAGGGTGTTTTGCAGGTAAACACTGTGGGAACTGATATGATTTGCATAACTGCCTAAATCTACGTCGCGGTGGGTTTAGGAATGCGATCGCGCTCATGTCGCACTTCGGAGCGATCGCACTCCTGACACCGGGGCGATCGCCTTTGGCGTTGGCGGAGCCATCGCTTTCGACTATCCTGGTGAAACCTCCAGTGGCTCCTTATCAAAAACCACCACAAAATTCCCAGAAGACAGCCGACATAAGATGCTCATATAACCCTCAGCATCATTGCGAGAGCGAAATCTGGCAACGCAGATATTACCTGTGGGACGGCAGCTGAAAACTGCCCAAGGTCTAAGGTCGTCTTGGTAACTCATGGTTTTAAATTGATAGTTGATATGCTTGCGGGTACATGGAGTTCTTTGCCAATGAAATAAGAGTTTCGAGCGGAAGAAACGCCAGTGAGGTGTAGCACTGGCGCAGTGGAAAACCTTTTAGTGCATTGTATTGTTTGTGATTTGCGTCTAAATTTCTACCTCCAACGATAGGACATGACTGTATGGGTGCAAGTGAAGCGAATGCACCAGGAATTTTGTATTCATGACAAATCAGCACTGGTCAAATGACTAATGACCAATGACTTTTGACTATTAACTTTTGACTTAGGGTGTTTCCGCTGCGGTGGCAATTCGCCTATGTGCTGCGGTGGTGGCTCACTGGCCCTCACAGGCACTAAGGCAAGGGTGAGGGGGGAGCAAAGCAATAAAGGATTTTTGAATTTCCTTTATTTCTACAATATTGCATATTCAGATATACTAGTCAATAATAGATTTCTAGATATGCAATAATTCAGGTATTGGATTATGGAAGTGAAGAATGCCAAGCAGAGGAAGGCCGAAAGGCAGAGAAACGAAAGGAGTAAGCCTGAAAGTGAATCCCGAAGCATGGGAACTTTTTCAGGAGTTAGCGCAAACGATGGGTCTAACCAGATCAGAATTGGTGGAAAAAATAGCGACGAATCAAATACCTCTGTCGCAGGAGAACAGTCAAGTAGTGAAATCTCTGGGAAAATCATCCGCCAGCTAGTTGATGAAACTGAAAAGCAGCTGGCATATCACGAGCAACAAGCCGAACTTTTGAGAGAAATGCTCAAAGAGTTAAAACAAGTTCCTGAAGTTCATACACATACTGATTAAACCGTCCCGCCATTGGTGAGGACGGTTTTTAATGCGATCGCGTTGGTGCTGTTTTGTGTGTGCGATCGCAGTTTCCGACTTCAGACTTCAGACTTCAGACTTCAGACTTCACTATGACACCAGGACAAGCACTCAAACTGCAATCCGAAGGAAAACCATGTGTTTACACAGGCCGCTATGAGTAC
>NZ_JAIVFW010000193.1 GCF_020829595.1 Nostoc sp. CHAB 5844
TCCCAGCCGGAGAAATTTCCAGCCTTTTAGCTAACCAACCCCAAAGCGGTGGGAGTAACCCTGGCTTGGTAGATTCGCTCCTAGTGTGTGCCATTTCTGGGAACTGCCAAGCCAGAAGCTGACGGGCATAATTCACAATTGGCGACTGAACACGGTTAAGGTGTTCGAGTTGCTGACAAAGGTCGCGGAGTTCATCAATTGGTTCTGGTTGGTGCATGAGAAAATATCTCATGTTTATTTCACCATTCTCCAGTCGATGATCTGGGTCGTGACCGTAAGCGGCCATAGCGAGTGCATCAGCAGGGTCAGATTTATTAGGTAAATTTTTTCCACCACGATAACGGCGCAATTCAACGTGACCAACCCAAAGAATTTTGATTCCTAACTTTTTGAGAATAGAAGCCCACAGTCTGGAATAGTGGTTTCCTGTAGGTTCTAGAATTGCATAATCTGGTTTAGCTTCTATTAGATATTCTGCAAAATCAAAAGCTGATTTTTGCTTTTTTCTAACATCTGGATTGGAATAAAAAGCAGGGTATAAGCTTGATGCTTTATTCCTTGTTTTACTCCAATAACTTTGTAATCCGCCCTTGGGATATTGTGTTAAAATATGGGTTGTTATGCTGTTTTTGCTAACATCAATTCCCAGAATTATTAGCTCTTTAATTGTCATGGTTCTGTGAAAGTAAAGGTGATAAATGAGACTGCCATCTCTGAAAAACCCGAACTAGAAAGCGCACGAATCACCCTAACGCCACACATATAAGTGGCGCGATTCAGGAGTAAACGCATTCGGGGAATTAGTCAGACAAAAGCCGCGCATGAATATGTGAACGCCAAAACTAGAGGCGCAATTCTCATTGAACGCTGCACTTTCTCTGACTAATGTGCGGAATTGATGTGGACTCAACCCGCGACGCTGGCAGTGATGTCAGCGTTTCGGCTACTGAGTCAGGGTAGCCAATGGCTGTTAGAAACAGCCTCATCAGGCGGTGTGTAAAGCAAATTCCAAGGTGAAGTTTTTAGCCGCAGCTTTGCGCTTCAAGCTGGGAGTAAAAGCTGTTTGCATCAGAATTAAATCGTGTTCATAGTGGTAAACAAGTGCTGTATGTGAATTTGGTTTAGCATCGTTGATGATGTCTTTAATGTATTCACGCCTTTGTTGAATCGAGTATTTATTCATCATTGGATTCGTCATCTTCTACGTCCACAAAATTCAATTCATCATCGATAATTTCTGTGAGCTTGTCTTTTGCAGGTTCGAGTAATTGTTTGATTTCTTCGTCGGCTGTAGCACTGCCAAATTCTTCCCCAGCCATGAAAGTTAAAGCTTCTTCAATTTGGGATTTGGCGTATTGTAATGAGTGCCAAGCCAAGTAATAATCCCAAGCTGGATCTGGTTGCCAAGTATTAGTTGTTTCTAAATTTTCACTACTCATAAATGTCATCATCCTCAAAATCTTCGTCGTCCCAGCCAACAAGTGAATAAGTGTTATCGGGGTCAATTGCGTTAAGAGCATCAACCATCGCACGACCCGTTAACACATCAACTAAAAATTGATTAACTTGCCGCATTTTCAGGCGTTCTTCTAACTCTGGTGTTCTGAGGCGTGGGTCAACATCTTCAATGGTGTTGATTGGCGGCGGCTCCTCGTTTCCCTCAATCCATCGTTCATACTGGCTGTTAATAAATTCTTGCCAAGCCTCGGCGCTGGCTGGTTGGGGAGCAGTTTCTAAAAAATTAACGAGTTCCTTTGTCCTTTGAAATCCTTCAGCGCCACACTCCATCGACTCAACCCACTCGTGCGACATGGCAAAGCCGCCTTTATTCATGGCTTCTGTTGCTACTTCGATGGGGTCAGCGCCGAAACGAGATGCGATTAATTGAGTAATTGCAGTAGCTTGAGAGCTTTTTAACCTTTCTAAGTCGATAATCCACAGGCTTTTACCTTCAAACTCTCCTGCAATCCTTTCTAATGGAAACGGATCGCGCATGGGAATCATGCCATCAGGAAATAGTTCTAAGATTGGTTCGTAAGGGTTTCCGGCTTTGAGTTTTACCCAAGTGTCATGTTTTGTCATAATGTTGTCCTCGGTCAGCAGCTTCTTGCCAAGTCTGTAAAATGGCGTTGGCGTTCTCATCTTCAAAAAGTTGCTTTTCGCCATTGAGCCAAGTCACAACAACTTTGCCCGTGGGCGGGTCTGGCTCTAGTTGGCGAATTTGGGCGAGATTAATCCAGCCCCCATCAGGTAGCTTGCAGCTAAAGATAGTCGGCACAGAGATGATCATGGTAAAGTTACGTTGGATGTTTTCATTGGCATCGCCCC
>NZ_JAIVFW010000194.1 GCF_020829595.1 Nostoc sp. CHAB 5844
GATGCCAGTGTCGCAAAAATTAATCGCGCTGGAATAGGCTTGTTCCAACCAGTCTGGCTCCTGGGTTTGTACATAACCACAATGCTCACAGTCGTAGTAACTGATCTCACGTGATAGAAGTACACCAGTAAAGGCAGGCTTTTCATGTTGAGATTGACAGACTCGACAAATAGATTTCATTTTTGAACTCCGACACCAACCAAAGGTGTACTCTTCAGGTGTTGCTGGCATATAGAACCGCTGCAACTTAACACAAACGCCCTTACTTTGCTTGCTCTTGGTATTCTTTTCCGGAAACCTGATCTAACAAAACTACATCATTCAAGCCGTTTATCCAGCAAATGAACCTAGAATACACACTGCAAAAATTACCCATTTAATCTTAGATAACTCCATTATGAGATCAAAAGTTTTAGTTACAGGTGGTGCAGGATTTTTAGGCTCACACCTATGCGAACGTTTGTTGGCGGAAGGCTACGAGGTAATTTGCGCCGACAATTATTTCACCGGCGGCAAGGAAAATGTGGCGCACCTGCTTAGCAACCCCTACTTTGAGCTGATTCGGCACGATGTTACGTTTCCGCTATATATTGAGGTGGACCAAATTTACAACTTGGCCTGCCCTGCAAGCCCCGTACACTATCAACATGACCCAGTGCAAACCACAAAAACCAGTGTGCACGGCGCTATCAACATGCTGGGCTTGGCTAAGCGCGTGAAAGCAAGAGTTTTCCAAGCAAGCACCAGCGAAGTTTATGGCGACCCAGAGGTTCACCCACAGCCTGAGGAATACTGGGGCCGCGTGAACCCGATTGGCATCCGTAGTTGTTACGACGAGGGCAAGCGTTGCGCTGAAACCCTGTTTTTCGATTACCACCGCCAACACAACCTGGACATTAAGGTGGCCCGAATTTTTAACACCTATGGCCCACGGATGCACCCCAACGATGGCCGCGTGGTTAGCAACTTTATTGTGCAAGCCTTGAAAGGCCGAGATATTACGATATTTGGTGATGGTAGCCAGACTCGCAGCTTTTGCTACGTAGACGATTTAATCGAGGGTTTTATTAGACTAATGAACACGGAGCCGGGCTTTACTGGGCCAGTGAACTTGGGTAATCCATGCGAATTCACTATGCTTGAACTCGCTGAGAAAGTCATCGAATTGACAGATTCGAGAAGCAAACTGACCTTTATGCCTCTACCACAAGATGACCCCAGGCAGCGTCAGCCCGACATTCAGTTGGCCAAAACGAAGTTGGGGTGGGAACCTAAGGTACGACTCCAGGACGGTTTGCAAAAAACGATTGATTACTTCAGCAGTCGATTAGGTATCCAAAACTAGACATTCAATCGCCACCATCGGAACAAGCGCTTTAATGACAACAAACTTAGGGCAGAGACTTGCATCAAAAACATTGTTCTAGCCACAGGATGAAAATAGTTTACAAGTACTAGAGAAAAAGATTGAGAGACTAAGGTTGCCCATGCTGCACCCACTGGGCCACTATGTGGTATGAAAATAAAGTTAAGTGCGATATTTATAATGGCTCCCAGGAGGGTAGAAACTAGTAAATATTTTTGAAGCGACATCGCTATTAACCATCGACTAGAAAGCGCCCCAGAAAATACAAACAATGATGACCAAATATGGATAATCAAGACAGTTGCGGAATTTTTGTAATCCATTCCGAATAAGGCAATCACAATAAGGTCGGCATAAACTGTAACGATGAGACTAACCACAATAGCCGCAACAGCAAAAGATGTTAAAAGTAGGTCAATTTGCCGTTTCGCCCTTTCAGGAGCCAAGCGAATTTCTTTCAGTATCCGCGGAAAAACGGAACCAACGACGATCAAGGGGAAAACGTACCACAGCTCACTTACACGAACAGCTGCCGAATAAAGACCAACGGCCTTCTGGTCAACAAGAGACGCAAGCATAATTTGATCGATTCTTTGATACACCATAGCTGCGACCAAAGAAAAAGTGAGAGGCCAGGCCGCCCTGAGCAAACCCAAGCAATTGGTCTTATCCACGGACAAACGCACTGGCCTTTGTGTAAAAAACAAACACAAAAATGCAACTGCTGTCAATATAGCCTCAAGAACCAAGAGAGCAATAAAATACAGTAACGGTGATTCCCACAAAATCATCATAACCCGCAATAACACAATAACCAAAAAGACAAGATTCTCCAGAACGACTATGCGCTTGGACTGAACACGGGATTCGAAGTAATAACGCACAGTATCTGCAAACCTGAAAAGGTTTATTGAGTTAAGCAATACAACTGAAAACAAAACAAGAGATTGACTGGGGTTCA
>NZ_JAIVFW010000196.1 GCF_020829595.1 Nostoc sp. CHAB 5844
CCGCAGACGTAGTTGCCAAGAACCCCAAGGTGGTGGGCATTTACCGCCTGGTGATGAAAGCGGGCAGTGATAACTTCAGATCATCCGCCATTCAAGGAATCATGAAGCGCATCAAGGCCAAGGGCATTGAAGTGATTGTTTACGAGCCGGTGCTACAAGAACCCGAGTTCTTTCGAAGCAGAGTGGTAAACAACCTTGAGCAGTTCAAGCAGCAAGCTGACTTAATACTCTGCAACCGACATGTTGAAGAACTTGCCGATGTAGAGCACAAAATTTACACACGTGACTTGTTTGGAAACGATTAATCTCGCAGATCCAGAAACCAAAAAACGTCGCGTATATCCTTAATTTCGAAACAGGTTAACGGCGTTACGTTGAATAGAAAAAATTCAAGCTAGCAAAGCAATTTGCGTAAGTAAATTCCCCCTGTGGATGCACTCCTAAAATTTCAGAAAAAAAATTGATTAAATTAAATTCTGGAAATGGGGGGCAGTTAGAATTTATCTCCAAACATAGAAGTATAAAAGATTGAAGAAAAAAGTATTAATCATGACTGTTGGAGGAGCTGTTGCTCAGTTAATAGGACTTGTGGCAATTCCGTTTATTACAAGAGTATATTCACCCGAAGAATATGGAAGATTCGGTGTGTATGCAACATATTTGGGTTGGTTGGTGCTTTTGTCAAATATAGGTTTGATGCAGCCGCTGATAATAGTGAGAAAAAGATATCAAGAGAATGCAATAGTAAGAATACTATCAAAAATCAACTCGATAATAATTATTTCGGCGACTTTATGGATTCTATACTTAGTTGCTGCTCAGCAGTCAATTGATAAGATTGTTGAATATATATTGTTCTTCGGAGCTGTATTATTCGGAATTCGTGGGAATATAAACCAGCAGTTAATGATTAAAGGTGAGGAATTTGTAAAATTGAATGCAGTACTGTGTCTGGCAGCGTTTTTATCGGCAACATCTAAGATAGTAATAGGAGGATACTGCCCTACTGCACTTGTATTATTGGTCGCGAATACATTTTTTGTTTTCCTGTTAATGGAATGCTTTTCCGGGCGAAAAAACCAACGCGCCACACGCGCTAGAAAAGGTGAGTTACGTGCAACCATAAGAAAACATAAAAACTTCTTGCTTTACACTTATCCACAGACAATTTTAAATGCCGCCACTTCAGGCGGCATAATTATAGTGGCGAGTTTGTTTGTAAGCAATGCTCAGGTGGGATTTTTATCAATGGCAAACTTGCTTGCGACAGCACCATCATCTATTCTTCTTCATGCGTTACAGAGTGTAGTATTAGCAGAAATTTCAAAAATTGGATATTCAACAGCTAATTTGAGATTACAGATAATGAGGATAACTTGGATACTATTAGCCCTAATGGTATTGGTATCAGTGTCGTTTAGATTGTTGTCCGATCAAGTCGTAAGCTGGATATTAGGTGATGAATGGTCTGATACAACTATCTTTTTATCATTCCTCTTTGTGCCGATTGTCGCCCAGATCGTCGTACGACCGCTCGTGGTCTGCGTGCCAATATTAAAAATGCAAAAGGAGCTACTTGCCTATGAATTGATCTCGGGCAGTGTAAGATTTTTGGTGTTTGCCATGTCACTTGTGGCAGGGGACTCGCTGGTAAACTCAGTTAAATCACTAGCGATTGTGTCGGTGCTGTGTTATTCAGTACTTGGACTTTTAATATATTCAAGGCTTACTAATGCTACAAAAACAAGTTGAGTGTGGACATTATGAATTTCTATCTTACATAACACCTGAAAGATGGAGTAGCCTTTATTGGCAAATTAAGCTTACTCTAGATGAGAAGCCTCGCAGAATTTTGGAAATAGGCGGAGGGGCGGGAATATTCAAACACATGTGTGAGCTTCAGGGAATAGAAGTAATAACCGTTGATATAGATGAGTCACTATCCCCAGACTACTTGGGTGACGTTCGTGAGCTTGGTTTAAGTGAAAATGATTTTGACATAGTCTGTGCATTTCAAGTGCTTGAGCACTTACCATTTGAAGATTTCGACAGCATGATAAAGAGAATGGCACGGCTAACAAAATCAAAAGTTATCTTGAGCCTGCCAGATGTGGAACCATTAGTAAATTACCAATTCTATCTGCCGAAACTAGGTCAGTTGGAATATCAGGTAAAGTGGCCTTTCAAGCGCCCAGAGCGACATATATTTGATGGACAACACTATTGGGAAG
>NZ_JAIVFW010000197.1 GCF_020829595.1 Nostoc sp. CHAB 5844
CGGGCGATTAGAAAAATTTTGCCAATCGCATCGTGGGTGCTTCTGCCGGGACGGAACCCGTAGCTGCTACCTTCAAACCTGGCTTCCCAGTGGGGTTCCAGTGCATTTTTAACAATAGCTTGTAGGCGGTAGTACCTGCAAATTTGGCTCCACCGTTCATGTTGATGGAACCAGAAGCAAATACAGCTAATTCTCGTGATTGGATATTGGATAAGTTAATATTACCGTTGTTGGCGATCAGTGCAACGTTATTAAAGTTGTGATTGCTACCATTGAAGTTAATATCTCCTTGCTCAACAATAATTACGTAGTTGTTTAAGGTGATGTTACTGGGAATATTTAAGCCACCGCCTGTAACTCTGACTACGGTAGGGTTGGTTGCTGTGCCTGCTTGAGGAAATTTCCGCGACCAGTCGTTGGCATTTTTAATGGAATTTTGGCTGACATTAAAAGTAACAGTTGGCGTTCCTGAAGGAATGCGACGTGCTAATTCAAGTTGCTTGATGTCTGCGTATGTGATGACATTGACTGTTTGCTTGTCTACTAGTTGTGGCGGGACTAAGTTGGCGTATTTATTGCTGGGGCTATTTGCTACTGTATAACCTGTGGAAACGGCGACAGCTTTATCTACTAAGATTAATTTACCATTTGCATCTTTGAGTGGGTTTCCTGCGGTATCTCTTTGTACAGGTAAAATGGAGTTGCCATTGATAATAAATCCTTTACTGGCGTAGATGAGGGCATCATCTGTGGGGTCGTTTGGTACACCGTCTAGGTCACTATTACCATTGATGGTAATAGTTCCTTCACTTCTAATTGCAAAATTGGGAATGGTTGAAGTACGTGTTGGAGAAGAAGTTGTTGTACTTTGATGAGAAGGTTCTCCCGTGATGGGGTCAATATTTTGGTTATTTTGTTGATTAATGGTGGGGATGCTTTGCCCTTGAATGAATGTTGGCTCTGGACTAAAGATGTTGCCAAATGATGGAGTATAGTTGATGCCTGCATTCTGATCTGAAACATCTTTTTTGCTTTCTGCGGTTTCAGATTTTTTACCTTTTTGGGGCTGGGATAATAAGTTGATTGGGTCAAAACTAATTTGTGTTTTAAAGCTTTTCTGTAGTTCTATCAGGGCAGAATTATCGTCTAATGAGGCACTTTCAAGTAGGGACGGTGGCATCAATCCACCGTTATTGATGGCATTATTGTTACCAAAATTGTCTTTACTTCCCATGATTTTCACCCTGATAGAAATAATACAAAATTCCAAAAGATTACTTTATTTGGCTAATTTTAGTTATTTAAATATGGCAATCCTAAATAAGATTCAAAGAAGTCTGCTCCTTGTTTGTTATTTCTACAATTTGTCTATAAATCAAATAGGATTGCTATGTAAGAAAGCTGATAGCTATTAGCAGTTAGCATCAAATTAATCACTAACCACTAATAGCTAATTGCTTAAAATATAGTTATGCAACTGCATCCAAAGATATGACAGGAATTTTGGGGAATTCTTCAGCTTTCTTAGCAATAAATTTGTTAGTGATAATTTCTTGATATATTTCTAAATCTGCTTGCCAGTTATTAATTACTTGTAACAGGCGTACTACATATTCTGAAGAATTTTCTCCTGCTAATTCGTAACTAAAACTGCCGTTGAACATGACAATTGGAGTCATAGTTTCATCTTCTTGACGAATTGCAGCTTCGTTAATACCGAGGTAAAAAGGACTGCGTTCTAGAGTATACGCTAAGTTTAATGATGCACGGACTTTTGCTTGTCCTATTTCTTGCCATCCCCCAGGAGATAGTAAGGTTTCGCTAAAATATTTACCAGCATCCTGCTGTTGTTCAAAAGTAATATAGCTTCTAGGATTTATGCCTACTGCTTCATATTCTAAGTTTGGTAGTGCTTGCACATATTTGCGAACAATCTCTGGAATTCGTACTTCTGTTAATTCTTTTCCTTCAACTGTTTCAAGGAACATGATGCGATGTGGTTCAGCAACAATATTAACCCCTGATGTGTAAGCTATCTGGACTACATTATTGGTAAATACTGGTTGACGAGCTAGTTCCCAATCTGATGGTACTATGCCACTGTATTTTACAGCAATTTTCAGGTAATTGAACCACAAACTACGATAACCTAAATATGAAGTAATTGTTTGATTCGATGCCAGTATCTTACTCCGAGGATTTGCGTCGTCGCGTGATTGCAGCTTGGTTA
>NZ_JAIVFW010000198.1 GCF_020829595.1 Nostoc sp. CHAB 5844
CGACGATCCCAAGCTCTATGAGCTCAGGCTGAAGGCAGGCGCCGGCGGCAAGGCCTATGTCGGCTTCGAGGCCCCGGCCGGCGATCCGCAGGACCGCGAATTGCTCTCGGTGAAGCCGAAGGAACTGGTGATGCGCTTCGTCGATCCCGATGCGCATGCCCGCTACGGCACCTTCATCTACAGCCGCTGCGGCTGAACGGAGGCGATCAGATGAACCCGATCATTCGTACGGCCCTGCATGGGCTGCTCCTATCCGGTCTCGCGCTGGCGCCCGTCCTTACCTTGCAGGGCGTCGCGGGCGCGCAACCGCGCCCGCCGGCGGCGCTGCAGGAGACGATGGATATCGGCGACGAGCCAGGCCGCGTCTCGACCGAAGAGGTCAGCATCACCGACGGGCCTTATGCCCGCCAGATGGTGCTGTTCCGCTCGCATGAGGCGCCCGGCACCGTGGTGATCCATTCGGGCGAGCGCTTCCTCTATGTCGTGCAGGGCAATGGCCGTGCCCTGCGCTACGGCATCGGCGTCGGCCGCGAGGGCTTCACCTGGTCCGGCCAGGTCCAGGTCAGCCGCAAGGCGGAATGGCCGGATTGGCGCCCGCCGCCGGAGATGCTGCAGCGTCAGCCCTATCTGCCGCGCTTCATGGCCGGCGGCCCCGGCAACCCGATGGGCTCGCGCGCGCTCTATCTCGGCTCGACCGTCTTCCGCATCCACGGCACCAACCAGCCGGAGACGATCGGCCAGGCGATCTCCTCGGGCTGCTTCCGGCTCGCCAACGGCGATATCGCCGACCTCTACGAGCGCGTGCCGGTCGGAACCAAGGTCATCATCCGCCACAAGGCGACGCTGTGACCGCCCCCGCCATCCCCGCCGCCCTGCTGAAGGAACGGACAGACATGTCGCAGGTCTCCTCGTCGCACCTTTCCTGGATTGCCCGCGGCGGTCTCGGCCTCGCCGCCCTCATCGGCTTGGCCCTTCCGACCGCCGCCGGCACGCTCGACGGCGTGAAGCAGCGCGGCACGCTGCAATGCGGCGTGAGCGAAGGGGTTGTCGGCTTTTCCGAGAAGGACGCCCAGGGCGCCTGGCGCGGCTTCGACGTCGATTTCTGCCGCGCGGTCGCGGCGGTCGTGCTCGGCGATGCCAGCAAGGTCGCCTTCACCCCGCTGTCGGCGAGCCAGCGCTTCGATGCGCTGAAGGCCGGCACGGTCGACCTCTTGGCGCGGAACTCGACCTGGACGCTCGGACGCGAGGCCGAACTCGGCCTGGCCTTCGCGGGCATCACCTATCACGACGGCCAGGGCTTCCTGGCGAAGCGCGCGCTCAAGGTCGATACGGCCCTGTCGCTCGACAAGGCGAAGATCTGCGTCGAGGCGGGCACGACCACGCAGCTCAACCTCGCCGATTTCTTCAAGGCCAATTCGATGACCTATGAGGAGAAGGTCTATCCAAGCGCTGCCGAGGCCTTCGCCGCCTTCGAAGGTGGGCAATGCGACGCACTGACCCGCGACCAGTCGGCGCTGCATGGCGAGCGGCTGAGGCTGGCCAAGCCGGCCGATGCGGTCGTGCTGCCGGACGTGATCTCGAAGGAGCCGCTCGGTCCGGTGGTGCGCAACGACGATTTCCCCTGGTTCACCCTGGTGCGCTGGGTGAACTTCGCGCTGGTCAATGCCGAGGAGCTCGGCATCTCCGCTGCGAATCTCGACGATGCCCTCAAGTCGCAGAAGCCGGATGTGCGGCGCTTCACTGGGGCGGAGGGCGGCTTCGGCAAGGCGCTCGGCCTCGAAGCGGACTGGGCGGTTCGCGCCGTCAAGGCGGGCGGGAACTACGCCGAGATCTATGAGCGCAATCTCGGCACCGGCTCCAAGCTCGGCATACCGCGCGGCCTCAACCAGCTCTGGAGCATGGGCGGCGTGCTCTACGCTCCGCCGCTGCGCTAGCACGAAATGTCCTGTCCGCGGCCTCCCTCAACCCTGCGCTGGTGATGACGGGAGGCCGAGATTGGCTCAGGAACCGCTCTTCACGCCCTGGAGATAGGTCATCACGTTCTGGGCGAGCTCCGCCAGCGTCAGCTCGTGGTTGAAGCGCCCGGTCCTGAGGAAGGTCACGACCTGGGCGACGACCAGCGGGTTGTTC
>NZ_JAIVFW010000199.1 GCF_020829595.1 Nostoc sp. CHAB 5844
TGATTATCATTAATCAAGCATCGACTAACTGGTTAGTTGGCAAGCTTGATACGGGTACTTATTTTGATATTCTTGACCATTACGGCATTGACCCCTATGCTCACGTCAACCCAGTGGAACAACTCGCATATAGTCAAACTGTAACTGTAGAGTTATTTTTGTGAGACAGCTACAGCTTAGTAACTCGACTAATTGGGAACAGATATACAACCAAAATGTCACAGCTGTACTACTACCCAAAGAAGGCGGTGGTTATAAAGTTGTACCCATACCTGAAATAGAAATTCCTGTATTATTAGATGTTTTTGTTTTAGCTGTGAGAGTTGCGACGAATATTCCACCAAATAGAGTATGGAAATTTGCCGGAACAATCAAACAATCTGTTAGTACTGGAATTTCTATAGATGGCAGTCAAGATGCTACTTTTAATAGGCGATATCCGTTATTTTTAAACAAGATAAATCTTGTTTTATATCCGCCAATAACTAACAATTACGGCATCTCAATTAAATTACCTGATTGGTTCCAGGATGCTGGGATTGCGATTTGGAAATACACAGGGATTGATCAAGATGCTGATTTGGCAAGAATTGAATCAAAAATTGATGCTTTACTTCAATGATTAATAATGTTGCTAGTAATACAGCTATAGCTGTATTTGATACTTGTACTCATGGCGATAAGTCTTTAATTGCTAATAGCGCTACTGAAATACTTACAGCTAAGAGTGAGAGAAAGTATGCTGCTTTCATTAATAATTCAACCATAGAAATCACTTTGGTTTTAGGTGAAACAAACAAAGCAGCGCTCAATAAAGGAATTATTTTAAAGCCTGGCGGCAGTTATGAGATTAATTCTAATAATCTCTACATTGGCGTTGTTTCTGCTATTGCTAAAATTGCGTGTAAACTTTCTTTTGTGGAGTGTGTTGAATAATGGCTTTATATAATCCGGCTCAGGTAACGGTAACTACATCAACTAGCAGCACTTCCACATCTTCAACTGTTAATGCTGCTACTGCTTCTGGGACTTTAATTGCTGCTAATTCCAATCGAAAAGGTGTGACTATTTGGAACCATTCAACAGCTAATTTGTATATTGATTTTGACTCAGCTGCCAGTACTTCCGATTATGCAGTAAAAGTATCTGCTGGTGGCTATTTTGAAATGCCTTTTAGTTATACGGGTGTAATTAGTGGTATTTGGGATGCAGCTAATGGTAATGCTTTAGTTCGTGAGTTAACCTAATGCCATTAACAATTCCACCGCTGATTTATGCAAACCAGATAGATTTTACGCCTGCTGGAAATATTACTGCGAATAAGGTGCAATCAGCTATTGAACAATTAGATTCAGCATCTGTTCATACTAGCGGCAATGAAAATATTGGTGGCCTGAAGATTTTCACTGACACCACCGATTCTACTAATTCAACTTCTGGTGCTGTGCAGTGTAGAGGTGGATTAGGAATTGCTAAAAATCTCTCGATTGGTGGCAGTTTGTTACTAAGTAATTATCCTTCTTTAATTGCTCGGAGAACAACAAATTTATCTCTAACTTCTGGGCAATTAACTAATCTTCCTTACACTAGTGAGGATGAAGATTCGCATAATGCTTATAGCAATGGAATATTTACAGTTCCTGCAAATTGTGGAGGGAAATATAAAGTTACTGCTCAAGTCTCTATTAATTTCTTCAATGCCTCTGTTGCAGGAGTTCCAATTATAGTTTTGTATGTTTATGTTAATGGACAAAATTATACCTGTATAGGTAGAACTTTAGCTACTGGCGTTAGTGGTGCAAATGATGGATGTGGTAATAGTGTAGATCTACCTGGATTAGTACCAGGTAATACTATTGAAATTAGAGTTAGTGTTTCCTTCAATGGCACTATTACTGTTAGCGGCTCTGATAAGTGCGCTCTGATGATTAATCGTATAGCTTAGAAAAAACATATGCCTTTTGAAACAAGCCAATATGAAAAGAATCCCCGCATTTGGAGAATCCAAGGTGATGTACATGATGGAGATTTAGCTACGCTTACTCTAGAGATTTTTTGGCGAATTGATTGGGTAACACCAGAGGGAATTACTATCAATTCTGAACCGGGAG
>NZ_JAIVFW010000019.1:0-25916 GCF_020829595.1 Nostoc sp. CHAB 5844
CGGGCGATTAGAAAAATTTTGCCAATCGCATCGTGGGTGCTTCTGCCGGGACGGAACCCGTAGCTGCTACCTTCAAACCTGGCTTCCCAGTGGGGTTCCAGTGCATTTTTAACAATAGCTTGTAGGCAGCGATCAATTATGCTGGGTATTCCTAAAGGGCGTTCTTTGCCATTAGCCTTGGGGATGTACACCCTCCGGGTGGGATATGGCTTCCAGGGTATAAATTTGGTTAGTATATCTACTAATATTCCCCTGGCTACTGGTGTTTTGATTACCAGTTTATCTACCCCTGGAGTGTTTTTGCCTTTGTTGATTTGCGTCACTCTCCTTACCGAAATAAGGATATTTGAGTAGCTACGCAGAAGCAATCTCTGAAGATTGCGAACCAACTTGAGGTTGCCCGTCTTTGTAGCCTTGAATATTCTCTGCCTCAATCGCCTGACAACTTTATTGGCTTTGCGCCATTTCACGCTGTTCCATTCGGTTGTCCTCTGAGTTACGTTCGCATTCCTCATGGACTGCATCTAACTTTTCCTTTTGAGTTCGGTTCTCTTGCATTGAGTTTCAAGGGACTCACCTGCCATACGTCTGCACCCTTTCGGGTTAGGCATAGCCCTATCTGTCCGGTTATTGGTTCCCGTTGCCTTTCGGCTGACAGCATTCGCTTCTTATGGCATCTTTTCCCACTAGGGATTTGGGTCAGATCGCTCTTTCCTTACTAACCGCATAGAATGTCGGTTAGACCCTATTGGGGTTACTTCGTTCCGCACGTATGAGATGCGATTGGGGAGGGTACCCTCATATACTCCGGGGAAATTGGTGTCCTTACACATTGAACAATAGTGACTCAATGCCTTGATGATGGTGAAAGTGTCCACCATACTATTCCCGACACTGCCGTATTTAGCCACTTCCGGTCAGCCTGTACTTAACGGAGCCTCGACGAGAGTTCATTTGCATTTACCCTTCTAATCTTCCTCTTGCCCCCTTTCCGGTCTGTGGTTACTAGAATAGGTTAGGCTTTTCTCCATAGCTGTGAGACGATACAGTTACCTGTTTCGCCCCTTGAAGATGAGGACAAGCTTAGGACACTAGCTTGCAGAATTTTCCCTTGAATTGGGATATTCTGACTCATTACGTGCGACATCGACTCGCACACTTTCTTTTACATTATATCTTTTAGGCTTTTCTGAAATCTGGGAAACAGACGGACTTCAGGTATTTGATTCCTTTGTGTAAGTGATAGAAAAGTCTAACAGTTATGTCATAATTTTTAACGTATATTTAATAATTCCCCTCTGAGAGACCTTAGCCATGAGCGAACAAGCTGTTGAGACTCCAGTGTTAGACCGCTATGAGTGTCGCGCCTGCGGTTATGTTTATGAACCTGAGAAGGGAGATGATCAGCATGAGATCCCTTCAGGGACACTGTTTACAGAACTGCCTGTAAATTGGAAGTGTCCAGTTTGTAGTGCCAAGAAAACTGCTTTTTCTAACATTGGCCCGGTTGGTACAGCATCCGGTTTTAAAGAGAATCTCGGTTATGGCTTGGGTGTAAACACACTCACTCCAGGCCAAAAGAATATCTTAATTTTTGGAGCTTTGGCTCTGGCTTTCTTGTTTTTTATCAGTCTTTACGGCTTACAATAAGACCCGCTATCTTTTTTTTACCTATTCTAGAGAGCGATCGCAGCTCTGGGGTAACACCTAAACGAATTTAGAAAATACTAAGAAATACTGATGCATCCCATTGTGAGAAGTTGGCAACGCATAATTGCCTTTTTGATCGTAGTTGTTTTGTGTATAGGTTGTAGCAAAGTGCCTTCCACTAGCTTCAACCCTTGGGAAATTATTACTTTGCCAACCAATGAGAAGTTGCTGGATATTGCTTTTACTCAAGATTCTCAGCATGGCTTTTTAGTAGGTAGCAACGCCACGCTTTTGGAAACCAAAGACGGTGGTGAAACTTGGCAACCCTTGAATTTATCACTGGATGATTCTAGGTATCGCTTTGACTCAGTAAGTTTCTCTGGCAAAGAAGGCTGGATTGCTGGCGAACCTTCGCTGCTACTGCATACTACCGATGAAGGTCGTTCTTGGTCACGCATTCCCTTGAGCGAAAAGTTACCAGGTAATCCAATTTCCATTCATGCGGTGGGAGCTAATTCATCTGAAATGGCTACTGATGTGGGTGCAATTTACAAAACCACAGATGGCGGACTAAATTGGAAAGCCCAAGTAGAAGCAGCTGTCGGTGTTGTTCGCAATATGCAACGTTCTGCTGATGGCAAATATGTCGCTGTTTCCTCTAAGGGTAGCTTTTACTCGACTTGGGAACCAGGACAAACTGCTTGGGTTCCCCATAACCGCAATAGTTCTCGGCGCGTAGAAAATATGGGTTTCGCTGATAATGGACAACTGTGGTTGTTAGCACGGGGTGGTCAGATACAATTTAGTGAGCCAAATAATACTGAAGAATGGCAGGAAGCTTTATATCCAGAGTTATCCACCAGTTGGGGTTTACTAGATTTGGCATATCGCACACCTGAAGAAATTTGGATAGGCGGCGGTAGCGGTAATTTGCTTCGGAGTACTGACGGTGGCAAAACCTGGGAAAAAGACCGTGATGTGGAGCAAGTAGCAGCTAATCTTTACAAGATAGTCTTTCTCCAGCCAAATCAAGGATTTATCATTGGCGATCGCGGTGTATTGCTGAAATATAATTCTGATGCTGAGAAAGCAACTCCAGAAAAAGCAGCTTAGACCTAGCCAAAGTTTAGGTGTTCACTCTGATTTCTGAGAAGAACGTTGCAACTTGTTACTCTTTCTAAACTTTGTAGGATAATAAACTCAATAATAGTCTTTGTAAAGGTAGGGATCTAAATGTCAGGTACCACTGGAGAACGTCCGTTTTCGGACATTATTACCAGCGTTCGTTACTGGGTAATTCACAGCATCACCATCCCAGCATTATTTATTGCAGGCTGGCTATTTGTTAGCACTGGGCTGGCTTATGATGTATTTGGCACACCTCGCCCTAACGAGTATTACACACAAACACGGCAGGAATTGCCAATTGTGAAGAACCGTTATGAAGCTAAACAACAAGTTGAACAATTTATCGGAAAGTAGTTTGAAATCATGACTAGCGGAAATAACATCAATCAACCAGTTACCTATCCAATTTTTACAGTTAGATGGCTGGCCGTTCATACTTTAGGTGTGCCAACCGTGTTTTTCTTGGGCGCGATCGCCGCAATGCAATTTATTCAACGCTAGGAGCAAATCATGGAAAGAACGCCCAATCCCAATAACCAACCGGTTGAACTCAACCGTACTTCTTTATACCTGGGGTTGTTATTGATTTTTGTTCTAGGTATTCTATTTTCCAGTTACTTCTTTAATTAACTGGAACCGTTTTTGGGAAACTTTGTTTATCTAATCTGTGTTGATTTGTTGTTAAGGGAGGAGGAAAATCTGTGTCTGCTGGAACTGGAAGAATTCCCCTGTGGGTTGTCGCTACAATCGCAGGTTTAGGTGTAATAACTGTTGTAGGTATCTTCTTCTATGGAGCCTACGCTGGAATCGGTTCTTCGCTATAACAGCGACTTGAACTTAATAATATGTAGTCTGCATTTTCTAGCACTTGTTTAGAAATCAGCATTAAAAAACCGCCTATCTCGTTGAGACAGGCGGTTTGACAATCACTGATTAATTTCATAATCAGGTAAATTAGAAGTTAGTAATAGATAATTGGTAAAAATTAAAACAGCCAATTATTTATTACTAATTAACTAATTAGGCAATATCATCGCGTTCAATATATACCGCTAAAAACGCGAATGTTACGATTGGAAGAACCCAACCAATAATTGGCACAAAGATAGCAGATAAGTACGATGCAGGATAGGTCAAAATGTAAGGCAAAAATTCAGTAGACATGGTAAAGTTTCCTGTTAATTCATACTACAATTCAAGATGAGCTTACTGCAAATTCAGTCCTTTTTTTAAAATTCTAAAGATTTTTAACACAGTTAGATGAAGCAATGGTTCACAAACCCAGCAATTCATCTAACTGAAAATTTGGTAAATCTGGTGGAATTACAGTTCGCACGGCTGTTGCTTTGTGACTTTCCTGCTGGGTAGACATATTGAGTGCGATCGCTTCTAAGCGAATTTCTACACAGCCGAAGGGAACGTTGATTTGAGTCATTACCTCCACCCCTCCTGAGGCTTTAGGTAGCAAATCCTTTAACAAATGGGGGCCATCTAACAATCCGCGAGTTTGGCAATCCTCAATCCATAGCTTTACCACAACTTGCGAAGAAACTGGTGGTAGTTCTACACGCACTCGTACAGACTGGCCAGCAATCAGTTCGCCTTCTGGTATATGTAGTTGAGGAATGGGCAAAGGCTCAACCATTTCCCCATCCAAAACTAATGAATTCGACACAGGCGAGATTGACTGCTGTTTTTGCTCTACAGAATCCTCTTCCGGTTCGCTATAGGTATCATCTACAACAATCTCTTGTGCTAACCACACTCGTGGTATTTTAATTTTTTGAGTCAGGGGTAGCTCTGTTAACGGTAATGAATGTGTTGACAATTCTTCTGGAGGAATGTTTTCTGTTTCAGGTTCTGCCGAGATATTTAACGCCTCAACTTTCTGAATAATTATGCTTGTCTCCGTGTCTTCCGAAAGTTCAGAGTTGCTCAAACATCTCTGTGCTTCAATATTTGCTTCTAATTCACTATCTAGATTTTCCACTTCTTCATCAAGATTTGATGACAAGTCAACACTTGGCATTGGTAAATTAGACTCTATTAGTTCCTCTAGTTCTTCGTCAACAGGAACAGGCTCTAAAACCTCAGTTTTGTGACTTTGTTTTGCCACAGGAGGAAGTTCAGGCACAACATATCCTTGACTCTGCATCCATTTTCTAATCAAGGGAGATGAGTAAGGATTAACCTCTGCTATCAATTCGGAACTTAATGGAGTGGCTGGTTCTAAAATCGAGTCATCACTAAATTCCAAACTTGGTGTGACAGCCATTTCTGGCATAGGCTCAACTAATAACTCAGAATCTGAAGAGACTAATGTTTCTACCACAGAATCTTCTGCATCCAGGTTCTCATACACTGCAATAGCTGACTCAACTTGCACAGAGTCTTCAACTATCGGGGTATCTGAAACCTCTGGTAGATTAGTTGTCACTTCTGTTTGTTCAGCAGGCAAAGTTTTGCGGCGTTTGAGATAGGGAAATATATTACCCAGCATCCACCCTGGACGATTTTTAATTGCTAACTGTTCTAAGTTGATGGGAGCTAAGGGGATGGTAGTTGGTGCTGGTGCAGTATGATCTTGCTGCTCAAGTTCTTCCTTCCCTTCAGGAGAAACTTCTGTCACCCCATCATTGATAGCGATCGCACTAGTTTGATTTTCTGGCAATTTTGGCAGTTGTGGCGATCGCAAATCTCCTGATTTCTTCAGAGACAACAGATTAATTTGCGGTGGTAAAGGCTGGTTCGGCGATGGCAGAATAGTTTGTGGTTGAGGTTGTGTTAAAGAGGTTTTGACTAAGTTAAACAGTTCTAAACCCAAACTCACAGATGCTTCTGGTTCTTTGTCAGGTACAGAAACCGCTACAGCGTTAGAGTTCTCTAAAAAATTTTGCTGATTAGATTTAGCAACAGCTGCCATCGCCAATAATTCTGTTACATCCGCTGTGATTGTAAAAGAGCGACTAGCTAAAAGTATTATTTCGTCAAAATCACTGATTGCCCCGTATAAACTGAGTTCCCCCAAAAGCAGTTTGGATTCACAGTCAACAGGAATATTAATGGCAGAGTTAATCGTAAAAGGCAGTAAATTATCCGCTAAAGGTTGCCGTACCTGAGTCAAAATTTCCGAACTCAAGGGTGAGCGTAGCTCAATTTTGACCTCTAATGCATGAAAGGTAGTTGAGTACTGTGGCTCATCTTCAAGGTGTGGATTTGCTTGTAACTCCACATAGGCATTAATGCTGAGTCCTTGTCCCCAACGAGCAATATAGTTTTCTTGCTCTAAAGTCAGCAGTAGCGGCGGCGCTGGTTGTATCGTTGCGACTTGTTCAAGCTCTTCATCCTCTAATAATACTTCTGAGGTTGGTAAAGCTTGATCTATTAAACTTTGTAATATTTGTTCTGCTGTTTCACCTTTCAGCCACACCGGACTAACAGGCTGATTGATAATAGCATCTTCTTCTTTTTCAAAAGACAGTTGAGAACCAACCAAGTCACTATTGGTGATTTCCTCTGTATTAACTGGCAGAGTGCGATCGCCCGTTACTACAGTCTCTTCAACAGGCTGTTCATGGACAACCGACTCAGTTTCAATAATTTCCTCAGTGGTAACTGGCAAAGTGCGATCGCCCGTTACTACAGTCTCTTCAACAGGCTGTTCATGGACAACCGACTCAGTTTCAATAATTTCCTCAGTGGTAACTGGCAAAGTGCGATCGCCCGTTACTACAGTCTCTTCAACAGGCTGTTCATGGACAACCGACTCAGTTTCAATAATCTCCTCTGTGGTAACTGGCAGAGTGCGATCGCTCGTTACTACAGTCTCCTCCAAAGGCAATTTATCAATAACCGACTCAGTTTCAATAATTTCTTCTGTGGTAACTGGCAAAGTGCGATCGTCCGTTACTACAGTTTCTTCTACAGTCAGTTCACTGCTTACCAAGTCAGTGTCAGTAATTTCTTCGGCTGTTGTAATGCTTGCTATCGACACAATTTCCGCAGAAAGTTCGCTAGTAACTGAGTTGTTATGTGTATTAAATTCCGATCCTATGGAAATCAATTGGTTTTCAGCACTATTGTCTAGCTCATGAGAATTCTGTAGATAGGGCAACGGGATCATAAAAAAGTCAAGAGAATTTGACTCTACATTGCCACCACCTGTGAGTTTTTCTACTTCGACATCTGCCAATTGAGACAAGACTTGTAGATAGACACTCTGTTGCCAAGATTTACCAAAAATATCTGACATCAAATCGCCAGAGCACCGTAACTCCCACATTCCTGGCTTGAGGAGCGTAAAGGGAATTACCGCCATTAAACCTTCGGAGTTAGTGCGCCGCGATCGCTTTTGAATTCGCCGTTTTGGGGGAACTTCTTGAGTTGAAGAGTGAGTTACCCGCACTTCCACATCCGTATTGGGAAGGTTAGAACGAGCTAAAACTCTGTACCGACCTTCTAAAATTTGTATATTTGGCGATTCCAAGGTGTGCCAAGTGCGATCGCCCTGTTTCTGGATGAGAAATTGCCAGTGTTCCATTTTGAGTGATGCCCAGACCGAAGAGCAGCTGAGTAATATTTTGCATTACTTTGCTTGCAAGTTTACCTCAGCAATTTATAATTGCATCACTTCTTATCATGTTTTGATTCAAACACTAACATTTTTTGATCAATAGACATTAACAGTAGCAGACATCAAAATGGATAAAACCCTGATTGGGAGCTAGAAACAAAGTATTTTCAGATAATTAAATAGGGTTAAGACAAACATTCCCCAATCAACAGTTCCCAGATTGGATAGATTGACTTAACCCTAGCTAACTAAAAAGCATCGGTGTCATTTTAGCAACTTATTCAAATTTTAATCATCAAACACCATAAAGGCTATGGTAGTAAGCTAATATTTGCTGCACACGTTGTCGGCTTGCGGGACGAGAGTTAGCTGACAAAGAGATCCACAATCCATTAATTTGGCTTTGATTGTAATCAAATTGTTGAGATGACTGGGGAATTAAACCCGCTTCTACTCCTTCAACTTGGCGCAAGTGAGCTGCTATCTCTCGATAGACAGCTAAAGGTAAACCAGCAAATTCAAATTTTTCCTGAGTATCCATCCTTAAGACGCTCCGACAGCAATAAGATTTTGGGTTGGTATGGTCGATGAAATCGAATTACCAACAGCAGATGTAGCTGATGGCGTTGAGTTAGTAGGAACTTCACCTACCATTCTGGCAACTTCAATACCGTATTGTTCCAGAATCACGATCGGATTTGAACCCTCATTCATTTCAATCCGTTTAATCAACAGACCGTTTGCTAATCGCTGTCCCGCTTGTACATAGCGACTGGAAGGCTCATTGGGGATCTGAATGATAGCTTGGGGTTCTCTACCAATTAGAACCACACCAGTGACGACAACTGCTTTTGCTAAATCAGGTTGAGGTGCTGGCGGTAACACAGATCCAAAAGGATAACTAGGAACTACTTGCGGCAAAACCTTAGGCAAAATAGACTTTGGAGCTTGCGCCAATTGAATTGGCGTTTTTTTCACCATAACAGCAGCACTGCTGATTGGCACTTTGCCCCCTCTAGCAATAGGTGTAGGTAAGGGAGGTAATCGAGGAATTTGCTTGGCATTGGGATTTTTGGCAACTTCAGAACTAGTCGAGCCGACAATTTGTGCAAATGGATCAGGCCGCCCTTTAGATACTAAATCTATCCGGGTTTTGCCATCAGTGGGCTGAATTAAGGTAGGAGCGACAAAAGCAACGTTAGTTGCCTTTTTCGTAGACACTACAGGGTTATTAAAAGATTGAGCCTGGGTCACTGGTGGCGATTTAGCACTTGGCGCTGCGGCTGGAGCCACAGGAGTCGGCGCAGGAGTACTGGCTTGTGGTGTGTCTTCCGAGGCACATCCAGCGATCGCTAAAGTTAAAATAGTTGCAATTGCAATTTTTGAATTTCTGGCCATTAGCCGTTCTCAAAAGCTATAGGAAAATTTGCTTGTGGAAACTTACACTACCTGTTTTTATTTCAGGTAAAGTTTTTTCCTTTTATAACCTAAATTATTAAATTTTAAGGGTTGTTTTAAGCATAATCCAAACAGTAAAAATACGGTTTTATTTTGCTTAAATTCAATCGTCTGTTGCACACATGAGATGTTTTAATAAATCCAACCCTTTCTTAACTCTTCGAGAAACCGTAACTACACTAATACCCAAGTGTTCTGCTACTTGTTTTTGTGTTAAATCCTGCAAAAACACACATTCCAAAACTTCACGAGTACATTTTTCTAGCTGAAAGAGTGCTTGTTGCAGACGCAGTTGATCTTCTTGTGCTAGTTGAAAGCTACGGTAGTGAGGATCAGGAACCAATTCTCCTAAACTAGTAGCTCCTTCTTCTGAATCTTGGACTGGGACATCTAGGCTGAGAGGAGCGCGATTAATCCATGCTAATTTGATTTCTTGCCACTCACTAGAAGTAATTTCTAATGCTGCTGCTAATTCAGAGTCGGTAGGTTGGCGATTATATTTTTCTCGCAAAGAACGAGAAACTCCAATGGCTTGCTGTTGTAATGCCAAATAGCGCCTAGGAATTCGCACTGTCACACCTTTATCTCGCAGATAGTGTTGAATTTCACCACGAATATAAGGAATAGCAAAGGAACTGAAGGCGTGTCCTTTAGAAATTTCAAATCTTTCAATAGCTCGAATTAAACCCAAACAACCAACCTGGAGCAAGTCATCATAGCTTTCACGACATTGGTTAATCCAGTAATGAGCTTCTTTTCTTACCAGTCCAAAATTAAGTTTTACCAGTTGATTGCGAATATTTTCTGAGCGAGATTGCTGATATTCTCGCAACAACTGCCAAATTTCATGCTTCAGTTCATTGGTGGCTGTGGTAGGCATAGCACCGCGTTTATTTAGCAAATAAACAGTTAATTAAATACGCGCTTTTAAATAAGCCACGATTGCAATATTTCGCAGCAGCAAGCCTGCTATATTAACTAGGAAAATCCTGGGTAATATAACATTGCTATCACTATGAAATTCTCAACAATCGCGCAATATTTAAATAAGCAAAATTGTTTTTTAGTTATTGTGTTTTCGTATTATCTGTAGCTCATGCAAAACTACATAGAGACAAAATATAAAATAATTTACTTAATTTCAAACCGAGATTGTACTTAATTTGTTTAATCAATCATGAGGTTTGTCTGTTATGATTTTGCTGCATGAACAAAAGTTTTTTTATCAGTAAAGCTACTGTATTAATACCCAATAATTAATACAATTTTTAAAGTTTCTCAGTAACTCAGCGTAAACACACATCTTCAAAGAAGTCTCTGGAGAGTTTCGAGAATTTATATTAGCTAGTGAAACTGCCGAAAAGCTTACCTGACTAAAGCAAGAAAAAAAGGGCGAAAAGCCCTTTTTTAGTGGAATATGTTGCCATTTAGGTCAATTTAGTTCAAAATTCACTTGTCTATTCTCTAAAGACTGATATGAAATTTTGTTATGAAGCCTAATGGCTAAAAAATTTTGGTCTTGAGTACAGCAGATTGTTAAGTTTAACCACGAGTTGGTTCAACTCGTGCGAAAAATAAACCGCGAATCTTTACTTCCTTAGGTTCACCAGCTCCTAAGTCAGTATCAGATGGCTGTTCACTCTCAAAAGTACCAGCAATTTCACCGCTAGAGCTATCTATTTTGGCTACTTGCAGAGAAATCTTGCCTTTGAGAATGTCGGCACGCTTGACATTCGCACGGGTGAGTTCTTCATCATCTGCTTGAGCAGGAAGAGCTACGGCATTATCATAACCAGTAACAATACCGCGACCTTTAGGATCTAGGAAGGCAGCGCCACGATAAGAAGGTACTTTGAATTCACCTTCAAAGTCTGTAGAAGTATTGATACTAGTCAACCCAGGTTGTGTTTGAGCAACCAAGTTTTTAATGGTGAAGAGGAATGGTACTCGCTCACCACCAGGAAGTTGGACTGTTATAGCTTGGAAGTCTAAACCATCTTTTTCAACAAAAGTCAAGCTACCATCTGAGTTGAACTTCAGTGGCCCTTGCACTTGGTCAATGGTAGAAGTATATCTGGTTAACAATTTTCCAGCTACAAATTCTGCTGTTTGACGTTTATTAGCTGGTTCTTCCTTGATAAAGAAGTTAGTTGGTTCCAAGCACAGTTCTTTGATGGCATAAGACTGGCTACTATCAATGGGAATAAAGCCACGGCTTGTTTCTGCCAATTGAGGGCATTTGTTAGCCAAGCCAGTCCCACGAATTTGTTCGTAAGTAAGTACATCCCTACCACTAGTCTCTGGAGCATCACCACAAGCAGTTAATAGCCCCAGGCATAAAGCCAAGAATGCAACAATTAAAGCGCGATACCTCATGGTCAACCTCAATGTCAAAAATTAATATCTAAGTTGTAAAACTGCACAAAGTTTTGATCTCTGACGAAAAGCCGTCCTAGCTTACGGCAAGCGTTTCCCAAGGGTAAGGCTTTGCCGAATGGGTGACGCTTTTAACGTCGCTACGGCTTCGCACCCTGCAACGACCATAGGTATTTGCAGCGTTTCTGAGCCGTTCTGTATTATGTATGTATTGCGATTACATACAGCCCATTGCTTTATAGGGAAATCAGCCAGATCATACGATTTTTTTTAACTCAAAATCAAAGCGCTCTAGTTTAAAGTAGGAAGTCTTTGATCCTATCTAGCTTCCTGGGAGGCTGTAATCAAAGCCACCACTCTCTTTTACAAGAGATTACTATTGCCTGAGATTCCTGCTGAGTTACCAAAATTATTTGTGAGGCTCATCTGGAAAAACGAAGACTTTGAACAAATGACTAAGTTTATCTCAGACTGTGAACACTAATAGTAGTACAAAAGCTGAAAAATAAGCTATCAGCCGCTCCTAGAAGCTTTCAGAAGCCTTATCTTTTAGATTGTAAGGAATATGTATTAGCAAAGGCGCGATCGCGCCTGAAAGCTGACAATCTTCGGTAGATTTGAGTAGACCTAATTTTGACAGAGAGCGTTGCATGAGCAACAAAAGTTTTGAATCAATAGATTTTGCTGAACAACTGGAGAAGATTGCCGCAGCAGTAAATGATGTAGCGAGGGACTGCCAAGGAGATCCACTCGCTCTTTTGAACTTGCTGCGGCAGTTGGAGTATTTACATCGAGCAATTCGGGATGGTGCTTTTCAGGAAAGTCTGCCCGACAATCGCCAGCAACTTTACTCGCTGCTGAAAGATATTGAGTCTGAGGGTGGCTGGCCTTACATTGAGCGGATGAGACTCCAGGCTCTACTAGCAAATTTGCTGCAAGAAGGGATCGAAGAAAACAGTGATTAAAAAATTTTAGGAGCGATCGCACTTGCTTTGAGCAGCTGAAATCTTTACTGGCTGTGACTAATGCCATCACACAAAAAGCGATCGCTTTCTTCAACGTTGTGGTTGTGGTTGAGGTAATTGTCTGCCCAGTTACAACCACGCAGCAGTAGATCTTCCAAATGCAAATTCCACAAAATGATCGTGTTATCATCACTGGCCGATGCTAATGTGTGACCATCGGGGCTAAAACTAACACTCAAGACTGGGGCGCGATGTCCATAGAGGGTTTTAATTAACTTGCCGTCACGACTCCACAGTTTGACTGTGCTATCCCAACTAGCAGCAGCTAGTAATTCACCATTAGGGCTGAAAGTCACGGAATTAACACTATCGCTATATCCCTTTAACAATGTTTTTAACAAAGTACCATCGCGCCGCCACAATCTCACAGTGTTATCCCAACTAGCAGAAGCTATTAATTGGTCAGTAGGGCTGAAGCTGACACCCAGTACCCAGCTGTCATGGGGTGAAAAAGTTTTAACCAAAGTACCATCGCGCCGCCATAGTTTGACTGTTTGATCATCACTAGCAGAGGCGAGAAACTGGTTATCAGGATTAAAATTAACGCTATTTACCCAACCTTGATGGCCTACCAAGGTTTTGATTAATTGGCCATCACGGCTCCAAAGTTTTACTGTTTTATCTTTACTGGCTGATGCTAATATCTGGCCATCAGGACTAAAACTCACACTCATAACACTATCAGTATGTCCTTGTAAAGTTTTGAGTAGTTGACCATCACGCCGCCAAAGTTTTACTGTTTTGTCATAACTTCCTGATGCCAGCAGTTCACCAGAGGGGTCAAAACTCACACTAGGAACTTTATCTGTATGCCCTACTAAAGTTTTGTAAAGTCGGGTTGTAATTTCGCCATGAATATTTTCTCTTTGCCAGAGTTTCACTGTGCGATCGCGGCTACCAGAAGCCAACATCTGCCCATCAGGACTCCAAGCGACACTCAAAACTCTATCCTGATGCCCGCGAAGAATCGGTAATGTTGGCGCATCCAAACTCCAGAGTTTGACGCTTTTGTCATAACTTCCTGATCCCAATATTTTGTTATCTGGACTAAAAGCAACACTAGCGACAGCATCACTATGGCCTTTAAAGGTTTTGAGTAATGTGCCATTGCTACTCCAAAGGTTAACAGTATTGTCATCGCTTCCTGACACTAATTTTTGTCCATCAGTACTAAAGCTGAGGCTCCAAATTGTACTAGTATGCTGCTCTAAATTTTTATAAGCTTGAAAGTCAAAGTTATTTTCACTACTTGGCGATCGCTCCCACAATTTGATTATTTTATCTCTACCTGCCGACGCTATTAGTTGACCATCTGGACTAAAAGTAACAACAGTTACACCCTGCTGATGCCCGTTAAGTGTTTTGACTAAACTGCCATCTCGCCGCCAGATTTTTACTGTACGATCATCACTAGCTGAGGCAATCAATTGACCATCAGGGCTGAAGCTGACCCAATTAACCCACCCTTGATGGCCTCTGAGGACTTTGAGCAAAGTCCCATCCTTACGCCAGAGTTTGATGGTGGCATCTTTATTGCCTGTAGCCAGCAACTCGCCATCAGGACTGTAACTTACGCAATAAACCCAGTCTTGGTCTACTAGAGTTTTGGATGGCTGTAAATCAAATTCGCCAGTAATTGGGTTTTTAGCCCAGATTTGTACTGTTTTGTCCAGGCTGGAAGATGCGAGACTTTGCCCATCCGGACTAAAACTTACACTAGTTACTGACTCAGTATGACCATTCAGGGTTTGTAGCAAACTGCCATCGGGTCGCCAAAGTTTTACGGTTTGATCCCGACTGCCTGATGCCAATAATTGACCATCTGGACTAAAAGCTACACCCCAAACAATGTCAGTGTGTCCTTCCAAACGGTTTAACTCTGCTACCCCATAAACTGCCTGTTGTAAGGCAGTCACCACACGCATTCGAGTTTCAGGTAATACTTCGTCTGCCTGTTTCAGTTTTCTCCATGCCCGTAAACCTTCTAAAAGGGCATCAAATTCTTTGTTGGAAGCAAATAAAGCTTCACTGGTTGCGGCGATCGCACTTATTTTCAAATTAGTTTCGCTACGTTCCGCCCGAATTGTTTGGCGAATTGCTGCACTTTTTTGCAAATCGGCTTGCCACCATAAGGCTGCGATGGTTCCGCCCATAATTGCCAACACCACACCTGCTACGCGTGCTTCTCGCAACCGCCGTTGCAAAATTAAATTGAGATGTTCTTGCGAAAGCTTTTGTGCGACTTCTGCGCGTTTCTTTTCGGATTTGACTTTTTCGAGTTCAGCGACTATGCCATAGTTATTTCTTTGGCGAATAGGTTCTACCAAATAATCATGAACTAACTGATAGCGATCGCCTAATTCTTCACGCAACCGCAATATTAAACCTGAGCCGACTAAAATTTCTAAAATTAACTCCCAATCTGATTCTGAGTCAGATGTTATATGGATATTTTTTCCTAAAGCGATGGCTAAATCCGATTTGGTTTTTAGAGGACGAAAGCCTTTCTCATCAGTTAGCTCAAATAATAATTTCCAACTTAAATCTTCATTTTCTGCCCCACAATCTTTGATGACTTCCTCTAGCCAGCGTTCGACCAGCTTTGCTGAACTACCACAAATTTTGTATTGTTCGAGTGTAGTGATATTTTCTGCTTGTAACTGCACTCCCACTATTTGTAATTCTATTGGATTGACTTCTCCCGATTCTCCAGCTAAATCCTGTACTAGCTGATAAATTAATTCATCACTCATCTCATAGTGAGAGCGTTTTGTAAAACTATAAATAATCCCTGTGGCATCTTCTATCGAAAATTTTCCTAAAAAATAACGAATACCTTTATCAAGAATATTTTTATTAATTACACCTAAGTCATATAAATCCTCGTTGTTGTCTTTGCTGAAACGTTCAAACTCTAATAAATAATGTAGATAATCTTCTCTTAATGAAATAATTATTTTTACATAGGGAATATTCAAACAAGCACTAAAAAATTTATAAAACTCTAATCTTTGACTGGAGTTACTAGTAAAGAAAAATTCTTCAAACTGGTCAAAAATAATAACTATGATATGATTACATTCAGTTGCCAAACGTAGCTTTTCTAGCAGAATACTAGGCGTAAATTCCACAGCAATTGGTAATTCTGATTGTGCTAAGGCTTGGTTGATACTGCGTCCTAAAGCAGTTCCCCAATCTGTGTAAGCCGATAAAACAATAGGCAAAGGAAGGCGTTCACCAATCACTCTTGCCTTTAAAGCTGGTACTAAGCCTGCTTTAATGGTTGAACTTTTACCAACTCCTGACTGTCCATGCATGACGGTCAATTTGTGATCAGCACGGGTAATTCTTTCAATTAAACGATTGACATCATGTAGCCGCCCAGAAGCAGCTATTTCTTGAGCGATATCTTCAGGAATAAAGGCAAACTTTTGTGTTTCTAAAACTGGATTAATTCTGTAGCGTTTTGGCTGTAATTGACTAGCTCCAATGAAGACACGAAAGCCATATTGATGTTCTATTTGAACTTTTTCTTGCTTGAGATTGAAGGCTTCGGCATAATCATGGCGCTCAAAAAAGTAGAGCGATCGCAATTCTTCTAAAATTTCTAAATATAGAGATGGTTCATACTGTAGTTCACAAACTACTCTTGCCCATTCTAGATTACTAATTGCATCTTCCCATTGACCTAAATGTCGCTGAGTCCGAGCCAACAATAAAAGATACCAGCTTTCCTGTTGTCGAGACACTTCTGTTGCTAATTCCGCAATGGAAAGTGCTGTCTTTGCTAATTCATGAGCCTGCAACCAATTATTTTGTGATGCTGCTACATCTGCTAAAAAACCATAATCTTGTGCAACTTTAGCAGGATTTCCGTAAGTTTCATGTAGTTGCAAAGACTTTTGAGCTAATACGGCTAACTCTTCCCAATATTTTAAACGTCGCAGCATTTCACAAGCAGGCAAAACAAATTTAGCAACTAAATCATGCCTTTGTAATAGTTCTAGTAGGTTTAAACATCTTTGAAACCAGGAGAGAGCATGTTGACAATAGCTACTATTAGTAATCTGATGTAAGTCTGCCATCCGGCGATAACATAGACCTAAATGAAATAATACTATTGCTTGTCGGATGCGATAAGCCTGATTGTGTTCTACATTGTCTTCTAAAAATTCTATTTTTAGAACTGCATCACTCTCTCTTTTTGCTTCTCGTTGCCACAAACTAAGACTTCTTTGATAATGCGCTAATGCACTATTAATTTGATCATTGGCATACTTATCTCGACCTAAAACAAATTCTAAACTAGCTTCTAATCCTGGCTCTAATTTGATATTATACAGGCGCAGTAAATCATTACGGGCAGACTCAATTTCGTGACGATGTTGCGATTTGGGAGCTAAATTAAGAGCGGCATTAGATAAAAATTTTTCTGCACCTGCTTCTAAAAATTTAGCAAATAGTGATTCTGTCTCTTGACGTATCAAAGCAATTAAATCTTCTTTTGCCATTTCAAACTTGATAGTGGTTGCAGCCCAACTTTTGAAATCAGGTGCTAGTTTGGTAAGCATCGTTGCCACTTCATCTTGTAGCCACAATACCAAAGGAAAAGGAAATGTTGCTGTGTAGATATCTCTGGCTTGATTAATACTCGTTAATAAGTCTTCCAGAGCGAGAATTGATTCTAGACCAAAAATCATTACTGCTGACGGCAAAGAATCTGTAATCACAGCAGGATGATCTAGACATAATTTTGTAATAATTGTCGTATGTAAAGCTTTAGTTGATGGTTGGAGATAAATTTCTTTTAAGTTTATATCTTTGGTAACGGAGCGGATATTCTCTAGCATTTTCTCTCGTAATTGCCTGTAGTTACATCGCACGAGAATCAAAGCAAATTGACCTTTAGAGAGTTTAATCGAGCGAACTAATCTTTGCAGAGAATGCTGATTATTATTAATGCTCTCTGCTGTAAGTTGGCATTGTGTCATATCAAAAAACAGGGATATAAAATAGATAAAAAAATTGCTCATTATAAATTAGTCATTAGTCAAATGAAGATGGACTAATGACTGATGCTAATAATTATTGACTCGCTCAGTTCTATTACCTTTTTTGCTGCCAGGCAAGAACTTTTTCTGTCTCTGCTAATGCTGGACTAATACCAAACCAACGACCCAAAGGATCACGGTATTCAAATAGATACATACTTCGCAGCAAGCTTTGATACTCAGACTCGCCTTTCACACTCTGCTGTTGTACTACCTCAAATAGTAGTTCCCACTGATATTCATCAATAGCTAATAGCAAGTCATCTCGGTAGTCTTTAATTACTGCTTCTAAACAGTCCCCAGAAAAAGGAGGATCTTGCCGTTGCAGACAGCTATAAAGCAAGCCTAATAAGTTACGGATGTGGCCGCCACTAACGCGACATAGACGGTCGAGGGTTTCAGGTTGCTCAAATAATTCTGTGATTAATGAAAGTCTTTCATTATAGGAAACTCCAGGAAATGCTCTGGCTAAGACTAACTGGCGCAGTAGTAACATCCCTGGTTCGTAGTCACTGCCATCTCTTTGCCTGACACGTACCATCGGTAATACTTTAGGCGCAATACCTCCACCCAAGCGGTTTTTGAGTGTTTCATACTCATTAGAAAAAATTAACGCTAGGGGAATAGTGTAGACTACGTGACATTTGAGCCGACGTAATTGTTCGCCTCGGTCTATGAACAGATATTCTGGTTGTGTCCGCCCAGATGCCAAGGGACGCATATCTACTCGATCTAAATTGTCGACGATGACAACTAGACCTTTTTGACCTCTAAGTTTAAGTTGTTCAACAGCTTTTTCTAAAACTTCTTCGTTAATTGCTTGCAAAATACTATTAGTACGTGGTTCTAAATATTGCCTGAGTTGATTTCGTACCTGGGCGCTATCTTTGGTTTTGGCTGTAATTTTAGCAATGCCCAAAGACAACTCTGCTTGTCCAGAAAGTTCTATGGGGCTTTGCAAAAAATCGCCAATTTCTTTGAAGAGATTGATAAAGTAATGAGGTTTAATTTTGATATTAATTGCTTCTAAACTAACGCTGACTTGACGGGCTACACTCAGCAAAATATCACTGACATCGATATCGGCCATATCCAAGTCTTGACTGGACTCAAAGTAAACCACATGAAATCCTACGGCTTCTAGTTCTGCTTTGAGGCGTTGTAATTCTGTAGACTTACCACAACCAATATGACCTGTAAATAACTGGCAGGTAGGTTCATTCGGAGAAATACGGCTGATTGTACGTTGCAATTCTTCAACAATCTTGCAGCCACGTACATTAGCGAAATCTATATAGTACTGCTGATCAAGCCGATCGCTCATGTTGAGCGCGTAGCTAGGGTTACATGCTTTATAAAAGCGTGACAAATATTCTGTATTGATCATTGAGATGTAGATGCAGTTGTAGATACTGTGTCGTTTGTCTATTTATCCACAAAGTATCTCTAGATAGTTATATAGCTATTTTGTTAACTTACCTTCGTGTTTTGAGTTAGCGGTAAGCAGCATTTGGTAGATTTTTGCTACCAGTAACTATCAGACAATACTAGAGATACAATTGTCCCTGATATTTTCAGTATATCTGTCTTTTTTTCAGATGTTGTCTAGCTTTTGACAATCTTTAAGCTTTTACTTGACTGAATATAAACTTATATGCAGTTGTGAATATGGTCAAAAGATTTACTAACGAGAAAGTTATTTATTGTATCTATTTAACAAGTTATTTAAGTATTAACTCTTAATTTAAGCTAGAGTTTTTTTCAAATACAGCTGCTATTCAAATTGTTGGTTTCTTTGAAAAACGTTTCTTACCTTTGCGGTTTACAAATCAAATAGGATTGCTATAATGTCGGACTCAAGACTGTGATCTACATTTAAGTTAAATGTGGATCACAAGATTGCTTTTGCTGCAAAACATCTGGATCTACAAAAATTAGCTAGATTTTTGACAATTAATGCAAGCTGCATCGTATAACTACTGTAAAGAAGTTATACATTACATATACATATTGTGATATTTTTGTCAATATTTATTTTCTGGCATAGTTGGTAGGCGATCGCTTTGACTAAAGTTCACCAGACTACACTTAATGGCAACTCAACATTGCAAAATAAAATAAGCAAAATTTTTCATACCTAGATTTTGCTGTTTTTACTGTAAGGTGTTACTAAAAATCAAAGAGAGTTCTACACACAGCGACTTAATATAGTCCTAATCTTGAAGGGGTTGATTGGCATTAACCAATATTGTCAGCCGAGCAAAAATTTAGACTGCAACTAAAAAGAGGTGAGAATGGCAGGCATCGTATCAGTTTCTCAGACAGATTTAGCCCAGCGCCGCCAAAAATTACGTCGGCACAGGCAAATGAAAATTATTCAAGCTATTTGGCGAACTGTTGCCATTAGCGGTTTAGCTGGTGGGTTGCTTTGGGTAACGCTTCAACCTGTATGGGTGCTTAATGATCCCAAACAAATTGTGATCAAATCAGGTAATCAAGTTCTTTCAGAGACAGCAATTAAGTCAATGCTGAAGCTATCTTACCCTCAATCTTTATGGAAAATTGAACCTGGGGCGATCGCTAACTCTTTGAAGAAACAACCCACAATTGCTCAAGCAACTGTCAATCGTCGCCTGTTTCCGCCTGGATTAATTATAGAAATCCAAGAACGAGTACCTGTAGCACTAGCTCAAAGACTTCCAGAAGCGAATAATTCAGCTAAAAATAAACAGTCCTCTACTGGTTTGCTAGATGCCAGCGGCGTTTGGATACCGTTAGAAAAATATACATTAGTGAATCCTAGGTTGAAATTACCAAGCCTGAAAGTTATTGGCACACCAGAACAATACCGGAGATATTGGAGTCAACTGTATCCCTCACTAAGTCAAAGTTCTGTGAAAGTTATGGAAGTTGATTTTCAAGATTTAACGAATTTAATCCTGAAAACCGAAATTGGAAATGTACATTTTGGTACTCCTAGTTCACTATTACCAGAACAAACCAAGGTACTTACACAGCTACGACATTTACCTGCAAAAATTAATCTTAGTCAAATAGAGTATATTGATCTCAAAAATCCTGACTCTCCAATAGTACATATGATCCAAACAAGCCCAAAAGTTAACTCTCAAATTCCCTAACAAACTATATATTGTAATTTTTATGTATCAAATCCTGTCAGTAAATCAAGAACTTTGATGCTAATAGATAAATATATAAATTTATTTATAATTTTCAGTTTTTTTACAACACACTCAAAAGATTAGCCTGAACTTTTAATTAGATAGAATAGGAGGCTTAATTATCAAGTCTTTTTTGTGGCTTTAAACCCAACTTTTTACTTACCTCTAAAATCCAGTGCTAGGTGGGTAGAAGATAAATTTTAGATTTTATGTTGTAATTATCGCCAATGGTTAAATCTATCAACTATATTATTAAAGCAGATAAGACACGATACATCGTGTCTTTACCAGTTATGCTATTTGCTCAATTATACGAGCTTAGTGTACTTTGTAATTTGATTGAGTATAGATTTTACAACGTAAAACTAGTCAATACTACATATGATAGAAGTAAAAAAAACCTTAATTTTGAGTATTATTTAGTATTAAGAAATAAGAAAATTTACGCATTAAAGTCAAGACAAGCACCAGTTAACATACAAAAAACTATCACAAGTAGTTGTAAAATTAATGACCAACTTAAATCATCAACCAAAATAATGGGAGGGCATTCGGTATGCCGAATGTATACTGGGCCAAATCGGCAACATAGTAGTAAAGCTATTAATAGCTTGTTGAAGTTAGACAGAACAACTTTAGGTAAATGTAGGTATACTTCTCTAGAATTAGCTGTGCGATCAGCTGCTTTCATAGCAAACTTTCGCGCTGACAATTCTGTTAAGGTTGAAAGTCGTGATCACAATCAAGAGCAGTACCTATAGATTTTGGCAGTGTCAAACTATAGTTGATTCTGAGGTGAATAACACCTGGAAAAGTCGTTTATCTACCTTTTACAAATCCAATGACGCTTGATAATAACCAAGGGCTTACCTATAAAAACTCCCAATCTGTGGGACAGCCAGGATTCTCACTGGCAGTAAACTCAAATAATCCCTTTCATCATTCTGGGCTAAACTTTGGGCAAAGCCAAGACAGTAAAAAAATATCAGTAGAAAACAGCCGCATTGGCGAGATTGTTCCAGGTAGGGTTGCCAATATTAAAGTAATTGGTGTTGGTGGTGGTGGCGGTAATGCCGTTAACCGGATGATCGAGTCTGATGTGAGTGGCGTGGAGTTTTGGTCAATTAATACTGATGCTCAGGCTTTGACTCTAGCAGGAGCGCCGAGTAGGTTGCAAATTGGACAAAAGTTAACCAGAGGGTTGGGCGCAGGTGGTAATCCGGCGATTGGTCAAAAGGCAGCTGAAGAATCACGAGATGAAATTGCCACAGCTTTAGAGGGTGCTGATTTAGTATTCATTACTGCTGGTATGGGAGGTGGGACTGGAACAGGTGCAGCTCCCATAGTTGCAGAAGTAGCCAAAGAAATGGGCGCTTTGACAGTTGGTGTAGTAACACGTCCATTTGTGTTTGAAGGTCGCCGTCGCACTAGCCAAGCGGAGCAAGGCATTGAAGGGCTGAAAAGTCGGGTAGATACACTGATTATCATCCCTAATAACAAACTATTAGAAGTGATCCCGGAACAGACACCTGTACAGGAAGCTTTTCGCTATGCAGATGATGTGCTGCGTCAAGGGGTGCAAGGAATTTCTGATATCATTACGATCCCTGGTTTAGTCAACGTTGACTTTGCAGATGTGCGAGCCGTGATGGCAGATGCGGGATCAGCATTGATGGGGATCGGTATTAGCTCCGGAAAATCACGAGCCAGAGAAGCTGCGATCGCCGCTATTTCTTCACCTTTACTAGAATCTTCTATTGAAGGAGCCAGAGGAGTAGTCTTTAACATTACTGGCGGTAGTGACCTCACCCTACATGAAGTGAACGCAGCCGCAGAAACAATTTATGAGGTGGTTGATCCCAACGCCAATATTATTTTTGGAGCAGTAATTGATGATCGGCTACAAGGTGAGGTCAGAATTACCGTGATTGCGACTGGATTCACAGGTGAAGGCCAAACAGCACCACCACAAAATGCCAGTAATCCTCGCGTAGCACCTGCAGCAAAAAAACCAGCTGCACAATCACCAGCGGCTAATCCATCAACACCAGTAGCTGAACCCAAAGAAAAATCAGGTTTAGATATTCCTGAATTTCTCCAAAGACGGCGTACTCCACCACGCAACTGAAAAATTTTGAATTCGAGATATTAGAGAAAGTTAGCAGTCTCAGATTGGACTGAGCGCTGTATAAAATTTGCTAATTCCTGAGTTCCACGAGGGACAGAAAAAAAATTCTGTTGCTATTTTTAATTTGGCTAATTGGTGAAGAAACTCGTCCAGCCTACTTATACCATTTTGGATTGTAAAACAGTTGTTGTATGACCTTTTGAGCAATCTGCCTGTCGGTATCATTTTTGAAATTGGTATTACAGACTAAATATATTTGGGCAAGAGTCTGCTGGCACAAGTGTCCTGTTTTGTATTTAGAAATAATGTTGAGTAAGGTAACAGCTTATTTCAATGTGATTAGCACCTGTCTCAAAAGCTAGAAGCCTTACCTGACAGGTGCGATCGCTAAAATTATGTTGTTGATTTCAGAGTTACTTGACAGTTAATCACCAAGGCTGACCGTGAAATACTCAAAGTAATTGCAATTATTTTATTTTTTAGATTGTAGAGTCTGTTCCACCCATTGAATTACCTGATGACCTAGACGACTACCACTGAATCTATCGATTTCTCGAATTCCTGTGGGACTAGTGACATTAACTTCCGTGAGGTAGCCACCAATTACATCAATACCTACAAAAATTAAGCCGTCTTGGCGTAGTTTGTTGGCTAATCTGGTACAGATTTCATATTCTCTGGCGGTAATTTCAGTTTCCGCCACTGTACCACCAGCCGCCATATTGTTGCGAAAATCATTGCTACTAGAAAGACGATTTAAAGCACCAATTGGTTCACTGTTGAGTAAGATAATTCGCTTATCGCCTTCTTTGGCTTCTGGTAGGTAGGTTTGCACCATCACAGGTAATCGACCTTGATAGGTGCTGAGTTCGACTATAGAGTTAAAATTGCGATCGCTTGCTTGTAAAAATAAAATCCCTTCCCCAGCTTTGTTACCCAGTGGTTTGAGAACCGTCGCTCCTTTGGCTTCGACAAATTGACGGATAAAATTCTTATCAGCACTGACAATAGTTTCTGGAATGACTTCACTAAATTGGAGGGCATACATTTTTTCGTTTGCCTTCCTGATACCGTCGGGATGGTTAATCACCAAAGTTTTATTTTGGTCAACGTAATCCAGAATGTAGGTAGCAAAGAGGTAAGAATCGTTAACTGGTGGATCTGTCCGCATAAATACGGCATCCATTGTTTCCAGGTTCATCAAGGAGCGATCGCTCAACTTATACCAAGGATTCGCCGCTATCCAACGTCCTTCCACCAATTGTATTGGTACTAGTTCCACCTGTTGCAGGATAGCCCAAGCCTTACCTTCTACCACACTCAGCAAGTTTGCCTGAGTTATCCAGATTTCATGACCTAACGTTTGTGCTGCTTCCATCAGAGCAACACTGGTATCATGACACGGGTCAAGCTGATGGATGGAATCAATAATAAAAGCCAGTTTCACGCTGTTTGCCTCAATCGCCAGGAAATTCTAAGTTCTTCAATTTAGATTAACTCCTGATGATTTAACTGACTCACAAACCTTAGCAGCAGAAAATAGCGTAATTCCAATACTTGCTCATTTTATACATTACTGTCAGCAGCTAATAGCTCATCCAGCTTACCTTGACGTTCTAGAGCGTGGATATCATCACAACCACCAACATGGCGATCGTTAATAAAAATTTGTGGTAAAGAACGTTTGCCATTTGCTCTTTGAGCCATCTTATCCCGTGCTTCTTCGTCACCATCAATACTGTATTCGATAAAGTCAACACCCTTATTATTCAGCAAATTTTTGGCACGGATGCAAAATGGGCAAGTCCTCCAAGTGTAAATTTCTACGTTAGCAGCCATAATGTCCTCAATTGTGTTTTAACTCCTTAATTCTAAAACTTTGTCATCTGTTCTAGTGGCTGTAATCTTATTTGTAGCAAAATCTGTACAAATGTTGAAATGAGGACTGTTATTGATCTAATCAGTCAATGTCTTGTCTTAAAAAAATTGGGCAAGAAGTGTTTGTCTACTTCTCAACCCATATCCAACTAATATGAGAACTCAACAGTATTGCTTAAGCTTGCGAGTTATCCTTTTTATTTATCTTCTTCAGCCTTAAAGTACTCAGACCAAATAAGCTTAAAGCTGCAATTGTGCTAGGTTCAGGTACTTTTTTCGGCTCAGGAGGTTTAGGTTGAGCTTGATAATAACTGCCTCGACCTGTACCGCTAGTACCTAAATTAGTACCTTCAATGCTTTGGTAACGTACCCCAAAGTTACCTAAGGCGAATGAGTCAACTTTGTCCTTGAAGGCAAGAGAGAAGGTAAAGTTCTTGATACCATCATCGGTCTTCACACCACCATTCTGACCCCCTTGACAAGTATTACCTTCAGTAAAACAGACATCTACATTACCAAATTGATTGGGGAAAGAGCCGTCGAAAACAGCATTACTAAACAAGCCTGATGTACTTGTATTATCTCCAACTAAGTCTAGTTTGTTTGTAGATTGAATGTCAGAGTACACATTAAAACCAAACCCAGAGGTTCTAGAATTAATACCTTGACTCGAAGTGTTATCTAAAGCTACATCAAATGTTGCTATACCATCAGTAAAGCTGGTTAAGGTTAGCCATGCAGTTGATGTCAGTCCAGCAACGTTTTGCGTGGCTACATTGCCGTCAAAATTTAACTGAAACTGTTTACCAACATCGCTCAGGCTGAAACTGAGTATTGGTAATGGTCTGGTTGAAGTAGAGGTTTTATCAGCAGTTTTGTTGTCAGCAGTTTCCTTGTCAGCTTTCTCCTTCTCAGCCTTCTCAGCAGTTTCCTTGTCAGCTTTCTCCTTCGCAGCCTTCTCAGCAGTTTCCTTGTCAGCCTGTTCTTTCGCAGCCTTCTCAGCAGTTTCCTTGTCAGCCTGTTCTTTCGCAGCCTTCTCAGCAGTTTCCTTGTCAGCTTTCTCTTTCTCAGCCTTAGCAGCCGCTTCCTTGTCAGCCTGTTCTTTCGCAGCCTTAGCAGCAGCTTCCTTGTCAGCTTTCTCCTTTGCAGCCTTCTCAGCAGTTTCCTTGTCAGCCTGTTCTTTCGCAGCCTTCTCAGCAGTTTCCTTGTCAGCTTTCTCTTTCTCAGCCTTAGCAGCCGCTTCCTTGGCTTCTTTTGCTGCTGCTTCTGCTTTGTCTTTTTCTGCACAAGTGTGTGTTGCTTTTTCTTGTGCTGCTTTTTGATTTGCCTGTTTCTCAGCTAAATCTTTTGTGGCTTTGTCACAATCGGCTTTCTTGTTATCAGCATCAGCTTTTTTGGTGTCAGCGTCTTTCTGAGCTTTGTCACAATCAGCTTTCTTGTTGTTAGCATCTGTCTGAGCTTTATCAG